>CANMSA010000005.1 GCA_947500385.1 uncultured Flavobacteriaceae bacterium | reverse complement strand
AAAAAACCTTAGAAGCTAGCTTCTAAGGTTTAATCTTAATTCTTTAAAAACTGTCAACCTATTTTAGGACGACTCAGTTGATAGCATCATATACACCAAAAACATGACTGTTAAAAATCCACTACGATTCCTAAACTTGGGATAATTTGCCCCGTTTCTGTCGGGATGGCACTAAGACTCCGCGGTTGTTGTAGCTGTCCGTTCGCATCTCTCGCAAGTCCGAACTGTGTAGGTTGGGGACTCTTTTGGGCCAGTATGTTCTGGGCTTCTACAAATAGGTTCAAGGAGAACTTTTCAAAATTCCATTTTTTGTCGATTCGAAGGTCGAGCTGACTAAAGATATCCAGTTTTTCGTCCCCTAACCTGCTGTAGTCTAGCACCACTTCAGGATAGTTGGCCAACGTAGCTTCTTGGTCGGTGGGAACGAAGGGGGTGTTCCCCGCGAATCGGTAGCGGGCGCTAACTTCCCAATTTCGAGCTAGTTTGTACCCCCCCGTAAACGACACCAGATGCCGACTATCCCAAACAGAGGGGAGGTATGCATTGGTATCAAAACCGGTAAACTCGCTATAGAACCAGGTATAGGCGAAAATACCATAAAAGTTATTGCTTAGCTTTTGTTGAAACTGTAGCTCCGCGCCATAGCTGCGCCCTTGCCCGACCGAGGCAATAGCTTCGCTTCCCAATATTTCAAAATCAGCTCCTTTATTGGCCAGGGAAACCCCGTCCCGTACCGAAACAGGATAATCACGGTACTTTTTGTAAAAGCCTTCCAAGGAGATACTCGACGACGGCCCGAAATAATGTTGCAAACCAACGACATAATGGTCACTGACCGTATAGTCAATGTCCTGGTTGACGAGCTGGCCATCATTGTTCCTAAATCCGAGGATCGTGTATGGGGGCAATTTGAAGTAGCGGCCTAAGGACGCATTGACTTTCCAGTCTTTTTTAAACTCGTACGATGCCGAGATTCTTGGGGAAATAGTGGATAACAAATTGTCTTGAGTGGTGAAGGAATCGTCATCCATCCGAAACCCAAGCGAGAGGTCTAGTTTGTTGTCTAAAAAAGAACGGGTAGCATTGGCGAACAGGCCATACTTTACGAAGTCGATTTCAGTGGCAAAGGCAAGATCGTTGCGTTGGTCGATCGTTGTGTTTTCATACATGGCATATTGCGTATTGAAACCGCCTTTGACTTTCCAATCTCCGTAGAATTTGGTAATCTCATACCGTAATTTTGTTTCGTTTTCCAAGGCATCATTGTTAAACAGGATACCGGTTTCATTCTCGGGATCCGAATAACGGGTGAACTCATTTTTTAGAGAGTTGTTGCTAAGGGTGGTTTGCATAAATCCGGAACCGTCCTTGAAGCGATTTTTCCAAGTGAGGCCAATGGCATTGGTACGTTGATTAATAAAGGGTGCTTGTTCTAATAGCGCTTGTTGCTCCGCATCAAAATCATCGGGTGCTTCTACTGAAAAGTCGTCAATAGATCCAATACCGATGAGACTTAGTTCATTGTAGGAGTCCAGTTTGTGGTTTACTTTGTATTGATAGTCCCAGTAGTTCGGTCGAAAGGGTAACCCGATTGCTTCAAATAAAAATTGCAGGTAGCTGCGTCTTACAGAAGCTAAAAAGGTGGTGTTGGAGGTTTCATTGGCGCCTTTGAACAATGGGGCTTCCAAGGTCAATGCTGCCTCGCTGGCGCTTACCCTAAAATTCCCTGCAAAATTCCTGTTGTTTCCATTTCGTTGCTTAAACTGCAGTACACCCGAGAGCGGATTATCATATTGTGCTCCAAAAGCGGAGGTAGACAAGGTTACATCGTTTATGAACGATACATTGATCAACCCAACAGGGCCGCCCGCACTTCCTTGTGTGCTAAAATGGTTGATGTTAGGTACTTCCATACCATCTAAGTAATACACCGTTTCGTTTGGTGCCCCACCCCTTATGATCAGGTCGTTTCGAAACCCTCCGATGGATGGTGATACGCCGGGAAGCGTCTGGGCGACTTGTACCACATCGTTATTGCTACCGGGATAGGTAGCGATCTCTACCGCCGAGAGGGTCTGGGTAGAAAGAGGGGTCTCCCGGGGTCTACTGATTTTATTCGCATTCGTAACCACCACTTCCTCCAGGGCCTCCGCAGCTTCTTTCAATGTAAAGTCATAGGCCTGATTGCCCTTTGATTTGACGATAATGTTGTATTGTGTTTGCGTTTCGAAACCGAGGTAGCTAACGATGAGGTTATAAGAATTTGGTTCAATTTCGGTAATCCGAAAGTTTCCGTCAAAATCGGTCTGAGCCCCTTTCGTGGTATTCTCCAATAGTACTGAGGCACCTAGTATGGGTGTGCCGGTTTCATCAATGACCGTTCCCGTAAGTTCGCCAAAAACTTGGGCTTCAGCGAATACCGAAAACATTACAAAGCAGCTTAAAAGAATTCTTTTCATACCATTCATTTTTATAAAGGTTGGATATCGTACCTATGAGGTACCGTTTTTAAAATATTTTGCAAAGAAAGTATTATATAATACTTTTACAATATTAATTGGTGTTAAAAAATACATAATATGAAGATTGAGAAAGCAATCCAACTATTAGTGAATGAGGCTATCGCACATAAGGAGACCAATAAATCAGGGGTTTTTGAGATGGAATCTTTTGTTGATAGTCTAAAAAAGAAGTATGATACCACACCAAATAAGAAAGGATTACTTACCCATGACGGGCGTACCATTGATCAGCAAATCATCACCCACTTAGGTAGACTTGGAAGATATGCGCATCTGTACTTGAAGAGCGCATTGTTACAAACGAACTTCACGACCGATATGGATTTTGCCTTTACGGCCATCTTACATCAATACGGCCCCATGGGAAAAACAGATTTGATTAAAAAGATGGTGTATGAAAAATCTTCAGGGATGGAGATTATAAAACGGCTTATAAAGAATGGCGTATTTGAACAAACCGCGAACCCCAAGGATAAGAGAAGTAAGTTGGTCAATGTAACGGAGAAGGGGGCAAGAGAGGTGGTTGCGGCATATCAAGTGGCGGATATTGCTCCAAAAGTGGTAAGCCTGCCGCTCAGCGATTCGGAGAAAGATACCTTGTTACGGTTGTTGTTGAAGATGGACGATTTTCACAATGTTCATTTTTTAAGCGGAGAGGATGATCCGCATAAAATTTTGACTGATAAAGGGTAATTAAGGGTGGCCCTAATTGCTTAAGAAAGGTTTAGGGGCATGTTTAAAGATATTGGACTTATCCCATACCAAGATATTTTTCCGTAAGGATTCGAAAACTAAAGTGGCTCGAGACCTTCAACCAAAAATGATGCGTACTACTTCTGATTTCTTTTCCCTACTAATAGGAATTTTATGATTATCCAGATATAATACGTTTCCCTCTATCGATTTGACTTTGGTACTGTTTACGATATACGATTTATGGCATCTTAAAAAGTTATTTTCTGGCAATACCTCTATTAATTCCTTTAAGCTCATGAGGGTCACGAACCGCTCTTCCGCGGTGACGATTCGTACATATTCCTTTAAACCCTCAATAAATAGGATATTCCTGTGAAGTACCTTAACTAGTTTAGAGTCCGCTTTGATAGAAATAAAACCATCTTGCGCATTTGAAGGATTGGTTTCCGAAGCCGTAATCAAGGATTTTTTACGCAATTGCTCTTTCGCTTTATTGACGGCCTGTAAAAATCGCTGAAAAGAAAACGGTTTTAGCAAATAGTCCACGGCATCGAGTCCGAAGGCCTCTACGGCGTGTTCCGAATAAGCAGTGGTAAAGATGGTGACCGGCTTTTTCTTGAGCGTTTTTAGTAGGTTGATGCCGCTCAATGTTGGCATTTGTATGTCCAAAAACAATACATCTATTTCTTTTTGATTTAATATATCAATGGCGACCATGGGAGATTTTACCCTATCAACGAGCAGAAGGTCTGGCACCTCTTTTACAAAGTTCTCTAAGAGATCCAATGCCAAAAATTCATCATCGACCAACAAGACTTTAATAACACTCATGGGTTTTACAATTTTTTAATATTTAGGAACACCTCGAATTCTTGGCCGGTATCCATCACACTAAAGGTATGTTCGTTGGGATATTTCAATTCTAACCTTCTTTTTATGTTCTTCAAACCCACACCTCCGACACCATCTTTCTGATGATTTGTTTTACTGGTCGAATTAAGGGTAGTAAAGCGAAGGCCATCATTTTCAACCTCTAAGATTACTTGCACAAAAGCATCGGTATTAGTGCCAAGATCCCCATGTTTAATGCAATTCTCGACAATGGGAATCAGCATCATAGGTTCAATCTTTTGATTGCCAATACTTCCTACAATATTGAACTTAATGTTTACCGGTTTTTCCTGCGCCGCCTGATACAGTTCAAAATATTTTTCGATATGACGAATCTCATCAGTTATTAAAACTTTCCCCTTTTGTCCTTCATAGATACTATATCGCAACAAATCAGCCAGATTTAGCACCATATTAGGGGTCTTATCAGATTTGACTACCGCAAGAGAGTAGATGTTATTCAGTGCATTGAAAAGGAAATGTGGGTTGATCTGGGCTTTCAGGTACATCAATTGCGCCTCATTATGTTGATTCAACAATAGCTGTGACTGGCGCTCTTGCGCGATTCTATTCTCAAGGATATGAAATATGGTACTTACCGTCATTGCCAAAACCAAGGTAATCGTGACTACTCTTTCTTCCCTGTGTACATGGCTTCCCGGAATGGCATTATAATATTCCTCAAAGTTCGGGACAATAAAGAACATCATAAAAACATAGAAAATGCCAAAGAAAACAATAGCAGTCAATCCAAATAGGAGATACTTTTTCTTTTCTAGAAATCTGTTGACCGCCAAATATCCAAATCCATAATAACTCAATACCTGTATGGGTAGCATCACCAGGGTATGCTTGGTGGAGTAGGCAAGGTCTAGGCTATTTGCCTTGAACGCAATGGCCAGGGTAAAATAAACAATCCATAAAAATATATGTACCAAGCCTTTATTCATCCAATCAATTTACAATTGGAAAATTACGGTATTTACAACCAATACTCAAGTGCTTTCAACCAAGGGGCTACATCGCTCTACAAGCGGTTTGTATTTTTCAATAATCGGTAAATAGTCCATCAATTTTGGATTATTCGGTAAGCAATACCATTGGTTTATAAGAATATACGATAGGTTGAATAATTTTTTTTCTGCCTCGGGGTATTTCCAAATTTGTCTTCATAAACCTTAAAAAATCGTAGTATGAAAACATTAAAACCTACCCAATTGTTTCTGGGTCTTTTAGTAACCATCTGTATTTCTTGTGATAGGGAACGCGGTTTTGGCGATGCCGCGGAAGTAACGGAGGAGGAAGCACTGGAAATGGTGCAAACGTCTCTGGTATCCGAAGCCTATGGGATGAACATTCAAGCAGATGATGCGTCAGCATTGGACAGTAACGAAAGCTCCAAATCAGTGGTTGATTGTGGCGTTATTAATGCAAGAACCATGGAACGCAATAGTTTGCCGAATGCGACCGTCAAATTTACGCATGACATCGACTATCGTTTTTCATTAGTGTGTGAAAACGATGTCCCGAAAGCCTATGCGATAGACTTTATAGGAAACGGAACCTATAATTCCCCACGAATGGAATCGGATGATACCATTACCTATAATGCAGTGCTGGCCAATATAGCCAGTTCAGAAGGGCCCTATATCTACAATAGTTCGTTTATACGAGAAGGCACCCAGACGACAAAAATTGCAGGTAGAACCAAAAATTTCGATAGCACCCTTTCTATTGAAAACAGCAATATCGCGGTAGATAAAAATAGTAGGGTCATTTTAGAAGGGTCCTCTACTTTTTCCCTTACCGGAACCTTAAGTACCGGAGAGCCTTTTAGCTATAAGGGAACCGTAAGTTTTAAAGGTAATGGTGAGGCCACGATTGTTATAAACGGAAATACGTATAACGTTCAAATCTAGTAAAAGGTACTTTCTGGCTACTATAGGGAATGTTGGAGTTGGTCCGTTTTTAACGGCCAGCTTCCAGCACCCTAAGAGAAACCGGAATATTTACGTCAAAAACTAATCTTATGAAAAAGTATATCATCCTAATTTCATTGCCCCTCCTGTTTTTTCTATTCCCATCGGAAACGGAGGCCCAAATACTCCCGCGGCGAAAGGCCAGGGTAGAAGCCGGAAAACCTATAGTCAAGGTTACTGGGCAACGGGCAAGGGTAAGAAGGCGCACGAGAAGAAGGGTCAAGAGACGAACCTATAGGAGAATCGCCAGAAGAACAATCAGCACCCTGCCTGTTGGAACAAGGGCACTGCGATATAAAAATACCAACTACTATCCTATCGATGGTTTCTATTTTGTAAAACAAAATTCGGTTTATGTGAGCGTGCTGCCTCCCACAGGTTTTAGGGTAGCGACCATTCCTTGGGCCTATAGCACTTTTACGGTCGCTGGGCAAAGCTACTTTTATGCTAATGGACTTTATTATACTCGCGTAAAAAAGCAATATGAGGTGACGAAACCTCCAGTCGGTGCGGTAATCCCGCAATTGCCGGAAGGTCATGAAGAAGCGCTGATCGACGGCAAAACCTTTTATACGTATGACGATACTTTTTATAAAGCGTCCGGGGAAGGGTATGAACTCATTGGTTTTTTGGCTGAGGAGTCAAAGTGAGCCCTTTGTTTTAGAACTTTTTAAACAATCTCAACTATTTGATAATGAAAACTACCTTTTTTAGCGCAACCATACTGACACTGCTACTATTTTCCCTCGGTAAGGTACAATCACAGAAATCATTTTATTTTGTTCCCGATAGTGCCTTGGAAAGGTCTGAACTTATGACGGAGTGGATGACGGACGAATTGATTTTGGACGCCGATCAGCAACGAGTACTGAAGCAGATGAATGAAAAGTACGCGGAACGCTTACAACCTATTTTAATGTCAGACGCCTCTCCGAGCTGGAAACTCGCCAATGTACGAGAGCTGTTTGCCGATCGAATTGAAGAAACAAAGGGAGTGCTGAATGCGGATCAAGTGAAAATCATTGAGGAAAGATGGCAACTGTGGACAGTCATTTTGAAATCTAGTTTGGCGGTATTAAAAGATAGGAAATAGCCTTGGAAAGTTAGGATATCTAGACCAAAGTATCCTATCTGAATAAAGCAAGACAACTTGAGAAAATGGCAGATATTTATATTTTAGGCGGTATTGTCGGCAGCGGAATGCTACTTTACCTAGTGCATGTGCTATCCAAGAAATTTAAAAATAGGTATGGGGGTAGGGCACAGAAATCAAAGAAAGGAATTCGTTGATTCGTATGCCAAGCTATAGATTAAACTATTTGAAATGAGTGCTATGAACAAGTATACATTGCTTTTTCTTTTTTTGTGCCAAAACATAATGGCGCAACAACCTCCTCCGAATTCAAACCTCGCCGATTCGCCATTTCCGGCCGTCCACAATGGCAGTTACCGGCAAGGAAATACCGACTTGCCAGGGTTGAAAAAAGAAGACCGATTAGAAATTTCTTTTGCCCGTACTCCAAAGGACAGGGTTTCTCCTTGGGTCTTATATTCTGAACAATATCCTGACGGGGTGTATACCGTATGGGGAAGCACAAGCACCCACATTTTCAAAGCGATTACGACGAAGAACGAGTTTAAGGTCGTAAGTGATTTTAGAATCGATAAAAACCCGATGATAAACGACCTAAGTTGGTCTCTTTTGCTATTGCCGGGCCATAAGGTCCTTACCTATGATGACAACCATCTTTTTCTTTTTGGAGAAGAAGACCCTAACGATGCCTATTCTAAGATCATCTTGTTGAAGAAAGTAACGATGTCGAAGAAAATCAAGACGCTCTCGAAACTATGTCAATTGTATGACGGTACGATCGCATTTGCATCAAACGATGGGCTTATTGGTATTCTTGATGGTGAGGATTTTTCGTTGAAAGCTACGTATCAAATACCATTAAAGCGAAGAGAAAAAGCATATCACAATGACTATGCGGCCGATGAAGAGGGAAATATCTTTATTTCGACCACCAAAAAAATGCTTGGCCTTCAATGGAACGGCAAGAACATTGTATCGAAATGGGAGGTGTATATGGATTTTGGCGGGAATCGCTTTCAAGGTATCGGGACCACACCAACGCTTCTGGGAACAGGCGACGACGACAAATTGGTGTGTGTTGTTGACAGTCAAAAACCTGCCCGTATGTTGGCTTTCTGGCGTGATGACATCCCATCGGATTGGAAAGGAATAACTGGGCAGGACAAACGTGTGGCCGGCATTGTTGCATTGCCCGGTTCAAGACCGGCCGGCAAACTGATGGCCGCAGTGGAGAATTCACCGACCGCTTTTGGGTACGAAATAGCCTGTGCCCAATATAACGGGTTTATCGGTCAATCCTGTAATACCAAGAAGGGCGTTTATAAATTGGAGTGGAAAACCAAAATAAATGCTTTGGAACTTATTTGGCATAGAAATGACATCAATCTGAATAATGTTTTGATCTATAGCAGCGCCACTGGGGCAATATACGGTTCCGGTAGGGAGGAAGACTGTAAGTACTACTATTATGCGTTGGATTGGAAAACGGGAAAAACCGTTTCAAAGTTCCTTCTAGGTGCTGATAAACGATTCGATGACCCCGGGGATGCGAACGTTATTGGACCTGATAGAAGCATTATTTACAACTCCAAAAAGTGTATGGTTCGCTTAATGCCGAAAGATTCTTATTGAGGAGGACGGAACAATACGTACGCTCAAGCTTACACCCTAAAGATTCAACCACTGTTTGAACTCTGCAGCGCGGTTTTTACTTATAATAATATCAAGTTCTGAATTGGGGTTGATCAAAATCTTCAGTTGATTGTTTCCGTACTTCACTATTTTTTCAATGGAAGAAATTGCAATGATAAACTGTCTGTTGGCCCTAAAAAAATGGGTGCCATCCAGGTTGGACATAAGCTCGTCAAGGCTGGCATTTGAAGTAGAACGTTTCTCGTCACTGCAAACTACATAGGTAATGGTACTTTCGGTATAGATATAGGCGATTTCTTCAGTGGCCACGGGGCGAAGTTCGTTGCGGTGATACGTAAGGATGCGTTTTTTCGAGGCATTGTCATCCTCATTGCTCTCATTCGACTGCCCTACTACTTTTTGCTGGTAAGCATCTACCGCACTATTTAGTTTTGCAAGATTTACGACCTCATTGGAAAGTATTACGTTCTTTTCCTCCAATTTATTTTCATACGTACTGCCGATCAATCGCACGGTCACCACAGAAGTCACGATCATGACCAGCCCCATAATGATCAGAATGTTGTAAAACTTGCTCCTCAAATCGCTTATCTGCGTCATCACCAATTGCGTATTCACATGGGCCGCAACAATCCAGTCAGAATTGGGTACAGGATGCAGATAAACGACTTCCGATTCTTGTGTAGTGTCTTCAAAATCACGGATGCCGCCGACTTCCTCTTTATTCTGCAGTAAGCTGTAAAAGTCTTTGGAGGTGAGATCATCTCCTATGGATGACACAAAAGACTCTTCCGGACTAATGCTTTGCCCAACGACCTTAATATCGGGATGGCATACAATTTTACCCGACCAGTTGAACATGGTCACAAAGCCGGTAGACTTACTTGTATTCTCGATGCTATTTTGCAGGGAGCTAATCGCGGTATCTTTTGAAACGCCGCTTTCCAACTGCGCTCCAAGTAGGGAGGCTACCTCCCGGGCTTCCCTTTTGCCAAATTCTAACTGGGTCTCTAGGACCTTGTCTACACTGAACTTTACAAAGTACCGCACCGCAACACTCGAGATGACCAAAAAGATCAAAGTGATGCCCAAAAAGGTCAAAAGGTATAAGCGGTCTTTTCGCATGGCTGATATTGAGGTGCTAAAATAGTAATCTTTACAGATACTCCGAATTGAAGTTTTTATTTGAAGGTCAAATCTAAAGAGGCATAAAAATTTCAGCGATTTATATTCCCTATTAAACCTAAAATTTCCCTTTCACGAACATTAATAGGGTCGGGAACCCCGGATAATACGTCATTTGACCTCAAGTAATACGAATAACTAAAAATGTTAAAAATGAAGAAAACAAAACTACTTATGATCTTCCTATTCGCTTTTTGTGTTTGGAGTTGTACAAACGATAGCGAGTCGGATTTGATTGAAATTGCGCAAGAAGAACCCGATGGAGGGGGTACCGATGAGGTTACCTATGAGAATACCGTTCGGGCCATTATTCAAAATAGCTGCGTGGGCTGTCATAACGATCCCCCTCGAAACGGAGCGCCATTTTCACTAGTCACTTTTCAACAGGTGAGTGCTAGGGCCGATAACATCGTGAATGCCATGTCGCGTCAAAATGGAGCGGCCGGTGCGATGCCCCCCGTGGGAAGATTACCACAAAACACAATAGACAAGATTCAAGAGTGGATCGATAACGGTTTGCCGGAAAATTAAACTATAACCACACGTAAAAACACCCAACAAATGAAAAATAATAGAACGATCCAATTTGCATTGATGCTACTGCTGACTTGTGCATTTACTTCTCAATTATACGCCCAAAACAAATATGTTGATCGGGCCGGCTATCTAAAATTTGAGGCTTCGGAAGAACTTTTTGAGCCTGTAGAGGCTACCAACGAATCGGTAACGGCTGTACTGAATGCCGATACGGGCGAATTTGCCTCCTTGGCATTGGTAGTCGGTTTCCGTTTTGCCAACTCCTTAATGGAAGAACACTTTAATGAAAACTATATAGAATCGGAAACGTATCCGAAAGCGGTATTCAAAGGTACGCTGATCGATTTTGACCTTTCTAGATTGACTGATGACCCCACAGAGATGATGATCGATGGGAAATTAGCATTGCATGGAAAAGAAAAGGAGGTCAAAACTACCGTTAGCCTACAAAAAGTGAATGGCGCCATTGTCATGAAGGGTGGCTTTACCGTCACCCCTTCTGACTTTGCAATTGAAATCCCTTCTATCGTAAGGAACAAAATAGCCCGCGAAGTACTCGTATCGTTAAATTTTAATCTTAAACCATGAGCAGAACAGCTATGAAATACGCACTGATTAGTCTAACCGTTTTAATAATTCTATCCGGTTTTGTCATCTATGACAAGGTTTTTAATCCCGCGCATAGAGAGATTGCCAAAGAACCTGCGGCATTTACAATTGCTGCCGACGAACTGCAATTTCATTTTGCCGATAATCAAGCAACAGCTGCCCAAAAATACATAGATAAGGTCGTAGAGACCCATGGTGCAGTGACTGAGATAGGCCCTAACACAATTGTGCTGGAAGACCGCGTACAGGTGTATTTTTTGAACGATCTAAAACAAGACCTCACCATCGGTGAAGAGATCAATATAAAAGGTAGATGCGTGGGGTTCGATGAACTGCTACTGGCCGTAAAAATAGATCAAGCAACAACCTTAAAAACAAACTAAATGCAACTAAAACTAGTAATAATCACATGCTTCTTAGCAGTAAGCACATTTTATGCGCAGGAAGATCTACTGTCGGAATTTGATTCCGTACCTACGAATACCTTTAAAAGTGCAGCCTTCAAAGGCTTAAAAATTGTCAACTTCGAATCCACTAAAATGGTCTCCAAAGGAGAGTTATATTTTGTAGTGTCGCATCGCTTTGGCTCGGTAAAAACAGGAATCGAAGATTTCTTTGGTTTGGATCAGGCGGTTACCCGTTTGAATTTCATCTATGCAATTTCCGATGGGATCAATATGGGCCTTTCGAGAAGTTCGTTTCAAAAGATTTATGAATCGTCCTTAAAGGTGCGATTGGTAAGGGAAAAGGCGAACGGCTTTCCTTTTACGATCGTTAGTTCCAACAACATACTGCTGAACACTGCCTTGGACGATGAAATCTTACCGGGGTTAACGTTCGAACATCGGCTAGGATATACCGCACAATTATTGATTTCCAAAAGATTCAATAAGAACTTTTCGCTGCAGTTGATGCCTACTTTTTTTCACGACAATCTGGTGTCGGTCGATGAACAGGAAAACTCGCAATATGTAGCAGGCTTCGGGGGAAGACATAAGCTGACTAAAAGATTCTCGCTCAATTTTGACTATGGCTATCACCTGAATAGGGCATCAAATTCACCTTTTAAGAATCCGCTTTCCGTGGGAATTGATATCGAAACGGGAGGGCATGTCTTTCAATTACACTTTACGAATGCCCAGCCCATGAATACCAATGGCTTTTTAGGGCAGGGAACGGGTGACTGGGGGAGTGGGGATTTTTTCTTCGGCTTCAATCTTTCTAGAGTTTTTAATTAAAAATTATACCAATGAAACATCAAATTGCAAGAATTCAAGTTCAAAACAACTTTTGTCACGAGTGCAAAAGGGGTATACAAACAAAGTTGACCGAAATACAGGATGTCTCGAATGTTCGCTTGTATCCGGAAGAATCCTTGGTCGTCTTTAATTTTATCAAGGCCAATGAACTGTCTAATGTACTCAATGCATTGACCGAAATGGGATATCCCGAAACGGGGGAAAGGATAGCCCACGATACGCTTGTAAAATCAAAAATGTGTTTGTGTTAAGTTAGGTTGTTTAAGTTGGTTTTTTGAGGGCCTTCGGTTCGGAGGCCCTTTTCTTCCAAAAAACAAGGTTTTGGTTTCACAGACTTTTTAAAAATAATTCCCTTTTAAAGCCAAATATTCCCTTTCGCATAGGTTTTGTCTTTAAAGACCTTGGTTCATAGGTTTCTTTGGCCTCATAAATAATTAATAAATCTAAAATAAGAGTAAAAATGAAAAAAGTATTTTTAACAGTAATGGTTGCTTTCTTTGCAATTAGTTGTAGTTCAGATGATAGTTATGGTAATGACCCACAACCGGTACCTGAAGAGGAGGGAACCGATGACCCTGTAGATGTTGAGAATTCCGTTCGCCTGGCCACCGATGCTACCTTTGGGTCGGTGCTGACCAATGCAGAAGGGTTTACCTTGTATTTTTTTGCGCCCGACAGTAAGGGAGATTCAAACTGTGTAGATGGCTGTCTTGCTGCTTGGCCCGCTTTTAATCCAAGCCAATTAAGTTTTGATAGCGGTCTCGATGCGAATGACTTTGCTAAAATAACCAGAACCGACGGAGGGGAACAGGTGACTTATAAGGGATGGCCCTTATACCTTTTCGCTACCGATACAGAAGCGGGCCAAATTAATGGCGATGGCGCAGGTGGGGTTTGGTTCGTGGCCAAACCAGACTATTCGGTCATGGTTACAAAATCACAGTTGGTAGGCAGGGATTCAGACGGTAACGAAACGAATCTTACCAGTGGGTTTGAGGCAGGTGATGAAGAGACCGAATATATTACAGATGCGAATGGGAACACTTTGTATCATTTTATCAATGATAAAAATGCCACCAACAACTTCACCAATGAAGATTTTTCGAACAATGGGGTATGGCCAATTTTCCATAGTGAATTACAAAGCATCCCAAGTATTTTAAATATCGATGATTTTGGAGCTATTACGGTTTTTGGCGAAGCGCAACTAACCTATAAGGGATGGCCCTTGTATACCTTTGGAGGGGATGAGGACAGAGGAGATAATTTTGGGGTCGGATTTCCCGTAGCAGGTGTATGGCCCATTCTAAATCTTGATACCGAAACCGCTCCTGAACCGGAAGATACCGCACCCATCGTGGAAAAAACATTTGTTGTGTCAAACGTTGGGGCGTCGGCATACAAGTTTGAATTTACAAGTGAGGAAAACCCAGAGATTGAGTTGACCAGGGGCAAAACCTATGAATTTGAAATTGATGCACCAGGACACCCTTTTATCATAAAATCGGTACAGGGTACCGGTACAGGAAATGCGTATGATGATGGGGTTGCCAACAATGGGGCTTCGAACGGTACATTGACCTTTACCGTACCCGAAGATGCTCCGGATACCTTGTTTTACAACTGTGAGTTTCATGGTAGCATGACAGGGACCATTACGATCAGCGATTAATTTGAATAATTTCATGGAATATGCCCCCCAAGTCTTCTTGGGGGGTATTATTTGCATATTTGGGCTATAAAAAGTCCGACATAAACACTAGTTTTGATTACTTTATAAAAGGTGGGAATATGAGAAGGAGTAGCCTATTTTCCTGTGCATTGGTTCTTATGATCGCCATGCTTTGTATCTTAGGTTGTAATGATCCATTGAACGGAGACCTTACGAGCGTTCAACCAAGCAACGTGTATACCGTGACACAGTTAATTTCAGAATCCCGATCTGCCAAGAAAACAGATGGGCAGGAGGTAATTGCCGTAAAAGGAACCGTTCATGAAGTGAATACCGTGAATGGAAGAAACACGATTCTACTGAAGGGGGATATGGCGGACGAAGCCTTTGTGATATGTGATATGAATACCAACCAATCAACTACGGCGCCATCGGTTAAAAGAGGCGATTCGGTTTTAATAAAAGGACTTTTAAAGGGAATTTTAAAAGACGTTATTATGTTGAATTGTGTAGTTGTCAAGACCGAATAAAATGGTAAGAATAATAGCCGTTTTTTTAATAGCGTTTTTAAACTTCTCGGATACCGATACCGATACCGATGGGAAGGTGATTGCCAGACAGGGCAAAGTGTCTTTTTTTTCACATACCTCGGTAGAGGATATAAAGGCCGAAAACAATCAGGTGCTCAGTGTCATCGATCTGAAAAAAAAGGAAATTGCGGTAAGCATGCTGATGAATGCCTTTATTTTTGAAAAGGCATTGATGAGAGAGCACTTTAATGAGAGTTATATAGAATCGGATATTTATCCGAAGGCTGTTTTTGAGGGGGAGATCATAGATTTCGACCCGGTCGCCAAGGGAGAACAAACGCGTATGGTAAAAGGGCTTTTCACCATGCATGGAGTATCCAAAGAATTAGAGATCAAGATCAGGATCGTTAATGATGTGAGTGGTTACGTAGTTTCGGGTACTTTTGAAACCCTCGTGAAAGACTATAATATTAATATACCGCCATTGCTTGCCGGAAACATTGCCAAAAGCATTTCAATAGATTTTAGATTTGAATATGAGCCCTATGAAGACTAAAACCATTTTTATGTTGGCATTTCTTTTGCTGACCACGGTGCGCTGCGCATTTTCCCAAGATCTGTTGGATATCTTGGAATCTGAGCAACAGGATACCACTCGGTTTATACCCGCAACCTTTAAAATGACCCGCATAGCCGTTGGCCATTCCACAGAGGTGAGGGGTAAGGGTATTTTGGAGCTTTTTGTGGCCAATCGTTTTTGGAATACGCCTGCCGAAAGAAGTCAAAGTTTTGTTGCGGATCGGTTGAGCAGCCGCATAGCGCTCGAATACGGAATTTCGGACAAGCTGACTTTTGGGGTCGGGGCGACCACTTTTGATGGTCTTTTCGACGCACATCTTAAATATCGAATGCTACAGCATTCCGGTGCAAAAGGCCTTCCGTTTACCATTACGCTTTTTCAGAATATGAGCTATAATAGCAGCCCCATTGTAAATCAAGCGATCGCCGATGGTTTTTCGGATAGGGCCGCTTTTACTTCCCAGCTATTGCTTTCCAAAAAAATATCAAAAGACTTCTCTTTACAAGTTTCGCCTACCTATAGCAATAAAAGTTTGGCCTTGGCCGAGGAAGACCCTAAGAACTTCTTTGCCGTTGGTTTGGGAGCCCGGTACAAGGTAGGGGGGCATTTGAGTTTAGTGTCGGAGTACTACCATACCCTTAATCCGATAAAGTCATTCGATACCTTTGATACGTTTGCAATCGGTGCCAATTGGGAATTGGGCGATATTATGCTGCAGTTTATGCTCACCAATGCGGTGAACATGGTCGAAGATGCCTTCATAGCCCAGACAAGGAACAACTTTAATTTTCGAAATCCCAACCTCAATTTTGGCTTCAACGCAACCTACGTTTTTCATCTAAGGAATAGGTTGAAAAAGCAAAAATAGCCGCAGAAGAAGGGCGAAAAAATCAGTTGTTTTTGTGTCGTCTTTCCAATGATGACCACGACGGTATAAAAAATAGCTTTCAAAGCGTTACCGCTTCATTGACGCCGCTGCCCGATTTGCTGGCGAAAATATGTCTACCCTTATACTGGTAAACAACTTTTCCTGAATATTTAACTAACTAGGTGTTTCAAAAGGAGTTACGTATTTGAGTTAGTTGTAATCACTATGAAATCAAACAGATTGGAGGCATTTAGCGATGGGGTATTGGCCATTGTTATTACCATTATGGTGTTAGAGTTTGAGGCCCCGGAGCAGACGAGCTTTCATGCCGTGCTATCTAAAAGCCCTGTCTTTATCAGTTATCTGGTCAGTTTTATCTATGTAGGAATCTATTGGAACAACCACCATCATTTGTTCCAGATTACGGAGAAAATCAATGGTAAAATACTGTGGGCCAACCTTCATTTACTTTTTTGGCTGTCCTTGATCCCGTTTACGACTTCGTGGCTGAGAGAAAATTATCGGTCGAAAGCACCGGCAACCCTTTATGGCATAGTATTACTGATGTGTGGAATCGCGTATTATATACTACAGCGTGCTATTTTGAAATACCACGGGCAAGATTTTGCGCTTCGAAAAGCGATAGGAAGGGACATGAAGGGGAAAATCTCGGTTGTGATATACCTAGCGGCCATTGGAGTCTCCTTATTCACGCCCAAGCTTGCGCAAGTAGCCTACGTTATCGTAGCGGTGATTTGGTTTGTTCCCGATAGTAGAATCGAAAGATACATGCAAAGCAAATGAAGCACTACTTTACATACTCGCCATGGTCTTTTGAGAATTCTTCTCCCCAGCGAGAAATAAGTTGTACCAAAGGAGTCAAGGATTTGCCCGCTTCAGATAGGGAGTATTCTACCTTAGGCGGTACTACCGGATATGCTTTGCGTTCAATAAGGCCATGTTTTTCAAGTGCTTTCAATTCTTTGATGAGCATTCTTTCGGAAATAGTGACCAGCAGCCTCTTTAGTTCACTGTATCGCAGTGTATTTTCAATCAGGTACCACAAAATCGGAGCGGTCCATTTACCACCAATGATATCCATGGTTACCTCAACGGGGCAAAAGTATGTTTTACCATTTAGTTTAATTACAACGTTCTCATTGTTCTTTAACATAATTTTAATTTTTTATAAAATACTGAAAATCAGTTATTTAAAAAATTACAATATACTGTACTAAAATGTTAGTACTTGCAAAAAGTATAGTAAAAATATAAGTTTGAGCACATTAAAAAAAATACGAATCGAAAAAAAATCTATTTAAATGAAGAAAGTACCCACCTTGTACGAATGGGCCGGAGGGATGCCGGTTTTTGAAGAACTCATTTCAAAATTTTATGAAAGGGTTTTAAAGGATGCCCTGCTTGAACCTATATTTAAGCATATGTCTAGCGATCATCAATTGCATGTTGCCCATTTTATGGCAGAAGTTTTTGGTGGCCCTAAAATGTATAGCAAAGATGAGGGCAGCCATTTTAAAATGATACAAAAACATTTGTCAAAGCACCTGAATGAAGCCCATAGAAAACAATGGGTGTACCTGTTGATCGAAACGGCAGACGAACTTGATCTTCCCGACGACCCCGAATTTCGTTCGGCCTTTGTCGGCTACATTGAATGGGGGACACGATTGGCCGTCATGAATTCGAACTTGAGCGAAATTGAAATGGCTCCTGATGAACCTATGCCCAAATGGGGTTGGGGTGAAGTAGGCGGACCTTATGTAGAAGACTAATGAAGCTAAGAATGATGAAAAAAAACATACTAGTGTTAAGCGCATTTCTAGCGTTGAATGGTTTTCTATCGGCACAGGGCAGTCTTAAACCCACTATATTTACGGGACACGCAGATGAGAATGTGTATTTGATAGAAGGCAAAAAAGGACTTACCCTGATCGATGCTTTAAGATCGGGAAAAACGGTCAATGCGATCACTTCCGCAGTTGCAAATACAGGAAAGAAACTGCATACGGTTTTTATCACCCATGGGCATCCAGACCACTTTCAAGGTTTATATGAAATTTTAAGGCAAAACGGCCACCCGCAAGTGTTTGTGGCCAGTCAGGTGATCAAGGATAATATTAAACAATACGCTTCGTATGCCAGTGCGAATGGGCTTATGGAAGATGTTCCCAATATGAAACCTAAAACAGCTAGTAACCTAACCGGCTTTGATTATGACAAAACCTTGGAAGTGCTTACGGACGATAAGTTGTTTCTTGATAAAAAGAACTATCTGAATGTTATGGTCTTCGAAGAGCCCGGGGAATCGGTGCAGGCGGCTATTCTTTTTGACGAAAAAAGGCAAGTGCTGTATTCGGGCGACCTTATTGTAAATCAGGTTTTTCCATGGTTGGGGCCCGGCGTGGAAGCGAGCAATATCCAAAACTGGCAAGTGCAGTTACGGGAGATTGATGGGTTGTTTGCGGATAAGGAGGTCATTATTTATCCTGGGCACGGGAAACCAAAAGGGAAAGCACTTATTGGGGAAAACCTGGCCTATCTGCGTACGTTCATTCCATTAATGAAACGCACTAAAAGCAAAGAAGATGCCTTGGGACTTTTTAAAGAGCTGTATCCAAAGTATGTAGGTGACTTTCTTCTAAAAAGGAGCATAGATCAGTGGTTCCCAAAAACACGAGAGCTTAATTTGATTTCGATTAGCCACATTCAAGATTTGACCCATACGTTGAATAGCGCGTTCCCCTACATCCCGGTTCCGGGAATCACATTTCCCTTTAGCGCTGAGCCCATAGCGCAAATAAAGGATATCGGCGTAGGAGCCAACAAATGGAACATTCATGAGCATATCGGCACGCAAATCGACGCGCCGAATCATTTCATAGCCGAGGGTATGGCATTAGAAGATTTAGAGGTAAGGAATTTGATCGTACCCATGGTGGTCATCGATATCAGTGCCAAAGCGGAAAAAGATGTCGATGCTGTATTAACCCCTGAAGACATCTATGCTTGGGAGGCAATACATGGTGCCATTCCTGAAAACGCTTGTGTAATGATGTATTCCGGTTGGGAAAAGGTCTTGCACGATGCGAAATATCTGGGTCTAGATGAGAATCATGTAAAACACTTTCCAGGGATTTCATTAGATGCCGCAAACGTTCTGATTAAGGAGCGCAATATTTCGGGTGTTGGCGTTGATGTAATTTCATTTGATCCTGGCTATGATTCCGAGTACAAGACCCACAAAGCAGTTTTAGGTGCCGGTAAATGGGCGTTGGAAGCAGTTGCCAATCTTAAAAAAGTCCCTACTAAAGGTGGCTATTTGTTTGTTGGCGCCCCTAAAGTAGAGGGAGGAACAGGCGGAATTACAAGAATCCTCGCAGTATGGTAAGGAGAAAATCGGTTTTGGTGTTGTGCTCCATGTGGTTGCCTTTTTTTGTTGTAGATGCACAAATAACCGAAACCGATACCTTATCATGGAATATGCAATTACGAGTGTCAGGAAATTTCGCCTTTGGTAACGTAGAAAGAGTGCTTTTGGCAAATAACGTGGAAGTCCTACATAGTTTTCCAAGCAAAAATTGGGTGTTCAAATCAGCGCATCAATTTAGATACGGGGAAGTCAATGATCGCAAAATTGATCATCAGTATGTCGGAAACGTATATATTTATAACAAGCCATTTAAAAAGCTGTACCCTTTTTACTTGTCGTTATACGAAACCAATTTTCGACTAAGGATAAAGAGCCGTGTGCAAAACGGGCTGGGAGTCACTTGGGTGCCGATCAAAAAAAAGAGGCACCTATTAAAGATCTCTACCGCTTTGATCTACGATGTTTCAAAATATGACGATGAAGTGGTTTTCAATGATCTATCGCTAACATCGTTCAAAAGTATTCGCCCCACCCTTCGCATCTATGGGGAACATGTAATGGTAACCGCTCTTAAAATAAATTACGAATTCATCGATCAGATTTCTGTGTCCACTCAAGGGAACCAACGTATTCTTGCCTTTATAGGGTTGGGATATCGTCTAAATACTTCCATTAGTTTACAGGCCAAACTTCAATTTTCCCATGAGGATATCACGGCGGCAGATGTTAAACCAGACGATTGGTTAATGACCTATGGTATCTCATTCGCACCATTCAAATAGTATTTGACTTATTAAAACAGAGAAGAGGATAACACACTTTAAATAACTAAACTATGAAAAGATTAGTATTCTTGTTTTCATCGCTACTTGCAATGCAAGGTATCTTCAGCCAAACAATAACCGTAAATGCTGAAAGTAATATACTTGAAATGGCCCACTTGAAAGAGGGTACAAGCAAATATGTCGTATATTTTACCGACAGCCTTCATCGGCAAAAAACCTCGGGAGACATTTGGGAACGCACTACCACATTTGCTGCCTTGAAGGATCGACCGGTAGTGCATTTTTCTTGGAATTGGTACCATCATGACGTGCTACAGTCTCAAATTATCAATATTTGTAATCAAAAAACCTTGGCTCCGGTATTTCATAAGGCCATCTATAACGACACCTTGGTCGTAGCCTATGATTTCAACCAAGAGGCCATGATACCATCTGATACAGTTCCCCGAAATGTAATGCTGGGCAGGGAAGGCAAAAAATTAGGGATACCCATTATTTCATGGGAACAAGATTTGGAAACTTTTCCCCTGCTTCCCATTACAAAAATAGGACAGGAATTCAAGATTGCATTCTTTGACCCCAATAAAGAAGCAGCCACTTATCACCGCTATAAGGTGATTGACCAGCGCTCCCTGAAACTTGCCAAAGATGTTGAGGTGCTGTGTTGGGTATTGAAAATTGAATACGACGCATCGGCCTATGGGCTATTTTGGATTTCTTCGGAATCAAGGGAATTTTTAAAATCTCAAGAGTACTTCAACGGCCATTATAGGTATAAGGTAAAGCTGTTTTAATCTGCTAAGGGTGCGATCAAAAATGACAATGTATGTAATTTTTTGTTAGAGTACTTTGAGGAGGACGGAATAGAAAGACTTGGTAGCTTCATTTAGCTACCAAGTCTTTTTTGCAATGGATGATTTATGAAATAAAAACGCGTATCATTCTACTACACAACTGAAACTGCCCTGTGTGACCTGAATGCTTTCAGTGCCTTCGAAACGTATTACTTCACTGCAATCGAAGGTGCCATTAAGAACGTTTCCATCTAAGGTTAGGACCAATTGACAAGGCGATGAGGTCTCCGTATTGGAGTATACTTTGTCCCCGTCATGCCAGAAAATATCCCAAAGCAAACCTTCTGGACAGGGCCTATTGCGAGGATCTACCGGAGTATAGGTACCCGAACCGGCATAATTGCAAATATCAATGTCGATGTAACGAAAACCGTTTCCATTGGCCGCCTTGCTGCTCGCCATGCGGATCCACATTTCCGAGCCGGTCAACCGACAAAAGATGAGATTGTCCTTACCATTATAAGTGATAGACTCGTCATAACCATCACCGGACAATGAAAAGCTGGCTACCGCATTTTCTTCGGGCGTAACTTCATTGTTTTCCCCATCATCTCCGGAGCAACTTGCCGCTATCAAAAGAAGGAATACGGATAACAACCCTATCAAAAGTTGCCTCTTTTTTAAGTGCGATAGTACAATGCCTTGGGTGCTAATGACCGAATGGGGTTTAAATAAATTTGATTTCTTCATGTTGTTTTTTTTAAGATTTAACCAGTACGACCTGTTTGGATGGATCGTGAGTACTAAATTTATATCTTGAAGGTAAAGGGGAGGTTGCTTTAAATCGGAGAGGGGTAACACCTAATTTTTTGGACCGTTTTTTGATCGTTACCCTCCTTAAAATTATGGGTGTTTTGTTCAAATAAACAAGAAAGAAAGTAGTTGGCAGAAATTGGGTAAACGGAAAAGGGGCGGGGCAAACGGTAATGGGCAAGGTTTTTAAACTGCATTTGCCTACAAAGATTGACAGCCAGTAGCAAATTTTGCCAGGGAGCTTTGTAATTTAAGTGATATCGACTGTAGTTGGTGGCCATTAGGGTTGTACAAGACAGCCTTTTTGATTGGTCGCGGGCAGATTTGTCTTTTCTAAAGCCAGTGTTACAACATACTATTTAGGACGGTTAACGTATCTAGGGTAGTACGGTATGCCAAAATCTGTTGGTCAAGTAACTTTTCATAACCTAAAACGATATTCTCAAAATGAGGGTCACTTATAAAACCCTCATCATCTATAGGACTAAAATCAAGGAAGCGTATTTTCTCAAAGAAAAATGGGGTGGCATACCCATCTACGAAGTCTTCCATCTTTTGGTCTACAATGGCAAGTACCGCGTACGCGCTGTAAAGCGCTATCAAAGTATTCCTTAGTGTAATATCCCGAATCAATTCAAAGTCTCCCGATGCTTTAATGTTTTCCATGGTGACCACCGTAGGATTAAAACGTAAGGTTGCCATCATATAGTTCGAAAACGTGGCGATACGGGCATCTTGGAAACGCTGTGTAACCAACAACTGTTTTAGGGAATCGATGTTGGCTTTGCTTTCCTCCAAGTACAGCAAGGCTTTTGCAATTCGCTTTTCGTTGGTTTTGTTCTCCCTTTGAAAACTTTGGAGGTACTCGTTTTCTTTGGTGTTTTCCTGGTTCTTTTCGCTCCAATTGTTTAACTGGTAGGCGATGGTGATTCCTATGATAACAATGAGCAAATCAACCCATTTCGATTTCCATTCAATGTTTTTCTTCGTCATATCGTACCTGGCATAAAACGGTTTAGTTTTTCATTCGAAGCCTATGCGGACTCGTTTTGGGAATTCGTTCAATGATGTTGCGCGCTTCCAAGTCGAGTTTTACCGATACTATGTACCAAGTCACTTTACCGTCAAAAGTGTTCCTTAATTGTTCTATTGCAATATCATTAAGCTGTTCATAAGAAATTTCACCCGCTGCTTCAATGGTTCTAACAATAAACTCCTTGATGAAGTCATACCGTCTTTTTAAGATATGAACTCCTTTTTTTCCTTGCGGATGCCGCGTCATGATTCGTTCTTCAGCACTCATAGTTAAAGCTTTTAGAAATTTTTGGTGTATGTAATGGTAGGCATTTTATAGTTACCATGTAGAAAAATGGAGTGTCAACCAATTATTTGTTACCAATGTGTGGGTTGGAAAGTCATCCTTTTCGATACTCGCTGGGGGTACAAACGTTGTATTTGATGAAAGCACGGTTAAAGGTATTCTTGTTCGTAAAACCAACATCGGTAGCGATGGCTGAAATTTTAAACTTGTCGTAGGAGGGGTTTCGAAGTAAAAGCTTACTGTATTCGACTCTGTGTTTGTTTACATAGCCATTGAATGAAGTATTCAATTCTTGGGATAAGGTCTGCGAAATATGATGCTTTTTTTCGCTAATGTGCTGCGCTAAAACGGCGAGATCCAGTGTCTGATTTACAAGCTGTTCCTTAATGGCCAGATAGGTTTCGATCTTTTGCAAAATTCGGACCCTATCTGATTTGGATAAGGTAGATTTTGCATACTTAACCTTCAACTTTTGAAAAACGGCCGGTTCAAAATACAACATATATCCGATGGTCAAAACCAAGGTAAATGCGACAAGATAGTATATGATAAAGTAATGGGAAAGCATGATTGCCGCAGTAAAAGAGGCTTGTAAGACTGCTGTAACGAGATAAATGAATACGATTGTTTTTGCGTAGGTTTTTTGATGTACATGTGCTAGCCGTTCTTTTTTTCGTATGAACAGGAGCATTAGAATTCCATAAAATAAAAGATGCGCGACCTTAAAATAATTGATAGGTCGGGCGATGGTGTAATAATAAGCACCCCCCATGAATTTTATGCGATCGAGTGCTGGCATGGTAAATAAGTAGCAAGTAAACAAGAACAACGCCATAAAGGGCAGCAAATGCAAGAGTAGTTTTCGAACGTTCCCTTCGGCCGGTACTGCAAGAGATCGTATATGAAAGTAAATCACGGGTCCGAATACTAAATTGATGGGGTAATTGATTAAATGAAAATGAGGATACATTTTCAAAAGATCGCCGGACTCGTACAGAAAATAGAGTCCGTCTAAGGAGAACAGGAATACAAAAATGGCCAGGAAAACATTAATGTGGGGGCGCCTTGTAAAGAAAAGACCTCCGGCCACCATAAAGCCGATCAAAATGTAAGCCGCTACTATGTATCGTATTATTTCCATACCATGAAGGGTGTACCTTTTATTCGAGACCCTTAACAAGCAAACGAAAGAAAGTGTTGTCCTTGAGCAAGAATCGAATCCAAGATATGTATTTACAGTATTCAGAACAAATATCTATTGGTTGGTAGGCGAATACGAGTAAAGCTAACAATCTGAAATAAAGCGAATTACTATTTAAATTTGTAAACAACTTCTAAGCGGCATCCTCGGTATGGAATGTACTGATATACGATACTGGAAGGCTTGACAAGCTATTTGAACATTTTTGGTAAACTGTTCAAAAGAAAATGTCTCCGTTCAAAAGAAAATTGAAGCTTTGGCAAAAGAATTGTATTTTGTTTGAAAGGTTCAATGGCGTTCTAGATGGAGTTTACTTTGCAAGAAAGCATCTTGGTAATCGTTTCCGTACTGAGTACGGCGGGCTGCTTTAATGTGGGGCTGTATTTTGGGTATCACAGAAAACCGGCCTATTTGTTTTTTGCTTTTTACTGCTTTTTTCACTGCTTTAAAATTTACTTGAAAACATACCCTGACGAGCGAATCCTTTTTGCGCCCCTACCGCTCAGTGCCTTTGATTTCGTATACCTGTCGGTCATCATGGGAATGTTATCCCTCAGTATTTTTCTGGCGTACCGTTTTGATCAGCCGTACAAAAAATGGTTTGTACTATCATATGCCCTTATCTCGCTGGGGTGCTTTTTCTTTGTTGCAGAATTGCACTATATTTTTGCCAGCATCGGGATCGCTATTGTTCAGGCGCTTTTTGCCTTGAAGCATAAAA
This sequence comes from uncultured Flavobacteriaceae bacterium, assembly GCA_947500385.1. GTDB lineage: Bacteria > Bacteroidota > Bacteroidia > Flavobacteriales > Flavobacteriaceae > Pelagihabitans. Next base: position 269,116 of record CANMSA010000005.1, on the reverse strand, counting down.
AGCATGCCAGACTTATTTTTATAGGGCTGCTCGGTTTTGCATTTTGTGAAGGCTTGGGATTGGCGGGTGTCTTGAATTGGGGGTATTTTGTAGGGGTCATCGTATTGATTTTCTGTATGATGCTTTCATCTAGTATGGAGTTGGCCAAGCAAAATAAGGAATACCAGAATGCGTTGTTGCGCTCGTCGCGACTCGAAAATCAATTACTTAAAACCACCATTCAACCCCACTTTATCTTAAACTCCTTGACCTCTTTGCAAGAATTGATAGAGCGCGACCCTCAAAAGGCTTCAATCTTTGTTCAGGATCTGTCCACAGAGTTTCGACTTTTTGGGAAGATCAGTGATAAGAAGTTGATTTCCGTGATGGATGAGATAGCCCTTATTTCTTCTTATATCGGTATTATGAGTGTTCGAAAAAGCATAGATTTTCAATTGAAGACCAAAAACCTTTCTGAATGGGATGAGGTTCCACCCGGGATTTTTTTGACCCTTGTTGAAAATGGTATTTCCCATGGTTATGAGAACCGCACTAGCGGAACTTTTTTGATTGCCAAAAAAGTAACGGGAAATGCAAAGGTGTATACCATATCCAATGATGGTGAAGTTGGCGCAGAACCAGAAGAAAGAGGAATGGGATTAAGTTATGTGATGGCAAGGCTGAAAGAGTCGTACGGTACTAGTTTTGAATTTGAATCTTCGGCAACAACGGCAGGCTGGTTATCAACGATTACGGTATGGGCGTAAGACAACTTCTTGTATGTGAAGATGAGCGGCTTATCGCTGATAGGCTGTGCCGTTTTATCGGGGAGGTTGTTGATTACAGGGTAGAAATACATGTGGTAACAAGTTTGAACCAAGCCTTTGAATTCCTTTCAAACCGGTCAATAGACCTTCTTTTTCTAGATTTGAATTTACACGGGAAAGATGGTTTTGAGCTGTTGAAGCGATTGTCTTGTGAAGCCTTCCATACCGTAATCGTTTCTGCATATACCGAAAAAGCGCTAGAGGCTTTTGAATATGGAGTACTTGATTTTGTAGGAAAACCATTTACCAAAGAGCGTTTGAGAAAGGCGATGGATCGTTTTAGTAAAGACACACTTGCCAAGGGTCCCGGGTTAAAGTACGTTGCGATAAAAGGACGTAGCGGGGTAAATTTTGTGCCGATAGAAAAGATCGACTATATAAAAGCAGCAGGAATTTATTCAGAACTCCTATTGTTAGATGGTACAACTAAGATATATGATAAGCCAATGAACCAATTGCTTAAGTTGTTGCCAGAAGGCTTTGAGCGAGTGCACAAATCGTATGTGGTACGATTGGATCTAGTCGTTGGTATTTTCAAAAGAAAGGCGAATACGTACGATTTGGAACTGCGGTCCGGTAATAGGATTCCAGTGAGCCGTAGCATGCGTAAAACAATTGTGGAAAAACTTGCCCGGGCGTAAGTGTTGTATGTACACATCTTCAATACTACAAAGAACGTTTCAAATGCTACTTGAACCGTTTAAAAGAAAGTGTTTTCAAAAATACCGAAAAGGTGATTTCTTGCTGTAACGATTGCTCAAGTTTCAGTTATGGATCGAAGAAAATGGCTTACTAACTCGGCGCTTTTTAGTGCTACATGCCTATTGAAACCAATGGATATGGTCGCGAAAAGCACCTTAGAAAACAACTTTTCCACCGCACTGAATAACCTAGGAGCGAATGAAAACCCGTATGGCCCCTCAGAAAAGGCACGTATTGCCATCAGCAATGATATGGGGGCTTCCAATCGATACCCAAGCAAGCTTAGGGCCGAGTTTCAACACAAAATTGCCCGTAAATTCCGAACGAACCCTTTATCGGTAGTACTGGGTGCCGGATCATCGGAGCTATTACAGTTATTGGCCTGTTGGTGTGTTCGCGAAAACCATGTCGTAACAACGGCTGAACTCACTTTTGATATACTCCCCGACTATATAAAGCGTTTTGGGGGGGAGGTGTTGAAAACACCCATGACCGACAAAAAAGGGTTGGATCTTACGAAAATCGAGCTGGTAGCCAAAAGGAATCCCGGGGTGGTGTACCTGGTAAACCCCAATAACCCTACAGGATCCAAGCTTCCATATAACGACCTCAAAGAATTTTGCAAGCGGGTTTCCGAACATTCCTATGTGATAATCGATGAGGCCTATATCGAATATGTGGGCGGCGATGAAAGCATGGCGCCGCTCATACGCATTAATCCCAAGGTTATTGTAGTTCGCACCTTTTCCAAAATCTATGGCCTGGCCGGATTGCGTGTTGGTTATTTGTTAGCCACACCCGAAACGGCGGCCATGTTACGAAGCTATCAAATATGGAAGGGCGCTGCCTTGAACAACCTGGGTATCGTGGCCGCATCGGAAAGCTTGGATGCCATTGATTTTGTGGAACGATCAAGACTGAAAAACCAGGAAGTTCGCAAGTATACCTTGAACGAACTCCGTAAAATAGGAAAGCACTGTATCACTCCTCATGCAAATTTTATTTGGTTTCGGTGCGATCCGGTTGTGTTAAACATCGCCGCTGTATATGCCAAAAACGATATCAAGGTAGGAACAACAACAGTAGATGGGGAAACATGGATGCGTGTCACCATGGGAACGAGGGAAACAATGCAACATTTTGTAAGAATTGCAAAAGCTATATGGACTTAAAACAACTAAAATGAGAAAAGCAACAACCATTGTATGTGCTACGGTCTTCATGTGCCTAAGCCTTTTTGGGTATGGACAATCTGGTCAGACCGAATATGAACAAATTGCCACCACCTTGAACTACTATTTGGAGGGCGGTACAAATAACGACTTTGACACATTAAAGAAAGCATTTCATCAAAATGCGACCATGAAGTTTATTGGCGACCATGGTTATCAAGAAGTAAAGGTGCTGGAAGCCTTCGAAAAGGGAATGAAGCCGGGACCCAAACAAAACAGGGAAACGCATATAGCCCAAATAACCCAAACAGGCAACACGGCCAATGCCCGCTTAGAAATTGTGTATCCCGATGTTATTATTACCGACTACATGAACCTGCTCAAAATCGACGGCCAATGGAAAATTGTAAACAAGATTTTTTCTAAGAAAGTAATTTTAAACAACACCCTAAACCTTCCAAAATGAAGAAACTAATAGTAGTGGCCTTTGTGGGCCTTATGGCCTGTAGTCAAACCAAAAAAGCCGAGGAACGTTCCATGGATAAAATAACGGAAGCCGATGTCTACGAATTGATCGATTCCTGGAAGAATGCCATGTTTGATGGAGATAGGGAAGCGCTAGATCAAGTGCTAGACGAGCAATGGCTCTATGCGGGTGGGAGTGATGGTACGACCGCCGATAAGAAACAGGCACTTGCCGATTTTGGAAAGGATGACGGATCTACCAAGATGCTCGCACTGAACATCAGTAAGGCCGTTGTTCGGACCTATGACGATATAGCCATCATAACGGCTGTGGAGGAATTTGTATCGGTGAATGTTAAAACACAAGATACCCTCAAATCCTATTTGCGTTTTACCGATGTCTATCAAAAGAAGAATGGAAAGGTAGTCGCTTTAACGACCCACAGCTCCCCGATCGATAAAAACGATCCGGAGGATAAGCCTGTGGCGGATGAATGATTTTTGGTCGTTATCCGTATTGCAAGCACAAAATAGGTCAAAATTTTGTGTAACCAAAAAGTTTCATATATTTGTGTAACCAAAAAGTTACATAATTTAAAATTGAAACATATGAAAGCTAAAAAAGTACTGATCGCAACCCTCCTGATTACTTTTATCCTATTTGTATTTGGAATTGTCGGCCAGTTTTTACCCTGGGGGGTGCCGACCGCACAAGTGATTTCCTCCAATCCTGAAGTAGAAAGTGCCTTTGTGAGCAATACAATACTTCAAAAATTTGATAAAGATGCCCTCACCACCGAGCAGTTCGATACCCTGTTCGCAGATCGGATATCGACCTATGTTTCCGAAAAGAATTTTTCTTGGATCATCAGCACACCATTGGCCAACTGGAACCCGACCAGCTACTTTTTAAAAGAGATGCTAAACCTGTTGTCCGTAGCCTTCTTTTTGGCCATACTATTGACAATGACCATAGAATGGAATACGACAAAACGATTGCTCTTGATTGCCTGTTGTGCCCTGGCAGGCTCATTGGCTATTTATGGTTCCCAAATGAATTGGTGGCATGTACCGTTTGCATTTCACGGAGGGTTGATCTTCAACTTACTGGTGAGTTGGTTACTGGCCGCCTGGTGCGTTATACGATTCGTATTAAAACAGCGCGTTTCGGCATCCATTGCTAGAGATCCTTCGGCATAACCGAGGACTGTTTTGGTGAAAAAAATAGCCATTTTCAATGGTAAGCAACACAATTTGAAAACAAATGTGACAATTGTACGTTTATAGGGTAGAATGCTACAATTACTGCCAGCCTACCAAGCCAAAATATTGTGGATTTTTGCCATGTACCTCGTTCATGCAGGAGGTGTTGCCCAACAACGATTTATTACCGACCGAGATCAATTTTTGAGCATGGCAACCGACGCAAGGGCCGCAGGGCAGGGAGATGTTGGGGTTGCCACTTCTCCCGATGTTTTTGCACAGCAATGGAATGCCGCCAAATACATTTTTGCGGAAAAAAAGATAGGGTTTGGTATCACGCAGATTCTCGGTGCAAAAGCTGCGAATGATGGCTTTGCCCAGGCCAATGTCAATTTTTATAACCAACCGGACGAGCGCAGTGCCTACGCAATCAGTATACGTGGTTATTCGTATTCGGAACCTAGCTTTAACGAATTCGAAGGTGAGACAAATTTTAATGAACTGGCAGTCGATGGTTCGTATGCCTTGAAGCTGGCCGAAAGTGTTGCAATGGCAGTAACGGGCAGATACATATTGATCAACAGGCGTACGGTCCCATTGAACGGTTTTTTGGGGGAGGAGGCCGTGAGCTTGTTCGGTGTGGATGTTTCGGGCTTCTATTTAGGGGAGGAAATTGCCTATAAAAAGTTTAATGGTCGCTGGCGCGGAGCGCTGGCACTATCAAATGTACGCAACAAGCCTTCCGAGGAAGATAAGCTCACTCAAAGCTATGTGCCTTCTACCTTAAAAGCGGGGGTAGGTTTCGATTTTATTTTAGATTCCGAGAATACCGTGTCGGTGACAACGGAATACACCACTTTGCTGGTGTCTTATCAACAAGAAGACCCCGAAACGTTCTTTGATCAGCCCGAGGCCGGATCGATAATAGCCATAGGCTTCGAAGGAGTCGTGGCAGAAAAATTAGTCGGTCGACTAGGGTACTCCCAGGGAGTTAATCGTCAAAAAGGCACTTTTTTTTCGTTGGGAATCGGCTTTCGGTCCAGGTATGCCGATTTGGATATGGCCTATCTTTTGGGCGACAATCTACTGGAAAATCCTTTGCGAAGTAAATTGCGTTTGTCGGTGAGTATTGATTTGGCAGCGGCTTTTTCAAACTAGTTTTGAGTCGATTTAAGGGCAATGACGGCTGCTACCCTATCTGGAATTCGATAGCTTGGATTCATATTTTGCCAGGATTTATGCAGCTCGCGATAGTGTTCCCAAAGCATCTCATGGTCTTCCGCATTTACATTGCAAAGGATGATACGACCAATGCCGCTGTCCGCATTAAATTGCAAATCCGTTTACACTCCTGGATCACTTCCACCATGTCCAATATTTCTGCTTTTTATCCCCATGCCCCAAAATGCACGAAGCTGATCCTCATCTCCCGGTAAAAGCATACTACGCATTAGTGCGCCCTGCTACGGGGGCAGGGTGCGTATAAAAGTATCTTATTGATGAATAAACGGGCATATAATTGGATTCTTTTTTTAGGGATTAGAAGTGGTAGGTGTGAGTAACTCCACCACTTTTTGGGCCACTTTATCGGCTCCTGTGGGGTCTTGTCCGGTAACCAAACGCCCATCGGTCACCATGAAACCGTCCCAACCTTCTTCCGAATATTGAAAGTTGCCGCCATGGGCTTCCAAGGCCTCTTGAATCGAAAATGGGAACTGCTGATAATAGGGCGCTTTTTTGTTTTCAAAAAGGTCCGGGAAGCCGTTTACTTCTTTCCCGGAAACGAGGTAACTACCGTCGGAAAGGGTTATATCAACAATACCGGCGGTACCATGGCAAACGGTCGCTATGATTCCTTCGTTCTGTTCATATATTTTTGAGGCAATTTGTTGAATTCTTTTGTTTTCGGGTACCGTGAACATGGCGCTTCCCCCGCCGGGGTAGTAGATGGCCTTGTAGTTTTCCGGAGCGATATCGGTCGGTTTCAACGTATGCTCCAGTTCATTCATAAAGGTTTCATCATAGAGGTATTTTTTCGTAATCGAATCGGAGCTTCGGATATAGCCGATCGGGATGGCCCCTCCTTGCGGGCTCACAAAATCAATCTTAAAACCAGCGTTTTTGAACACGTTATGGGCCAAGATGATTTCGGGAAAATGATTGGTCGATTCAATATCGGAGGTTCCGTAGAAATGGGCGTTCGAGACAACGAACAATACTTGATTTTTGAATTCCTTGACTTCCTTTTTTTCCTCCTTTTGTGACGCCATGGCCTGGGTTTTTCGATTGTTATCGGCGCAACTTGTCAGGAGGAAAGTTCCGAGTAATAGTAGCTTGAATGAATGCATGGTAGTAATTTTATCACAAGTTGGCGATTCGTATGATGAAAGGGGTCAGGGACGATAACTCAGGAGTACTGATTTATAAATTGCAACCCAGTGCACTTTTAAACTTCTTCCTTGAATTTGGATGGGGTAGTGCCTGTCGCCTTTTTAAAAGCGGCGTAAAAGGCGGATTTTGAATTGAAACCGCAATCGTAGCCGATGGCTTCCAAAGAAAACAAGGTATTTGATTTCATTAACTGCTTTGCTTCGGAGATGCGGTATTCGTTTAAATAGTTTGGAAAACTCTTTTCTAGATGTTCATTTAGAAGTTGTGACAGTTTATGGGGGAGAATATTCAATTTTTTGGCCACGTCACCAAGGGAGAGATTCGCGTTCTTGAAGAGTTTATCCTCTTGCATTAAATGCTCCAAGGCAGCGGTGAGTTCCTTGGCTTCGGTTTGGGGTATCTCCTTTTTGCCGTATTTAGGGGGGCTCAGAAGTAACAGGGAACTTCTATTTTTTGAAAACAGAAACAAAATGATCAACAGGTAGAAAAGAAAGGAAAACGAGATCGCCCCTAAAATATAAGAAGTATACTCCGCGGTATTGAAAACAATCCAAATAAGTAAGGTCCCTATAAAAATACTGAGAACCCAAAACGCAAAACTTTTATTCTTGGTTTCCGTCGGTTTTTTTAAGAATCCCGTTTGAAACAATACAACACCCGCCGCAGCAATGTAGGCGAACCATTGCCAATAAATGAAATAGATAAGGTAATCGACCCATAAACTGTGAAAAGCAGCCCGCGGGAAGCGAATAAATACGAAAAGTGCTATCGGAATCAAAAGCGCAAAGTGAATTTTGGAGTGCTTTGCAAGCCGATGATCGTTGCGCGTTGCGGCCCTCGTATAAAAATAAAGCATAGGGCCTATAAACCAACAGGCGAACAAGCCCAGCTGAACATAAAAACTGGCCAAGTCATCATTGAAATGAAAAAATACCGACTTCCCTATCCGAACGCTCAGCGTACAGAGCAAACCGCCCAAAAAGTAGTGAGAGGTGTGTTTGGGTTTGGCGAAGAACAAAAAATAGAGCCCTAGTCCCAGCCCGTTGAAGGCACCCAGCGCACTGATAAAAAACAAAAGCTCCCTACTAATTTCCAAGCCAAGGTATTTAGACTACTAAAAATACTACTATTCAAAGGAAAAAAACAAATAAGCGAAATGTTGGGATATGAAAGCTCCAATCGACAAGGACGTTTCATAAGGCGCTATCCATTAAAAAACCCCTCTGGTAAGGAGGGGCTTCTTGGCATTTGTCAAAATCAAATTAAAATTCGATAAATAGGGGCAATAAGATTTTTTGGGGAACTCAGATCATTGGTCTAAAAGAAGCCAAAAGCCCATAAGATAAGGGAAGCTACTACTGCTAATAAAATTCCTACCAGTACTACAACCATTACACTTAGGAAGCCGTTTAGCACTCTTTCTCCAGAAGTAACTTCTTGTTCCATATTTGTGTTATTTACTTCTAAATTACGCAATTTTCGGCTTCAATTCCAGAAATAAGGACAATATTTCGACCAACAACGCAAATTGTAGTATGTTGCTCCGATGAATAACCTGTTTAATCGATAAAGTGCTGAGCACTAGTTGATAAGCTATTTTTTGCCACTAAGCTGCTTGCTAAGCTCCTCTAGAGAAACCCCTTTGGTCTCCGGCATTTTAAAGAGTACCCATAGGAGTTGCAATATCATCATTCCCGCGAAGAACATAAAAATGGGCCAAGGGTTTTCTTTGAAAATTCCTTTGTCCGCATCAAGGAATATGGGCGTAACCAGCGTTATAATCGCCGCAAATACCCAATGCGTTCCGGTACCCCATGACTGGCCAAAGGCCCGAACCTTATTGGGGAAGATTTCCGAAATAAACACCCAGATTACCGCTCCTTGGCCTACCGCATGGGAGGCTATAAAAACAAGCACAAAGGTGAGCAAGACCATGGAACTTGCGTTGGCATAAAAACACCAGCCTACCATTCCCAGGCTAACAATGTATCCAATAGAGCCGATTTTCATCAGTTGCCTTCTCCCAAGTTTGTCGATCAACCGAACCCCTACAAAGGTGAAAACAAGATTGACGATTCCGATAGAAATAGAGCTAAAAAGCGATTCTTGGGCCGCCAAACCGGCGCGTTCCAAGATTTCCGGGGCATAGTAAAGGACAAAATTGATGCCTGAAAGTTGATTGAAAAAGGCAAGTAAAAAAGCAAGAACCAAGGGGGTTCTGTACTTTCCTGAAAAAAGGCTTTCTTTTTTTGCCGCCTGTGGATGATGTACTTTGATTTCTTGAAGTTTTGTCTGGGCCTGTTCTTCCGAGAATAACAAACGCAGTGTTTTTAGCGCACCTTCATCATCCCTTTTTTTGATTGCCAGCCATCGGGGACTGTTGGGAATACTAAGCACCATTATGGTATAAATGATGGCAGGTATCGCCTCTACCCCCAACATCCAACGCCAGTCATCTGCTCCCCCGACCCCTTTGAGCAAGTAATTGGAAATGAAGGCTATCAAAATACCCAGCACAAGATTAAATTGATAAAGGGCCCCTAGCTTTCCGCGATTTTCCGGCGAGGAAATTTCAGATATATAAATCGGTGCCGCCACCGAGGAGGCCCCAACACCAACTCCCCCAATAAACCGAAAGAACGAAAAAATGTATGGGTCAGGGGCGAGTCCGGATCCAATGGCCGAAACCGCATACAGTATCCCGATCCAAAAAAGTGTTTTCTTTCTACCAAAACGATCACAGGGAATCCCTCCCATTAAAGATCCCAAAACGGTTCCCCAAAGGGCCATCGACATAATAAAAGTGCCGTGAAACCAAGGGGAAGTATCCCATAGTTCTTTTATAGGGAGATTCGCACCGCTAATGACAACGGTATCAAAGCCAAACAAAAACCCGGATAGGGCGGCGGTCAGTGAAATTCGAAAGAGTTTGGAGTTCATAAATTTGGTTTTCAGTAAATCTAGGGAAAAATAAGAAACGATTTCTGAACCACCGTTTTATGTGATGCGATATTTCAAATCCGAAGTAATTTGTTGCTTTTGAAGCGAACCTAGCGAAGCCGTCTTTGGTTTTAAGGTATCGATTGCCCTTAACTTCTTTTTTTTATGTGGGCTTCTTGGAATGCTATCTTTCTTCTGGCGCATTTTCTGGAGGTTTCGATCCTCGTTCTGGTAGGGGGAAACCTTCGGTGCTTCTTCCTTAGATCTATCGACTATTGGGTTGCAACCACCAAGAAACAGAAGCAAACAATAAAATAGAATTCGGGGGAAACGCATAGCATCATTTATTCATTACATCAAAGTAATGTACGTAGATACTGCATGATTTGGATGCTTGCGCCCTTATTCTGAGCGATGTATTGGGCATTGATTTCTCCTGTTTTATGGCACAATTCAGGGTTTTCAAGCAGTCTTTTCATAAGCTCGCTAAAGGCAAATTTATCCGCCACCGGCAAAATTCCCTTTTTGTTGACAAGGTCTTCAGCTTCTTTAAAACCCTTGTAGTTCGGACCGGTAATCACAGGAATCCCAAAAACGGCCGGTTCCATGGTATTATGCAGTCCGGTAGCGAATCCTCCGCCCACATAGGCAAAATCGGCATAGCTATAGATTTTGGTCAATAAGCCAATATGGTCAATGATCAATACATCAAAATCACCAGTGGTAGACCCCAATTTGGAATACAATACCGTTCGTTTGTTCAATGCCCCGGTAAGGCCTAGGATTTTTTCGGCTTTAATGGTGTGTGGGGCAAAAACGTAGCAAAGCTGCTTGGGAGCATGATTAATATAGTCTACTAAAATGGTCTCGTCCTCGGGCCACGTACTGCCGGCTACGAAACAAAGCCGTTCTTTTTTGAACTGCTCCATGAAATCAAGGGTGTTGTCCCTTTCCAGAATTTCCGAAACCCGGTCGAGCCGGGTATCGCCGCTAATGGTGGTATTCGTAATTTGTATCGATTTCAGTAGCTTTTGAGAGTCTTGGTTTTGCACAAAAATATGCGAGAACGCACTGAGCGCCTTGCGCATAAAAGTTCCGTACCCTTTAAAGTAGATCTGATCTTTTTTGAAAAGGGCCGAAATCAAAACCGTAGGAACGTTCCGTTCTTTGAGCGCCTTTAGGTAATTGGGCCAAATTTCATACTTGATAAAAAGTGCCAGTTCGGGACGTACAAGCGCTAAAAAGCGCGCTACATTTTTTTGGGTATCCATAGGCAGGTAGGCCACTGCGTCTGCTACCGGGGTATTTTTTTTCACCTCATACCCCGATGGGGAAAAAAAAGTAACAAGTATTTTATGCGAGGGGTATACTACCTTTAATTGCTCTATAATAGGGAGTCCTTGCTCAAATTCCCCTAAAGAAGCAGCATGTATCCAAATGGTTTTGTCCGTTGAAGATAAGCAGGTTTCCAAATGCTTTAAAGCACTCTTCCGTCCTCCTACAAACAGTTTGATCTTGCTGTTGAACAATGCGATCAGTTGAAGGAAGAACCAGGAAATTTGAACGATTAAGTCGTAAATGACGTGCACAGTGGAGTATTTTGCGGCTAAATTACATTTCTTTCAAGAGATTCATTGTTATCGGTTTCGTATTTTTGTGGGAAATTTTTTAAACACACTTCATGAAGAAAATCCAAATGGTAGATCTTGGGGGGCAATACCAAGGGATAAAGGAACAAGTAAATGCGACTATTTCAACGATAATGGAGAGCGCTGCATTTATCAATGGTCCGGAAGTACATGCGTTTCAAAAAGATTTGGAAACCTATCTAGGGGTACAACATGTAATTCCATGTGCCAATGGTACCGATGCGCTCCAAATTGCCATGATGGGACTGGGACTGAAGCCCGGGGACGAGGTAATTACGGCCGATTTTACATTCGCGGCAACGGTTGAAGTGATTGCATTGTTGCAATTGACCCCTGTATTGGTAGATGTGGATCCGCATACCTTCAACATTGATGTAGAAGCGGTCGAAAAGGCAATCACGCCCAAAACAAAGGCGATCGTACCGGTACATCTTTTTGGGCAGTGTGCCGATATGGATGCCATCTTGGCCTTGGCCGAAAAACACGACTTATACGTGATAGAGGACAATGCACAGGCCATTGGTGCCGACCATACTTTTAAAGACGGCAGAAAACAAAAGGCAGGTACCATGGGACATGTTGGTTCTACCTCTTTCTTCCCTTCAAAAAACCTAGGGGCGTATGGCGATGGCGGGGCCATATTTACAAATGACGATGAATTGGCCCATACCTTGCGCGGCATTGTGAATCATGGGATGTATAAAAGATACTATCACGATGTGGTGGGGGTGAACTCCCGCTTAGATTCGATCCAAGCGGCCGTCTTACGGGCGAAGTTACCTAACTTAAACTCCTATTGTGAAAAGCGTAGGGCAGCGGCCCGGAAATATTCGGCAGCTTTTTCGGGGCAGCCGAATATCGTGGTGCCTGTAACGGTAAACGGGTGTGGGGAGATTTGCCAAAGTTGCAACTGCCATGTGTTTCATCAGTATACTTTAAAAATAACGAACGGAAAGCGCGATGCGTTGGTGGAGCACTTGAAGGAAAAGCAAATTCCTTGTGGGGTGTATTACCCAATTCCGCTACATCGTCAAAAAGCCTATTTAGATGAGCGTTATGATGAGAACGACTTCCCCGTTACCAATCAATTGGTGCAGGAAGTAATATCCCTTCCGATGCACACCGAGCTAGATGATGAGCAGATTACCTATATTACCGAGGCGGTCATCGGTTTTTTGAACGGGTAGTTTCATATTAGCGGTAGCTTTATTCTTTTAAATACAACCTGAAAAAAATACTAAATGAAGATTCTAGTTACCGGAGGTCTGGGGTTTATTGGATCCCATACAGTGGTCGAACTGCAGAACGAGGGCTTCGAGGTGGTCATCATTGATGACTGCTCGAACGCCGATGTAAAAGTACTTGAAGGCATACAGGCGATTACAGGTAAATTACCGCTATTCGAGAAAATCGATTTAAGGGATAAACCCATGGTAGCGGCCTTTTTTGCCCGCCATCAAGATGTTGAAGGAGTTATTCACTTCGCTGCTTCCAAAGCGGTTGGGGAAAGTGTGGAAAAACCACTACTGTATTATGAGAATAATATAGGTAGCCTGGTTTATATACTGCAAGAACTTTCCAAGAAAGAAAAGGCGCGGTTTATCTTTAGCTCGTCTTGTACCGTATATGGGCAGGCCGATGAAATGCCGATTACGGAAGATGCACCGGTGAAGGCGGCAGAATCTCCCTATGGGAATACCAAACAAATGGGGGAAGAAATTATCGCGGATACCTGCAAGGTTACCCCGGGACTACATGCGATTGCATTGCGTTATTTTAATCCGATGGGCGCGCACCCGAGCACCGAAATAGGAGAATTGCCTATAGGCGTACCGCAAAATTTGGTGCCATTTATTACCCAAACGGGTATGGGGGTTCGAGAACAATTGGCTGTTTTTGGAAACGATTATCCTACCCCGGATGGTACCTGTATCAGAGATTATATTCATGTAGTGGATTTGGCAAGGGCCCACGTGGTAGCCTTGCAACGCCTATTGAATGCAAAGAACGAGCAAAATTACGAGGTCTTTAATGTGGGTACGGGTAAAGGAAGTTCCGTGTTGGAAGTCATTCAAAGTTTTGAACGTGTTTCAGGGGAAAAACTCAATTACAAAATAGTGGATCGTCGTGCCGGTGATATCGTGTCGGCGTATGCGAACACCAAAAAGGCAAACGAGGTACTGGGTTGGAAAGCCCAATCTACTTTGGACGAGGCGATGAAATCTGCGTGGGACTGGGAAAAAAAGGTTCGGAATAACTGACCGTTATCCACAAACGATAAAGAGATGAAGGGAAATATGTGTATATTTCCCTTTCTTAATTTAAGACCATTCGGAAAATGAAATACCTATTAGTTTGCCTACTATATATGACGACGCTGTCTCTTGAGGCGCAGGATAGCTATCTGCAATGCGGGCATATTCTCGATACCCAAAACGGTAAAATCATCGCTGAAAAAACCTTGGTGGTTTCAGGAAACAAAATCAAAAGTATTGAAAACGGCTATGTGAGCGGTACGAAAGAGGATCGGGTAATAGATTTGAAGGATAAGGTAGTATTGCCGGGTTTGATCGATATGCATGTGCACATCGAGTCGGAGTTTAATCCACAAACGTATATCAAACGCTTTACAAACAACGATATTGATGTGGCCTTGGAATCTACGGTATATGCAAAACGCACCTTAATGGCAGGCTTTACAACAGTGCGTGATCTGGGAGGCTCCGGGGTCAATATTGCATTGCGAAAAGCGATCAACAGGGGCATGGTGATCGGGCCACGTATATTTACGGCCGGCAAAGCGTTGGCAACTACCGGCGGACACGCCGACCCTACCAACGGTATGAAAAGTGACCTAATGGGAGATCCCGGCCCTAAGGAAGGCGTTGTAAATTCGGTAGATGACGCTAAAAAGGCGGTTCGGCAGCGATACAAAAATGGAGCCGATGTTATAAAGATAACCGCTACCGGAGGCGTGCTAAGCGTGGCAAAAAGTGGACATAACCCTCAATTTACCTTAGAAGAGATAAAGGCCATTACAAGTACTGCCAAAAATTACGGGTTCTCTGTTGCGGCGCATGCCCATGGAGATGAAGGAATGCGGCTGGCGGTACTGGGCGGTGTCAATACCATTGAACATGGAAGCTTTATGAGTGAAAAGACCATGGAGCTTATGAAACAGAAACAATGCTATTTAATACCGACTATTAGCGCTGGTAAACAAGTAGCGGAAAAAGCGAAACAACCTGGTTTTTTCCCCGATGTGGTTGCCAGAAAAGCATTGGAGATTGGGCCGATTCATCAAGAAACAATGGCCAAAGCCTACAAAAAAGGGGTGCCCATGGGCTTTGGTACCGATGCGGGTGTTTTTCCCCATGGCAAGAATGCCATCGAGTTCGGTTACCTTTTGGAAGCCGGTATTCCCTTAAGCGAATCCCTGAAAGCCGCCACCATTACCAATGCAAAGTTGTTGGACATGGCCGATTCTTTGGGACAGCTAAAGGAAGGCTTTTTGGCCGATATTGTGGCCGTGGATGAAGACCCTACCAAAAATGCGAAAACTTTGGAAACGGTTGCTTTTGTTATGAAAGACGGGGTAGTATACAAGCAATAAGCATGAACTATGAGGGAAAGCGACTTATGCGACATGGTCGATTCGGGGAGGTTCAATTTTTTTTACCCCCTTTAACAACCAAATAGGAAAGTTCCTACGTACATCTCATATGCTTAATGATGCCCCAAACAGTACCATACTTCTTCAAAATGCCCTGGAAATGGGCTTGTATCAAAAATTAATTGCGCAATTAGAGAAAGATTTTGGGCTTGCAAATGTGTCCGTAAATCTTGGCTTGGGTATCCTGCCAGACGACCTTTATGCCAGTTTGCACGAAAAGGTCTATGTGCTGTTGATGGAACAGTTTACGGCCTATTTGAATCTGTTGTATGTGGTAGATGTTCCCGAAAGTGCCTTTAAAGAAATCCATGCCACCGATGTGGTAGAGGTAGCCGAACAGGTGTCGTTTTTGATTCTGAAGCGAGAATTGCAAAAAGTATGGCTAAAAGAGAAATACAGCGCCTGATGCTAAAAATAAAACCGTACAAAGGGGGCCCAGGCATTTAGATAAATGCTGTCCTCATTGTCATAAAGAACGTTGTATCGTATGCCTATGGTACTAAAGCTGTTGGTGTAGCCAACTCCTAAAAAAAGCGCCGGCGACCAGAAGTCATCCTCGAAAGTACCTAAGGTTCGGTTTACCCGCAACTGCTCAAATTCTCCTGAAAACTGTAAAAAATCGATGGGATTGTAGAGCGTAATAACACTTCCGCCATAGGCCGTAAGCCGACTGTCATTTACCTTGGAGTAAATAACATTTAAGCTTACGCCCCCTGCAAACTGCGGAGTGGCTTGATAAATGGCACTCGGAGCAATGGAACCGTTAAAACCGGCATTATTGAATCCCACACCAATACCGCCCCCAAAGCGCACGCGCTCCCAAAACTGACTTTTAGGGGATTGGTTTTGGGCAACTATTACAAAAGTTGAAAATAGCAAGACAACACAAAAAAACACTTTTTTGTAAGGGGTTGGTCGAAACATCTTTTAGTATCTTTACATATACAATAATACCCTCTAAGATACCCCTATAATTGGGAAATAGTGTATTTTTGTTAAAATATTCTTGGGAAGCCCCTGCCGAAGAAATGATTAGTTGAAAAGCTATTTTAAAAGAGGGAAGAACTAAAATAAGCGCACTCTTTGCATGGACAAATATTCCTTTTTAAATGCCGCACATACTTCGTTCTTTGCGGAAACATATGATAAATATTTAACGAATCCGGATAGTGTAGAGCCCAGTTGGCGCGCCTTTTTTCAGGGATTTGATTTTGGAACCGAAAGTGCTCTGGATGAGCTAGAGGTATATGGTGAAAATGGGACGCCGCCGGTCGGAACAGGGCAGGTGCCACAATCGCTGCAGAAAGAGTTTCAGGTCATCCGGTTGATCGATGGGTATCGAAGTAGGGGTCACCTTTTTACCGAGACCAACCCCGTGCGGGAGCGAAGAAAGTATACCCCCAGTCTGGATATTGAAAATTTTGGACTGTCGGAAGCCGATATGGATAGCACCTTCAGTGCAGGGGAAATCATTGGTATCGGTACTAGTACGCTAAGGGGTATTATCGACCATCTAAAACGTATTTACTGCGATTCTATCGGTGTGGAGTACATGTATATTCGAAAGCCGGAGCGTGTACAATGGATCCAGGACTGGTTGAATGTCAACGACAACCATCCCAACTTCGATGCGGAACGCAAAAAACATGTACTTAAAAAACTAAATCAAGCCGTTTCCTTCGAGTCTTTCCTGCATACCAAATACGTAGGTCAAAAACGATTCTCCCTAGAAGGGAACGAATCGTTGATCCCTGCTTTGGATGCGATTGTGGAACGGGCCGCTGAAATGGGAGTGAAGCAATTCGTCATGGGCATGGCGCATCGTGGCCGCTTGAATGTGCTGACGAATATTTTTGGAAAAGCCGCCAAGGATATTTTTAGTGAGTTTGATGGCAAGGACTACGAGCAAGAAATTTTTGATGGGGATGTAAAATACCATCTGGGGTGGACCAGTGATCGCATGTCCGATAACGGGAACAAGATCAAAATGAATATTGCCCCCAATCCCTCTCACCTGGAAACCGTAGGGGCCGTGGTCGAAGGAATTGCAAGGGCAAAGCAAGACGCGCATTTCCCCGAAGATTTTTCCCAAGTGCTTCCGATCGTAGTGCATGGCGATGCGGCGATCGCGGGTCAAGGTCTCGTATATGAAGTAGTTCAGATGGCCACTTTGGATGGCTATAAGACCAACGGTACCATACATATTGTGGTGAACAATCAAATAGGGTTTACCACGAATTATCTGGATGCAAGATCGTCCACTTATTGTACCGATGTGGGCAAGGTGACGCTAAGTCCGGTATTACATGTAAATGCAGATGATCCCGAGGCAGTGGTACATGCGGCCCTTTTTGCCCTGGAGTATCGTATGCGTTTTCATAGAGATGTCTTTATCGATTTGTTGGGATACAGAAAATATGGTCATAACGAAGGGGATGAACCCAGGTTTACGCAGCCGAAACTGTACAAGGCGATTGCCAAGCATAAAAACCCAAGAGACATCTATGCGGAAAAATTGATTTCGGAAGGGATTATTGATGAAGGCTATGTAAAGCAACTTGAAGCAGAATACAAGAGCTCGTTAGAGGAAGAATTAGAAGATTCCCGTAAAGAGGACAAGACCATTATCACTCCTTTTATGGCCGATGAGTGGAAAGGGTTCGAAAATGTGCGGGAGTGGGAGATGATGACCGCGATCGACACGACTTATGATAAGAAAAAATTAACGGCGATCGCCAAAGTATTGACGCAGTTGCCGGCCGATAAAAAGTTTCTGCGAAAGGTAGAAAAGTTGGTGCGTGACCGTAATAAAATGTTCTTCGAGACCAATAAACTCGATTGGGCCATGGGAGAGTTATTGGCCTATGGGTCTTTATTGGAGGAGGGCTATGGCGTTCGCATGTCGGGACAAGATGTAGAGCGCGGTACCTTTTCACATCGTCATGCGGTGATGAAGGTGGAAGAAAGCGAAGAAGAAGTATTGCTCTTAAACCATATTGCAAAAAAACAAGGGATTTTCCAGATTTACAATTCGCTCCTATCCGAATACGGGGTGGTAGGTTTTGACTATGGGTACGCCATGGCAAGTCCTAATACCTTAACCATTTGGGAAGCCCAATTCGGTGATTTTAGCAATGGTGCCCAAATTATGATCGATCAGTACATTTCGGCGGCCGAAGACAAATGGAAATTGCAAAACGGCCTGGTCATGTTATTGCCACATGGGTATGAGGGCCAGGGAGCGGAGCATTCTTCTGCACGCATGGAACGGTACCTGCAATTGTGTGCTCGTGATAATATGTATATTGCCGATGTAAGTACCCCGGCACAGATGTTTCATATACTAAGGCGTCAAATGAAGGCGAACTTTCGCAAGCCATTGATTATTTTTACTCCGAAAAGTCTTTTACGCCATCCCAAGGCGGTTTCTTCTGTGGAAGAGTTGGCTACCGGAAGTTTTCAAGAGGTGATAGACGATGTGGATGCGGATGCTAAGAAGGTGAAAACACTGGTGTTCTGTACCGGTAAGTTTTACTACGATTTGTTGGCGGCCAAAGAAGAACAAAAACGAGCCGATGTTGCTCTGGTGCGAATTGAGCAATTGTTTCCAATGCCAGCGGAAGAAATAAATGGCATCCTAAAAAAGTACACCAAAGCAGATGATGTGGTTTGGGCACAAGAAGAACCTCGAAACATGGGGGCTTGGAGCCATATGATGATGCATTTTGAGGAGTCGCGTACGTTTAGAGTGGCTTCCAGAAGGTTCTATGCCTCCCCTGCGGCAGGTAGCGCAGTGCGATCCAAGAACCGGCACCAGCAGATAATCGATTATGTATTCGACAAGTCCAAGGACAATTCCAATAGAAAAAAATAACATATCAAAAGATAAAACGAATGATTTTAGAAATGAAAGTCCCTTCACCGGGAGAATCGATTACCGAAGTTGAGATAGCGGAGTGGCTGGTGCAAGATGGCGATTATGTTGAAAAAGATCAAGCGATAGCAGAAGTCGATTCTGATAAGGCTACCTTGGAATTACCGGCCGAAGAAAGTGGGGTAATTACATTGAAAGCAGAGGTGGGAGACGCTGTGGAGGTTGGTGCGATTGTTTGTTTGATCGATACGGCTGCGGAAAAACCTGCAGGCACTGCGAAGGCCGAGAAAAAGGAAGAAGTGAAGGCCGAAGAGAAAAAAGCCCCAAAACCGGTCGAAAAGGTAGCAACAAAAGAGACCTACGCTTCCGGAACCGCCTCTCCGGCGGCGAAGAAAATATTGGATGAGAAGGGCATTGATTCCGCTTCGGTAAAAGGTACGGGCAGAGATGGCCGTATTACCAAAGACGATGCCGTGAATGCGGTCCCTTCCATGGGGACCCCTGCCGGAGGTTCTAGGGGAGAAAGCCGGTCTAAACTGTCTATGCTTCGCAGAAAAGTGGCGGAACGTTTGGTAGCGGCCAAAAATGAAACGGCTATGTTGACCACCTTTAATGAGGTAGATATGTCGCCCATTTTTGCCATCCGGAAAGAGTATAAGGAAGCGTTTAAAGCAAAGCATGGCGTAAGTCTTGGGTTCATGAGTTTCTTTACAAAAGCAGTGGTAAGAGCTTTGAAAATGTATCCCGCGGTGAACTCAATGATCGACGGCAAGGAGATGATCAGTTATGATTTTTGCGACATTAGTATTGCCGTATCGGGTCCTAAAGGTTTAATGGTGCCGGTAATCAGGAATGCGGAAAATCTTAGCTTTAGAGGAGTGGAATCTGAAGTAAAGAGATTGGCACTACGCGCTCGAGATGGGGATATTACGGTTGATGAAATGACCGGAGGCACCTTTACGATAACCAATGGAGGTGTTTTTGGTTCCATGTTAAGTACACCGATTATCAATCCACCGCAAAGCGCGATTTTGGGGATGCACAATATTGTGGAAAGGCCCATTGTCAGAGATGGGGCCATCGCCATCGCGCCGATCATGTATGTGGCACTGTCCTACGACCATCGAATTATTGATGGTAAGGAATCAGTTGGGTTTTTGGTTGCCGTAAAAGAAGCGCTTGAGAATCCGGAAGAACTATTGATGGACAATGATTTGAAGAAGTCGTTGGAGATGTAAGTAGAATAAAATTGAATAACAGTAAACCTCAAAGCCTTCATGACTTTGGGGTTTTTTGCGATAGTATGGGAACTGAAAAGCTACAGGGTGGTAGGCCAATGGCAAAAAAGCAACGATTTTCTATGATAGTTTTAAATAAACACATTGTTTGTCATAGTCGATAATGGCCTTTGATTTTTTGAGCACATCCGCACCTATGATTCCATCAACAGGTAAGGCCTTATGTGAAGTAAGTGCCTCGTTGACATGAACCAAGTCGAAAAGAACAATTTTTAGTTTCTTTTTGGTCCATTTCCCAATTTTCAATCTGTTTTTGGTAGATACGAGTGTTTCCATATTGGTAGCCCCGGCACCTGCCGCTTTTATTTCCGAGGCCTTGGAAGTAAGATGGAAAAAATCGATTTTATCAAAACCCACACAGGTATTCGAGGCACCCGTGTCTAAAATAAACCGTCCTTTGACACCATTGATGGAAGCGACGATTTCAAAATGATTGGTAGCGGTCAGGACCAAAGGTATCCGGGTGTACTTCTTTTTCTTGAGAAATTTGTTAAGCGTACTCATTAACGGTGGTTTTGACGGATTATTGACAACTTTTACAAACGGGAAAATTTAGATCGGTTCCGTTTTGTTTTACAAAGATAAAGCTATTTTTGCGTCATGATTTTGACCGACACCCATACACATCTATATAGCGAAGCATTCGATGAAGATCGTGACAGTGTAATTCAAAAGGCTATGGCGGAAGGGATTACCCGTTTCTTTGTGCCCGCAATAGATGCAAGTTATACCGATGCGATGTTAGCGCTTGAAAAATCCTATCCCGAGCAGGTATTTTTGATGATGGGGCTGCACCCGACCCATGTAAAGGAAAATTATAAAGAAGAGTTGCAGCATGTAGAGCGCATGCTGGCAGAACGTATGTTTTATGCGGTAGGGGAAATAGGCATCGATTTATATTGGGACAGGCGTTTCTTGAAGCAACAGCAAGCAGCCTTTAGAATTCAGATAGACTGGGCCAAAAAGTATAAACTACCCATTGTAATTCATTGCAGGGAGGCGTTTGATGAAATTTTCGAGATTTTAGAGGAGAAAAAAGGCGCCGATCTTTTCGGAATTTTTCATTGTTTTACGGGCACCCTGGAGCAAGCCAAACGGGCAATATCCTATAACATGAAGTTAGGTATTGGTGGGGTCGTAACGTTCAAAAATGGTAAAATAGATACCTTTTTGAACCAGATTCCCTTGGAGCATATAGTACTGGAGACCGACGCGCCTTATTTGGCGCCCGTTCCTTTTAGGGGAAAGCGAAACGAAAGTGCGCACCTGGTGAAAGTGCTCGAGAAGCTGTCAGTAGTATATGGGAGAGGTGTTGAAGACATTGCTTTGATTACCACCGAAAATTCGAAGCAAGTTTTTGGTAGGTAAGCCGGTTCAAATGGATAACTTTGATTTTAAACAGGGCGAGATATTATTTAATAAGGTATACCAGTGACTAAGAAAGCGCATATTCTTCTCATTTATACAGGCGGTACGATAGGAATGGTGAAAGACTATGATTCCGGTAGTTTAAAGGCCTTTGATTTCAAGAAGTTACTTAAGAATATTCCCGAGTTACATCAACTAGACTGCTCTATCGACACGGTCTCTTTTGATACCCCGATCGATTCTTCGAATATGAATCCCACCTATTGGTCGGCCATCGCAACCCTAATAGAGGATCATTACGAATCACATGATGGGTTCGTGGTATTGCATGGGAGCGATACCATGAGCTATACCGCCTCTGCCTTAAGTTATATGCTCGAGAACCTATCGAAGCCTGTTATTTTTACAGGAAGTCAACTGCCGATTGGAGATTTGCGTACCGATGCGAAGGAAAATCTGATTACCTCCATTCAGATCGCCGCTTTGATGGAAAAGGGAAAACCTGTCATACGGGAAGTTGGGTTGTATTTTGAGTACAAACTTTTTAGGGCGAATAGAACTACAAAAATTAATGCGGAACATTTTGAGGCCTTTCAATCCCCAAATTATCCACCGCTGGCAGCATCCGGTGTGCATTTAAAGGTATTTAAAGAGGAGCTGCTTCCCTATACGCGGGTTAAGAAGTTAAAAGTGCATAAAACCATGGATAGCAATGTGGCCGTGCTAAAGTTGTTTCCGGGAATCGGAGCTCCATTGCTGCAAAGTGTGCTCGAAACGCCTGGGTTGAAGGCGCTGATTTTAGAAACCTATGGTTCTGGAAATGCCCCCTCGGAGCCTTGGTTGATCGCGCTCTTGAAAAAAGCCAAACAGGGTGGATTGTTTATCGTAAATGTTACCCAATGTGCGGGAGGGCAAGTAATTATGGGGCAATATGAGACCAGCACACAATTAAAGAAGCTGCAGATAATCAATGGCAAGGACATCACCACCGAGGCGGCCATCACCAAGTTAATGTATTTGCTGGGGAGCAATGTTTCCTGTAAATCTTTTAAAGTGGTTTTCGAAACATCGCTAAGAGGGGAGATGTTGTGAAAATTCCGGGGAAAATCCCGTACAACCTTTTTTATCACACTTGATTTTTTAAGAACATCGAAGGCCTTCCTGTATTGGCATGGTATATGCTAAGGGGTAGGGTAAGGTTCTTACTTAAGATTCAAAAAGTCGTTTTTTTACCAACGGTTCACCTTTTGAAAAAGCAATGGCCGTCGAGAAGAATAAAACTTCATTAGGGGAATTTGGCAATTCCATATACCTTATAATAGGACCATTGAACAAAAGTGTTTTTTTGGTTGCTATACAAGCGTAGGTATTCGCGCTAACATAAATGGAATGCACAAGTCGAAACCTGATTAAAAAGACGTTATGAAAGATTATAGAGCAGATTTAGTTGCCCAAGCCAAGGGGTTTCATAGATATGGGCTCACGATAGCAGAAATGGAAGTGCCTAATTTTGGAGAACACACCCTTGCGGGCATCGCTTTTCTGACCAGACCGGACCGTATTGAGAATAGACAAAAAGTATTTTCCATAAAAGAGGCATACGCTGCCGTGGCGGGCTTAAATGCCATTCAGACCGAAGGGGTGATCAGATATGGCCTAAGTAGGGAACAGGTGAACATTCAAGGTTTTGGGTCCCGTACGCTATCCCTGATCAACGCTTTGATCAGTGCGGAGATACGTAAAAACGGTGAAGAAGCGCTGGTAGAATAGGCGTTTTGTACTTAGATCTGCCAGCGTGGAAATGCGAGGAATACAGACAAAACAAACTCATGTACGGTAGCCATCGTATGTTGGAAAATGGGCTTTCCGTTTCAACCGAAAATCAGACAAAAGCACATTCCTTTATTGAAAAAATGCATCCAGCGGCCACTTTACCCCTCCTTTAATTGACGCGTTGAATGGCAACAGCTGTCAAAACCTACCTTATGAAACACATTCTACTTTCTTTTGTGACCAATATTTTAAGGCTATAGTTCGTAAAAGATCCAACACGAAAGACACTTCTTTTTCGCAAATATGGAATCGCTTTTTTAAATGTATGGATGCTTAACGAATCTCAAACCACTAACGATAAGGAGGTTATGCCGTTATGCCGGTAGGTCGCATTCATTGCATTTAAGAAGAATCGGTCTTTGGAATACCTTCCGAAACGACAAACGATATGGCTTCGCCCTATCCGGTTCCATAAAATTTACGCTATTAATTTCCTCAACTAATATTTTTTTTGTTATTTGGCCAACCCTTAAAAAGGTCAGACTAGAGAGGTGGCCGAGTGGTCGAAGGCGCACGCCTGGAAAGTGTGTATACACCAAAAGTGTATCGAGGGTTCGAATCCCTTCCTCTCTGCAAAATTTTGCTTTCATTATTGCGAAATTTTTTTATCTTTAGCCTTATTAACTAACTAATTTAAGTTTGAAAAAATGAAAAAATTATTTTCTACCCTAGCTGTAAGTGGTTTGTTTATCATGAGCACGACTACCGCAAATGCTATGACGATGTTCCAAGAAGGAGGGGAAGAGGCCTCTAAAGGTTTTACCCAAGTATTGAAAGAGCAGTTTATCCAAGGTGGTGCCGGTTTCATGGGGATTGTACTCCTTTGTTTGATTCTAGGTCTAGCCGTTGCAATAGAGAGAATTATCTATTTGAATATGGCCAGCACCAATACGGGTAAACTAAAGCAGCAAGTAGAGGATGCGTTGGCTTCCGGAGGAGTAGAAGCTGCCAAAGAAGTTTGTAGAAATACAAAAGGACCTGTTGCCTCCATCTACTATCAAGGATTGGATAGAGCTGGCGAAAGTGTAGAGTCTGCCGAAAAAGCGGTTGTTTCGTACGGTGGGGTACAAATGGGTCAATTAGAGAAAAACGTTTCATGGTTGTCTTTGTTCATCGCTATTGCGCCGATGCTTGGGTTCATGGGAACTGTAATCGGTATGATTCAGGCCTTCCAGAAGATTGCAGCGGTTGGTAACTTGAGTGCCTCCTTGATCGCAGGGGATATTCAGGTAGCATTATTGACAACGGTATTTGGTCTGATTACTGCAATTATCCTACAGATTTTTTACAACTACATTATCGCTAAAATTGATAGCATTGTAAACGATATGGAAGATTCTTCTATCTCGTTGATCGATATGTTGGTAGACCACAAAAAATAAGTCCCACACCCTATAAACAAACAAACGATGAATAAAATTGTAAAAATAGCTTTAATAGCGATAGGGTTGATAGGTGCTGTACTTTGGTTTATGCTACCTTCCAGAGCAGAGTCTGAGGCCGACCCGGCCGGAGCCGCTCAAAATGGAGCAATGGCCGCAATGTTCATGATTACATATTTGTTGCTAGCCATAGCAGTTATTTTTAGTCTTGGTTTTGCGCTTAAAAATATGTTTTCAAACCCACAAGGACTGAAAAAGACCTTATTTGCAGTCGGTGGTTTTGCCTTGGTGGCAGTGATTTCTTATGTGATGTCCAGTGGAACGGATGTAGGGGAGAAATATATGGCCATGTCAGATGAAGCTACGGTGAAGAAAATCGGAATGGGATTGTATGTCTTTTTCATTCTTGCCGCAGTAGCCGTCGTGCTGATGGTCGTACCTTCGGTAAAGAAAATTTTTGGTAAATAAAAACGTAAATTATGCCTAGAAGAGCAGGAGCACCAGAAGTGAACGCAGGGTCTATGGCCGATATAGCATTTTTATTGCTAATCTTTTTCTTGGTGACAACCACCATTGAAACGGATGCCGGTCTGGATCGTATGCTTCCTCCAATTGAACCGCCAGAGAACGATGTGGTCATCAAGCAGAAAAACATCTTTCAAGTGAACATTAACAAAAATGGTCAATTGTTGGCAGATGGGGAGTTAATTGAACTAAAAGACTTGAGAGTCAAAGCCATGGCTTTTTTGGAAAACAACGGAGACGGTTCTTGTAATTATTGCCAAGGAGGCAAGAAAGATGCCGCATCCTCCGATAATCCAACAAAGGCGATTATTTCATTGAAGAACGATAGGGAGACTAAATATGGAACCTACATTACCGTTCAGAATGAACTGGTAGGTGCCTATAACGACCTTCGTGATCGGGAATCGGAACGTATGTTTAAACGTGCTTTTACGGAGATGGAGTCGGAGTACATCAAACAAGAAACGCCCGCAAGCGTAAAAGAAGAATTGAAGGAGAAGATTACCAGAATACAGGAGATGTTCCCGCAAAAATTATCCGAAGCAGAGACCTCGACATCAGGAGGGAGTTAATTAGCCTTTAAAATTGTAATTATGTCAAAATTTGCAAAGAAAAAAAGTGGTGAGTTGCCAGCGGTTTCTACCGCCTCCTTGCCCGATATTGTCTTTATGCTCTTGTTTTTCTTTATGACGGTAACCGTGATGAAGAATAGCGATGTCAAAGTAGAGAATACGCTGCCGAACGCAAGTGAAATAAAAAAGCTTGAGAAGAAAGATAGGGTAATCACTATTTATGTGGGAGCACCGACAAAAGAATTTCAGAAGGTATTTGGTACGGAGTCAAAAATACAATTGAACGACAAGTTTGCCGATGCAGGCGACGTTGGTGATTATATTTTGATGGAACGCGCCAAAAAACCACAAGAATTACAAAATGTACTTACTACCTCCCTAAAGGTGGATAAAAACGCCAACATGGGATTGATAGCCGATATCAAACAGGAATTACGAAAGGTAAATGCACTCAAGGTGAATTATACCACCTATGAGGGTGATGCTTTTAATAACCTGAAATAAGTAAGACATATTTTTCAAACTTAGTTAATAGGAAACGCTCCAAAATTTGTTTTGGAGCGTTTTTTATTTGTTTAACTTTGGTCGCATGAAGGAAATATGGGTCGGTATGTTGGTATTGTGGGGCTTTTGTGCAGCGGCCCAAGAAACCGATTCCATACCGGTAGATGATCGATATCTTGAGGATCAGTTCTACATGGGGATTACCTATAATTTTCTACTGGACCAACCTGAAGACGTGAGTCAGCGAAACCTATCGTACGGATTACAAATGGGTTTTGTAAAGGATATTCCTTTAAATGGGGGGCGTACAAGGGCCTTGGGAATAGGATTGGGCTACGGAGTATACTCCTATTACTCGAACTTGTTCGCGCAAGAGGTTGGGAATGATATTGGTTATAGCATCGTAGAGTCGGGTGACTTTAAGCGAAACAAGCTTGAGACCCACATGCTTGAACTGCCTATTGAGTTCAGGTGGCGTAATTCTACGGCCGCCGACTACAAGTTTTGGAGGGTGTATGCCGGTGTTAAACTGGGATACTTGATCGGTGCTAGGTCAAAGTTCCTAGCAGATAGGGAGCTGAACTCAGATGGTTCCACAGCACAAGAGGCTAGACGGATAACTTTCTTCAATACCGACGTATCCAGATTTCAGTATGGGCTTACGATAAGCCTAGGGTACAATACCTTTAATGTACAAGCGTACTATGCCCTGAATAATTTGTTCGAGGACGGGGTGCAGGTCAACGGCCAGGACATTACCATGAAGCCGTTGCGACTCGGTTTTATCTTCTATATCCTATAATCCACGCAAACCAAATACCCTTCAAAGCCTACACACTTCGGTAGCTTGGCACGAATTTTGTTAAATATTTTAACAGACATGCATTCATTTATGCCTGTTGTGAATACCCCTCCCATAGTTTGCCGCATGTGCGGTGCTAGTACATTTTAGTACCCCAATTCATACCATTGAGGATTCCCGTGCTTGGGAAAATTATGTATAACGCTCAAATTTTAATTATGGGAAGAAGAACAAAAGTACCCTCGGTAAATGCCGGTTCAATGGCCGACATCGCTTTTTTACTACTACTATTTTTCTTGGTCACCACGACGATCGAAACCGATGCGGGCTTAGATCGTGCACTACCAAGAAAACAAAAAGAACCACCTATTATCGACTACCAGAAAAAGAACATCCTGCGCGTGGTGTTGGACAAGGAGGGTGGGTTGATGGTCAATGAGGAATTGGTAGATGTAAAAGACTTACGGGAAAAGGTAAGCGGGTTTATTGATAACGGAGGAGCCACCGCTGACGAGGAAGGGTACTGTACCTATTGTAAGGGCAATGCAGATCCAAGCGCTTCCGATAATCCAAAGAAGGCCATTGTGGCGGTAAACACCCATCGCGAAACATCGTATGGAGCCTATATTACCGTACAGAACGAGTTGGTAGCGGCGTATAACCAACTTCGTAACAGGGAAGCACTAGGTGTATTCAAAATGACCTATACAGCAATGGAGGAAGCCTATCAACAACCAGAAACGAGCAGTGCGGAGAAAAAAGAGTTGAAAAGAAAAATAAAGCATATACAACAGCTTTATCCATTGAATATTTTAGAACCAGAACAACTTTAAAAAGAAATACAGATGTCAAAATTTAGAAAAAAAGTTACTGAGCACCCAGAGGTATCCACCGCTTCATTGCCCGATATTGTTTTTATGTTGCTTTTCTTTTTCATGACGGTGACCGTTATGAAGGATACTACATTAAAAGTGGAGAATGAATTACCCAATGCGACCGAAATTAAGAAATTGGAAAAAAAAGACCGGGTCATAACTATTCACGTTGGGGGACCAAATGAACAATACAAAGACTTGTTGGGAGAAACGCCAAGAATACAACTAGAGGATAAATTTGCCGATGTGTCGGAGGTAGGCCCGTATGTATTAGGGCGTTTAGCTGAAATGCCGGAAGAACTAAGGCCTTTTGTTACCGTATCACTAAAAGTCGACAAACGCGCCGATATGGGGCTAATAATAGATATAAAGGAGGTGTTGAGAGATGTGGGCGCATTGAAAATCAATTATACGACCTACGAGGGCGATGCCTTTATGAACATGCATTAGAGCCGGCTTGTTAAAGCCAAAAACGCACGGTAAGCAATTGGGATACAATACCTATGAGGAACCCCATCCCTATTTCCGCCTTGTTATGGTTTCCCAAATAGAGACGTGCACTGGCGACCAGCCCGGTGGCCAACATTAAAAGGGAGATTGCCAGGGTAACATTGATTTCAAAATGAACACTTAAACAAATCAAGTACATAAAAATACTGGCCATGCCTACGACATGTAGGCTGGCCTTAAAGTTGAAAAAAAGTAAAACCAAGGAAGCAAATGCCGCACCAATGAGGCCCACAAAAAAGTAGTATAATTCTATGGTGTAATTGTTCGGAATTACCTTGTAAAGTACCATTAACAGTAAAAGTATAATAATGTAAAGGGGATAGCGACGCTCTTTTGCGCTGGGGGTAAAAACAGACTGTACTACACCTATATTGGTTAAAATGAGATAGGAGATGATGGGTATAATGACCGTTAGGATAAAAATGGGGAGCACATTGCCACTTTGAACTTCCAGAGGGCTGTATTTTGGGGTAAGGATGAAGTAGGCCAGCGTACCCACAATGGGTATAAAAAGAGGATGAAATAGGTATGAAATCGTCCTTAGAAACAGTTTCATTATATCTGCTTTCTAAGGCGAGCTACGGGAATACTGAGTTGCTCTCTATATTTAGCTACGGTTCTTCTGGCAATAGGATACCCTTTTTCCTTTAAAATTGCCGCCAAGCGATCGTCGGTCAACGGTTTTTTCTTTTCCTCATCGGCAATAACGGTTTCTAAGATTTTCTTGATTTCCTTGGTAGACACATCCTCGCCCTGTTCGTTCTTCATTGACTCCGAGAAATACTCTTTGATCAACTTGGTACCGTAGGGGGTGTCTACATATTTGCTGTTGGCCACCCGCGAAACGGTAGACACGTCCATTTCGATTTCATCGGCAATATCTTTTAAAATCATAGGGCGTAAGTTGCGTTCGTCGCCCGTTAAAAAATATTCCTGCTGGTAGTGCATAATCGCATTCATCGTAATGAACAACGTCTGCTGGCGTTGGCGTATGGCGTCAATGAACCACTTGGCAGCATCCAATTTTTGTTTGATGAACATCACCGCATCTTTCTGGGATTTTGATTTCTCTTTTGAATCCTTATATCCCTTGAGCATGTTGTTGTATTCCCTGGAGACATGCAATTCGGGTGCATTTCTTCCATTGAGAGAGAGTTCGAGCGCTCCCTCAACGATCCGAATGGAAAAATCGGGCACTACGTGCTCGATCATTTTATTGTTCCCGGCATAGGAGCCTCCGGGTTTTGGATTGAGTTTTTCGATTTCGGCAATAGCATCTTTCAACCCCTCTTCACTAATGTCGTATTTCTGGAGTAGCTTCTTGTAATGCTTTTTGGTGAATTGCTCAAAAGACTTTTCTATGATGGTAATCGCCATTTCAATGCTAGGCGTAGTTTCTTTACGTTTCAACTGAATGCTCAAACATTCTTCAAGAGAGCGCGCACCCACGCCAGGAGGGTCTAGTTCCTGTACTATTTTCAAAACTTTTAAAATGGTTTCCTCTTCTGTGTAGATGTTCTGGGTAAAGGCAAGGTCGTCCAAAATATCGGTTATCGGCCTTCTTATATACCCGCTTTCGTCCACGCTTCCGACGAGAAACTCGGCAATACTCCATTCTTCCTCGCTCAGATAAACCGTATTTAATTGGTTGATCAAATATTGGTTGAAAGAAATGCCGGCGGCATAGGGAACACTCTTTTCGTCGTCATCGGCACTGTAGTTGTTCGCCTTGGTACGGTAATCTGGAATTTCGTCATCACTCAGATAATCATCGATATTGATGTCTTCGGTGTTGATGCTTTCGGCATCGGACGGTTCCTCATAGTCATCCCCAAAATCATCCCCTAACGCATCACTTTCTTCCTTTCCTGTTTCCAAGGCCGGGTTTTCCTCTAATTCTTGCTTCAACCGTTGCTCAAATGCCTGCGTGGGCAGTTGTATGAGCTTCATCAGTTGTATTTGCTGAGGAGAAAGCTTTTGGGATAATTTAAACTGTAAATGTTGTTTTAACATTGGGGTTGTTTACCTGCTTTATAAAGTTACAGAATTCGATTTAAAATTCGGCATTTTGTGGGGTTCTTGGAAAAGGAATTACATCCCTGATATTTCCCATCCCCGTGGCAAAAAGTACCAAGCGCTCAAAACCAAGGCCAAAACCGCTATGCACGGCCGTACCGAACTTGCGAAGGTCTAAGTACCACCAAAGCTCTTCTTCCGGAATATTCAAGGCCGCCATTTTACTTTTTAAAACGTCCAGACGCTCTTCACGCTGCGATCCACCTACTATTTCCCCGATTCCGGGGAATAGGATATCCATTGCCCGTACGGTTTTTCCGTCCTCGTTCAAACGCATATAAAATGCCTTTATTTTGGCAGGATAGTCAAATAAGATTACCGGACACTTAAAGTGTTTTTCTACCAAGAAACGCTCGTGCTCACTTTGCAAGTCGGCACCCCACTCGTTAATGGGGTATTTGAACTTTTTCTTCTTGTTCGGTTTGCTGTTTCTCAGGATATCGATCGCTTCGGTATAGGTCACCCTTTTAAAGCTATTATCCGCCACAAAACGTAATTTTTCAATGAGGGCCATTTCACTTCGTTCGGCCATTGGCTTTTGTTTTTCTTCATCCAACAACCTTTTTTGAAGAAATTCAAGATCTTCCATACAGTTGTCAAGTATATACCTGATTACGCTCTTGATAAAATCCTCTGCCAAATCCATATTTGCAGGTAGATCGTAAAAGGCCATTTCGGGCTCGATCATCCAAAACTCGGCCAAATGGCGCGAAGTATTCGAGTTTTCCGCACGAAAAGTAGGGCCAAAGGTGTAGACCTTTCCCAAGCCCATGGCATACGCCTCCGCTTCTAGTTGCCCCGAAACCGTAAGATTGGTTTCTTTCCCGAAAAAGTCTTGTTTGTAATCTACTTTTCCATCTTCGGTTAAGGGCGGGTTTTGGTCATCCAAGGTGGTAACTCGGAACATTTCTCCGGCGCCTTCCGCATCAGATCCTGTAACGATCGGCGCATGAAAATAGTAAAACCCGTTTTGGTTGAAATACTGGTGAATCGCGAATGAAAGGGCCGAACGTACCCGCATGATCGCTCCGAACGTATTGGTGCGTACCCTTAGATGCGCCTGCGATCGTAGAAACTCTAGCGAGTGTTTTTTGGGCGATAACACCGTACGTTTAACTTCTTCCGAGTTCGCCGTACCATGCACAAAAATATCAGTTACCTGTATTTCCACCTTTTGTCCGCTTCCCTGACTTTCAACCAGCGTTCCTCTAATTTTTAGCGCTGCCCCGATGGTAATTTGTTTTAGCAGGGCATCCTGGGTATTTTCTGCATCGACCACACACTGTACATTTTGTAGGGTAGATCCGTCGTTCAAGTTTATAAAACGATCATTTCTAAAACTTCGTACCCATCCGTTTACGACCACTTCTTGAGAAGAGGGGTCTGTTGTAAGTATTTTTTTTATACTGGTTGACTGCATGATAAATGACTTCAAATTTAAAAGGGCAAAGATAGGTTATTGCCCTTATTTTTGTTTTGTATGAGCGATAAATTAGGCGGTTATTGTTCTGCCTTCGGATTTATTTCCTCTTTTGGAAGAATATTGATCTGTGGTTTTTTAAGCGTTTCCTTGTTGGCGATATTGCGTTCCAATGATAGCAGTAGGGAAGGAAGCAGGATTAAATTCGCGAGCATAGCAAACATCAAGGTAGCGGATACCAAGGCTCCTAAGGCGACCGTGCCACCAAAATTGGATATGATAAAGACCGAAAACCCAAAAAATAGGACAATAGAGGTATAGAACATGCTGACCCCGGTCTCTCGCAGGGCCGCGTATACCGATACTTTGATCCGCCACCTGTTGGCAATGAGTTCCTGCCGATACTTGGCCAAAAAATGAATGGTGTCATCCACAGAGATACCAAAAGCGATACTAAACACCAAAATTGTGGAAGGTTTAATGGGAACCCCCACAAAGCCCATCACCCCCGCCGTAATCACCAACGGCAGTAAATTTGGGATCAAGGAAATAATAATCATTCGGAACGAACGAAATAGATAGGCCATGAAAAGGGCGATCAATCCGATGGCCAGTGCCAAGGATAGCACCAAATTTTTAACCAAATATTTGGTGCCTTTTAGAAAAATAAGCGCCCCTCCCGTCATATACACATGATAGCGCTCTGCGGGAAAGATTTTGGCGATATTGTCGTTCAGCTCGGCCTCGATGGCCTCCATACGATCGGTTTCTACATCGCGCATAAAAGTGGTCATTCGCGCCAATTGGCCGGTACTGTCCACAAAAGAATTCAGCATGTTCCCATCTTCCGAAGATTTCCGGGCAACATCCATAATAAAAGTATTTTCCTGGGAAGTGGGGAGCTGGTAGTACTTTGGTATTCCGTTGTAAAATGCTTGTTTGGAGTACTTGACCAAGTTGACCACCGAGACCGATTTCGATAGTTCGGGAATTTCTTCTATAATTCCTCCAAGACGGTCCATTCGCTTCAGGTTGGCAGCTTTTAAAACACCTTTGGGCCTTTTCGTATCGACCACGATTTCAACGGGCATGATACCGTCGAACTCTTCTTCAAAAAAACGGATATCCTGAAAGAACTCGGCTTTCTTCGGCATGTCCTCGATTATACTTCCCGAGATTTTGATCTGATAAATACCAATAATACTGGCAATCAATAAAATAAGGGAAACCACATATACGGTGATGCGTCTTTCACGTACGATGCGTTCCATCCAATTTACAAAAGTATCGATCCATCGTTTGTTCAAGTGTTTTAAGTGCTTCGTTTTTGGCAGCGACATAAAACTGTATACAATCGGAATAATCAACAAGGAAAGAATAAATATCCCGATGATGTTAATAGAGGCCACGATTCCGAACTCCTTTAGGAGCTTGCTGTCGGTAATAATAAAAGTGGCAAAACCAGAGGCGGTGGTGACGTTGGTCATCAAAGTAGCATTCCCGATTTTACTGATGACGCGTTGTAACGACAAAGCCTGGTTGCCATGTTTTTTAACCTCTTGCTGGTACTTATTGATCAGAAAAATACAGTTGGGTATTCCGATAACAATGATCAGCGGGGGTATCAAGGCGGTGAGCACCGTAATTTCGTATTGTAAGAGGCCCAATATGCCAAAGGCCCACATCACACCAATAATAACCACGCACATAGAAATGAAAGTGGCTCTAAAACTTCGAAAGAAAAAAAAGAAAATTAGGGAAGTAACCCCTAAAGCGGCCAAAATGAACTTCCCGATTTCGTCGATAATGTTTTGAGAGTTCATCGTACGGATGTATGGCATTCCCGATACGCGTACATCCAAGCCCGTTTCTTCTTCAAAATTTTGAATAGCGGTATCCAAGTCTCTCAGAATAAAGTCTTTTCGTACCGAGGTGTTCACAATGTCCTTATCAAGGTTGACCACTGTACGAATAGTGCCGCTTTCGGCATTGAACAGCAGATTGTCGAAGAAGGGCAGTTCGTTGAACAAGTGGTTTTTGATGCTATCGACCTCTTGTTGCGTTCGCAGGGTCGACTCAATTAGGGGGCGCAAAACAAATTCTTGTTTTTCTTGATCCTTTACCAGTTCTTTTAGGTTGTCCGTAGAAATAACGAAATCAACCTCCGGGAATGCGATCAGTTGTTTGCTGAACTTGTTCCAACGGTTAAAATTCCCAGGGTTAAAAAGGGCGGAATCCCGAACTGCAAAAACGATGGTATTGCCTTCTTCCCCGAATTGCTTTAGAAACGATTTGTATTCAAGGTTTACCGGGTGATCATCGGGGAGCAGGTTGGCTTGTGAATTGGAAAAACGCATGTTTTCCCATTGCATTCCCAAAAAAACGGTCATGGCCGCGACTAAGAATAGAATCAAGACTCTGTTTCTCAGAATAATGTTGGCCGTTCGTGCCCAAAACCCTGTTGTAATTTTTCCTGCCATGTTCGTTCTACTAGACCTTTATTAAGGGTATGGTCTTTCTTTTTAGATTAGAAACCCGGCAAAGGTAGAAAATGACGGGACGTGTTCCTAAGATGAGCGATACAAATCAGGGGTTGTTCGCTTTTGTGACGGTAGTCGCTCGGTAGTAAAAGAAAAAAGCGACCCTTTTGGGGGGTCGCGCTATTTTCCGAAGTGGTTATACTTTCATGATCTCGGCTTCTTTGGCGCCCAAGAATGCATCAATCTTTTTACCATAGGTATCCGTGAGTTCTTGAATATCGGCTTCGGTATTTTTTTTAAGATCATCTGACGCATCTTCCAATGCGCGTACCTCTTTATTGGCTTCTTGTCGTGCGTTTCGAACGCCGACCTTGGCATGCTCTGCTTCCGCTTTTGCCTGCTTTGCCAAATCCCGACGGCGCTCCTCTGTAAGCGGAGGTACGTTAATGATCACGGTTTCACCATTGTTCATGGGGTTGAACCCAAGATTGGCGACCATAATGGCTTTTTCAATTTCTGCCAACATGCTTTTTTCCCATGGTTGCACCGATAAGGTTCTGCCATCTGGCGTATTCACGTTGGCAACTTGTGACAAAGGTGTTTGAGATCCGTAATAATCTACCATAACAGAAGAAAGCATGGCCGGACTCGCTTTCCCGGCACGAATTTTCATGAATGCTTTCTCTAGATGCATGACCGCGGCATCCATAGATTCTTTTGCGGAATCAAGTATAAAATCGATTTCTTCTTTCATATAAAATAACTATTGTCGGTATTACAAAAAATAGGCCAATTTACATATTCACAACGGTTCCGATATTTTGGCCGTCTACAATTTTGAGCAGATTGCCTCTTTTATTCATATCAAAAACCACAATAGGCAGTTCGTTTTCCTGGCTTAAGGTAAACGCGGTGGTATCCATCACTTTCAGCCCTTTGTTCAATACCTCTTGGAACGAGATGGTATCGAATTTGGTGGCACTCTTATCCTTTTCGGGATCGGAAGTGTAAATACCGTCCACGCGGGTGCCTTTTAGGATTACGTCTGCTTCAATTTCAATTGCTCTCAACACCGCCGCCGAATCGGTAGTGAAATATGGATTGCCAGTACCCCCTCCGAAAATGACGACCCGTCCTTTTTCCAAGTGTCGCATGGCACGCCTTCTAATAAAAGGTTCTGCTACTTCATTTATTTTAATGGCCGATTGCAGCCTGGTCTGCACGCCTTTTAGCTCCAACGCACTTTGCAGGGCAAGGCCGTTGATCACCGTTGCCAGCATGCCCATATGGTCTCCTTGTACGCGATCCATACCCGTCGCGGCACCTGCGAGGCCCCTAAAAATATTTCCCCCACCAATAACAATGGCCACCTCAATGCCATTGTCCACTACTTCCTTGATTTCATCGGCGTATTCTTCGAGTCGTTTTGAGTCGATCCCGTATTGTTTGCTGCCCATCAGGGCTTCACCGCTGAGTTTTAAAAGTATTCGTTTATAGTGCATGGTTTCTTTTTAGTTCCCGACAAAAATAATCAAAAATAATTATGCCATGCACTTACGGTGTTTAGATATGAAACCTTAATTAAATGTAAATAAATGGTGCTTAAACGATTAATTTTAGTATTCTTGCGGCAAAATCAGTAATTCGTTTCGTTCACAGCTGAAACTCCCGAAGTTGTACAGCCACTAGGTTTTTTGCACCAAGGTAGGGCCGGCATATGAGAACAATTTAAAATAACAATCGATGAAAAAGTTTTTAGTATGCTCTATTTCTACCCTTTTGTTTCTTGGATGTGGAGCCAGTAAATCGCTTACTACGGTCGACAAAGCACCTATTTTGGTTCATTTGGATTTAATTAAGGTAGAAGACGATAAGGTTATGGTGCAAATGGATCCGGGAGCCTTTACCACGGAGGAAGTTTCCTTTTTTATCCCGAAGACGGTTCCAGGAACCTATAGTTCCGATAATTATGGAAAGTACATAGAAGGCCTAAAAGCACTTGATTATGACGGGAACGAACTTGCCGTCACCAAAGTGGATGCGAATACCTGGAAGGTGGCCAAAGCAAAAAGCTTGGATAAAATTACCTATTGGGTCAACGATACCTACGATACCGAATCGGAAGTGGAAGAGGCGGTTTTTTCTCCTTCGGGCACCAACATCAAGGAGGGAGACAACTTTGTCCTGAACCTTCATGGTTTTGTGGGGTATTTTGAGGGGCTCAATGAAATACCGTATGAGATTACCATTGCAAAACCGGCTGATTTGATGGCCACGACCTCTTTGAAAGAGAAGTCTGTTGCCGAGGCCGACCCCAAACAAGATGTTTATATCGCGAATAGATATTTTGAGGTAATAGATAACCCTATTCTTTATGCCAAGCCCAATTCGGAAACCTTTTTGATCAATGATATTGAGGTTACCTTAAGTGTATATTCTCCGAACGGAACCTATACCGCATCGAGTATAAAAGAATCGATGCAAAAGATGATGGCGGCGCAAAAGACTTTTTTAGGCGATATCAATAGTACCAAGGAATACAATATTCTTTTGTACCTATCCACCATGGAACAAGACGCCGGGGGGTTTGGGGCATTGGAACATCATACCTCAACCGTAGTGGTATTGCCGGAGGTTATGCAAAAAGAAGCCCTCGAAGAAGCGATGGTCGATGTGGTGTCCCATGAGTTTTTTCATATCGTTACCCCTTTAAGTGTACATTCTGAAGAGATTCAATACTTCGATTTCAACGACCCTAAAATGTCACAGCATTTATGGATGTACGAAGGCACTACCGAGTATTTTGCGAATCTTTTTCAGATCCAACAGGGGTTGATCGATGAGAGCGAATTTTACCAACGAATCATGAACAAGGTAAGCAACGCAAAGGCGTACGACGACGCGATGTCGTTCACAGAAATGAGTAAGAATATCTTGGAAGACCCGTACAAAGACAACTATGCCAATGTTTATGAGAAAGGTACACTTATCAATATGTCCCTCGACTTATTGCTGCGAGAATGGAGCAACGGTGAAAAGGGCGTGCTCTGGTTAATGAAAGAACTATCTGCCAAATACGGCGATATGACACCCTTCAAGGACGATGCACTCATTGATGAGATCGTGGCGATGACCTTCCCGGAAGTAGGTACTTTTTTTGCTACGCATGTCGTTGGGGATACCCCGATCAATTATGGAGACTTTTTGGCAAAAGTGGGCCTAAAAACGATTTCAGAGCCCGAACAGACAGGTTACTTTCTAAAAGGAGAAGTTCCCTTCATAGATGTAGACCAGGGAAATGAAAATGCCATATTCATCCGAAAGGGAATCGCATTAAATACATTCTTTACTACTCTAGGAGCGCAAGGTGGCGATGTCATCAAAAGTATTAATGGTACTCCTATCGATTTGGAGGCCATTCGGCCGATTATCGGACAAAGCTTCGGATGGACGCCCGAGACGGAAATTACCATGGTAGTAGATCGTGAAGGGGAAGAACTTACCTTGGCCGGCCCCGTAGGAAGCCCAATGGTTGACGTTACCAAGTTGGCCGAGACAGATGACGCCAATGAAGCACAAAAGAAATTAAGAACAGCTTGGATGAAGGGGTAGGCTCTGGACAACATAAGATGATAAAGCGGTACCTTTTGGTGCCGCTTTTTTTTGTTTTAAATAGAAATCAAAAAAAAAGAGCTCTTTTTTTGTAACTAAATTTGAAATGGACAGTTACCCCTTTTGAATACCTAAAAACAACCATGCAATCACTAACGGACAACGCATTAATGCTCAAAGTAAAATCGGGCGACCTGGACAAACTGGGACTGTTGTATGAGCGCCATAAGAAGAGGCTGTTCGGCTTTTTCTATAATATGAACAGCAATGCTTCAATCAGCGAAGACTTGGTACAAAACGTATTCGTTAGAATGTTAAAGTACAAACATACGTTTACAGGCGAAGGTACCTTCACCGCTTGGATGTTCAAGACGGCCAGAAATGTAAATTATGACCATTACAGGAAAAATAAGGTTGCATTTCATCAAAAAGAAGTATCGGAGATGGAATATAAATTACAAGATTCAACAGATACCGAAAAAGGAATAATAGCAAAAGATAAACTATCCCTGCTGCAACAGGCGATGGAATATTTGGCTCCTGAGAAGCGTGAAATTTTGGTGCTTAGTAAATTAAAGGAAATGAAGTTTAGCGAAATTGCCGAAGTGATGGGGTGCAGTGAAGGGAATGCCAAGGTAAAGGCACATCGCGCGCTAAAAGATTTAAGAACGGTGTTTCTGCAATTGGAAAAAAGATAAATCATGGAGAAGGAACAATTTGAAATAACAATGATCGAGTATTTGACAGGGGAACTAACACCAGAGGCCCGTTCCGCTTTCGAGGAATATCTGAACAACCACCCTGAACAAAAGGCAGAGTTCGATAGTTTGCAACAAACTTGGGGCAAGATGGATGAGGCCATAGTGCCCGAGCCTTCCGAAGCAATGGATGTGCGCTTTTTTGATATGCTGCACACAGCGGAAACACAGCAGGCTAAAAAGACAAGCGGCTTTGCAGAAAGCGTATCCGCGTTTTTAGGCCTTCTATGGAGACCCCAAGTAGCCTATGGCATTCTTTTGGTCGCAATTGGTTTGGGAACCGGTTATTTTATGAATACGAATACCGAATCGACCCAAGCGCCAAATACCGTTGTAGTCGACAATGAAACCGAAGAGGTGCGGGAGCAATTGGTTTTGACACTACTCGAACAACCCTCTGCCAACCAACGCCTGCAAGGTGTAAATGAGGCCAATAAGATTGAAAAAGTAGATGAAAAGGTAATCAAGGCCCTGTTGCAGACCCTCAACAACGATGCGAACGTGAATGTGCGGTTGGCAGCTATTGAAGCCTTGGTGAACTATGTGGACAAACCCATTGTAAGGGAGGGGTTGATACAAGCTATTGGGCATCAAGAATCACCGATTGTACAGGTGACATTGGCCGACCTTATGGTAGCCTTGCAAGAGAAGAAATCAATTGAGCCTTTTAAAGCATTAATGCGCAGTAAAGAGTTGGATACTTCGGTAAAAGAAAAACTCGAAAGTTCGATTCAACAAATTATCTAGATAAATTCATCAATCCAACCCATTTAAAAAGGGGTTTATTCATCAATCAAGTAAAACGAAATCAGATGATGTCAATGAGCCATAAGAGATCGAGGTGGTGATAACCATGATTTTTGAAAGCCTCAGGCAACACATATGACCGTTTAAAAAGACAAAAAACAAACACATGAAAAAACGAATAGTAGGTGTATTCTTCGCGGTAGCCGCGATGGCACAAGTAGTAAATGCCCAAAAAAAAGAGTTTAAGGAAGACATTCAAAAAGAGCTTGCTTTTTCGAGTGCGAGCGATGAAAATGTACTGGTCGTGCAAAACCTCGATGGATCAATAGCTGTGGAAGGATACGACGGCGATAAGGTACAGGTTGTG
This sequence comes from uncultured Flavobacteriaceae bacterium, assembly GCA_947500385.1. GTDB lineage: Bacteria > Bacteroidota > Bacteroidia > Flavobacteriales > Flavobacteriaceae > Pelagihabitans. The sequence continues at coordinate 229,112 of CANMSA010000005.1, read as the reverse complement.
GTCGAGAAACGAATATGGGCCCGAAGCGACGAAAAGCTCGAAAAAGGTAAAAGTGAAATTGGAGTTAAGGTACTGCAAGAAGGGAATACCTGGGTGGTACATGCAGACGTTCCCAATATGGAATATAAGAACGGGCACCTGACCTCTATAGATTGTCACACGTATATACAACCCGCGTACGAGCACCGCTTGAACTTTAAGGTACAATTACCCCGAAATACCAAGTTGATCGTGGGAGCCATCAATAATGGGGAAATTGAAGTGAGCAATACAAGGGGAAGTTATCTTAAGGCGAACAATGTGAATGGAGGCATTGCCTTAAAAAATGTGACAGGGCAAACCGAGGTGCATGCTATAAACGGGGAGGTGAAAATTTCATATGCTACAAACCCAACGGCCGCTTCTACGTATTATGCCTTAAATGGGGATATCGAGATTACGTATCAAAAAGACCTCTCTGCAGCCATTGCCTTTAAAAGTATGAACGGAGAATTGTTTACCGATTTTGATATCGCAAAACAGTATGCAAAAACCAGTAAAAACAATTCGGGAAAAGGTTCTGGAGCTACTTATAAGTACGAAGCGAGGCCAATTGTTCAAATAGGAAGTGGCGCTTTGTTCCATGATTTTGAAACCCTCAATGGTGATGTGATCATCAAGAAAATTTAGGGAACGGATTTTAGAAAAAAATACGAATAACAGTAGATAAACAGATTTCCATTACCGTGGAAATGAATAAAAATAATTGGATTATGAAAACGATTAAAAAAGGCCTCTTAGCATGTATGCTATTGGCAGTAGCAACAGTTTCGGCCCAAGAAGGGGTAGAGTTATTTTCGGTTCCTTTAAGCAGTCCGAACGAACAGGGAAAATTAAAATTGAGTCAAATCGCGGGCTCTATTACGGTGATTGGGTATGAAGGAAAAGAGGTCATCGTAAAGGCCGTAATGGGCAAACGAAAATCACGTTCCAAGGAAAGTAAAAATGGGATGAAGCGCATCGATAATTCCTCTATGGCGATCAGTGCCGAAGAACGCGATAATGTGGTGTGGATCATGAACGAGCAGCACAACCGCAAAACCGATATGGAGATTAAGGTGCCCATGAATTTTGATTTACAGCTGGCAACCGTAAATAGGGGCGATATTTTGGTTGAAAACGTCAAGGGCGAGATGGAAATCAGCAATGTGAACGGGGAAATTACCTTGAAAAATGTTTCTGGTTCCGCGTCGGCCGATACGACCAACGGGGATATCAAAGTAGACTTTGGGGCGATTACCCCGAACACGAGTATGGCCTTCAGTAGTTTTAATGGGGATATCGATATTACGTTTCCCAAATCGTTGAAAGCCAATATAAAACTGCGATCTGATATGGGAGAGATTTTTACCGACTTCGATATTGTGGTAGACCCTATAAAAGCTACTTTTGAGACCAACAAATCCTCAGGGACCTATAAGGTGAAAATGGAGCAATGGGTAAAAGGAAAGGTGAATGGCGGCGGTCCTGAAATGCTCTTTAAAACCTGGCAGGGCGATGTTATGATAAGAGCCAACTAACCCATAATTTTCTAGATTCCTACATACTTAATGGTTACTATTTTGGAGGCCTTGGCCAAGGCCTCTTGGGCGAGAACATCTTAAAAACAAAAAAATGAAACGTACAGCAATCAACCTGTTGTGTATTTTGACGGTTTTCACCGCCAATTCCCAGGTGTCAGATAAAGAAATAGATCATTATATCACCAAAGTGATGCAGCGGAACGAAATTCCCGGGGCGGCCGTTGCGGTGATTCGAGGGGAAGGAGTTGTTTTTGAAAAATACTACGGATTCGCACACTTGGAAACGAAGGAACCGATCAACGAAAACACCCTTTTTAAACTGCATTCCTTGTCCAAAGTTTTTGTAGCGACCGCCATTTTTCAATTGATAGACGCAAACCGGTTAAGCCTATCCGACCCGATTAACAAGTATATTGAGGGGCTGCCAAAAGCCTGGCAAAACGTTCAGATAAGAAATTTGCTCTCGCACTCCTCGGGCCTTCCCGACATGGTCAAACATGAGGCGGCGACGGAAAGTGAACATCGAAACAAGGTGTTTGCAGATCAAATTGAGTTTGCTCCCGGGGAACGCTTCAGTTACAACCAAACCAATTTTTGGTTATTGAACCGTATCATCGCCAAAGTAAGTGGTAGTTCTTTGGAGGACTATTTGCGAACGAACCAGTTCAATGGAGTTAAAAATGCATTGGTTTTTGCACAAGATAGGGAAGCGCCGAACAGGGCCACGGAGTATTTTGCAAACAAAGAAGGCGGTATGGAAGAGAAAGAATTTGACGTGCCGGCCTACATGTACGGCGCTGCCGGGCTTGCCCTCACCCTGGACAGTTTTATCGCATGGAACCGGCGTTTGGATCAGGAAGATTTGTTGCCCAACAAGATTAAAAATGCCATGTGGACCAAATTCGAATACGAAAGAGGGCCCGATTATGCTTATGGCTGGGGTCGGGAAGCGATCAACGAGAGAAGGGTGGTCGGTTTTTCAGGAGGGACCATTGTAAGTCTTAGAAAGTATATCGAAGATGATATGACCGTCATTTTTCTTAGTACCGGATACCGCCATTTTCCAAATGTAAATGGCATTACCAATTACATAGCCGGTATCGTCGATGAAGATTTGAAAAGTAAGGAGGCCATTGCCAGCGAACGGTTGTTGCAGCACTTTTTGGAAAAACCGGTAGGGGACGGAATCAAATTGTACAAGAAACTTTTGAGAAACGACTCGTCATTAAATCTTGAAGCCCCCCTCAATAGCATAGGATATAGGCTAGCAAGTCGTGATCAATACGATGCGGCAGTGGCCGTATTCGAATTGAACACAAAAGAACATCCAGGCTCCTGGAACGTATGGGATAGTTTGGCCGAAGGGTATGAAATGAAAGGGGATATACCACAAGCGATTGCCAATTACAAAAAGTCGGTAGCTCTAAATCCTGAAAATCAGCATGGAATTGACAAGCTAAAAAACCTTCAGAAAAAATGAAAACGTATTTATTCCAAATGGTGATATTGGTGCTGCTTGTATCCAGTTGTGGGAAGAAAGTCGAAAATACCGATTCAAGTACCATCGACTATTTGGACAAGACCAAAAAAATAGACTCCCTAATGCAAACCTTGGTGGTAAATGGCCATTCGGCCGGTATCGTCTATGGTCTTCAGAAAGGAAGTCATACCCATAGCAAAGCGTTTGGTATGGCAAATCTAGAAACGGGACGAAAAGTGGATACCAATACCGTTTTCGGGATGGCATCCATAACAAAGCCGTTCACGGCCATCGCAATTGCCCAGTTGATAGAACAGGGCAAGTTGCGTTTTGAAGACCCATTGTCCGAGTATTTTCCTGATTTCCCAAAAGCGGGAGAAGTCACCCTATACCAACTCTTATCCCATACATCGGGGGTAAACGAATGGTGGGTCGGGGGTTTGCCCAAAGATACTCCCGAAGATTGGGTGAATAGCGAAAACCCACATCAGTATTTACAGCGTATGACCAATCCGTATTTGTTTGAACCGGGGACCAAGTATTCCTATTCGAATATGGGGTATTTACTTTTGGGAGAGCTAATTGAACAGGTGTCCGGGAAAAAATACGAGACCTATTTAAAAGACCATATTTTTGAACCGTTGAGAATGCAAAACACCCGCTTGGCCAGTGGGGAAGAAACCTTTGGCAATTTGGCAAGAGGGTACCACCCGGAAGATACAGGCGATTCATTGGCTAGTGTCAAATTGGTAGCTTCCCCCTTTATTGCGGGTTCCTTGAAGTCTTTTGGAGGTTTAAAGTCGAACATTTCCGATATGTTACTTTGGTCCAAAGCAGTACAACATGGTGAATTGATAGGAGCCGATTCATGGGTGCAAATGACTTCATATGCAAAGGTTGTAGATAAAACGCCGGTCTATGAAGCCCGATATGTAGACCCCAAGTACCCACCACATCCTCCCGTGGAATTCATGAAGAAAGATGGTTACGGGCTTGGCTTTAGTAAAACCGAGATTTTTGGAAAAACAGCTTTGTGGCATAGCGGCGGTATGCCCGGGTATAACAGTCTATGGTTTTATTTTCCCGAATTGGAAGTTTCTTTTTTGGCCTTTTCCAATACCGACAACGGATTGATGCCTGTATTTGAACAAGTAATGCAGATCATTACCGATGAAGGGGTTTAGCCCTTTAATCGGGCCAATACTGCTTTCTTATAGCTATCGCCTATGGGAACTTCAATAGACCCAATTTCAACGTCTACGGTGGTAAAAGCGGATATTTTCTGAGTGTTCACCAGATAGGAACGATGCACCCTTAGAAAATGAGGTGGGAGTTTTAAAATGAATTCGCTGATCTTATCTTTCGTAATTATGTTATGGTCTAAGGTGTGTATTCGTATGTAGTCCTTAATGCTTTCCACATATAGAATATCATCAAAAAGGACTTTGGTAAACTTCTTATTGGTATTCACATAAAGATGGTCGTTTACCATCTTTGGGTTTTCGGAAAGGATGGTTGATTCTTTTTGGAGCGTTCTTTTCTTGAATTTATTGTAGGCTTTGAAAAAACGGTTGAAGGCAATGGGTTTCAACAAATAATCGATGACATCTAATTCATAGCTTTCCAAGGCATAGTTTCGATAGGCTGTGGTAAAAATGATTTTTGGAGGATTCGGGAGTGTTTTTGCAAAATCGATGCCCGAAAGTAAGGGCATCTCAATATCCAAAAACATGAGGTCTACTTTTTCGGTGCGTAACAACTCAAATGCCTCCATCGGGTTTTGAAAAGAGGCTACCAATTCCAAATCTGCTATCTGGGCGGCGTGCCCCTCAATAATTTGAATGGCCAAAGGCTCATCATCTATGATTATGTACTTGGTAAGCATGGTCATTCGTTTAGGTCGATTCGTAAAGTTACGCAATAACTTTCCTCAGTGTCGGCGACATCAATTGCATGGCTATTCGGATAATTCAAGGCCAGCTGTCTGTCAATGTTGGCCAGGCCAATATGTTTTTTTAAACTGTCTTTCTCAATCGTATCTGTTTTGGGCTTGGTGTTGAACACCTTAAAAAAGAGCTGCCCTTTTTCCACGTGAAGGTCTACCAGTACCTCCGGGTTTAAGGGATTTCCACTGGCGCCATGTTTAAAGGCGTTCTCTACAAAGGATAAAAGGATCAAAGGGGCAATTTGGGTTGAAGGGATATCCACTTGGTGATTAAATTCCAGCTTCAACTGCGACCCATAACGCAGGGTTTCTAAGTCAATGTACCCTTGCAGCAAGGTGATTTCTTTTTCAATGGCGATTCTGGGCTCGTTGCATTGATACAACATATAATCGAGCATTTCAGAGAGTTTGGTTACGACCATAGGGGCTGCATCCGATTTGGCCAAAGTAAGGGCATACAAATTGTTCAAGGTATTGAACAAAAAATGCGGGTGAATTTGTGCCTTAAGGAATTTAAGTTCGTTGGTCGCTTTTTCTTTTTGAAGCAACTGTATTTGATGCTTTTCTTCCAAACGTTCCTTGATGGTCTTCACCGCAAGCATCAGAAACACGATGACATACACCACCGGGAAATAGACGGCAAACAGGTAATAAGGATCCATTAGTACTTCCCAAACCGTTTCTTGTTCAAAATTTTCACGGATGAGCGGCTCTACGATATAAATAACGACCAAGCGTGCCAGTACTGAAAAGACGTAGGCAGAGACCAGCACTGAAACTCCAAAACGGACATAGTTCTTTTGCAGCAATAGTTTGGGAACCTGATAGTATACCAAAAAGTACGCCGCCATCATTTGAAATGGTAAGATACTGCCGTAATTAATGAGATGATCACTGAAGGAACCCGCGTTCAAGGTTGCGAGGATCGTGAATACCAATAAAAAGGTTCCCCAGAAAAGACAATGGGATACAAATCGGTTTCGCAGAATAAAGTCGGTCAAGGTGGCTTTTGAGCTCATAACGACCCAAAATAGGAAAAATAAGACTATGTATTCAGGGGAGTAGCTGAAATGGGAATAGTTCCCTATAAAAGCGGGTTTGTTCCGGATGAACACGAAAATTCGATGATAAACGGTTTCCGGGATTCGTAAATACAAGTTGGTCTTTTTTCCATAATAGGCATGGGCATGCTTTTTAGTTTTGGAAAAACAAATACGTATCTCGAATAATAACTTAAATACCTGAATTATGAAACTTCTTGTAAAATCTATAGGCTTTTTTTTAATCACCTCTTTCATTTCGGCTCAATCGACTGATTGTGGCAAACTGTTGGCAGCTGTTAAGAGTGGAGATTCAAAAATGGTCGTGAAACTACTCGATAAAACAGGACCTAACTGTCACTATCGTGGAGGTGGGGAGCCAAGATACCCTATGGGCGCGGCTGCCCAGCGGGGTGATATGGAAATGGCCAGGCTGTTGTTTGATAATGGGGCGCAGGTTGCATTTCGGGGAAAACACGATGCAAGTGCCCTCATGATCGCGGCTGAAAATGGGCAGGCGGCCTTTGCCAAGTTGCTAATTGCCAAAGGCGCAAATATCCATGCAAAGATCAAAGGTGATGGTACGCCTTTAATGGCGGCGGTCAAGGGCGGAAATTATGACTTGGTTGCATGGTTGCTTCAAAAAGGCGCTGATCCCAATGTGGCCGTAAAAGGGGATGGCAATGCCCTGATGATGGCTGCGGAACTAGGAGACGAGAAGATGACCGAATTATTGATGCGCTATGCGACCGATGTGGATCAAGGTACGGTCGGTGACGGCACGGCACTTATAAAAGCGGTACAGACCGGCAATCTTGCCATGGTAAAGGCCTTGGTAAAGTTAGGGGCCGATGTGAACCTAAGAAGTAAGGGTGACGGTAATCCTTTGATCGCTGCTGCGAGTCTGGGTCATGTAGATATAGTGGTTTTCTTGGTCGAATCGGGTGCTGAGGTAGATTCAGTGGTCATCGGGGACGACACTCCCTTGATCGGGGCTTCTTGGAACGGCCATTTAGAGGTGGTGCAATATTTGGTAGACAATGGGGCCGATGTAAATAAAACGGTGCGAGATGGGTACCACCTATTGTCTGAAAAGCGAAGTCCCTTAAAAATGGCCAAACGAGGTAATCACCTACAGGTCATCGATTACCTTATAGAAAATGGGGCGATAAACTAGTTTTTAATACAATAAAATAGCACAATGATACTATTCAAATACCTGTTGGCACTTTTGCTTACCTTTTTGGTATTCACAGTGGGCAGTGCCCAAGGAGGTTACGATGTCTTGGATTCGAACACCACCCCTACCACCACGCAAGAGGCGACCAAACTGATCGATACGTTGGCGCTCCATTTTTTAGAGCAGACAAATATTCCGGGAATGTCGGTGGCGATCAGTAAAAAGGGGAGGTTGGTTTTTGCCAAGGGTTTTGGGTACGCAGATATAAATGAAAACATAAAAATGGGGCCTGGTACACAGCTTCGTACTGCCTCCGTCTCGAAATTGCTTACCGCTACCGCCATTGGCCGGCTTGTTTCCGAAGGGAAGCTCGATTTGGATGCGCCCATTAAAAAGTATGTCCCATATATTGCTTCAAAATACGCCCGGCTGACGGCAAGGCAATTGGCAGGGCATACCGCTGGAGTGCCACATAGACCCAAAGGCGGAAAGTATAAAAAAACACACTATACGACCATTCGGCCCACGGTAGAATTGGTTACGGCCCCATTACTCTTTGAACCTGATACGGATTATAAATATTCGAGCCACGCCTTTAATTTTCTGGCGGCGGTCATTGAAGGAGCCTCTGGGATGCCGTACCGAAATTTCATGCAACAACAGGTTTTTAAACCATTGGGCATGGTACAGACCTTTCCTGAGAATATTGACTCGTTAAGTTCGCTGGACTCTCAAATTTATTATTTAAAAAAAGGCAAACTTCTTAAAGAACGATGGATGGACAATAGCTATGCGCTCCCCGGCGCCGGTTTCAGAAGCACACCCACCGATTTGTTGAAAATGATGCACGGATATACGAATGGCTTTATTTCAAAGGAGACCGTTTCGAACATGTTTACAAGCCATACCCTGAAAAACGGAACGGCTACCCAGGTGGGGGTCGTTTGGCGCACCTCATACGATGTTTTTGGCCTTCGAACCATTGAGCATGCCGGTAACTGGATGGGTGCCCGTACGGTAGTGGTTCACTATCCGGAAGAAGATTTATCAATCTCGATTATGATGAATGCAGGCCGTCAAATAATGATCGAAGAAATGGCCCATATCGTGGCACAAGTGTTTCGAAAGAATGAAGAAGAGGCTACTCCACGGTTACTGGATACCACGGGGGTTGACATTGTATTTAGACCTCAGGGGCAGGAAGAACTGCATAAAGGTTCCTTGACACTGAATGGGCCATTAGGTCGTTTAACGGTTCCTACGGTCAATTTTATAAAATCGAAAAAGATGTACCATCTTGGTTTCGGTACCAGTTACGCAGTGGTTTCCGATTTTGGATTGCTATCGGTACAACTCGAGAACCAAACCTCCTTAGAAGGAACGCTCTATTTTTATGGAACGATGAATGCCGAGCCGCCTTCAAAAAGTGAGGCGATCATTTCTTTTACGGCTTCGTCCCGGTAGTCAGCGTGTTTTGACCCAATTGCGAAAATCGGGCGTTCTGCTATTCGACGTGTAGAGGGTGGTGTTGGCAACCGTCAAGGTAATTGCCAGTCTATTTTTGATGTACTTCCCGTATTGTACGATGTATTTTCGTTGTACGATCTCACTCCGATTGATTCGGTAAAAAAGGCTTGGGTCTAAAAAGGAAGCGACCTCTTTCAAACTAGCATTGACCATACTTTTTTTCCCATCACGCCCTATAGCCAATACAAAATCGCCTTGGGCCTGAAAGTAGGCGACATCCGCTATTGGCATAAATGCCTGCCCTGTTCTTTTTTTGACCGCCAAGGTAGTGCGGTACCGTTCTTTTATTTTTTCTGGCTGAAACTGAAAAAAAGAAGGGGTCTGTAGGGTACTTGCATCCCCTGTAAGCTGAACGGCCATTTGTTGTGTTTGAAGAAGGTTGTTTTCACTTTTCAAACGGTCTATGATATTCAGATTTATAATCCAGTCTACCGCCAAACGATAGGTAAACGATAAAAAGACGGCGTTGGCCATAAAAAAGTTGAGCCGCCCGAAGAAGAAACTATCGGGCCCTATAATCTCCAGGTAAAATGTACTATAAAAAGCTTGCTTTGGTGCTAGTACAATTGTAAATAACAAAGCGCGAACGGCCTCGGCAGCAATGGCCAGAAACAATGTAGTGTATATATACGTGAACCATTTTTTTTGCTTCAATATTTTTGGAATGAGCCAGAATGCGTTGGCGAAATATACGATAGGAAATCCAATTCCGTAATGGGGAGGAACCGCTTCGGGTAAGATACCCTTCGCGATCCACGGTTCGGACCATTCTACATTCAAGGAAAGAAAATAGAGTAGAAAAACAGCTAGGTGTGCCATAGCCTCTAGATGAAATCGCGGGAGTCTTATTTTTTTCATTTGCCTGGTGCTAGTGGTGAGATGCTTTGTATGTATAACGAGGGAGTTCGCAATTTGTAACAATTTTGTCAACCTAAGAAATAGGGAGTACCCAGTTCATCTATTTTTTGCCCCAGTTCAATAGATAATCGCTTTTTACGCGTTACAAATGGCCAATTTAGACGTGTTAGTACTGATATGAGAAAAACGTTGGTTTACTTCCTGTGCTGCTTTTTTGTGCTATTCGTCAATGTGTCCATAGCGCTTTATCCTGTGGAACGGTTGCTCATAAAAACCTATTGTTGTGCAACGCTTACCAAAGATCGCATGGGTACTATCCATTTTCCCGATTGGATGGTCTCCCAACAGTTACTTTCTCCGAAAGCACTGACACAACTCATACGACAAGAATGTAAAAATTAGTACCTATGGATCTACTAGTATCAAACCTGACGAAGACCTATGCGAACGGCGTAAAAGCATTGGATGACCTTCATTTAAAAATTAAACCGGGAATGTTCGGACTCTTAGGTCCGAATGGCGCAGGGAAGTCCTCGCTAATGCGGACGATTGCGACCTTGCAGCATCCCGATAACGGATACATTTCTTTTAATGGTATAAGTGTCTTGGATGATCCCATGGCGCTGCGAAAAGTACTCGGCTACCTGCCCCAATCTTTCGGCGTATATCCCAAGGTTTCGGCACTTCGCCTCTTGGATTACTTTGCCGTTTTAAAGGGAATTGCCTCAAAAAAAGACCGGCAGCGAATTGTACAACAGGTATTGGAACTTACGAATTTGTATGAGGTGCGGAAAAAAAGTGTGAGTGGGTATTCAGGGGGCATGAAGCAACGTTTTGGTATTGCCCAATTGCTATTGAATAAGCCTAAACTGATCATAGTAGATGAACCAACCGCGGGTTTGGATCCGGCGGAACGCAACCGGTTTCTGAACGTACTTCGGGAAGTAGGAACCAAGAACACCGTTATTTTCTCTACGCACATTGTTGAGGATATTACCGAGCTATGTACCGATATGGCCATCATGAACAACGGCCGCATTTTACAGCAAACCACCCCTTCCAAAGCCATTTCGGAAATAGAGGGAAAGCTATGGACCACTGTTGTAGAAGCGGGTCAATTGGACCGGTTGAAGCACCATTTCAAGGTACTTTCCAGTGGATACAAACAAGACAATACCATCGAAGTCAGGGTGTTTGCCGACATCTGCCCCGATGCGGCATTTTTACCTGCAACACCCAATTTGGAAGATGTTTATTTCATTGCACTTGATAAAGACCAAACCATTTAACCCTAACCGAACGTTTTATGTTGAAGGACAGCTATTTTTATGAATTGGGTTATTGGCTAAGAAAACCGGTGACCTATGTTTACTTTATTACTTTTTTTGTCTTTGCCTTTTTGGTTTTCATCGGATCTGCTGGTTTTTTTGATCCTCCTTCTACCACTTCCGATAAAACGGTGCGTTTAATGAACACTCCATACGAGATCAATTATATGCTCTTGTACTTTACAAAGTTTTTTCTGTTCCTGGTTCCGGCCATTATTGGTGCTTCCATATACAAAGATTACAAGTGCCGAATGCATACTATTCTGTATACGTTTCCCATAAAAAAGGGCAGCTACCTGTTGGCAAAATTTTTAAGCGCTTTTACCATTGTGGTCTTTATCTCATTCTCGGCAGGCCTGGCGTTTTATTTGGGAGAGCACGTACCGGGCCTAGATAGGGCGAAGCTCGGCGAAATTGCCCCTATGGGGTACCTGCAAGCCTATACGGTTTATGTACTCCCGACCTTGTTTTTTATGGGATTGCTGGTGTTCTCGGTAGTTGCCTATACGCGGAATATTTATGCAGGCTTCATGCTGGTCATCGTGGTTTTTCTATTCCAATTGATCGTTGAAAACTGGTTGGGAGGAATGGGGTGGGCAGATGCCCTGTCCGTATTAGATCCCTTTGCCCAACATGCAAAAGAACTCGCTTCACAAAGCTGGACCTTGCTCGATACCAATACAAGGCTAATACCTATTTCCAAGATAATCATTGCAAACCGGCTTTTTTGGTTGCTCCTTAGTACGCTGATCTTCGGCGCAATGTACCGCACGTTTGCGTTCCATGAAGATGCTGCCGGTTTCTGGTTTCAGAAATCGAAAACAGAACCGGTTGCAACACCGGAAATCGCTAGCCCTATTCACTTTAAGCTTGCTGATCTTCGATTTGATTTTTCTTGGAAACAGCGTTTAAAGGTGCTTTGGAAGCTTTCTCGTATAGAACTGGCCTATATCATGAGAAGTTGGATGTTCTTGGTGCTCCTTTTTTTTGGGATTTTGGCGGTGCTTTTCGCCATTGCTAGGGTCACTAATTTTGAGGAAATCGCACTCTTGCCCGTTACAAGGGTCGTACTTACGGTTCCCACCTTGTTCTTTACCATGATTATGACCTTGACCACTTTTTTGTATTCGGGGATGTTGGTGCATAGGCCAAGAACCACAGGGATGGATGCCTTGATAGATGTAACCCCCATTCCCAATTGGGTACTGCTTTTTTCGAAAGTAAACGCCCTACTTCAAATGCAGATGGTGTTATTACTGGTGCTGATGCTGGCGGGCATTGGGATCCAAGTATTAAATGATTATCACAACTTTGAAATAGGCCTCTATCTATTTCAGCTATACCTCCTTACCTTCCCGTTATTGGTCACTTGGAGTTTTGTCTCCATTTTCATTCAAACGCTCTTCACGAATACCTATTTGGGGCTTTTTGTACTCATCATCGGATGGCTTGGTTTTAGCGGGTTGCCGCAAGTGGGTATTACCTCAAAACTGCTTTTGTTCAATACGCCCCCTTCCACCGTTTATTCTGATATGAATGGCTATGCAGGAACATTGGCCCCTTATTTTTTAGTAGTCACCTACTGGTTCTTTTTCGCGGTCTTTTTTTTGATGCTGGCACAACTTTTATGGGTGAGGGGTGTTTCCCAAGCTTTTAAAGAACGCTTTCAAACGGCAAAGGCCCGTTTTAAAAACCCGCTGATATCGGTAATGGGGTGCTGTTTGATCGGTTTTCTACTCCTGGGTTTTTCGATTCACAATGCGGAAAAGAAGGAGGGATGGGACGCCCTTTCCGCTACCGATCGTAACAACCTATTTGAAGCGTTTAAAGAGAAATTCGAGCAATATGAAAATAAGCTGCAGCCCAGAATTACGGCTATGAAGGTACAACTAGACCTTTTTCCCAAAACGAATTCCTTTGAGGCAAATGGATCTTATATGTTGGTGAATAAATCGAACATATTTCTTGATACGCTGCTGGTAAAGACCGGTTTTGATGAACATACTACTTTTCAAATAGCTTCTCCTTATAAGGTAGTGGCACAAGACAGTATCATGAAGTTTACGGTATTGAAGTTGAACCGACCAATGCCTCCCGGAGATAGTGTTCAATTCAACTTCAAAGTAAGGAACAAGGCGAATACTTTTTTTGAACGCAATTCAAACGTACTTCAAAATGGTACCTTTCTTCTCAATGACGTGTTTCCGAGATTGGGTTACTCCTTTGGGGAAGATTCAAAACATCCCGCGGATAGCTCCGCCACAAGCAATCATTACGGTGCTGTTGATTCCGACTTGATCGATTTTGAAGCGACGGTAAGCACTGCAAAGGATCAAATTGCCATTGCGCCGGGCTATTTGGAAAAACAATGGGTAAACGGTAACCGAAATTACTACCATTATAAAACTACAGCTCCGATCAAATATATTCTTGGGATTAATTCCGGAAGATTTCATAGTAAAAAAGAAGATTACAAAGGGGTAGGACTAGAGGTGTATCATCACCCAGGGCATACCTACAACCTCACCGAGATGATGAATGGTTTAAAGGCGGCCTTGGATTATAATACCAAACATTTTGCCCCTTATCAACACAAACAGGCTAGGATTATTGAATTTCCCGATTCTGAAGGTTCGTTTGCGACCACTATGGCCAATAGTATTCCTATGTCCGAAATCCGTTTTATCGCCAATACCGATACCAATACCAACAAGGTGGATCTGGCTTTTTATGTCGCTGCGCATGAACTTACCCATCAATGGTGGGGCAATCAGTTGATCGGTGCGGATGCGGATGGCAGTAGAATGCTGTCGGAGAGCATTACCGAATACGTGACCTTGAATATTTATCGTGAATACTATGGGGAAGCGGTGGCGCATCAGTTTCTAGAACAACAGCGCAGCCGCTATTTGAATGGCCGTCGCAACGCCTCGGAAAAAGAGATGCCCTTACAGTTGGTAGGGGAACAAAAGCATTTGTTTTATGGTAAGGGTGCCATGGCATTCAATACCTTGGGGCATCACCTGGGCAGGGATCGGCTCAACCTTATTCTAAAGCAATTTTTATATGACTACCGGCTGCAATCGGGGCCGCCCTACCCCACATCCTTGTCATTGGTTGATCATTTGAAAAGGAAGGCCCCCGATTCCCTTCAATATCTGGTAAAAGACCTTTTTGAAACCGTTGTTTTCTATGATTCAAAAATTCAAAAAACCAAACTGGAAAAGACCGCGGATGAGCGATATCGGCTCGAGGTGTATTTTGAGGTACGCAAGTATCTCGAAGATGCTCCCGAGAAGAACTTGCCCTTGGCCGATTTTATAGAAATCGGGGTCTATGACGAAACGGGTACCTTACTACATAAAGCACAACAAAAAGTAACCGCAAAGGACAACTACATTTCACTACTAGTTGATAAGAGACCGATGAAGGTGCGAGTAGACCCTGGCCTATATTGTATCGATAAGAATATAGAAGACAACGCACAACTCCTCACAAATTAGGTCTATTCAGTATTTGAAGGGCCGTGGGGAGACCGGTTTTGGTCTTGGGTTTGCCATCGCTTCTGACCGTCCTAGTGAAAATCGCGTCGTATACGGTTGGGGCGGTGCGTTGAGAACCTATTTTAGGATCGGCCCAAGCAAAGAATTGGCCTATGTGCTCATGATCCAACTCTCGCCCTATAGGCAATTGCAAATACGGTCTCGCTTCCAAGCCTTGGTCAATGCGGGGGTGGTAGATCTGTAAATCTTGGCGAACTTAAAAAAGTCCCAATCTATCTAATAAGACCTCGGTTTGCCCCATGTTTAGTACCTTGTGAAAGCGCAAAACATACAGTCTCTATTTATTTGAAAAAGACCTTACAAAGCTCTCCCTGCATATGAAGTTATTGACCGACTTTATTCTTATTGTTGGTATTCTAAGCGCTCTCATGATCTTGGTGCGTTTGTGCCGTAAAAAACCAAGACAATTACCACATGTATTATTGGCCGCTATCTTTCTATTGGTGTTGGTAATCATCATCAATTTTTATGCAGATCTACACGAAATTTCCCTGCTCTACAACCTTAGTTATATCATAGAGGATGGTTCTCGTTTTTTGATCGCCGCCTTGTTGTTTCTATATATAAAATCGTTATTTGAAAAGCGGCAGGACTTTTTTAAGAGAAACTACATTCATTTTGTACCGTATCTGGTCTATTCGGTTATATTTTCATTTCCCGTAGCACTTAGTTATATGGAATTCCCCTATCATTTTCGCCACCTCAGAATTCTAGAAACCACCTATAATCTAACGTTGTTGAAAGATGCTTTTTTTCTGGGATATAGTTTTTTTTCGATTCGCTTGTTCCATACCTATAGAACCAAAATGAAATCGAACTATTCTACTTTTAGTGAGGACGATTTTGGTTGGATACGTCAAATGTTGCTAAGTTCGGCAATTGTGGTAGGGTTAGATGTGGTTTTGCTATTCCTTGACATGGCCTTTGATTTTAAAACACTTGATACCGCTTATGGCACGGCAGTGGCGATGATTTTCGTACTGGTATATCTTGGCTACTATGGCATTCGGCAAGCAACCATTTTTTTACCTGACTTCTTAAAAAGGCAAGGAAGTGCAACGTCTGAAAAACAGAAGGGTGGGGCTTCCTCAATCATTAGTGAGGAGGAAGCCACAGAGCTTCGGGAACGATTGCGGCTTTTGTTGCTCCATGAAAAGCCCTATTTAGATGAAAACCTTACCCTCCTAAAACTTGCAGATTTGTTAAATACTACGGATAAAAAGATATCTGCACTGCTCAACCAGCATATGCAAACTACCTTTTATGATTTGATCAACAAACATCGCATTGTAGCGGTCAAGGAAAAATTGGCTTCGGAAGAGTTTGGGAAATATTCTTTGTTGGGGATTGCCCAAAGTTGTGGTTTTAAATCAAAAAGTAGTTTTTATCGAATCTTTAAAAATGAGACTGGTGTTTCTCCTGCGGAATACAAAAGAAATAGCTCCCGATTAGATAGGTCCCATTAGTTCTAAATAGACTTCTACTTCCCAATTTTTCCTAAGATTCCGGTTATCTTCATTTGTTGGAGTGCAGATCCTAACTGCGCGACTATCCAATAATACTCCCACCAATCATAACAATGGTACATATGAAAAACATTATTTTAGGGTTCTTTCTTCTTTGTGGAACCTGGTCTTTAAATGCGCAGGATCTGGAACAATACAAGCGGTTGATATCGGCAAAAGCACTTCATGAGGATGTAGATATCCTTAAGAAAAACCTAGAAGCGGTTCACGCAGGCTTGTATACCTATACCTCCAAGGAGCGGATGGATGCAGCCTTTCTGAACATAAAAAACCAAATTACGGCACCCATGACCCAAGTAGCCTTTTACCGCTTGGTACTGCCCTTGCACGACAAGATCAAAAATGGGCACACCCTTATTATTCCCCCCGAATCCTGGGGACATGCGGTGGATACGAAACTACCTCATTTTCCATTTGATGTATATAAATACAAGAAAAAACTATATGTTCTGCGGAACTTATCGGAAGCATATGGGGTGGATCCTGGAACCGAGATCGTTTCCATAAATGGGAAACCGGCCATTGAAGTCTTTGAACAAATGGTCGATAACTGGACCAAAGATGGAAACAATCGTACGTATGCAAACGAAATTATTCAACAGGATTTTTCAGAGATATATGCGCATATCTTTGGCACGCCCAATAGCTTTGAGATTGCGCTGTCCGAAGATGGAACTGTAATAAACGAAAAGGTAGAAGCCCTTACAATAGCGAAAATGCGCTCCTATAGTGTAGCGCGTTACCAGCATGAAAAAAGACCTTGGTACAATGATGTCGACGCTGCGGATTTAGATTTTAAGGTCGATGGGAAAACCGCAATTCTTACCATCCCTAGCTTTAGAATAGACTATTTTAAGGATGCCAAGACCGATTTTAGAAAGTACTTTAAAGAATCCTTTACTAGAATGCATCAAGAAAAAGTACGGCATTTGATTATTGATCTTCGCGAGAATGGGGGTGGAAATGGTGATATTGCAGGCGAGGTATTTTCCTATCTGCATGACCGCCCTTTTAAACTTGTAAACGAAATTTATACCATTACCAAACGAATCCCGAATAAGAAGTACTATCTGGGCAGCCAGTTTGGAACCACCTTGCAAATGAAACTGGCGTTGAAAAAAATAGGCCCTAATAAGTACCGCCCTAGGAACTGGGCCGGTAGAAAAAATTTACTGTCCCTAACGGCACGGAAACCATCTAGTCCAAGGTTTGACGGCAAGGTATATGTGTTGATAGGGGGCTGGTCGTTTTCTGCCAGCGGTATTTTTACTGGTCTTATGAAAGAGCACCAACGGGGAGTTTTTATAGGGGAAGAGGCCGGGGGAAACCCCCATACCCAAATTGGCGATTTTGATCAAATGTTGATTTTACCAAACAGCGGGGTGCGTCTGAATATTCCTTTGCTATTCGAAACATGGGCCGTTAGTTTTCAAAATACGGGCCATGGGGTGCAACCGCAACATTGGGTACGGAACACTATAGCGCAGGAAATAAAAAAGGAAGATGCGGTACTTCAATATACCCTTGCCCTCATCAAAAAGAGTGAAAATAGCCATTGATCGATCTTCAATCGGGAAAAATTGTCCCACTTACCGCCAACGGGACTTTTTTCTAATTGGTTTCAAATACTTTTAATTGCTATAAATGAATAGCGAAAAATGGGAAAAAAAAGATTCTGGTCTCCCGATAGGGTCGTTACCTTACTGGCGATTTTAATAAGCCTTATCACCTTGATTGTCTTCGCGCGCCAAACCAATATTATCGAACGGCAAAGTCGCCTATCCACCATGCCGTATCTGTACGTAGAAACGGGTTACAATTCTGAAGAGGACTATATTGCCATTACCTTAAACAATTATGGAGTAGGCCCCGCAATTATTGAAGGTATCAAAATATCGTACCAAGAAGAAACGTATGAGATGGACTTTGCAGCGTTTCTGGAAAGCGAACTTTTTCGGTCGGACAGTATCACTATTTTAGGAAGTGCCAGTATTACCAAAGGATTGGCGATTCCTGCAAATGCGGATCGGGTGGCCGTGAAAGTAGGGGGGTCGGGAGAACGTTACATCAAGGCAGGGAAATTCCTGAAGAAACTCGAAAAGAATGGTTTTGACTACGAAATCAATTACCGGTCTATTTATGATGACCAATGGCGTATTCGCATGTCGGCGGAAATCCCTGAAGCCCTGTAATGGCTTTCTTATCTATTAATTGTCAAGCGTAAAGTGTAACGATAATAGGTGGTAGACGTCTTTACTATAGTAACTGTCTAGTTTTATTTGCATTGTAATTCATGAGTTTAGTCGCTGATTTTATATTGGTATTCGGTTGTGCCGTTACTACGGTAGTCCTTTTTATGCTTCTGAATAAAAAAAAGAGAGAATTGCCCCAAAATATACTGATTGTGTTTTTGGTATTTGTCACCATTACCATCCTGTGTTTTTATGCCGCCCTGCACGATTTGAAGTTTTTGTACTTGGTGACTGTTTTTTTTGAAAATGGAGAACGTTTGCTGTTTGGCCCTATCGTTTACATTTACGTAAAATCACTTTTTCTAAAGGAATCGAATTTGATAAAAAAACATTTGGTTCACTTTGTTCCATTTTTGCTATATACTTTAGTCATTACCATTCCTCATGTCATTAGTAGTTATCTTGGAAAACCGATTTTTGGGTATTTGGTCACCTTGCATGAGAGGCCATACTTATCCTTCTCAAAAGATATCTATATAATCGCCTATACGGTCCTTTCAATTCGGTTGTTTTTTAAATTCAAGGGAATTATGAAGTTCAATTATTCTAGCTTCTTAACGAACAATATAGAATGGTTAAAGAAATTCTTATTCTCTTTTTTGGGAATGTTGCTGCTCGATTTTTTGATTACCGCCTATGAAGTTGCTTTTGGTCATTTCACGGATTGGGATACAGGCTATATTACCGTAACGGTACTTATTCTATTGGTGGGCTATTTGGGCTATAACGGATTGAAACAGTCGACCATTGCGGTCCCCGATTTTTTAATACCGGTCGATGGGCAAAAACCTGGGGTAGGGGCTACCACAAAATCTGTGGAGTTATCTAGAGAAGAGCTTACACGTTTAAAGTGGAAGCTGGAAGAGGTGATGGCGAATGAACGGCCATATTTAGATCAAGAAATTACCTTAAAAGGCCTGGCCAAGCTCGTGGGTACTTCCGATAAAAAGCTTTCTGCCTTGCTAAACCAATCTTTGGCAGTCTCTTTTTATGATTTTATCAATGGCTTTCGGGTAGCGACCGTAAAAGATAAGCTAAAAGAAGAGCGTAATAACAAGTATTCGATCATAGGGTTGGCATATGCCGCCGGTTTTAATTCGAAAAGTAGTTTCTATAGGGCTTTTAAGAAAGAAACCGGTATTTCCCCGGTCGCATACAAAGAGGGCTTATAAAGAGGTCCCGATTCCAGTAATGGGACGTTTGTTTCGAGTGGTTGCCATAAATTGCCAACTATCTCTTACCATAAATCATTTGTTATGAACCGTATTGTAATGCTGATCGGTCTTGTATGTTGCACCGTTTTAAAAGCACAGACCGCAAAACAACTGGGGCCTCTTATTGCTGCGGACAAATTACAGGAAGATGTAGCGGTTTTAAAGAAACAGTTAGAAACTGTTCATGCAGGTTTGTATACCTACACGACCAAGGAAGAAATGGATCGTGAGTTCCTAAATATTGAAGAGCAATTAAACCACCCCATGTCCGATATTCAATTTTATCGGCTTGTGGCTCCTTTACAACAGAAAATAAAAAATGGACATTCCATGATTGTTCCCTCTGAACGATGGGATATGGTAAAGGAAAAAGAGCTTCCGGTTTTTCCATTCGATGTGCATTGGGCAAATAACCGGTTGTATGTTTTACGAAACTTATCAAATGACGAAAGCATTCTGCCGGGCTCCTTGATACGGACAATCAATGGCGAACCAGCTCAGGCTGTATTCAATGAATTAATCGATCATTGGACCTCCGATGGGAATAATCGCACCTACCCGGCGAAACATATCAGTTCTGATTTTCCAAATTTTTATGCCAATGTCAAAGGTGTTCCTTCCAGTTTTGAAATAGTAATCGAAGAATCGGGCACCAAACGCACCGTACAGGTAGCCGCGCTACTAAATGGAGAACTCAAGCAAAAGGCCTTACGCAGGTACGGAGTAAAACGTGTGCCGTGGTATCTGGAAGAAACGGATGATCGCCTTTCGTTAAAAATAATGGGTGAAACCGCCTTGTTGAAGGTGCCCACGTTTGATTCTTCCAGCAAGGGAAGTGATGGGAAAAAATACCCTAAATTCTATGAGCATGCATTTCGTACACTTCGAATGGCAGAAGTAAAACACCTCATTGTCGACTTAAGGGACAATGGAGGCGGAGACCCACCGCCACAACTGGCCTTGTTGTCGCATCTAATAAATGAACCGATCGTACTTTACAAGCGGGTATTTGCCATTACCGATAAAATCAGCGATCCGAGTTTGTATGGAAGAGAAGGGGGGGCTTTGAACAAACGCCTGGCAAAGTTTCTTCAAAAAGACGGGGAGGTCTATGGTTTGAATGAAATGGCACAAAAGCGTTTTGGGATTTCCTGGGAACCTACACCGCCGGCAAAAAACGTATTCACGGGAAAGTTGTATGTGTTGATCAATGGACATTCTTTTTCCGCCACCGGGGAGGTCGCCGGTATGCTTAAAACATATCGAAAAGATGCCTTGTTCATAGGTGAGGAGACAGGCGGGAATCCTACCCAAAATACCAGTGGGGTGATGGTTTTTATGGAGTTACCGCATTCAAAGATCAGGATATTACAGTCATTGATATGTTTTGAGACCAATGTGGATTTTGAAAATGACGGTTACGGGGCAACACCCGATTACCCTATTGAAAACAGCGTGGAACAAGTGCTCAGCGGGGTAGACAATGTACTCAAATGGACCCTAGATTATATAAAATCCCAAAAGCGGGAATAATAGCTATTATGAAGAAAAGAATCGCATTATATTGGTTTGTTATAGGTGTTTTTGCAAATGCCCAGGAAGCAAGTGTTACAGGAACACCAGAAGAATTCCTTACCCACAGACTGAACGAAATATACAAGGAAGGGCATATCAAGGGATATGGCATTGCCCTGATAGATAGAACAGGAACACGCTATGAAAAAGGATTTGGTTTCGCAGATACGCAAAAGAAAATACCCTATAGCCATCAAACACTGCAGAATATTGGGTCGGTCTCCAAAACGTTGATCGGAGTTGCTTTGATGAAGGCACAAGAGCAAAACAAACTCCATTTGGATGATCCTATAAACGACTACCTGCCTTTTCAGATAGTCAATCCGTTTTTTCCAGAGGTTCAAATAACAATCCGACATCTGGCGACACACACTTCAACGATAAAAGATACTAAACACTACGATGATAAGGTATATGTTATTTTAGACACCTCAGCCCTGCGTAAACCCGTTGTAAAAACCCTCGGCGAAAATTTTCAAACGCCACAGAATCGGGTCACTATGAGGACTTTCTTTAACAACCTTTTGACTCCCTCGGGAAGCTGGTATCGAAAGCGGAACTATTTGAAAAAGAAACCGGGAACTACATTTGAGTATAGCAATGTTGCCGCTGCCTTGGCCGCATATATTATCGAACGGGCAACGGGAGAGTCCTATGATGCCTATACAACCCACTATATTTTGAAGCCTTTGGGGATGGATGCTTCGGGTTGGTCCTTAGAAACTATTGAACGTGGGAACCATTCAATGCTCTATACCGGAGAGGGTGCGGTAATTCCCTTTTATACATTGGTTACGTATCCCGATGGAGGTCTTATTAGCAGCCTCAGTGACATGGGCAACTATCTGGTTGAGTTGAACAAGGCCTTTGTAGGAGAGGGAACCTTACTAAGTGTTGCCAGTTATAAGGAATTGTTTAAACAGCAGTTGATGGCAAGTCATTTCAAAGATCGGGGCACGGATAACCCCTTGGATGATGAATTTAATGCAGGAATTTTTATGGGTTTTACCCCAACAGGAAATGTGGGGCATACCGGTTCTGACCCTGGGGTGTTCACCTATATGTTCTTTGATCCAAAAACGGGAATAGGTAGGATGGTATTCGCAAATACAAGTATTACCGCGGAGTCTTGGGAAAAGCAGGTAGCCCCTATAGAGGAAGTGATGGACCAGTATCAGAGATTAATTCGGAATTAGGGTAGCGGTCCCCTAGGCAGCCGTTTTAGAACCCCATCCTTTCCAATGCCTGTTTAAACAATCGATCACATTGGGGTAAAACTCCTTGCTACTAAGACCTGTTTAGTGTAAGCGTTCAAAAGTGCGTTGGCGATAGCTTCCCCCGATCGGAATTTCGATGGCCCCTAATTCGATATCCTGAGTGGTATGGGCGGTGATATACGCTAGATTTACCACATATGAGCGATGCACTCGCAAGAACATACTGGCAGGGAGCTGCGCCTCGAAATCGCTTAAGGTGGTTTTTACCAAAAGTCGCCGCTCCTTTAGATGTAGTTTAATATAGTCTTTTACACTTTCCAAATAGAGAATGTCGGCAAACAGTATTTTATGGTTTTTCTTATTGGCCTTTACGTAAATGTAATCCTTCTTCAGTGGGCTTTGAGGTACAATTGTTCGTTTTTCCTTTGTCCCGATCTTAGTTTTGGAATACTTGCTAATGGCTTTAAAAAAACGCTCAAAAGAAATTGGTTTTACCAGATAGTCCAAAATATCGAGTTCGTATCCCTCCACTGCATAATCGATATAGGCCGTGGTCAAAATAATTTTGGGAGGATGTTGTAAAGATCGTACGAAATCGATTCCGGTCAGTTTTGGCATTTGAATATCCAAAAATACCAAATCTACCTGCTCTTTCTCCAGTACGGCGAAGGCTTGCAAGGCATTCTTGCAGCGGGCGGTAACTTCAAACCCCTCTAGTTGGTCAAGGTAGTTTTCAATGACTTCGATGGCCAAAGGCTCATCATCTACGATCAGGCATTTGGTGCTCATGGTGCATCTTGTTTTAATTCGATATGCAATTGCACTTCATACGTATTTGCTTCTTCCTTTACAAGATAACGAAACTGACCTGGATACAGCATCGCCAATTGTTTTCGAACGTTAGAACTGCCGATACCCTTGGTGTATTCCGTGATATCTTCTTGTTGGGAAATGTTCTTGGTGTTAAAAACCGTAAAGTGGATCGCGTGTTCAGTGGCTTTCAGGTCTATTTTGACAACGGCGTCTTCCAAAGCGCCGCTTACCCCATGTTTAAAGGCATTTTCGACAATGGAAAGAAGAATTAGTGGTGCCAGTTTTATTGGGGTAGCCGCTACTTTTTTTGAAAAACTGAGCTGCAGATCACTTCCGTAGCGTAGTTTCTCAAGAGAAATATAGTTTTCCAAAAGGCGTATTTCATCCTCCAAAAGGACAAACTTTTCATTACATCGGTACAGCACATAGGTGAGCATTTCTGAAAGTTTTAGTACCGACTCGGAAGATTGCTCTGATTTCTTAAGGGTAAGCGCGTAGATATTGTTTAAGGTATTCAATAAAAAATGAGGATGTATCTGTGCTTTTAGAAAATTGAGTTCTGCGGTTGCTTTTTCTTTTTCCAGTTGCTCTAGCTTTCTCTTTTCCTCGCTCCGCTGTTGCACCAGTTTGATACTCGCCATAATAAAAGGCGCAATGTAAACGGCCAGGAGATAGTTACGGCCCAAGCGATCCACACTGAACAATACCAATAGCACCATATGGATTGGCGCCACATCATCGACCACTCCCATAATAGGTTCAGCCACAAAAACAGTGAGCATCCGTGCCAGTACGGTAAATACATACATGCTCCCCAGCAACGAAAAGGCAAAGCGAACGTATTTTTTTGGATATGCGTATTTCGGTATCTGATAATAGACCAGAAAATAGGCGGCCATGAGAATGGAGGGAAGTATGGCAAGCGTATAAATGACAATAACCTTGAGCGTGTAGCCGGTATAAAGAAATACTTGAGACTGTAAGGTGAGAATCACCACCCAAAAAAGGATATGGGTCAGAATGCGATTTTTTAGGATGCGATCCAGCATGATACGTTTTTTGTGCTGCTCAGTACGGCTAAAGTAACAGATTTAAGCCTTCTCAAATCAAATTGTCGATGAACACCATGTAAAACACTGCTCAATACGTTCCATTTGGGGGCGAGTAGCATTCAACCCTGATGTAAGGTTTAACAGACCGCGATGCCATGCGATTGGTCTACTATTCAAGAATGGCCTTCCCTCAATGGATAGCTTCGTATGGTAATCAAAAAATTCGTCGTCATGAAATTGCAAATATTACTATGCTTCTTGGTTTTTAGTACCCTTGTTAGCACCCGGTCACAATCCAAGAATCAGGTTGCTATAAAGCTCAGTTCTTCCTCCTTTAACAAGGCGCACCCTTATTATGAAATTTTCAAAACAAAAGATGCCGACTATATTAAATGGCTTTACTACGGTTGTGTTTCCAATCGTACGACCGAAGCGAATACGAAGTCTTTAAAACCATCCAATAACGAATCGGGCCCATTGGTGTTTAGGATCATCGAAAACGGAAGTACACGGTATGATACCATCCGAAATTGTGTGCATCCCGGCCCTTATGAAGCCGATTTGGATTCCGGTTGGGAAAGCATCATACCCGTTTATGGAAAGCTTCCGACCGGGGTATGGAGCACCTTGGATCATGATCCCGTGGGCGGTACGCGAGTGGCCTTGCACATCGATAAAAAACAAGTGAACACGAAACTAGAAATCTTAGCGGAGGATGGTTTTTTGGTTTATACCATGGCCGATGCCTATTTGACAAAAGGCACCCATGATTTTGTGTGGCGGCCGCGTTCCGTAAAGGCAGGCTACTATTTACTGCATACCGAAGTAGATGGGGAGTTAATGGTGCAACGAATCCAAGTACGGGATAGTTGGCTGCGTTCGTTCCTTTCTGGGTTCTATGCGCGCGTGAAGGGCAAACGGGCCATCCGAAAATATAAAAAGTCCGACCCCACGGGGAACCTCCCGAAAGGAACGACCCTATCCTTGGAACAAAACCGAAAGGGTACAAATTTGGCCCTTTCAGTACCGGTGAATTCCGAGGTTGAAGTGTCCCTTTTACAGCCAGATGGAACGTTGGTAAAACGTGGTATAGAGACCAAAGAGAGTAGTAACTCTTATAGTTGTAGGCTCAATGACCATATTTCAAAAACAGGGATTTACCTGATGCTTACAAAGATAAACGGAGTGCAAAGAACACAGAAAGTAAGACTAAAAAAGCAATCATGAAAAAACTGATATTGGTAGTACTTATTCATCTGAACCTGTTTGCCTGGGGACAGAAAGAGATAAAAACAATCAACCATGTGCCCTTAGCTGCGCTAAGGGCCAGAATTAATACATATGTTGAACAATATGATATCCCGGCCATGTCGGTGGCCTTTATACACAAGGGTACAGTTACTTTTGTTCATAGCGGAAATACGAACGGAGATGCGGGAGTACCCATAAACGAGCACAGTGTTTTCCAAATAGCCTCTTTAAGCAAAACGCTCACAGCAATTATTGCCAATAAAATGTTGGCCGAAGGGAAATTGGATTTAACAACCTCCATCAGTGAATACCTACCCGAACAAGTGGCCGATAAAACCAAATCAAAGGTGGCCCATATCACCATAGCGGATCTATTGTACCACCGTTCCGGATTTCCACATGATGGGCCTTCATTACCTCCTACACCGAACGGCGCCCCGCAAAAAGAACTTTATACAAAGGCCCTATTGTTAAATGACCTTGTGCTCATTGAGTTGGATGCCGAGGCGAAAAAACATTTTTCATACTCGAATTACGGCTATGCGCTCTTAGGGTTTCTGATGGAGCAAGTGTCTGGAAAAACATACCGGAATTTGCTGGCAGAATATGTGTTAAACCCATACGGTCTGGAACACACTACTACTTTAGAGAAGTATGTTTCTCGGGAAAGTTTGGTGATACCATATGCCCCGCACAAACGAAGTTTGGCATTACAACCCTGGGTAACCGGCACTACCGTGGCCTCGGGAGGGGTGTTTTCCTCTATTCGAGATTTATCCCGACTAATGCTTTTACAACTGGAGGCATACACCACCTATGATTCGGATGGGACAATATCCCCTTTGGTACTCACACATCATAAGCAGGTGGTAAGCGGTAGATTGGAATATGGTTTTGGAATGTTCGAATCGATCAAAGGACGTACAGAACCACAGATTCGTACATTAGGACATGGCGGGGACTTGGATGGTTATGGAAGTCATTATGATTTTTATCCCGAATTGAACCTAGGTTTGATCATGTTAACCGCTAGTGGAGGCAAGGATTTCATCGCTTTTCACAGCGAATTGGAACGCTTTTTACTAGGGCTCCCGCCCTTGGTAGAAATCGTATTGTCCAAAAAGCAGTTAAAAAAATACCGTGGCAGTTATGAATTCGACACGGGACAACGTATCCATGTAAAACAAAAAGGAACGGCTTTACTAAGTTCCGGAAAGGGGATCCCGACACTTGGGTTACATCCTTTGAGTAAATCTAATTTTTTTCTAAAAGAGTTCGACGCGCGATACGAGTTCAAATTCGATGCTTTAGGCGCCGTGACGAAACTCGTTTATGTGCAATATGGAAAGGAGTTTGAACTCAAAAAAGTGCGGTGAGCTCAAAATCTGAAGGTATAGGGGGTTGAAATGCTCGGGAATATTGTTTTATTTAGAAGTGTGTTGTAACAATTAGAAACGCTTTGCGTCTAGTGGAATAACCTAAAAATGATTTTACGATTCTAGAGGATTCAGATGCTTTTACTAACGGATTTTATTTTAGTGTTCGGATTTGCCATTGGTTCAGTGATTCTTTTTATGCTCGCCAAGGCAAAAAACAGGAAACTGCCGCAGAACATTCTAATGGTGCTTTTGGGGTTTATCATAATTACCATAGTCAGTTTTTATGCAGAGCTACATGAGCTGCGGTTTTTACACCTGTTTACTATGGTGTTTGAAAATGGGGAACGTTTTATAATGGGGCCTTTGATCTACATTTATGTAAAGTCGCTCTTTTTAGAAAACAAAGGGCTTGTACGAAAGCACTTGTTTCATTTTATTCCGTTCGTTCTTTGTTGGCTGATTTTTACGCTGCCATTTACGGCGAGCAGCTATCTGGGATATTTGGTGTTCGATTATTTAAAACCCTTTCATAAAATGCCTTATTTGGCGTTGTTGAAAGATGCCTACTTGCTGCTGTATTTGCTCCTATCGATCCGCCTTTTTTATCGCTTTAAGACAATAATGAAATTTAATTATTCGAGCTTTGTGACCAACAATGTTCAATGGTTGAAGCTATTTTTGCTATCATTCTTTTGGCTGATGTTGTTTGATTTTGTGGTGACCTTATATGAGACGCTCTACGGGTATTTTACCACTTGGGATACCGGGTATATTACCGCGGTGATCATGATTGTTCTGGTTACCTATTTAGGGTATAATGGGATTAAACAAACCGTGGTGGCAATGCCCGAATTTTTAATGGATGAAGAGGGAGCCGGCACAAAAAATAAAAGTGTAACAAGCTCCATAGAAATTTCGGAGGAGGAACTGCTGGCACTCCAAAAAAAGTTGGAGGAGGTTGTCAGGACCCAAAAACCATATTTGTCGCATGACCTTACGCTGACCCATTTGGCCGGGTTGATAGGAACCACCGATAAGAAACTTTCAACGCTCTTGAATAGAAAGATGAAGATATCTTTTTATGATTATATCAATAGGCACCGTATCGATATGATAAAAGAGAAGTTGGCCTCTTCCGAATTCGATAATTTCTCTTTGATGGGAATCGCCTATGATTCCGGCTTTAAATCCAAAAGTAGTTTTTATCGTACGTTCAAGAAAGAAACCGGTGTCTCACCCTCTCAATACAAAGCCGCCCTTCGTACCGGAAGTAGTCCCTCTGCATCCACTGAGACTTAAATAAGGTATTTGTTAAATAGCTTTGATAAAGCCATCAATACAAACAGTTCTGAGCGCTCGTCTTGGCTGGTGATTGTAGGGAGTTTTAATGATAATGCTGAAAATGGAAGATCTCTGTATGAAAAAAGCTATGATTTTGATGTTTGTTTTGACAAACCTGTGTTTCATGGGAAGCGGTCTGGCCCAGTCTACCAGTGACGAGATCAGCCAAAAGATGGAAGGATTGTTAGGTACCATGAAATTACCAGGGGCTGGTATGGTCATGGTGCATAAAGACAGTGTGCTGTATCAAAAAGGCTTTGGGTATGCGGATATTTCTACAAAAACGCCCTATACGTCAACGACCCTACAGAATATTGGTTCTACTTCAAAAACCTTGATAGGTGTGGCTTTAATGAAATTGGTAGACCAAGGAAAGATAGGTCTCGACGATGCCATAAATAAACATCTTCCTTTTTGTGTCGCCAATCCCTACTTTCCGAACGAACCGATTACAATTCGACATTTGGCCACCCACACTTCGGGAATTAGAGATACCCCATCGGTCTATGACCTTAAGAGCTATTACATTGATAATGCTTTTCAAAAAGAACCCATTTCTAAAAAAGGACTTTCGTTTGAAGAGAAAATATTCTTGTCTAAAACCATGAAAAACAAGCCCCTATCGCTTGCGAGCTATTTACAGAGTTTACTGGATGAGCATGGGGCGTTGTATGGCAAACGTACGTTTTACAGGAATGCCCCCGGTGCGGAATACGAATACACGAATATAGGAGCCGCCCTGGCAGGCTATATCATAGAGAAGGTAAGTGGAAAATCATACGCCGAGTTCACCACAGAGGAGATTTTAACTCCCTTACAGATGAAGGCCAGTGGCTGGTTTTACGATGATTTGGAAATGGACAATTTTGCAACCCGTTATACCGGTAAAGATCATATAGCCGTACCATTTTATGAACTTACTACCTATCCCGATGGCGGGCTCAAATCATCCGTGGCCGACATGGCGCTTTATTTGCAAGAAATGATTCGCGGTTTCTACGGGGAAGGGAGTCTTTTATCCAAAGAGTCGTATGCCGTTTTATTTAAAAATCAGCTGCAGGTTCCTTCAAAGGAACGTTCCGGAATTTTTTGGGACGTCTTTGGAAGCGAGGGCGAAGGGGATATAGGTCATGCGGGCAGTGATCCGGGTATCGAGACTTTCATGTATTTCAAACCCGAAACAAAAATTGGAAAGATTCTTTTTGTAAACACCGGGCATTACAAAGAAGATATTATTCAGGTATGGCAGGAGTTTATCGCCATGGAGCAATTGTTCTTGACCGAGTAAACCTACAAATAGATCCAGGCATCTGCCCAGTAGTTGCCAATGTTGAAAAAAAGAGCACATTAAACAATGAATATGAAAGTAAGGGTAGTTTTGATCCTGATGGTGTTGGGGGTTCTTTCCTGCACGGATGATGACCGGATAAAAGGTTCGGGTAGTATCGTACAGCAAGACCGCGAGCTTGCGGATTTTTCCCAAATTCGAAATACCGGTGCGGTGGAAGTGACGATTTCAAAAAGCAGTTCAAAAGCGGTTCGTATTTTTGCAGATGATAATGTTATCAATAATGTGCGTACAACCGTTTCCAACGGAGTTCTTACCATAGACTTGGCACCTGGGAGTTATGACAACATTACCGTGGAAGCTGGTATTCGGATTCCTACATTTTCAGGTTTGCAGAATACAGGTTCGGGAACTATGGAGATACTGGGTTTTTTAGGAATGGAAACTTTGGAGATACGAAATGAGGGCAGTGGTACAATGGCCGCGAATGGTTCAGGTAATACGCTGATAATACAAAATACAGGGTCTGGGACCTTTAAAGGATATGGTTTTGGCGTGAATACCTGCACGGTTACCAATAGCGGTTCTGGCAATTGTGAAATTTTCTGTATCGATGCGCTGGGCGGAACGAATACCGGTAGTGGTACCATCTTCTACAAAGGAACGCCCGCTGTTTCGATAACGAATACGGGTTCCGGGCAAGTGGTCGATGCCAATTGATCAAACGAAAGGAATAGTTTGATGCAACCTTTTTGTTCAAAACGTGTCTCTTAGAATAGAAAACGATTCGACCATTCAAATGAAAAAACCTACTTTTAAATCATCAATCAAAAACTGCATGCCTGCATATCAAAAAGTCACTTTTTTAATTGTTGTCATTTTTTTAAGTACCGCTGCGTCTTTTGGCCAGACGCTGACACAAACCGTCAAGGGAAAGGTCCTCGATGCAGAAACAGGAGCTCCCTTATTAGGGGCCAATATCATCCTATTGGATGCAGACCCTCCAAAAGGAGCCATCACTGATGAGAATGGTTATTTTCGCTTAGAGGGCATTCCCGTAGGTCGAGCCTCCTTTCAATTCACCTTTTTAGGCTATGAGGACTTTGTGATTTCCGAAATTTTGATCGGTTCGGCAAAAGAGGTGGCCTTAACCATTTATCTTACCGAAGCATTGAACCAACTCGATGAGGTGGTCCTGGTTGCGCCAACCGATAACATCAACCCGAATAATAAGCTTGCCACGGTAAGTGCCCGTTCGTTCAGCGTGGAAGAAACCAAACGATTTCCTGCCAGTGTGAGCGACCCCGGGCGTATGGCCCTGTCCTTTGCAGGAGTCACCAATAGTGACGATACCAGCAATGAGATCATCATTCGAGGAAACGCCCCCAATCAATTGTTATGGCGAATCGAAGGGATTGAGGTGCCCGAGCCGAATCATTTTTCCGAAGAAGGGTATTCCCCCGGGAATGTGAGTTTGATCAGTAGTAATTTATTGGGCAAATCCGATTTTTTTACCGGAGCTTTTCCCGCTACCTACGGAAATGCACTTTCGGGGGTGTTTGATATTAATCTAAGGAATGGGAATAACGAGAAAGGGGAGTATGCCTTTCAATTTGGCGTACTGGGTACCGACCTTACGGCTGAAGGGCCTTTTAAGAAGGATTACAAAGGCTCCTATTTGATTAATTACCGCTATTCTACCATAGCGCTCTTAAATCAAATTGTAGACGTAACTCCCGGTAGTACCCCTACCTATCAAGATGTTTCTATTAAATTGAACCTGCCCCTGGGAGATCGCACCAATCTATCGTTTTGGGGTATTGGGGGCATTAGTGACGAAGATGAAGACCCCGAGGTTGAGGGCAATTTCAGCAGCGAGGAAGTCTTTAAATCCAAAACCTATATGACAGGAGCTACCCTGTCGCACTTTTTTGAGAATGGCAGTAAGCTAGAGGGGCGTTTGTCTTATTCGGGGAATGCGAGTGACTATATTTTTGATGGCAGGAATACGGCCACGGGGACCACTTTTGGGGATAGTGATATTTTAAGAAATAGTGCTTTTCGGGTCAGTACCGATTACACAAAAAAAATAAATGCGAAGGCTACCGTAAATGCAGGAGGTATCCTTAGCCTCTTAAATTACAATGTGCTTACAACGGCCTTTGAAAATGAGCAACGCTTAGAGTTGGTAAACGAGGATGGTAAGGGAACTATGGGGCAGGCGTATATACAAGCAAAATACCGTTTTAGCACCGATTTTTCGACAACTTTTGGGCTGCATGGCACCTACTTTTCTGTAAATGATGATTTTGTAGTGGAGCCCAGGATGGGGGTTGAATGGAAGGTGAACCCGAATCATACCCTTTCGGCAGGTTTGGGAGTGCACTCCAGACGAATGCCGTTGAACCAGTACTTTATCAAAATTCCCGACGGGGACGGTTTTAGCACCCCAAACACAGATTTGGACCTGATGCAGGCGATCCATTATATTATCGGTCACGACTGGCGGGTCATCAAAAATGGGCACATGAAAGTAGAGGCCTACTATCAAGACTTGAACAAGGTAGCGGTGGTGAAGGATCCTCGTTTCACCGCGTCCTATCTCAACGGTCAATTTATACCCGCCGAGTTTACAGATAGTGGTGTGGGAAGAAATTACGGAGTAGAGTTCACCTTCGAGAAGTTCTTTTCCCGTCAGTACTTTTTCTTGGCAACGGCCTCCTTGTACGATACCCAATACAGGGCCGCTGACGGCAATTGGTACGACAGCGCCTACAACTACAATTACACCTTTAACTTGGTAGGAGGGAAGGAGTTTACCGTTGGCAAAAAACAGAATAATACGATTGGCGTGAATGCGAAGACGTTGTTCAATGGTGGTAAACGGGCAACCCCGCTAGATCAGGAATTTTTTGAGGACACCGGGGAAGTACGTATCAACCAGCAATTGCGAAATACCTTGGAGCTCGACTCCTATTTTCGATTGGATGCCAGTATTTACTATCGGCTAAACCGGCCGAAAGCGGCCCATCGCATCTCGTTGGATGTTCAGAACCTCACCAATCGGGCGAATATCGACACTATTTTCTTCAATGGTGCCGGGGAGCTACAAACGAGCTTTCAATTGGAGCTTATTCCCTTTTTGAACTATCGAATAGAGTTTTAGGTTTCAATTGCCTTTGCCATGAAAACCGCTATAACTAGCGTTTTTCAATAGTATCCATAAAAAAACCGCCAAGATCAATACAATCGAGGCGGTTTGATAGTAGTTTGGTATAAACTTATCCTACGGTAACTCTTTTGAAACCGGTTACTTGGGCATCTCCGTGAGATTCAACATATTTTGCAACATTGATCTTTTCATTTTTGATGAAGTTTTGGTCTAACAAACACTGTTCCTGATCCAAGGTAGTATTGTCCGAAACAAAACGATCCATTTTACCAGGAAGGATTTTATCCCAGATTTTTTCCGGTTTTCCTTCCGCGGCAAGTTCCGCTTTTGCATCGGCCTCTGCCTTTGCCAATAC
The DNA here is from genome assembly GCA_947500385.1 of uncultured Flavobacteriaceae bacterium. GTDB lineage: Bacteria > Bacteroidota > Bacteroidia > Flavobacteriales > Flavobacteriaceae > Pelagihabitans. Next base: position 196,194 of record CANMSA010000005.1, on the reverse strand, counting down.
CTCCTCGGTCAACTGGCTCATTGAAATGTACTGTGGTACATTTTTAAGGGTTTTGCCCAAACGGCCCAGTTCTTCATTGTCTTTTTCTATGGCCGCGATGCGCGCTTCGGTTTCCGATGCTACAAAAGCAGGGTCAAAATCCTTGTAGGACAGGGTAGTTGCACCCATTGAAGCTACTTGCATCGCAAGGTCCTTTCCAAGTTCATCGGCGGTCGCCACCTTTGAGGAAAAACCTACTAAGGCCGCAATCTTATTGATATGTACATAAGCGCTTACATAAGGGGCCTCCACTCTTTCGAAAGCGTTGATTTCCAACTTTTCACCGATAACACCGGTTTGTTCGATTAACTTATCCGCCACGGTCATGCCTCCAAAATCGGCAGCCAACAAAGCATCTTTACTATCCTGCTCCAAAGCAATGGCGGCGATGTCATTCGCCAGCGCGACAAAATTTTCGTTCTTTCCGACAAAATCGGTTTCACAACCTAGGACGATCGCTACCCCAACAGTGTTATCACCATTTACTTTAGCGATTGCTGCACCTTCAGAGGAGTCTCTGTCGGCTCTTTTGGCCGCTACCTTCTGGCCTTTTTTGCGCAGCACTTCGATAGCCTTGTCAAAATCACCTTCGGCTTCGACCAAAGCGTTTTTACAGTCCATCATTCCAGCTCCTGTGGCCTTTCTTAATTTATTTACTTCTGCGGCTGATATTTTTGCCATATCTACATTATTTATGATCGTTCCTACCCATGTAGGAAGTTATACAAATCAGTTACTATTCTATACCCTTACTCTACGCCTCCTTTGACGTTATCTTGCCATTCCTTTAACTCGTCCCATTTGCCATCCGCTGCCATTTGGGCTTGCTTTGGCCAAGAAGTGGGGTCTAAATGTGCCATTCTAGAACTGGCTTCCGTAAGGATTTCCTTGATCTTTTCCGCATCGGCTTTTGCCAATTTTGCAAAACTTTCAAGTCCGGCATTTACCAACGCTTCGGCAGCTTTGGGCCCTACACCTTCTACTTTGGTAAGGTCGTCGGCTTTGGTTTTTTCCTCTTTTGCCGGAGCTTCTTCTTTTTTCTCCTCCACTACAGGTGCTTCTGCAACAGCTGCCACTTCCTCTACTACTTCGGGAGCAGGTGCTTCTTCCACTACTTTTTCAGCTACCGGGGCGGGAGCTTCTTCTTTCTTGGGAGCAGGAGCAGCTTCCTTCTTAGGGGCAGGGGCCGCATCTGCACCTTCTTTACCAGCTTGTTTCTCGGATTTTCGGTCAGATAATCCTTCTGCCACCGCATCGGTTACCTGTTGCATGATAATTTCGATTGATTTGGAAGCATCATCGTTCGATGGGATCAAGTAATCGATTTCGCGGGGATCCGAATTGGTATCGACCATCGCAAAAATCGGAATATTCAATTTCATGGCTTCCTTCACGGCAATGTGCTCTCGCATGGTATCCACAACGAACAAAGCGCCTGGTAAACGTGTCATTTCAGAAATGGAACCCAAATTCTTTTCTAATTTTGCACGCAAACGATCCACCTGTAAACGTTCTTTTTTAGATAATGTCAAGAACGTACCATCTTTCTTCATTCGATCAATGGACGCCATTTTTTTGACCGCTTTTCGAATGGTTACAAAGTTGGTCAACATTCCACCGGGCCAGCGCTCGGTAATATAGGGCATGTTTACTTTTGCCACTTTTTCGGCAACGATATCTTTTGCTTGTTTTTTGGTAGCAACGAAAAGAATTTTTCTACCGGAGGCCGCAATCTTTTTCAGGGCTTCATTCGCCTCGTCTAATTTTGCTACGGTTTTGTAAAGGTTGATAACGTGAATTCCGTTACGCTCCATGTAGATATAGGGCGCCATGTTGGGATTCCACTTTCTGGTTAGGTGTCCGAAATGCACACCTGCTTCCAATAAATCTTTTACTTCGACTTTTTTAGCCATTTTGAATTTAGTTTACGTTCTTTTGAATTAGCAATGGTCAAGTGGTACCAAAACGTATATTGTTTCGGAGCCTTCACCATTTAGATGCTAAACTAATGTACCCGACCCTTTTCAGGAGTGCCCTGAACGGTGTTCACTTTTGGAGAAGTGTTCGGGATTTTTAAGTGTCTTTGCGCGCGGGCAAAAACTTTCAATGAACTAATTAATGAATATAAAATAAGGTGCTTCCAAAGAAGCACCTGAAAATACTGTATTAACGTTTAGAGAACTGGAATTTCTTACGGGCCTTTTTCTGACCGAATTTCTTTCGTTCTACCATTCGTGGGTCGCGTGTAAGCAAACCTTCCGGCTTTAAAGCGGCACGGTTTTCTTCGTCTAGTTCACACATTGCCCTGGATAAGGCCAAACGAACGGCCTCTGCCTGTCCTGTGATACCACCACCATATACATTTACCCGTACATCAAAGTTATCCTCGTTGTCGGTCAATGCAAACGGTTGCTTCACTTTGTACTGAAGTGTCGCGGTTGGGAAATAATCGTTAAGATCTCTATTGTTGATTGTAATAGCACCTTTTCCTTCGGAAACATATACTCTAGCTACAGCGGTTTTTCTTCTACCGATTTTGTGAATTACTTCCATTATTTAAAGTCTTTTAAATTGAATACGGTCGGCTTTTGTGCTTCTTGATTGTGCTCGGCACCTACATATACCTTTAGATTCCTGAAAAGCTCGGCACCTAATTTATTCTTGGGTAACATTCCTTTAATGGCACGCTCTACGACAGCTGCTGGTTTTTTTGCCAAAACCTCTTTTGCGGTAGCTGAACGTTGCCCTCCCGGGAACCCGGTATAACGCAGGTACGTTTTGTCGTCCCATTTGTTCCCGCTCAAGTGTATCTTTTCGGCATTGATAACAATAACGTTATCACCGCAATCAACGTGTGGCGTGAAATCTGGTTTGTGCTTGCCTCTCAACAATTTGGCAACTTTTGAACCAAGTCGTCCAAGTGTTTCTCCTTCAGCATCTACCAATAACCATTGTTTTTCAACAGTCTTGCGGTTGGCCGATAGTGTCTTGTAGCTTAATGTATCCACTACTTTTAATTTAATGATTAAACATTCCAATCCCCATAAGAGGGGTGCAAATGTACAACTATTAAGTTGAAATACAAATGCTTATTTCTGAATATTTTTTGAGTTTTTTATCAAGGCCGATGTCCCGATTTCCGCTTTTAGACCAATGGGACTCTTTTTCAGGGGCTGCATTGTTAAAAATGTATTAAAATTGGTTTGAACTGTAACGGGGGTTTTAATTTCACATCTTTAGACCAAACCATCAATCAAATGCAGCTGCGATCTCTACCACTAGTGGGTTGTTTTTTTGTGCTCACGCTTTTTTCATATGCGCAAGATACGACCCAAATTGTTCCCAAAAGAACCTATGTGACCATGCCTTTACCAACAGCCCAATCAATTACGATCGATGGGGTTTTGAACGATGCCGCGTGGGATGTTGTTGAATGGGCAGGGGATTTTACGGAATTCGATCCGGCCAATGGCACCCCTCCAAGTCAATCGACCTTTTTTAAGATAGCGTACGATCAAAAGTACCTTTATGTAGGAGTGCGATGCCATGATTCCGTACCGGGTAAAATTGAGAAGCGCCTGGCGCGGCGGGATAACTTTTCCGGGGATTGGATCGAAATAAATATCGATAGTTATAATGATAAACGTACCGCATTTTCTTTTAATGTTTCGGCTGCGGGCGTAAAAGGAGATGAGTTTGTCTCTCAGAATGGCGATAACTGGGACGCAAGTTGGAATCCTATTTGGTATACCGCTACCAACATTGACGAAAAGGGATGGACTGCCGAAATGAAGATTCCCTTTAGTCAATTGAAATTTGGAAAACAAAAAGAACAAACCTGGGGACTTCAATTGAACCGGCGTTTGTTTCGGCAGGAAGAACGTTCCCTTTGGCAACCGGTACCGCAAGACACCCCGGGTTGGGTGAGTGAATTTGGGATGTTACGGGGCCTTATAGATATACAACCGCAAAAACAACTCGAAATACAACCGTTCGTGGTCAGCCAGTTGGATACCTATGAAAAAGTAGCCGGAAATCCCTTTCGAGACGGCAGGGATGTTGGTTTTAACGGAGGCCTCGATGCGAAAATCGGTATTACGAATGATCTGACGCTCGACCTTACGGTGAATCCCGATTTTGGACAGGTAGATGCAGATCCAGGGGCCATTGCCCTTGATGGTTTTCAGATATTCTTCGAAGAACGCCGGCCCTTTTTTATCGAAAACAAAAATATTTTTGACTACGAGTTCGCAGGCGGCAATGACAATCTTTTTTACAGTCGACGTATCGGTAGAAGTCCACAGGGCAGTGCAGATACGGCAGACGGCGAGTTCGTAGATGAACCTACCAATACGACCATATTAGGGGCCGCCAAGTTTTCTGGTAAAACCAAAAATGGCTGGTCGCTGGGGCTTTTGGAGAGCGTTACCGGCAACATGTACGCGGAAATAGATTCAGACGGAAGCCGTAGGGAAGAATTGGTGGAGCCCCTTACCAACTATTTGGTAGGAAGGGTCCAGAAAGATTTTAACGACCGTAACTCGTACGTAGGCGGAATCTTCACCGCTACGAATCGGAGATTGGAATCGAATCTCGATTTTTTAAGAAAATCGGCCTATTCCGGCGGAATCGATTTTAAGCATAATTGGAAAGAGCGTAACTATTATCTTGAAGGCAATTTGGTTGCGAGTCATGTTATGGGAAGTAAGGAGGCGATTACGAATACCCAGAGAAGTTTGACACATTTGTTTCAACGGGTCGATGCGGGGCATGTCGAAGTAGATGAAAATAGGACCGCTCTTACGGGCACCGGTGGAAGGTTGGAAGCGGGCAAGGCCGGGGGCGGCAACTGGCGCTACAATGGGGGGGTGAATTGGAAATCTCCCGAATTGGAACTCAATGATATCGGTTTCCTAAGACAGGCAGATGATATTCGACAGTATGCCGAGTTAAATCGATTGTTTTTAAACCCCACCAAACTATACCGCAGGGCGAATATTCAATTACAACAATTTACGGCATACGATTTTGACGGAAACTACAACCGAATCCAGTATCAGACAGAGGGCTTTATCAACTATAAGAACAATTGGTTTACAGAACTCGGGGCGGCGCATAAACCCCGTATTTTTTCCAATACGGTGTTGCGCGGAGGGCCGAGATGGCGCTGGGCGGAGGAAAATTTTGTCTATTTATTCTTTGGTTCGGACCGTCGAAAGAAATTTAATTTTACCATGGGCTATGTGAATAGCCGGGCGAAGCAAGACAATTTTTCGTTAGTGCGCTATGTGCTACGCTTTAACTACCAACCTTTTGATGCTTTTAGCCTGTCCGTTTCTTCTGAATATGAGGAAAACCCGAACAAGACCCAGTACGTAACGGAGACTTCTTTTGGGGAAACGCCCCGATATATTACTGCAAATATTGATCAACGTACGTTTAGCACGGCGATTCGTTTTAATTATAGCCTAAACCCCAATCTTTCTATTCAATATTACGGGGAGCCTTTTATTTCCCGGGGTACGTATACCGATTTTAACTACGTAAACAATGCGGCCGCCGAAGCACTGGATCAACGGGTGGCCTGGTACAATCCGAATCAAATAGACAAAGAGCCGGATTCAGGGAGCTATCTTATTGATGAAAATACGGATGGTACGACCGACTATGAAATCGATGATCCCGATTTTGCCTTTGTACAATTTCGTTCGAACCTGGTGCTGCGTTGGGAGTATATTCCGGGCTCCGAGGTTTTTTTGGTATGGTCGCAAGGGGTAAGTGGCCTTGGCGATGCTCGGGAGTCGTTGGGTGCCAATCTCGACGGACAAATACTAGATCAGAAATTGGACAATACTTTTTTAATAAAGGCAACCTATCGTTTTATTCTTTAAAACAGGCCACGCCTGAGTTTTAGTAGGCGACAATTAGGCCTGAAAGTAGCATTACTTGAAATATTTACCCAATTTTCGCGTTCTAAGGGAAACCTTAAAACGATGGGTACCATGAAAAAGAACGTATTGCTGCTTTTTGTTGCAACAAGCCTACTATTCGCATGTTCTAACGATGATGACAGTTCCGATAACGATTCCAATCCTCAGAATTCAATTGTTGGGACTTGGGATGCTACCGAACTGCGTATCGACAATGACACGGCTTCCGATGATGCCAAAAATGGTCGGGACGCCCTTAATTTTTTAACGGCCAAAGACTGTTTTATTATCACCTTCACGTTTGAAGAGAGTCTTGCAGTGATTGCTGAGAACTCCGTAAACTATTTGGAAATAGGCGTGAATTCGGAGGGTACTGGGCTCGATATTCCGTGTCCGACACAAAAGGATACCGATATGAGCGTGTATACCATTGAAGGGAATACCCTATCTATTGTAGATGAGGATGGTATGACCATTACCACCACTGTTGATATAGATGGCGATACCATGGCCATTGATGCGAGTGCTTTGGACATTCCAAATTTCAACGCCACCGACGCAGAGTTGATCTTTAAGAAGAGATAAATGTAAATAGCGGCACAGGTCGCTGCAAAAAAGCTCCTTTGGTTTTCTGAAGGGGCTTTTTTTATTGTTTGTAGAACTTGGTAAATACTTGTTGTTCTTCAGAACGGATGGACACCATATAAATTCCAGGGTTCAGCTCCGTTATAGGAATGTTCAGCGCCTTTCGACGAATGGCCCATTGGTGTTTTAAAACCACATTCCCGTTCACATCGGAAATCACGATGGTTGCTTTGGCGCTGTTTTGCAGCCCCAGGATATTCACAACGCTGGTCGCGGGGTTGGGAAATACTTTTATTTTTTTTGAAATTCGAGTTTCCTGTAGTGTCGGCTGATCAGCGGTTGATTGGGCGCTACCGACAAAGGAAAACAAGAGTGTGATGAGTACGATTGTTTTTTTCATGATGATGCATTTACAAATACTATGCTAAACTACCTTAGAACCGTGGCAACATCAAAATATTGTTGTGAAACTGACCTTTTTTGTATGTCAGCAAGCTTCTGGATTACGGTTTACATTGTTCTTTGTTATGTATAAGAAGAAAAAGGGTTGCATACTTTTGGCTTAAATAATTTCGAAAGTCTGCCGCTAGAGCGAAATATAAAATAAAACGAATTGCTTTCCGTTCTATCGTTTTACCAATTTGAAGGTTTAGAATCCTTAAAATAACCACCTCCATGAAAAAAGTCTTCTTAGTTGCGATACTCATTTTTTGCTTTGGTTGTTCCAAAAATGATTCCGAAACCGTGGATACTAACCCTATTTCAGAGGAAGAGCCGGAAATAGTCTTGGATTTGGTCGCTACGGAAACACTGGGAACCACACCCTTTTCGAAAGCTTGGCAATATATTGTACATGAGGATATACTCTATGTGGTAGACGATACGAATACCTATAGTTTTGATTTGATAACGAAGCAATGGGAAACCATTTCCGATCTTCAAGTAGAAGTAACCAATTTTGCCCCGTTCCTGTCCAGTATTAGTTTTATTCGTGAAGGCAAATGGTGCCTTTTTAGTTCAAGGGGTTTATGGGAATTCGATTTTGATTTAAACATGTGGAATGAGATTCCGGTTTTCTCTCCGGATACTTTTTTTAATCCCAAAGGGTTTTATGTGGACAATCTGCTTCATTTTGTTTCGAATGCAAATGGAAACGATAAAATATACACGTATGATTTTGCCACGAATTCGGTAAGCGAACAGGGTACATTTGAAATGTCCGGCAATCGCGGAGAAATTACCCAACCAGTTTTTAAAGTTGGAAACGACTATTTTACTGTTTTGTATACTGATGGTTTCGCTGTTTACAAATATGGCGAGAACTTCAAGACTATGGAATTAATTAATAAATACAATGCGTTTCCACTAAGCAATTGTAGCGCATTTTTGTTCGAGGATAAGCTGGTTTTTGGATTGGCTGGATCCGCTACGGTAGATTTAGATGGTAATTATTTGAGTTCTAATATTAGTGATGCGCTGTACTATTATGATATCGAGAAAAATGAATTTGGCCAACTACCATCCCCTTTTTCTGAAGCACGTTACGGTGCCTTGCCATTCGCCTATGGTAACGAATACTTTTTGATGGGTGGAACCACCGTCATTGAAGAAAAGATCGTGACCAGGACTTCCATAGAGAAATTAACTTTTGAATATGTAACTCAAAAGTAATTTAGAGGAAGTACCCCGGTTTTATAATAGATACCTAGCGTATTAATGCGCCTCCAACCAATCATTGCCTACGCCCATTTCAACATCGAGCGGTACTGCCATGCTATAGGCATTTTCCATTTCGGACTTTACCATAGCCTTCAACGCTTCCAATTCGGGCTTGTACGCATCGAATACCAATTCATCATGTACCTGTAACAACATCTTGCTTTTAAAGTTACCACTTGCCAGTTTTTTATGAATATTGATCATGGCCAGCTTAATAATGTCGGCCGCACTTCCTTGAATAGGGGCGTTAACGGCATTGCGTTCTGCTGCCCCCCGCACAATGGCATTGCTGCCGTTGATGGCCTTTAAATACCTGCGACGGCCCAATACCGTTTGCACGTAGCCGTTGTCTCTGGCAAAATCTACCTGTTCGCCCATATAGTTCCGTAATTTTGGGTAGGTAGCGTAATAGGTTTCGATCAGCTCTTTGGCCTCTGACCGCGATAGGTCGGTTTGGTTGCTTAATCCAAAGGCCGATACCCCGTAAATGATTCCGAAGTTGACCGTTTTGGCATTGCTTCGTTGCTCTCGGGTTACCTCCTCTAACGGAACGTCAAATACCTTGGCCGCTGTCGAGGCATGAATGTCTTCTCCGTTCTTAAAGGCTTCTATCATGGTGGTCTCCTCGCTCAGGGCTGCAATGATACGCAGTTCTATTTGGGAATAATCCGCCGCAAGTAAGGTGTAGTCGTCATTCTTGGGAACAAACGCCTTGCGAACCTGCCTTCCCCGCTCTGTACGAATCGGGATGTTCTGTAAGTTCGGATTGTTGCTGCTCAATCTTCCGGTTGCGGCGACGGTCTGCATATAATCGGTATGTACCCTGCCGGTGCTTTCTTCTACCTGCAAGGGCAAGGCGTCTACATAGGTGCTCTTCAATTTGGAGAGGCCGCGGTAATCCAGGACATTTTGAATGATCTCATGGTCTTTGGCCAAATAGGAAAGCACATCTTCTGCCGTGGAATATTGGCCTGTTTTGGTCTTTTTGGGCTTGTCGACCAACTTCATTTTGTCAAACAGTATTTCCCCCAATTGCTTTGGCGATCCAATATTGAACTCTACCTCTGCAGCTTCGTAGATTTTCTTTTCTAAGGATTCGATGTCATTGTTGAGGTCTTCAGAAAGTGAGTTCAAGAATTTTTGATCCAGATTGATTCCCTCCAATTCCATATCCGCCAAAACATGCAGCAAGGGAATTTCAATGTCATTGAATAGATCTTCCGTGCTGGCTTCCTTTAGTTCCGGTCTAAAATGGGAAGCGAGTTGCAAGGTGATATCCGCATCTTCGACGGCATACTCGGTTTGTTTTTCCAGCGAAACATCGCGCATGCTCAATTGGTTCTTACCTTTTTTACCGATCAATTCGGTAATGGATACCGGGGTGTAGTTCAGGTAGGTTTCCGCAAGTACATCCATATTATGCCGCATGTCGGGGTTAATAAGGTAATGCGCCAACATAGTGTCAAAGAATTTTCCTTTTACCTTCACATCGTATTTGTGCAGTACTTTGATGTCATACTTTAGGTTCTGACCAATTTTTTCGATGGCCTCCGATTCAAAGAACGGGCGTAATTGTTCAATGATTTCCTGCGCTTCGTTTTTATCCTCGGGAAAAGGAATGTAAAAACCTTTAGTGGCTTCCCACGAAAAGGCAATCCCGACCAATTCGGCTGTCAAAGGGTTCAAACCGGTGGTTTCGGTATCAAAACAAACGGCGGTTTGTTTCATCAAGTTTTGCATAAATAGTTTCATTCCCATTCCTGGGGCAACACTCTGATAGCTATGGGCGACATCTGCGATGGTTTTTCGGCTGTTGTAATCTTTGATGGTCCCGGCCGCATCGGAGGGATCTCCCCCGAATAATGAAAATTGACCGCCGCCCGCTTCCTTGGGTGCTGATTTTGGGGCGGGCGCATTTCCTGAATCTTTTTGCGGTTCTGCCGCTTCAGTAGAGAATATTTTTAGAAACTGATCTTTCAATCTTCGGAATTCGAGCTCTTCAAAAATGGTCTGAACCTTTTGGCTGTCGGGTTCACACATTTCGTAGTCTTTGGCGTCAAAAGTGACATCAACATCCAAACTAATGGTGGCCAGTTTTTTTGAAAGCAACCCCAACGCACCGTTTTCTTCGACCTTCTCTTTCATTTTTCCTTTGAGCTTATCGGTGTTGGCCAAAAGGTTCTCCATGGAACCAAATTCTGCCAGGAATTTTTTGGCGGTTTTATCACCTACTCCAGGGAGGCCCGGAATGTTGTCGCTGGCATCTCCCATCATGCCCAAATAATCGATTACTTGCTCAGGTTTTTCTACTCCAAAGCGTTTTTGAATTTCAGGAATGCCCCAAATTTCAATACCGTTGCCCATTCGTGCGGGGCGGTACATGAAAATGTTTTCGGAAACCAATTGTCCAAAATCCTTATCCGGGGTTACCATAAAAACTTTGTAATCTTCTTTTTCGGCCTGCTTTGATAGGGTACCGATGATATCATCGGCCTCCCAGCCTTCTTTGACCACCACCGGAATATGCATGGCATTTAAGATGTCTTGGATATAAGGAACGGCAATCTTTATGGCGTCGGGGGTCTCGTTTCTATTTGCTTTGTACTCGGGGAAGAGCTCCGTACGTTCAGCGCTTCCGCCTTTGTCAAAGCAAACCGCCAAATGGTCGGGCTTTTCGCGCTTGATCACATCGAACAAGGAGTTCATAAAACCCATGATCGCGGAGGTATCCATTCCCTTGGAGTTGATTCTGGGATTCTTGATCAAGGCATAGTAGCCTCTAAAAATCAATGCATAGGCATCTAATAAGAAAAGTCGTTTTTGTTCTGCCATTAGTGTTTGTTTTCTCTATTCTCTATAATGTGGAGACTTTTTGTTATCAGTTTGTCTTTTAGTTGTAAGGTCTTTCCATCCAGTTTCAAGTTATCTAAGAGTTCAGCAGATTCTTGAATGTTTTTCAAAAAACCAGCAAACTTAAGATTAAATTCAATTAAATGTAGAATAAATCTCTGAATGCTGTAACAAGGAAACTCGGAAGTAAACCAATGTCTTCCTGAGTGGGTTAACTCGTTCCTAAACGTTCTCAAACATTCCAATTCTTGTATAACAAATATTTTTTTTTCATAAAGCACACTAATACGTTTGATTATTGTATCGTTCATATGCGTACAAAGGAGTTTTTCTAGTACCGTCCAAGCTCTCACGAAACAAAGATGATGATCCCTTTCATCAAAGGCATAAACATAGAGGTTTAGGGCCTGCCTCAAACTAGTTTGATGTTTGATTTTGCACTTATTGTAAAGTCTAACCATATCACGTAAGGGCTCTCTAATTGCCTTTAAATCCGATGATTTTAGATCTTTTGAAACAAGTTTTTGATAGTCTTTTTGATACCAAAAACAATCATTATCAATACAATTACCATCATCTTCATGCAATGTAAACACCTCCCCTAATTTAACAACATTGATACATTCTTGTTGTTTTGAAGGTGCTTCTACTTCAATAGCTTTGTTAAGTTCCAAACACAAAAAAGCTCGAAAAACTTCAAAAGCCTCAATACACTCCCAAAAAGAATCTTTAAAATTACTAGAATCCTGAACTACCGATATTTTTAGATAATCTAGCTCATCCTTATCCAATTGTTTTGTTCGAATTAAGTTGTCTCTACTTGTTTGATACTTTCTTGGAAATTTTTTTCCATGAAAAATCAACTGTGCATTCCCTAATTTTAACCTTCTAAATGGTAGACTTCTGATTGAAATTGTTATTAGTAAACGGAAAGTTTTTTTCTTTTTCCGTTTATGATCAAGATAGCTTTTTGTTAGCTCCTTTATGAATACCTCTTGGGAATATTCTTTGTTTTTGAAAACTTCGGTAAGTGCTTTCCACAATATTTCCTTTTGCGATGAAGGGGCTAGATTTGGTCCAAAGTCAATAATTGAGAGTAACATCCACTCCAATCTATGGCCATGAAAAATGTCGTTTGGAATTAATCTGCCATTTTCGGTGAGTGAAAAGGTTGATTTGAGTTTTCCGAAAATAACATCAAAGTTTTGTCGGTTCTTGTCCTTTATCTTTAAGGCCATTCTGTTTTTGTTACGCTTTAATATAGGATCCTGCCGGGTTGTTTACATGCCCTTCTTTTGAATAGGTGCGATAGGTAAAGCCCGGTTGAATGCAATAGCCGCCCGTTTCTCCTTTTTTATTGATGGCGATGAAACCAATTTGAAAGTCTTGTTGGTCCTTGTTCTTCGCGATAATTCGTTTTACCCCTTCTTCACAAGCCTCTTGTGGCGATTTGCCTTGCCGCATCAATTCAACGATCAAAAAACTCCCTACGGTGCGTACTACTTCTTCGCCAACGCCGGTAGCGGTGGCCCCACCAACTTCATTGTCAACATAGAGCCCTGCACCGATGATGGGCGAATCACCTACACGACCGCTCATTTTATAGGCCATGCCGCTGGTGGTACAGGCTCCGGAAATATCCCCGTTGGCATCGATGGCGAGCATGCCGATCGTGTCGTGATTTTCAATATTGATAATGGGTTTGTATTGCGCCGTTTTTTGCCACTCGATCCATTCTTTTCTAGATTTTTCGGTCAATAGGTCGGTCTTTTCAAAACCCTGCTCGTATGCGAACTGTTCGGCCCCTTTTCCCGCCAGCATTACATGGGGCGTCTCTTCCATTACTTTTCGGGCCACGGCTATGGGGTGGGCGATGTTTTGCATACATAATACCGCTCCACAATTCCCATCCTTGTCCATGATGCAGGCATCCAAGGTTACTTTGCCGTCCCGGTCTGGGCGACCACCAATGCCTACGGTCTGGTTTTCAATATCCGCTTCTTCGATCATAACGCCTTGCTCCACGGCATCCAGTGCACTGCCTCCTTTTTCGAGTACCTCCCAAGCTTTTGCAGAAGCATTGTGAAAATCCCATGTACAAATAACAATTGGTTTCAGGGTTGGTTGTTCACTCAGCGACAGATTTTCTTTTTTTGAATCGCTACAGGAGGCCAATAATGGGGAAGCCAGAAGACCTGCCGTACCGGTAGTGGAATTTTTTAGAAAGTTTCTTCGTTTCATAGGGGCAGTATGGTTATTTTTAGTGCACTAAATATAGGACTTATTGTTTTAGTCGCCCGATTTAGGATACGGAATTGTAAAACCCTAAATACGGATATTGAGCGTCTACTTAATACCTGAACTTGAACTTTTTATGTTAGTAGAAGTTTGTGCCAATTCAGTTGAATCTGCCCTTAACGCGGAAAAGGGAGGGGCGGATAGGATAGAGCTCTGTACAGAACTTGGCGTGGGCGGTATAACTCCTTCTTTTGGCCTTTTAAAAAGTGTACGGGAACGCACTAGCATTCCGGTGCGGGTACTCATACGGCCTAGAAGCGGAGACTTCACTTATTCCGATACCGAGTTTGATGGTATGGTAAAAGATATCGAACTCTGTGCAAGCCTTGGTTTTGATGGGGTAGTGTCGGGTGTTTTGCATAAAGATCTCACCTTGGATGCCAAACGAACCGCAAAGTTGGTAAAGGCAGCAGGCCCACTTGGTTTTACATTTCATAGGGCCTTTGATTGGGTTCCGAATCCTATACGGACCTTGCACCAATTGCAAGGGATGGGGGTGGATCATCTTTTGAGTTCCGGACAGCAAAAAACGGCTTTGGAAGGCATTGACCTGTTGGCAGCGCTGCTTCAGGAAAAAACTTCTTGTACCATCATGCCCGGGTCGGGTATTCGTTCGGATAACGCATTGCTTTTCAAAGAAAGGGGATTCCGGGAAATTCATTTGTCGGGAACCGAAGTAGTGCGACATCTGGAAAAAGAAGCCAAAGTACCTATGAGTGCCAAGAACAATTTGGCCGATGGGATGTTGCTGCGAACAAGTGCCGATATCATTTCAAAGGTAGTGGCCAGCGTTAAATAAATCGAAAATTTTGTAGCGGTCACCTTCAAAAAAATATCTTTACAAAAAAAATTGCGAATGCTACGCTTTATTACCATCCTATCAATTTTTTACGTCCTTTTTGCCACGTATGGATTTCAAGCCTTCCGAACCCTTTTTAAAGCGCCTTGGGTGCATTTGTTGTACTTGGTTTTGTTCGTTGGGGCATGGGTGTTTTTAGTCGTTAAGGTGGTGGGGTATCGGCCGGGTGCCGCCTTACAACCCTCCACGGCGATTGCAGGAGGTGTTTTCTTCTCGTTCTTTTGTTTGGCACTGGTGCTTACCTTGGGTATGTTGATCGAAGACATCGTACGGCTAATGGTACTTGGATATACCAAAATAACAACGGAAACGGCCACAATGCCTTCTAGGCGCAAGTTCGTAAGCGGCATTGCATTGGGTTTGGCGGCACTTCCGTTTGGTGCCTTGCTGTACGGTATGGTCAAGGGGAAATACAATTATAAGGTCTTAAAATATACGATGGAGTATGATGATTTGCCCGCCGCTTTTGACGGGTATCGGATTACGCAGATATCCGATGTCCACAGCGGTAGTTTTGACAATCGAGAGAAGGTGGCCTATGCAATCGACTTGATCAATGAACAAAAAAGCGATGTATTGCTTTTTACGGGGGACATGGTGAACAACAAAGCAGAGGAGATGCTTCCCTGGAAATCGATTTTTGAAAAGTTGGAGGCCCCCGACGGCAAGTATTCCGTTCTGGGCAATCATGACTATGGGGATTACGTACAATGGGAGAGCAAGGAGGCCAAAGAAAGGAACCTTCAAGATTTAAAGGATCTACAAAAGGAAATAGGATTTGATTTATTGTTGAACGAAAGCCGATACCTTGAAAAAGATAGTAGCCGAATTGCCTTGGTCGGTGTAGAGAATTGGGGCAAGGGGGGATTCAAAAAAGCGGGCGATCTTAAAAAGGCCGCTTCCAATATTGCCAAAGACGATTTTAAAATCTTAATGAGTCATGATCCCTCGCACTGGGAAGAGGAGGTCATACCCGACGAATACCACTACCACCTTACGTTGAGCGGTCACACCCACGGGATGCAGTTTGGTGTTGAAATTCCCGGTTGGTTTAAATGGAGTCCCGTAAAATGGCGTTACAAGCAATGGGCGGGCATCTATGAACAGATGGGGCAATACATTAATGTGAACCGCGGCTTTGGCTTTATTGGATACCCGGGCAGGTTCGGAATTTGGCCGGAAATCACCGTAATTACTTTAAAAAAGAAATCGTTAACATGATTTTAACTAGGCTGAAACCGCACAAAAAGCCTACTATTCTTACCAATTTAACATTTTTTACTACTTTTGGTCTGTAACCTGATGTTATACATATGTCAAAATTTGGTGAACTTATAGATGCGAAGGTTCCGGTGCTGTTAGATTTCTATGCCGATTGGAACGAACAATCTACCGCAATGCATCCTGTTTTAAAAGATGTTGCGGCCGCTTTAGGGGATAAGGGAAAGATTATTAAAATCGATGTCGACAAGAATAAAGAACTATCCCAAGCATTGCGGGTTAAAGGATTGCCTACCTTGATGATCTACAAAAAAGGGGAAATGGTATGGCGCCAGAGCGGCGAACAAGATGCCAATACCTTGATCGGCATCCTGAGCGAATACGTATAGGCTTTCTAAGACCGCTTCCTACTTAATTTTATTTTAAAACTTGCTTGCGGAGATAGGGTCGGTGATAGGAATGCTCGCACGTATGCGTACCTACCTACCCCGCGCGAACGAAGGGGCTAAAAACCGTATGTTCCTAGAAATCTATCCTTCCGGTTGTTAGGACTCAATTTCCTTCTGTAGTAGACGCGCTATCCGAAGCTTGATCAGTTGACCCCGTACTATCCATACTCGTAGAATCGGGTATTTGAACCGTATCGTTCAGGTCGGGATCCATTCTTTCCTCGATAGGGGGAATCACCTCGGTGTCCTCTTTGTAAAAGTGACTGAACTTGTCGATGAACTCATTGAAAAGAAGGGTTTCCTTTTCGGCCATTTCCCGATCTCTGTTCGTGATAAGAATGTCGATAATCCTGCGATACGCTTCCATATCGGCGATGATTTCATCTATTTTCCCATATTGCTCATCGAGGGTAGTGCCAGCATAATAGGTGAGCCGTTCTTGGTATATTTTTTTGAGCTTACCGAACAATTCATGCGCCTTGCCCGTTTCTCCTACCTTGTAATACCCATCTATGAAGGGTTCTACGAAAGTGTAATACCCAAACTGCTCTACGGGCATGCGGGTCATCGCCATGGTAATAATTTCCTTGGCCTTTTCGGTTTTGTTCTCTTCCAAGAGTTTTTCAACCAACCTGGCCAGATTACCGCGGTACGAAAGTCCTTGAATTCTTGTCTGCGGGTCGTGATATACCCCTTCGCCGCCTGAATTTCCCCAATCCCATTTGGTCACAATGTCGTACATCAAATCGGTATCGATTCTGCCCATTTCAAAACCGTTGGTTCTTTCTGTTTTAATAGGAACCAATTTATAGGCCATGCCATCAAGTTGCAGATAATCTTTCATCCAAATAAACTCGGCATTGTCAAAACTACCTCCTGAGAAATAGAGCGGTCTTTTCCAATCGTTGTTTGCCACAATATCCAACATCATCATGCTCTTTTTGGTAATGGCGCTCTGGGGCAAATCAATATCGATAAAGTCAACGATCAAATCGGCATCTTTTTCTTTTACCAACCCGCTTTCCAATACATTCCTTTTGTTTACGGGAATCCGGATTTTATTGGTAGGGTAGTAGACAATGTTAAGGCTGTTTTCGGAATACGCGTCAATATCGCCGTTTTGCTTAATGATATGCCGTAATTTGGTTTGGGCCTTGTCACTATCGATCCAATTAATGAAATCCTGTATCATCCAACGGTTTTCAGAAATTTCTTTGTTGAACAAGGGGTCTACGTTTTGGTAGTACAACACGTCCCGAGATCCCCAGCGATACTTGTCATGAGCAATTTGAGAAGGGATAGGGTCACTTTCATAGGCCTGCTGCTTCATCTGGTCAATATACCAGTCTGTCTCGAACAAGCTGGTACATACGATGCGAACGTCTGTGCGATACCCTTCAATTTCCTGTGCGTACCAAAGGGGAAAGGTGTCATTATCACCAATGGTAAATAAGATGGCGCCAGCATCTTTCTGGCATGAATCAAGATAGGCTTTCGCGGAAGCGTTGGCCGTAAACCGATTGGAGCGGTCATGGTCGTCCCAGTTTTGATAGGCCATTACCGAAGGCACGGCCAATAAGCAAATGATGGTAACGGCGGGTGCCAGAATTTTGGGGGTCAAGTATTGTTTAAAACCATCGTACAGGCCATAAACTCCAAGCCCGATCCATAGTGCAAATACATAGAACGAACCCACCAGCGAATAGTCGCGCTCACGCGGTTGAAAAATGTAGGGGTTGGTATAAAACTGAATGGCAATACCTGTAAACATGAAGAAGACAAAAAGCACCCAAAATTGTTTGGGGTTCTTCGAAATCTGGAATACCAGACCAATGATGCCCAGTAGCAGCGGTAAAAAGAAATAGGTGTTCCGTGCTTTGTTGTCAAGAACTTCACTAGGAAGGTTGTCCTGGCTACCAAGGCGTATACTGTCAATAAACCCTATGCCGCTGAGCCATTCGCCATCTCCATTATAACGTCCTTGCACGTCGTTCTGTTTTCCGGTGAAATTCCACATAAAATAGCGCCAATACATATACCCAAATTGAAATTCGAGCATGTACTGAATGTTTTGCCATACCGTCGGGGGCTTTACTTCAAGGAAATCCCCGAATCGGTTCAAAAAGCTGATGTATTGTTCCGCATCGATTTCGCCATTCGCAAAACCTGTCTTAACCTGTTCTACGGCCTTTCGTAATTCTTCGTTGGATTGGGTCATCCTAAAATCCAAGGCCCCAAAATATTTCATATAATTTTCCGCATGCTGGGAACTCCACATTCTGGGCAATAGGCCGCGGTGTTTCTTATTAGGCCCCAAAGTGGCATTCTTATAATAGTTGACGATGACGTACTTTCCGGTTTTTTCGTCTTTCTCATACTTGGGCTTTTCATCTTCCTGATCACCCGATTCGGCAAACCGATCCGAATAATAGGTGCCATAAACGGGGCTGTCTACCCCAGGGTATTGTTCCCGGTTGTAATAGGCCAATAACGCGCGGGCATCTTCCGGATTGTTCTCGTTGATCACCGTTTTGGCATTGGCCCGTATGGGGAGCATTAACCAGGAGGAAAATCCAAGAAATAGGAACATCAAGCACAATACAATGGTATTGGCGGTTCTAAAATCATGTTTTCGGGTATAGCGCAGGGCGTAATAAAAAACTGAAATGAATAACAGCCCCATGATAATGGTACCGGAATTAAACGGAAGCCCTACATTGTTGATGAAAAAGACTTCGCTCCACCCAAATAACTGTAGAATGTAGGTGAGTGAAAACTTGTACACAAGCATCAGAATGCCCACTACGGCGACATTGGCCACCAAAAAATTGGGAACGGTCGTAGTCTTGTAGCGCTTAAAATAATAAAGAAGACCGATAGAAGGGATGGCCAAAAAGCCCATGAACTGAATACCAAATGTAAGCCCCACAACAAACGATATCAAGATGATCCAGCGATTGCCGCGGGCATCGTCCAAAGTGTCGGTCCATTTAAGGCCCAACCACAATAAGAGGGCCATAATAAAGCTTGCCATCGCATACACTTCGGTTTCCACCGCGTTGAACCAAAAACTATCGGAGAAGGTAAAGGCCAAACTGCCTACGATGCCACTACCCAAAATAGCAATGGCACTGCTATTGGTCATCACATCCGATTTCCCAATAAGCTTGCGGGTCAGGTTGGTAATGGTCCAAAACATGAATAAGATGGTAAAGGCACTAGACACCCCGGATACGTAGTTCACCATACGGGCGACGAGTTGGTCATCACCAAAAGTAAACATCGCAAAAAAGGCACCTATCATTTGCATTAAGGGCGCTCCCGGAGGGTGCCCAACCTGCAATTTTGCCGAGGTGGAAATGTATTCCCCCGCATCCCAAAAACTATTGGTGGGTTCAACGGTAATCGTGTAAACGATAAGGGCTATAAAAAAGACCGCCCATCCTAAGAGGGTGTCCCATTTTTCGAAGTTCTTTGAAAACATGAAGTATGTGGTTTTACCAATGGGGCGAATTTACTAATTAAAATAGATATGAATAAGGTATTTTTATAAAGCTTTAACAGAGGAATGCTTGTAATTTTTTCGGCGATTGTAGTGAAAAATGTTTGTGCATACCAAACTTTGTTTTAAATTTGCACGCTCTAATACAGAACAGGTTTCGTGTTAGATTGGTGATGGCCTATGGTGTAATTGGCAACACAGCTGGTTTTGGTCCAGTCGTTCTAGGTTCGAGTCCTAGTAGGCCAACGGTAAGTTTAAGAAAGTCCCGATGTTGAAAAGCATCGGGATTTTTTTTTGAGCGGAGTATTAGGAGGAGAAGTTTATCCTGAGCGGAGCCGAAGGGAGTCCTAGTAGGCCAACGGTAAGTTTAAGAAAGTCCCGATGTTGAAAAGCATCGGGATTTTTTTTTGAGCGGAGTATTAGGAGGAGAAGTTTATCCTGAGCGGAGCCGAAGGGAGTCCTAGTAGGCCAACGGTAAGTTTAAGAAAGTCCCGATGTTGAAAAGCATCGGGATTTTTTGTTTTATGGTTTACGAAAGCGGCTCCATGGGCGGTTCCTCTTCCCCATCCAGATCTTCTAGATCCTGTTCGTGCGGAGTGTCGCGCGTTTCGGTAGTTGCTGCCTCTTCGGGCACCTCTTCCTCAAGGTTGCCCTCATTTTCCCTAAGGGCATCTTCCGCTTCGTTCCTGGCGACGAGTTCTTCATCTATTTCATCTAGCATGGTGCCCATTTTGCGTTTGTCCTTGATCATGGCCCACGTCATAATAAGGCTGGTGGCAATGATCACGAAAAGAAGTATCCCCGATTCAAAAGTGGCCACTTGCGCCTGTTTTGGGATGGCGTAAAACAATAGTACGGTGATCAGCCCTCTCGGGGCGATAAACAATTGCGGTAGAATATCACTGCCAATAAAAATCCGGAGTATGCCAAAACGAATGGCATAAATAGATAGGATGATCAACACACTAATAAGGGCAACATTCAAACTAAACAAAGAGGTGATTACAATCGTTATCCCAAAAATCACAAAGAAAAATGTGCGGATTACGAAGGCCGTTTCCAAGGTAATGATGTGCAGTTCGTGATAAATTTGGTGTATGCGTTCGTTCTCCAGAAAAATGGCAGTTTTGCCAGGAAAAAACAGTTTGATGTTTTTAATGATCAACCCGAAAATTAAGATGATGATCAGCGATGACAGGTGTAGTTTTTTGCCAATGGCATACAACAGCAATAAGACGGCGATGAGTAAAAACAATTTGGCCTGGCTTTTGATCCGTTGAAAAATTAAGATAATGGCATAACTGGCGACCACTGCTATAACAATGGTGAGCACAATATTTCCGGCAAAACCGGCGACTCCCGAATCCTGTGCAGGGTCAAATTCAGCGGCCAAAAAGTAAAACATCATGATGCCCATAATGTCTGAAAAGGTGCTTTCGTAAATGTGAAACTCCTTTTTGGCCTCCGAGAGTCCGCCCACACTGGGAATAATAATAGCGCTCGATAAAATAGATAGGGGCGTAGCGTAGAGCCAGGCCGACTTCATCGTCATTTCCGGAATAAACTGATAAATGATCAGTGCCGCTATCCAGGCAGACGCGACCAAACCGATCAAGGCAATGGCCATCGATTTTAAGATGGGTACCAGCTTCTCTCTTTTTAATTCAAGTTCCAGCGCGGCTTCTAGAACGATCATGATGAGCCCTACCGTTCCCAATATCTCTAACGACCCGGTAAAGTCGGGCAGTCGTGGAATGAAGATTTTGAGTACATATTGTAGAATAATTCCCAGGACTATCAACATGAGCACCGAGGGGATATTTGTTTTTTTTGAAATGCCGTTGAACCAGAACGAAATAATTACGATTACCGAAGCGGCGATGATCAAATCAAAGGAAGAAAGGATATCCATAGGGGTTGGTTGCTTTAATGGTCAATGTCATAAAATTACTATTTATACCTGAATATACTTCCCTTATTATCCGTACAATTTGAATCAAGAACCCCTCAAGAATGAATGCTGCCTGTTATTTAGGTAGGTGAGCGCTGATTTAATGGTATTGTGTGAATAAATAAAAAGCGTATATTTGCACCACTGAAAGGATATAAAAAGTATTCATGAGGGGACATTAAGTCCTCTTTTTTATTTGTAGGACTTTCTTTTTAAGCGCTATGAACGCGGTAAAGAAGTGCTATGATAGAATGCCCCCGATACGAAAGCAAGATGTTCAAGAAGAAGGTTACGGCGCTTTTAGAGGCAGCATTGGAAGAAGATACTTCCTTGTTCCTGGTCGATTTTACCATTGGCTTGGATAACAAGATAAATGTAGTTTTAGACGGGGACCAAGGGGTGACGCTCCAAGATTGCATGAAGATAAGTAGGGCGATCGAGCACAACCTGGATCGTGAAGAAGAGGATTTTTCATTGGAAGTAGCCTCTGCGGGTGCGGCGGCACCGATTTTGCTGCCACGGCAGTACGGTAAAAATATTGGTAGAAAATTAGCGGTAAGAAGTACGCAAGACGAAAGTTTTGAAGGAAATTTGACGGCGATTACCGACACGGGAATCGTGTTGGAATGGAAAGCAAGGGAACCAAAACCGATTGGAAAAGGTAAGGTGACCGTACAGAAAAAAAAGGAAATTAGTTTTTCCGATATCAAGGAAGCAAAAGTTATATTGAAATTTTAAGTAGAGTAGTATGGAAAATATTGCGTTGATCGAGTCTTTCTCGGAATTTAAAGACGACAAATTTATTGATAGGGTGACCCTAATGGCTATTTTGGAAGATGTCTTTAGAAGCGCCCTTAAAAAGAAGTTTGGTTCTGATGAGAACTTTGATATCATTATCAACCCCGATAAAGGCGATTTGGAAATTTGGCGTAATAGGATTGTGGTGGAAGATGGCGAGGTAGAAGAGCCTAACGAGGAAATTTCCCTGGCCGAGGCGCGAAAGATCGAGCCCGATTTTGAAGTAGGGGAGGATGTTTCCGAGGAGGTAAAACTTATTGACCTGGGTAGAAGGGCCATTTTGGCCTTGCGTCAAAACCTTATTTCGAAAATACACGAGCATGACAATACCACCATCTACAAACAATTTAAAGATTTAGAAGGGGAAATCTATACGGCCGAAGTACATCATATTCGTCATAAGGCGGTGATCCTGCTCGATGATGAGGGGAACGAGATTATTTTGCCAAAAGATCGTCAAATACCTTCCGATTTCTTTAGAAAGGGAGACAATGTAAGAGGAATTATTGAGAGTGTAGAGCTCAAGGGGAGTAAGCCCGCGATCATCATGTCGCGTAGTTCCCCAAAATTTTTGGAGCAGTTGTTCTTCCAGGAAATACCAGAAGTGTTCGATGGCTTGATTACGGTTAAGAAAGTGGTTCGTATCCCTGGTGAAAAGGCAAAAGTAGCGGTTGATTCCTATGATGACAGAATAGATCCGGTAGGGGCCTGTGTCGGAATGAAAGGATCTAGAATACACGGAATTGTACGTGAGTTGGGCAATGAGAATATTGATGTGATCAACTGGACGGGAAACCCACAGTTAATGGTCACCAGGGCTTTAAGCCCTGCACGGGTATCTTCAGTGAAGTTGAACGATGAAAAAATGACTGCCCAGGTCTATTTAAAGCCAGAGGAAGTTTCAAAGGCGATCGGTCGCGGAGGGCACAACATTCGCTTGGCGGGTCAGTTAACAGGATATGAAATAGACGTCTTCCGAGAAGGAGTGGAAGAAGATGTGGAACTGGCGGAATTTTCCGATGAAATCGATGCGTGGATCATTGAGGAATTTAAGAAAATTGGAATGGATACCGCTAGAAGTATCCTAGAGCAAGATGTCGACGAGTTGGTAAAACGAACCGATTTGGAAGAAGAAACGATTACAGAAGTTGTGCGCATACTAAAAGAAGAACTAGAAGATTAGCTATATTAGCGGCGAATTAAGGATTTTACGGAATACAATTTATGGCAGAGAATGCAAAAATAAGGCTTAACAAGGTCCTCCGGGAGCTTAATATTTCGTTGGATAGGGCGGTCGATTATCTTGCCTCCAAAGGGCATACCATCGAGGCCAGACCCACGACCAAGATTTCCGACGAGGTATACCAGGTGCTCCAAGACGAGTTCCAGACCGATATGAGCAAGAAAGTTGCATCAAAAGAGGTAGGGGAGGAAAAACGCAAGGAGAAAGAGGCTATTAGGATTCGTTTGGAGCAAGAGCAGGAAGAACGACGGCTAGAGCGCGAAAGGAGAGCGGCAGCATCGGAAAGGGTCATTAAGGCCAAGGCGGAGTTGAGCGGACCGAAAACGGTCGGCAAAATTGATTTGGATGCCGGTAAAAAGACAGCCTCCAATGGGGAGGAGAAGCCAGCGACCAAGGAGAAAGAGTCGGCGGTGACCGAAGAGAAACCGGTAGTTGTATCGGAAAAAGCCGTCACGGCAGAGACCGAAACGCAGGGGCCAGAAGTAGACACCAAGGGGGAAGCTGCGACCAAAAAGAGTGTAGGCAAAGAAGAAGAGGCTGCGGAAAAAGACAAGGAAGCGTCTTCCGAAGAGCCCGAAAAAATAGCGACCCAATACCAGAAGCTTAGCGGGCCTAAGATCATGGGGGATAAGATCGATCTTGCAAAGTTTGAAAAGCCCAAAAAGAAAAAAGAGGAAGCCAAACCTGCGCAAGGGTCGGGAACCGATCGCAAGAAGCGTAGAAAACGAATTATTAGCAATCCTGGAGGTTCGGGGGGTGACCGTAACCGTTCAGGGCAGCGCAAGGGCGTTGGACAGCGGTATGGAGCTCCCAAGGTAGAGCCTTCCGAAGAAGATGTACAGAAACAAGTGCGCGAGACCTTGGAGAAATTACAAGGAAAGTCCAAAAAAGGAAAAGGCGCCAAGTATCGAAGAGATAAAAGGGATCAACACCGTCAGCAGACAGAAAAAGATCTTGAGCAACAAGAACTTGAAAATAAGATTTTAAAGGTAACCGAGTTTGTTACCGCCAGTGAGGTAGCTACGATGATGAATGTGTCTACTACCGATATTATTTCTGCCTGTATGTCGTTGGGTATGATGGTGACCATGAATCAGCGGTTGGATGCGGAAACACTTTCGATCGTAGCCGATGAATTTGGGTATGAGGTCGAGTTTGTGACCGCAGAAATCGATGAGGCGATCGAGGAGGCCGAAGATGCTCCGGAAGATTTGAAGGGAAGAGCTCCGATTGTTACCGTAATGGGGCATGTTGACCATGGTAAGACCTCGTTCTTGGATTATGTGAGGGAAGCCAATGTAATCGCCGGTGAGAGCGGAGGTATTACCCAGCATATCGGTGCGTACGGTGTCACCTTGGAAGATGGGCAAACGATTACCTTTTTGGATACACCCGGTCACGAAGCGTTTACCGCTATGCGTGCCAGGGGTGCACAGGTCACCGATATTGCAGTGATCGTGATTGCGGCCGATGATGATATCATGCCGCAGACCAAGGAAGCCATTAGCCATGCGCAAGCGGCAGGGGTTCCGATGGTATTTGCAATCAATAAAATAGATAGGCCCACCGCCAACCCTGACAAGATTAAGGAGGGGCTGGCACAAATGAATCTGTTGGTAGAAGATTGGGGTGGTAAAATTCAGTCCCATGATATCTCCGCAAAAACAGGGGCAGGGGTAAAAGAGCTGTTGGAAAAGGTGTTGCTCGAAGCGGAATTGCTCGAGTTACAGGCGAATCCGGATAAACTAGCTTCCGGTACCGTAGTCGAGGCCTTCCTGGATAAGGGACGCGGGTACGTTTCTACCATTTTGGTACAAGGTGGTACCTTGAAAATCGGAGATTACGTATTGGCCGGTACCCATAGTGGAAAAGTAAAGGCCATGCAGGATGAGCGTGGCAAAGAAGTCGCGCTGGCCGGTCCGGCGACCCCGGTGTCCATTCTTGGTTTGGACGGTGCTCCGCAGGCAGGTGATAAGTTCAATGTGCTTGCCGATGAGCGCGAAGCCAAGCAAATCGCTTCGAAGAGAGCACAGTTGTTCCGTGAACAATCCGTTCGTACACAACGTCATATCACCTTGGATGAAATCGGAAGACGTATTGCCTTAGGAGACTTTAAAGAATTGAATATTATCCTAAAAGGGGATGTGGATGGTTCTGTGGAGGCCTTGGTCGACTCGTTCCAGAAACTTTCTACGGAGGAAATTCAAGTGAATATCATTCACAAGGGAGTTGGTGCCATTACCGAGTCAGATGTGTTGTTAGCTTCTGCTTCCGATGCGATCATTATCGGATTCAACGTACGCCCAATGGGCAATGCGCGAGATATTGCCGATAAGGAAGAAATTGATGTGCGCATGTATTCGATCATTTACGATGCCATCAATGACCTGAAAGATGCCATGGAAGGGATGCTTTCGCCAGAGATTAAGGAAGAAATTACCGGAAATGCAGAAATTCGGGAGACCTTTAAGATTTCGAAGGTGGGGACCATTGCAGGGTGTATGGTGACCAGTGGAAAGATTTTCCGCAACGCCGGTATTCGTTTAATTCGAGATGGTGTGGTGGTTTATACAGGAGAGTTGGCTTCTCTAAAACGTTTCAAGGACGATGCCAAGGAGGTTTCCAAAGGGTACGATTGTGGTCTGCAGATCAAGAACTACAACGACATTCATATTGGGGATATCGTAGAGTCGTTCCAGGAAGTGGCGGTCAAAAAGAAGTTGAAATAGCCGCTGTAGCGAAATGTCTCGATGAAATTGTAGAATATTTAGGAACAATACTAGATAGTAATGCCCGATACGGAAGTATCGGGCTTTTTGTTTTTTAACGGCTTTTTGTTTTGTTTAATGGATTCTGCAGGGGAAAACCATTTTTTCGGTGTAACTTTTGATTTTTAGTTCTGAAATATAAAGACATGAAAAAGTGTTTGATTTTTTTGGCGGTCGTATTTTTTTTCTCCTGCAGTTCCGACGGCACTGAGATGGTTCCTCCTGACATGAATGGCGGGGTTATAGAAGGAGGTCAGAATCCGCCTGGAGGGGAAGGGCAAGAGGAGGATGAAACGGAGGTGTTGTCAATTTCGATTCAGGTCGATGGCGATTTTTTTGGTAATTCTTTACAAGGTGAGATGCTGTTGAGCAATGCAAACGGGGAGGTTTTGTCAAGAAAGGAGTTGCTTAATAATACCTTGAATGAGATTGCGATGGAAGTGGATGGTGATTTGGCATACGACTTTACTTATCTCATCAGGGATAGTTCGGAAGCTGCCTACAAGGTGGCAGTTCATACATTTACGGATGTGAAAGGTGGTATGTACGTCTTGGAGGATACCCCGACCAACGGAAACGGTGACCAGTTTTTATTTTCGCTCCTAAATACTGGAGATGACATCGAATCTTTGAACCAGCCCAACACAGGAGCAATGAGGAGTACGGGGAATGGCGGTAGTTATAGCAACAACTTTGGTTTAAAAGATTACCCTGGCTCTTTTTATGCCGCCTTTTTAGGTTCTAATGATAGTGAACCGAGGTATTACTATAATGCGCGTTTGGAGCGAAATGCCGAGGTGTCGCTGGATTTTACCGAATTGCCATTTGTTGAAAACAGTGTAACCCTTGATTTTCCATCGGTAAGCATTTTCGGTGTGAGCCTAAGTGGGTTTGTTGATGAGGATGCTGGGAGAAAACTAAAACTGATAGACCAGTCGGGCAGTGCGAAGGCCAAGCTGTATTATCCAGAAGGTATTTACGATAATTACAAGCTGAGTGCATTTTTAAACTGCTGTAGTGATTTTCCTCGAGCCTACGAGATAATAGCGTTTGGTTTGCCGGTAGGCCTGACGTTTGAATTACCCATATATGAGGCGACTTTGGTTGATGATAGTTTGGATAATTTTCAAATGAATTCATTGACGGAACATCATTTTAACACCGTTAAGTTTACCAATGGACAATCGAATTTTGATGATCCTGTTTATACCTTTGAAATTCACGGAATGGGTACAACATCGCTAGATTTCTCAAAAAAAGACTTGTATGACAATATGTTCCCTGATGGGGAGATAACGAGCGGTGATATCAATTTCGGCAGCCTAAAGCTGATCAACCATTCTTTTTTAGATGGGGCTTATGAGCAGTATATTCAGAGCGTCCTTGGGGAAAGAGAAGAATATCCATCTGGCACTCGCATTGTAACAGCTTCTTTTTTCCAAGCTAGTTTTCGTTGAAAATCTTTGGATTTACAATAGAAGAACGACGCTAAAGGAAGTGAATACATCGGTTTTCCGCATTTGATGCTAACGGGTAGAAAATAGTTCTTGTCCCCGCTACGCAAATCAATTTACCGCTTCGATTTTTTGGGTTTCAACAGCATGGCATCCGGGTATTTTTGACGTACTTCTTTGAATTTCCGCTCGGCCGCGATACGGGTCTTAAATCTGCCGATGCGTACCCGATACGTAGGAGAATCAAAATCAATTTTAGAGGGCATTAGGGGAAAGTCTTGCTCTACAGCTGCCTTGATGCGATTTGCCTTCGCCAACGAACCAAAACCTACTTGAATACGATAGTATTCGGCGTTCGAAAGTACCGATTCATAAATCTCGAGCAATTGATCTATTTTTTGATCTTGTTGAACGTTTACAGTTCCTTTCTGAGCGTTTGCGAAACTCATGCAAAAGACCATTAGGCCTATGGAAGCTAGTATTTTCATGAAAGTCATGGTGTTAGGAAAAAAAGTTAAAGCAAAAGTAATTTTTTAGGGATCAAACAGAAATTAATTTCCATTATTTAGAACAGTTATAAATTATAAATTATCGATACGTTAAGATTTTCCAAATAAAGTCTATGTCGTATTTTTGCATGCAATTTGGGTAGTGATAAAACCAACCTGTAATCAATCACTTAATTATAGGAAAAATCATGCCAAGATTAGGATTGAAATATGCTACTTATGAGAAAGGTTCTGTACCGCAATCAACTTACCAAGCTGTCTGGTGTAAGTCTTTTAGTCTCCTTATTTTTCACTCTTTCCGTCTTTTCTCAAGAAGAAGAGGCCGCTGTTGTTGAAGCGGCTGTCGAAGAAGCGGCCGATGCTTCCGCAGGCGGGGATGCCACCAAGGGAAAGGCGCTTTTTAATCAAAACTGTGCCGCCTGTCACGCACTCAATCGTAAAATGACCGGCCCGGCTTTGGCAAATGTCGAGGCACGTTTGGCCGAGGAGGAAGGTTTGGATCGTGAGTGGTTGTACAAATGGATCAAGAACAGTCCGGGCATGATCAAATCCGGTGATCCGTATGCCGTAAAAATTTATGCAGAATACAACCAAGCGGCCATGACCGCTTTCCCTACGCTTTCAAATGGGGATATCGATAATATTTTGGCGTACACCGCTGCGCCGCCGCCTACTCCTACTCCGGGCACACCTGGTCCTGGGGTTGTTCCGGTAGAATCTGCTGGTGGCGGAATCTCCAACAATGTGATTTTAGGGGCCCTTGCCTTGGTTTTCGGCTTGTTGGTGTTTATGTTGATTTCGGTGAACAAGACCCTTCGCAGGGTAATGGAGGCCAATGGGGTGGATGTTGAAAAGGAACATCCGAAACGCAAACCGCTTTGGAAGGCCTTCGTGCAGAACCAGTTCCTGGTATTGGTGTCGGTTATCTTTCTGTTGTTGGGGAGTGCGTACTTTGCCTATGGTTGGATGATGCAGGTAGGAGTAGATCAAGGGTATGCCCCGATTCAGCCTATCCACTATTCGCATAAGATACATGCAGGGGACAATAAGATCGAGTGTAAGTATTGTCACTCGTCGGCACGGGTATCCAAACATTCGGGAATTCCTTCGTTGAACGTGTGTATGAATTGTCACAAGTCCATCTACGAATACAAAGGCAATGCCGAAGGTCCTAGTCAAGAAGATATTGCCAACGGGTATACGAACGAATTCTACACCAAGGAAATCAAAAAATTGTACAAAGCAGTGGGTTGGGATGAAGAGAACCAAAAGTATACGGGTGAAAGTCAGCCGGTAGAATGGGTCCGAATCCACAACCTTCCCGATTTTGCCTATTTCAATCACTCGCAGCACGTATCGGTGGCCGGGGTTGAATGTCAAACCTGCCATGGACCGGTAGAGGAAATGGAGATCATGTATCAATTCTCTCCCCTTACGATGGGCTGGTGTATTAATTGTCACAGAGAGACGAATGTGAAGGTAGAGGGCAATGCGTACTACGAAAAAATACATGCGGAACTTTCCAGGAAATATGGTGTTGAAACCCTTACTGCTGCGCAGATGGGCGGGTTGGAATGTGGAAAGTGTCATTATTAATCAGAACAAGTAGCTAAATACAGAACTAAACGTATGGCATCAAACAAGGTATATTGGAAAAACGAAGCGGAACTTAATCCGAACGATTCCATTGTTGAGACGCTAAAGCAGAACGAATTTGTAGAGGAAATTCCTGTGGATGAGTTTTTGGGGGACAAAGAGAAATTGGAGTCGACCAATACCAATCGACGGGATTTTTTAAAGTACGTGGGCTTCAGTACTGCGGCGGCCACCATGGCTGCCTGTGAAGGGCCGGTCATTAAATCGATTCCCTATGTGGTGCAACCAGATCGCATTGTGCCGGGAGTGGCGAATTACTACGCGACCACCATCGCAAACGGATTTGATTTTGCCAGCGTGCTGATTAAAACACGCGAAGGGCGCCCTATTAAATTAGAGAACAATACCGATGCAAAGGTTGGCGGTGGTGCCAATGCCAGGGTACAGGCGTCTGTTTTAGGATTGTATGACAGTACCCGCTTGCAAGGCCCCATGGCGAATGGCGAGGCGGTAAGCTGGGACGATTTGGACAATGCGGTAAAAGCAAAGTTGGGTGCTGGGAAGCAAACGGTATTATTGACGCAGACCTATGCGAGTCCGTCTACGGATCGTTTGGTCGCCGAGTTCAAAGCCAAGTATGGGAATGTCAGCCATGTAACCTATGATGCAATTTCGGAGGAGGCTGCCTTAACGGCCTTTGAGGCGCGTTACGGGGAGCGTGCAATGGCCGATTATGATTTTGAACAAGCGGACGTCATTGTATCGTTCGGTGCGGATTTCCTGTCAGATTGGCAAGGAGGCGGTTACGATGCAGGCTATGCCAAGGGGCGCGTTCCCAAGAATGGTAAGATGTCGCGACACGTGCAGTTTGAGGCGAATATGTCACTTACGGGCGCCAATGCCGACAAACGTGTTCCGTTGACGCCTTCAATGCAAATGATCGCATTGGCGAAGTTGTATGCAAAATTAAATGGTAGTAGTGCTGGGGGCGAATTGCCACAGGCTGCTGAAAAAGCCATTGACGGGGTCGTGGCCGAAATACGAAAAAATAGAAACGGTGCCGTGGTAGTGACCGGTTTGGACGATGTAAATGCCCAAGCCGTGGTATTGGCGATCAATGAGATGCTCGGTAGCAAGGCATTTGATGCGAAAGCACCACGCTATGTACGACAAGGTAATAACAAAGCGGTAAATGCTTTGATAGCCGATATGAAGGCAGGGAAGGTCGGCACGCTCATTATGGATGGTGTGAACCCTGCCTACAGTTTGCCAAATGCTGCTGATTTTGCGGAAGGTATCGGCAATGTAGGCTTGTCTGTATTGTTTTCTAAAAACTACAACGAAACGGCGGAATTGACTCAGTATGCCGCGGCCGCCAACCACTATTTGGAATCTTGGGGCGATGCGCAAATCAAAAAAGGGCATTATAGCCTAATGCAGCCAACGATACGCGAATTGTTTGATACGCGTCAGTTGCAGACTGCCCTCTTAAAATGGATGGGTAGCGATAAAAGCTATTATGATTATGTAAAAGAAACGTGGACCACGTTTATCCTGAACGGGGCAGATTGGAACAAAGCACTCCATGACGGTGTTTTTAGCGTTTCGAACGGCGAAGTGATGGAGGTCGTGGAAACCGTGGATCCTGTGGCCGTAATGGCCGATGGCGATAAGGAAGAGGTCGTGGAAGTGGAAATGACCGAAGAGGAAGCGCCAGCTACTTCAATTTCTATTGATGCGGCGGTACGCAGTCTCGCCAATGCCAATGTTTCGGGAATGGAACTTACACTGTATTCGAAAGTAGGCATGGGTGATGGGCAACAGGCCAACAACCCATGGTTGCAAGAATTCCCCGACCCGATTACCCGCGTGTCTTGGGATAATTATATTACGGTATCCAAAGCCGATGCCGAAGCAAAGGGATTTGTAAACGAGAATGTCGCCAACGGCGGGTTAGATGGTAGCTATGCCAATGTAACCGTTAATGGCGTAACGATACAAAATGTTCCTGTAATCATTCAGCCCGGCCAAGCCAATGGTTCTGTGGGCTTGTCTTTAGGGTATGGTAAAAAAGCCGGGATGAAGGCAGAGATGCAAACGGGGGTGAACGCCTATCCGCTGTATCAAGATTTTAAGAATGTACAGTCGGTTTCTATTGAGAAGGCGGCCGGGAATCACGAATTTGCCTGTATACAATTACATAAAACCCTGATGGGTAGGGGGGATATTATCAAGGAGACCACCTTGGAGATATTCAATACGAAAAACCACGCGGAATGGAACGTGCAGCCGGTGGTTTCTTTGAATCACCAGGAAGTGCCGGCGACGTCGGTAGATCTTTGGGATAGTTTTGATCGTTCGATCGGGCATCACTTCAACATGTCTATCGATTTGAATGCCTGTACCGGTTGTGGCGCTTGTGTGATTGCCTGTCATGCAGAGAACAATGTACCGGTAGTAGGGAAAGAAGAAGTGCGAAAGTCAAGGGATATGCATTGGTTGCGTATCGACCGTTACTATTCTTCGGAAGATACCTTTGAGCAGGATGATACCAAGAAAGAAGAATTTGATGGGCTATGGGGCGACAAAGGTTCTTTGGGTGGTTTTGGGGAGATGGAAGATCCTTCCGCCAATCCACAGGTAGCCTTTCAACCTGTCATGTGTCAGCATTGTAACCATGCACCTTGTGAAACGGTTTGTCCGGTTGCGGCAACTTCGCACAGTAGACAGGGGCAAAACCATATGGCCTATAACCGTTGTGTCGGTACACGTTATTGTGCCAACAACTGTCCGTATAAAGTACGTCGTTTCAACTGGTTCTTATATAACAATAATGATGAGTTCGATTATCACATGAACAACGACCTGGGTAAAATGGTCGTAAACCCTGATGTGAACGTTCGTTCAAGAGGGGTGATCGAAAAATGTTCTATGTGTATCCAAATGACACAAAAAACCATTTTAGATGCCAAACGAGAAGGGCGCGTAATCGAAGACGGGGAGTTCCAAACGGCTTGTTCCTCTGCCTGTAATAGTGGGGCAATTGTTTTCGGTGATGTGAACGACAAGGAAAGTAAGGTATCAAAATTGGCGGAGAGCGACCGTATGTACCACTTGTTGGAGCATGTAGGGACCAAGCCAAACGTGTTCTATCATGTAAAAGTGAGGAATACCAACGAAGCATAACAATCAATACAATAAGAAAGTAACTATAATATAAGTCTATGGCGTCGCATTACGAAGCACCAATTAGAAGACCCTTAGTAGTTGGAGACAAAGGCTACCACGATGTTACAGTGGATATTGCCGCTCCTGTAGAGGGCAGGGCCAACAAGCACTGGTGGATTGTTTTTTCCATTGCCTTGGCGGCATTTCTTTGGGGTGTCGGCTGTATCATTTACACCATTTCAACCGGTATCGGAACTTGGGGATTGAATAAAACGGTCAACTGGGCTTGGGATATTACCAACTTCGTTTGGTGGGTAGGAATCGGTCACGCCGGAACCTTGATTTCTGCGGTACTGTTGTTATTCCGTCAGAAATGGAGAATGGCGATCAACCGTTCTGCAGAGGCGATGACCATCTTCTCGGTGATTCAGGCCGGACTTTTCCCGATCATACACATGGGGCGTCCTTGGTTGGCGTATTGGGTATTGCCGATCCCGAACCAATTTGGGTCGTTATGGGTAAACTTTAACTCTCCCCTGCTGTGGGATGTATTTGCAATATCTACCTATCTGTCAGTCTCTTTGGTATTCTGGTGGACGGGATTGTTACCTGATTTTGCGATGCTTCGCGACCGGGCCATTCTACCGTTTCAAAAGAAAATTTATAGCCTATTGAGCTTCGGATGGAGTGGGCGTGCGAAAGATTGGCAACGTTTTGAGGAAGTATCCTTGGTATTGGCCGGTTTGGCAACACCCTTGGTACTTTCAGTACACACCATTGTATCGTTCGATTTTGCTACTTCGGTAATACCAGGATGGCATACCACGATTTTCCCTCCCTACTTTGTGGCCGGGGCGATTTTCTCCGGTTTTGCCATGGTGAACACCCTCTTGATCATTATGCGGAAGGTATGTCATCTAGAAGCCTATATTACGGTGCAGCACATAGAGTTGATGAACATCGTAATCATGATCACGGGCTCTATCGTGGGCTGTGCCTATATTACCGAATTGTTCATGGCATGGTACTCTGGCGTGGAGTACGAACAGTATGCGTTCTTGAACAGGGCTACAGGACCTTACTGGTGGGCCTATTGGGCAATGATGACCTGTAATGTGTTCTCCCCGCAGTTTATGTGGTTCAAAAAACTACGTACCAGCATTATGTTCTCGTTCTTTATTTCGATCATCGTAAACATTGGAATGTGGTTCGAGCGTTTTGTGATCATCGTAACCTCGTTGCATCGAGATTACCTACCTTCTTCTTGGACCATGTTTTCTCCGACCTTTGTGGATATCGGAATCTTCATTGGTACCATCGGGTTTTTCTTTGTATTGTTCCTATTATATGCAAGAACCTTCCCTGTTATAGCACAGGCGGAAGTGAAATCGATATTAAAATCTTCGGGAGAACGGTATAAGAAATTACGGGATGCAGGCAAACCGCTATATCAAATAGAAAAAACGGCCAAAGCTGCAGAAGCGATCGTTGAAAAAGTGGAAGAAACTCCGGCACCGGTAGTGGAAACCAAAAAAGATGCTTCAAGTCTTTTGGCAAGTATTGGAACCTTCGATGCCGCGACACAGACGGCAGATGATTTGAAGAAGGTCAAAGGAATAGGACCAAAGATGGAAGAGACCTTGAACGAGATCGGTATTTTCACCTTTGCCCAAGTAAGTCGAATGACGAAAACCGAATACGATATGTTAGATGCACTGACCGGGGCGTTCCCGGGAAGGGCACAACGAGACGATTGGGCAGGTCAGGCTAAAACATTAAACGATAAAAAATAAGTATGTCAGCTAGCAAAGTAATACAGGCTTATTACAACGATGACGATGTGCTAATGCACGCGGTCAAAAAGGTAAAGGCGGCCAAACACCATATTGAAGAAGTGTACTGCCCGTTTCCCGTGCATGGTTTGGACAAGGCAATGGGGTTGGCTCCAACACGAATAGCCATTACCTCTTTTATGTATGGTTGTGTCGGGTTGGCAGTAGCCATCACCATGATGAACTATATTATGATCAAAGATTGGCCACAGGATATTGGGGGAAAACCAAGTTTTAGTTACTTGGAGAACATGCCGGCCTTTGTTCCGATCATGTTTGAACTTACCGTCTTCTTTGCGGCCCACTTAATGGTTATCACCTTCTATCTAAGAAGTCGGCTATGGCCCTTTAAAAAGGCAGAGAATCCAGACGTGCGAACAACCGATGATCACTTTGTGATGGAAATAGAAGTGCACGGAAACGAAAAGGAATTGAAAGACTTGCTGGCCGATACAGGAGCGGTAGAGATAAATATTTCAGAAAAAAACCTTCATTAAATATGAATAGTTTTATAAAATTAGGAGTAGTAGTCACCTTGGTTGTCTTGGCAGCCTCTTGTGCCGATAAAAGCAGGCCCAACTACCAATACATGCCCAATATGTACGAACCTGTAGGGTATGAAACCTACGAGCAGGTAGATTTTCTTCCCTCACAACAAGAAGCGATGCTTCCGGCCGAGAATACCATTTCTAGGGGTTGGATGCCCTACGGTTTTGAAAACACGCCGGAAGGGAAAGAGTTGGCACGGTTGAACCCAAGCCCTTTGGACTCATTGCAAAGAGAAGCGAATTTGGCGGTTGGTGGGGAATTGTACGGTATTTATTGTGCCATCTGTCATGGAAACAAGGGAGCAGGACAAGGCACTTTGGTAAAACGTGAAAAAATATTGGGTGTGCCTAGCTACGCCGACGCAGCGCGTAATATTACCGTCGGAACCACATACCACACCATGCAGTATGGTTTGAACTCAATGGGTTCTTATGCCTCACAGATGAACAACCATGAAATGTGGCAAGTGTCGGAGTACGTAATGAAGCTCAAACAAGACCTAACAAAATAAGACTTAGTAGAAAGATATGTATACGATTTCTAACAGATTAAAAATGGCTTCTATCATCATGATGGCAGTCGGTGTTTTGGGAATGGGATATGGTTTTCTCAGCGCTCCCAGTACAGAGGCAGAAGCTTTGGCGATGGTAGCGGCACACGACGATGGGCACGGAGGTGGTCATGCAGCGGAAGCGGATCATGCCGTAGCGGATAGCCATGGCGCAACCGCTGAGGAGCATGCCGAAGGAGGTCATGCGATGTCACATGGTGAGCATGTGCTGCACCAACTACAAAATAAACCGTGGGCCGCATTGTATGTAGCTGCTTTCTTTTTCTTTATGATTGCACTAGGGGTATTGGCATTCTACGCCATACAACGGGCCGCCCAGGCGGGTTGGTCTCCCTTATTGTTTCGCGTAATGGAGGGGATTACTGCGTATCTCGTACCTGGTGGAATCATTGTTTTCGTCATCTTGGTATTGTCGGTGATGCATATGAACCATTTGTTCGTATGGATGGATGCCGATGTGGTAGCACATGATAAATTGCTACAAGGAAAAGCAGGTTTCTTAAATCCTATTTTCTTTTTGGTAAGAGCGGCCATCTTTTTGGGCGGTTGGATCTTGTATCGTGAATATTCTCGGAAGCTATCGATCAAACAAGATGCGGCAAGCGATGATTCGAACTTCAAGTTGAATTTCAGAATTTCAGCGGCCTTCTTGGTATTCTATCTTATTTCAGAATCGATGATGTCATGGGATTGGATTATGAGTGTAGATCCACACTGGTTCAGTACCCTGTTCGGTTGGTATATTTTTGCCAGCATGTTCGTTTCCGGTATTACCGTGATCGCCATGGTGACCGTATACTTAAAATCAAAAGGACATTTAGAACAGGTGAACGATAGCCATATCCATGATTTGGCCAAGTTCATGTTCGGGATCAGTATCTTCTGGACCTACCTTTGGTTCTCGCAATTCATGCTGATCTGGTATTCGAATATACCGGAGGAAGTAACCTATTACGTGACCCGTATCCAAGATTACAGATTGCCGTTCTTCGGAATGGTAGCCATGAATTTCTTGTTTCCCGTACTGTTGTTGATGAATAGTGATTACAAACGCATCAATTGGTTTGTGATCATGGCGGGGATCGTAATACTTGCAGGGCACTATATGGATATTTTTAACGCCATTATGCCGGCTACGGTAGGGGATCAATGGTTTATTGGTATCCCCGAGATAAGCGCGATTTTATTCTTTGCCGGACTCTTTATTTTTTGGATATTCAGGGCCTTGTCAACACAACCGTTGCAGCCGAAACGAAATCCGTTTATCGAGGAGAGCAAGCATTTTCATTATTAGTACGATTAAAGTATAATAGAAAGACATACGATGACTACAGTATTAACTTTAGCTGTTTTAGCACTGGTGGCAATTGCAATTTGGCAAATGACCAAGATATTTGAATTGTCCCAGCTGAAATCAGAACATGCGCAAATAGCGAACGATGAGGATAACAAGAACAACGGGTATCTGTTGTTTGCCTTTATGGTGTTCACCTACCTGATTACGATTTTCTGTTTTTGGAAGTATAGCAAGTTCTTTTTGCCGGATGCCTCTTCTGCCCATGGCGAAGAGTACGATTATCTAATGTTGGTTTCTTTTGTAATCATCTTTATCGTACAGTTTATCACCCAGGCGTTACTGCACTATTTTGGGTATAAGTATCGTGGTAAGAAAGGGAACAAAGCGTTGTTTTATGCCGATAACGATCGCTTGGAGTTTATATGGACCATTATTCCTGTAATCGTATTGGCGGGCCTCATACTATGGGGATTGTATACATGGACCACCATCATGGATGTAAATGATGAAGACGATCCGTTAATCGTTGAGTTATACGCACAACAGTTTAACTGGACTGCCCGCTACGGGGGTAATGACAATGTGTTGGGCCAGGCAAACGTACGAATGATCGATATTGATAGGGCCAATGTATTGGGCTTGGATGAAGGCGATAGCTACGCTACGGATGATGTGATCGTAAAAGAGCTGCACCTTCCTGTTGGACGAAAGGTAAACTTTAAGATGCGTTCGCAAGATGTATTGCACTCGGCTTATATGCCTCATTTTAGGGCTCAGATGAATTGCGTGCCGGGTATGACGACCGAGTTTTCGTTTACCCCTATCAAAACAACGGAGCAAATTCGTCAAGATCCGGATGTAATCGATAAGGTAAAACGAACGAATGCGATTCGCGCGGAAAGAGCCGCCAAGGGAGAGGACAATTCGGACCCCTGGGAGTATGACTATATCTTGTTATGTAATAAGATATGTGGGAGATCGCATTACAATATGCAAATGAAGATTATCGTGGAGACGCAAGAAGAGTATGAAGCATGGATTGCGTCCCAACAAACATTTGGCCAAACAATGGCCGCTTCGGAATAAGGCTATAAAAAGAAGATATTAAATAAAAAATTGAAGTTATGTCGGTAACAGCACATGCACATGCAGATGATCACGCTCACGATGAGGAGCACCACCATCACAAGGAGACCTTTGTAACAAAATATATTTTCAGTCAGGATCATAAGATGATCGCAAAGCAGTATTTGATTACTGGTTTGATTATGGGCTTCATCGGGATTGCCATGTCATTGATGTTCAGAATGCAGATTGCATGGCCTGGAGAGTCGTTCATGTTGTTTGAAGCGGTATTGGGCAAATGGGCCCCGGATGGCGTAATGGATGCCGATATGTATTTGGCCCTGGTGACCATCCATGGTACCATCATGGTATTCTTTGTATTAACGGCAGGGCTTAGTGGTACCTTTAGTAATTTATTGATTCCATTGCAGATCGGAGCACGTGATATGGCCTCCGGTTTCTTGAATATGCTGTCGTATTGGATGTTCTTTACCTCGTCGGTAATCATGGTGATTTCTTTGTTCGTGGAGGCGGGACCTGCAGCAGCGGGGTGGACGATTTATCCACCGTTAAGCGCGCTACCGATGGCACAGCCTGGCTCCGGTATGGGAATGACCCTTTGGTTGGTGTCTATGGCCATTTTTATTGCCTCTTCCCTTTTAGGTTCGTTGAACTATATCGTCACCGTATTGAACCTGCGCACCAAAGGAATGTCAATGACCCGCTTGCCATTGACCATTTGGGCGTTTTTTGTAACAGCGGTAATCGGTGTTATTTCATTCCCCGTATTATTGTCGGCAGCCTTGTTGCTGATCATGGATAGAAGTTTTGGAACATCGTTCTTCCTGTCGGATATTTTCATTCAGGGAGAAGTCTTGCATTACCAAGGGGGATCACCTGTATTGTACGAGCATCTGTTTTGGTTCTTAGGGCACCCTGAGGTGTATATTGTATTATTACCTGCTTTGGGGATTACCTCTGAGGTGATGTCTACCAATGCACGGAAACCCATTTTCGGATATCGGGCGATGGTGGCATCTATTTTGGCGATTGCCTTCTTATCTACCATTGTATGGGGGCACCATATGTTCATTTCCGGTATGAATCCGTTCTTGGGATCGGTGTTTACCTTTACCACTTTGTTGATTGCGATACCGTCTGCGGTAAAGGCCTTTAACTATATAACGACCTTATGGAAAGGAAACCTTCAACTCAATCCGGCCATGCTGTTTTCCATTGGGTTGGTGTCTACCTTTATTACGGGTGGACTTACCGGTATCATCCTAGGGGATAGTACCCTGGATATTAATGTACATGACACTTATTTTGTGGTGGCGCATTTCCACTTGGTAATGGGTATCTCCGCCCTATATGGTTTGTTTGCGGGCGTATATCATTGGTTCCCTAAGATGTTCGAAGGAAAAATGATGAACAAAAATTTAGGATACGTCCACTTTTGGGTGACCGCAGTGTGTGCCTACGGGGTATTCTTCCCGATGCACTTTGTTGGGATGGCAGGGGTGCCACGACGTTACTATGAGAACACGGCCTTCCCAATGTTCGATGAATTTACAGATGTGCAAGTGCTCATGACGGTATTCGCACTGATAGCGGGTCTCGCACAGCTGGTATTCTTGTACAACTTTATCCATAGTATTTTCTATGGAAAGAAAGGACCAAAAAACCCATGGAATTCGAACACTTTGGAATGGACAGCGGAAGTGAAACATATTCATGGTAACTGGGATGGTCCTATTCCCGAAGTACACCGTTGGGCATATGATTACAGCAAGGTTGACAAGAATGGAGAGTATATCATCCCCGGACAGGATTTTGTGCCGCAGACCATACCACTACAAGAAGATGAAGAAGAGCTAAATCACTAAAGAGTTAGCTTCGTGATATAAAAAAATGCCCAACTGAACAAGTTGGGCATTTTTATTGATAGTACTAAGAGAAATGCGCTAGGGGATGGGGAGGCGCACACAGGTTTAAATTGTCACATATGTCGATAGGCGTAAGCGTAGGTGTTGTATTAAATCGGTAAGTGGCGGTCAGGCGTTAAACTCCAGAAAATAGGTCAGTGCTTAAATGGCTATTTTAGGTTTGTGTGCCGCTTAGACAGAATCCGTGCAAATACTGTTGTTTGCACTCAAATATGATTTTATGAAATTATCCCTCGTGATTACCCTGCTTGTTATACTGGCCCTGGCGGGTGTGTACTTTCTAACAAAAAGTACGTATACAAAGGAAAAAAAATATAACTGGAATTTGGAATTGACAAAACCGCTGGCATATGATATTCAGCTACAGAATATCTCATACTACCGAGGGGAGGAAGAAATCATTCGAAACACGACATTGAATATCTTCTCCGGCTGGTCTGGAATGGCATCTGGAAACGTTTTGCATGCCAAGGCGACCGAATACCTTCCCGATCGGGTAAAGCTGTCCTGGAAGGATGTAGGGATCAATAAAACGTACACCTTGGAGTTTGAATTTCCGAAACAGACCATAGTAGCGTATTGGAACGAGAACTATGCGTTGTTACAGCAAAAATGGGGCAATGACCATCCGCAGGGCCCCTTGTCGCTTAAAGTGGGTGTTGCGCCAGAAGGGCAGGTAACCTTATGGCTTTCCGATATGGATGTAAACGCTTCGGGCTTTGCCGTTGAAGTTGCGTCATACGTGGCTACTTTAGAGGCAATTTCGCAAGAAAGCACGGTCAAAAATACAGTAAGCACAACAGCAAACCTACGTTTTGGTACTCCTCACTTTTATCCATTTACGACGGAAAATGTGGTAGCAATAAACATTTTGTACCGTAATGGGGAATCACATACGATTAACCTGAAAAAAGAAAATGGCAGCCTCTTGGATAACATTAACAAGAAACGGGGCTGGGGTATGGCAAAAGAGATAATGGTGCACTGGTTTGATCGGGACGGTAAAGGGTATACCGCTACCTATGAGATATCGCTGGATGAATTACATATCAAAGATACCCCGGAAAATTTACGAGAGATACAGTTCGTCTATTTGTTAGGTAGGCAGAATACACCGGATGGGGCCTGGAATAAATTGACGAACAAGCGTATTTTTCAATTAACGGAGACGAAACAAAAAGTGATAAATTGATCTGATATTGGTGAATGGCAAGCGTCCAAATATTGCTTTGGTTCGTGGTCATAAATAGATCAGATTGTATAGAAAGAGAGATTTTTATAATATCTTTAAAACACTGAACACTACTAAAATGAAACAAGTATTTTTTTTAATGGCCTTGGTCGTATGTTTCCAAGGCTTCTCACAGCGCAAACCGAAAATTAAAGGCAACAGGAGTGTTGTAACGGTAACCGAGGCCCTACCACCCTTCGATGCCATAGAACTTATAGATGACCTGGATATCGTGCTGAAACGCTCGCGACAAGAAGGTTATGATATCACTGCGGATGATAATTTGATAGATGTATTGAAGTTCAAGGTAGAAGGGGGGACCTTATATA
The DNA here is from genome assembly GCA_947500385.1 of uncultured Flavobacteriaceae bacterium. Taxonomy (GTDB): domain Bacteria; phylum Bacteroidota; class Bacteroidia; order Flavobacteriales; family Flavobacteriaceae; genus Pelagihabitans. Next base: position 154,435 of record CANMSA010000005.1, on the reverse strand, counting down.
TCAGCTCTTTTTATAGAATCACTGGAAAGAAAAAGCTCGAAATAACCGTAAACTATGTGCAGCTGGCTTCGGTCTTGATACGGGAGGGACGAATCGAAACGACCGACAACGTTTCGGCAGAGATCTTCGACGTGAATTTGTACGGGTCTTCGAAGTTGGATATGGCGATCGATGCCGGCCTTATTAATTTGAACATGGAAGGCAATAGCTCTGGAGATCTTAATTTAAAAGCCGATACTTTGAATATCACGTTAAAAGACAGAATAGATGTGGGGCTCTACTTGGATACCGAGCGCGCTTCCATCGAAATGGTCAAGACGGCAGCGGCTACCATCGAAGGAAGTACCTATGCCCTAAGTGCCCATTTGTTTGACAATGCCAATTTAAAGGCACGCAAATTAGAGGCCGAGGGAGTCGAAATAATTGCCGAAGGTTCCCCTAGTGCCCGGGTATATGCCCGTACCGATTTTGAATTGACTTCGAGTGGGTCTTCCAAAACCTACTTGAGCGGTACCGCCAAGATTGATATCCTTGAGTTCTTGGATACTTCCGTTCTGCATAAGGAGAAGTAACCTTTAAATGCTTAAAACGGTACTTTAGAAGGAATTTTAATGACTTCATAACATTGTTCTATTGGTTAAGATGCAATAAGCGTATCTTTTTAGAATGAAAAAATACTACATTTTGCTACTGTTGATAGCATGTACCAACTTCGCTTTTGCACAAGAATTTTATGTAACTACCAGTGGAACTTCTGATAAAGATGGGAGGAGTGAAGAAGAAGCTTGGAACATTGAGCATGCATTCGCCACCGCTAAAGCTGGCGAGACGGTTTGGATAAAGGCCGGGAATTATGGGAATAAGAACCTTACTATTAGTGTGTCGGGTACCAATTCTAATCCCATACGCTTCATTGGTTATAACACTACCCCTGGTGACATTTCCAGCTGTTTTGGTTCTACATTTGAGTACACCCCAGGAGCTCATCCAAATCTGAACAACGAGCTGGATGGCAACACTATGCCGCTTTTAGAAGGTGATTTTAGTACAAGTAACGATTCTAACATTGGATTGAAAATTACCGGTAATTTCGTTCGTTTGGAGAATTTTCAGGTGACCAAGTACTATAATATCAACCTAATTTCTAGTGGCCAATACAATATCCTTAAGAATATAGTTTCTACACAGTGTGGCAGTTTTACAAATAAGGCCTATAAAGGTAAAGCGCTGATTGTAGGCGGCGACCATTCGGAATTACACAATTCTATAGTTATCAATGCTGCGGCCGAGGGCATCACCATAGCCGGTGGTGATGAGCAAAAGCATTCCTACAATAAGGTTTACAGTGATCATACGGTGAATCCAACGGATTATTATTACCTAATTACCTTGGGAACCTCTGGTGGAGTGGTGAATCCGGCGGATTCCAATGTGATAGAAGATGTATATGTGGAACGGGTAGGTGCTTTGGACCATTATGGGCACGGGATTTGCCATAAGGTGGCATCAATCAATAATACAGTGTCAAATGCTACTATTATCAATACCAATTTTGAACATAACTTCGCAGAAGTATACAATAATAAGGCCTATAATATTAGTATTACCGGAATTGGTAAACCTTGGAATCATGACGAAGAAGTAAAAGATACCGAAAAAGATCATCGGAGTTCTTTTTTATTCCGAAACGGGGCCCATGACAACGAAATACATAACAGTAAGATCGTGAATGGCTTGGCCATGGCTGTTTTCGCCGACAAAGATGATGGTTATCCCGGAGTAGGCGGTGATTTGGATAGTCTTAGTGCGGGGTATAATAATAAACTGTTTAATGTAATTGGGGATAGCATGCTTTATGGGGTAGATTTTGATCGCTTTGATCTTACTGCCGGGATTGCGCAAAACAACGGATTTTACAACTGTACATTTAATGATGTGCAAGATTTGTTTCGGGTAGACTGTCCCAACGAGGGTACCTATTTTAAAAATTGCATTTTTAACAGTGTTATAAGTCTGGAGAGCACTGCTTTTAACGGTAGTTTTAATCTTGACATTGATGATAGCAGTTTTGAAAACTGTAATTTTAGCAATACCGGTTTTGGACCTGTAGAGCTGGCAATTACCTCCAACGCTGCCTCGGAAATTAATGAAAGTGATGTAACAAGCGGTTTTAATGTAAACCCTGCCTATCTAAGCCTAAATTCTGTTTCTGCTTCCTATTCCGGAGACTACGCTGTTAAGTCGGTCTTAAACATTGCTGGGCAATCTAAATACATATGGTATAATTTTACGGCGGAGGTAGGTAGTACCTATGAAGTGCGTTTTTTTGCCAAAAAGAATGTGGGCACCAACCAACGAATTACCGGATGGCAGAATTTGAATATAACCGAAGGGCCAGGTTCTGCCACAATTACCAATCAATGGGAGGAATATGTTTACACGGCGGTTGCAACCAGTAGTTCTGCTCAGTTAAGGTTTTATGTGGGATCGGGGACCCAGGCAGAGGAGGACAGTGACTTTCTTATAGATAACCTAACAATAAAAGAGAAGTTTGGGGAAAGAAGTTCCCTTTATGATCCCGAATTTTTTGATGAGGAAGGCGGTATTTTCAGATTAACAGGGTCTAGTAAGCTAATAGATCAAGGTGTTTCGCCTTCAGGGGTCGTATACGGTGACTACATTAATACGGTTAGACCTCAGGGTGACCACTACGATATAGGGGCTTTTGAGTATACGGGAAACAATGAAGCACCGGTCGCTTTGTTAACTTCACCTTGCAATGGCGATCGTTTTAATACGGGGGAATCAATTAGGCTGGAAGCCTTTGCATCCGATTTGGATGGGGCGATTAGCAAAGTAGAATTTAAAAGAGGAGGAGGTGTAAGTATGGGTACGATAACCCAAGCCCCCTATAAAAAGAATATTCAATTCAATTCCCCGGGCACCTATTATATTACTGCCTATGCATACGACAACGAAGATGTTGTGGTGCAATCGGAATCTGTTGAAGTAATTGTAGAGGCATGCGAATTGGTATATATTGCTGATAATCGATTTGAACAAGTACTAATTGACCAAGGGTATGATTCCGATGGAGTCGTAAATCAATCTATATGCCTGGATGATGCCTTGTCAATAAACCATTTGGACATTGGAGCAATGGGAAGTAATGGTACCATAGCCGATTTAACGGGAATGGAGCATTTCGAAAATCTAGCATCCTTTAAAGCACATGGAGCCAATTTAGGAAACGATTTGGATTTCTCCGAAAATGAACAATTAAAAAGCATATCCTTGACCGTGGTATCCGTAGAAAATGTAAATATCGCGTCCAATACGGATTTGGAGTTTATCGATATCAGATATTGTTACGGTCTAGCCGGAATAATGGATCTGAGTCAACTAACTCAACTACAATCCGTTCGTTTGTTTGATACCTCCTTGGATGGTTTGAATATAAGGAATGGCGTCAATTCCAACAGTATGTCTTTAGATGTGCAGGGTAGTTTCGCCGCAGGGTGTATTCAAGTGGATGATCCCGTAGCGGCCGCCGGGTATGGTAATTGGCATAAGGACAGCGACGATCAATACAGCGCGGATTGTAGCTTGGAATGGTCCGAAACCAGCATTTTTTCGCCGACAAACGATGTTTTCTTGCAAGGAAGCGCACGCCTTGATGAGGTAACCATAGCAGCCGGAGCTGGAAGTAGCAGAAAGGCGTACCTAATGTTCGATCTAAGTAGCTTGGACGGAACTATTACAGCAGCAGAATTACAATTCACCACAGAGGTAGATCCAGGAAATGGCGTAATCCAAGTTTTTTATGGCGATAGCAACAACTGGACCGAAGAAAATATTACCTTGGCGAATGCTCCTACCGAAAATGGGCTTATCGGATCTATAGACGAAAATTATAACACCGGGAATGTTTCCACTATTTCCATAAATCATGCGCAATTGGTCAATGGGTTGAATAGTCTGGTCTTGATTCAAGATGCTAGTGGAAATCAAATGCGTTTTGCATCCAAGGAAAATACTACTTACGACTCGGCCAAATTGGTAATCTCGTATCTTCCGAATCAAGGAACCAGCTTAAAAGTTGCCTTACCGACAAATTTGAAGACTGATTCTGAAATTCGTTTGTTTCCCAATCCTGCCAAAGAACGGATAATGATTTCAGGAGTGGCGGGTACAAAACAAATAACGGTTACTGATATCACTGGTCGTATTGTATACCAAGCCAATACCGAACAGCCACAACCGATCGTAAACTTGGAAACATACCCTAGCGGTCTCTATATAGTACATGTCAAAACCAAGGTTGCGGAGACCTCGTTTAAGCTACTTAAGGAATAAACCTGAAAAAGTTAAGTCGGCCCCTGAATAAGGCTGTGGTCTATTCAGCAATCGGCGCGCTCATACAATGGTCGGGAATCCCAAAACCGTCGACCAATACGCCAATATGAGGGCGCAGTTCCGTGCATAGACGTTCCACTCGTTGTCGTATGGCCTTTGATTTGGTCCCACCGATATACCCTTGTTCCAAGTACCATTTGGCATCTTTACGGATTTCGTAAAGCGCATAGAGCGTTCCTAATTTCTGAAACAGTTCTTTGTTCTTGGTATCCGAAATAGTATCGGTGAATTCGCAATAGGTATGGTAGGCCAGTTCAATACTATACGCCTTTCCCAACGCCAATAAATGGGTCTGTACTTTTAGAAAGGCCTGGTAAGAAGGCATTCCCTTTTTGATGTAATCCCGAATGCGCATCGCCAGGGTGTAGGTAAGCCTCCTTGTGCGATAGTCAAAAGCATGTTTGTGAAATTTTGGGTTGTACAAATGGTCTTTGTCCACCTTGTTCGTATAAGCTGGGTTCATGGTGTTGAACTTATCGTTGAGACGACTGCCCAATAACTTTAGTACGGCCGTAAAGCCAGCACTGTTGAACTCGGCCTTAAAATCGGAGAGTACGCCTTTCGCCGCTAGTTGTAATAAGACGTTATTATCGCCTTCAAAAGTGGTAAAAATGTCTACGTCACCCTTTAGGTCGGCGATTCGGTTTTCGATCAAATACCCCTTGCCGCCGCAGGCTTCACGGCACTCTTGTATGGCATCGTTGGCGTACCAGGTAATGATCGATTTTAGGCCCGCCACCTGGGTTTCAACTTTACGCTTATCGGGCTGTGACTCGTCGCAGTATACCCGCATCATTTTGTCCAAAGTAATCTGATACACGTAGGCACTGGCCACCAGTGGGGTCAATCGTAGTTGATGTGATGGATAATCCATCAACAAATCTTCTTGTATCTTAATGCTATCGTTGAATTGCCTTCTCTTTAAGGCGTGCTTTATCGCGACCGCCAAGGCCATTTTAGCACCTCCCAAGCCAGCTCTGGCCACACAAATTCGTCCGCCGACCAAGGTGCCCAGCATGGTGAAAAATCGTTTGTTAGGGTTTTTGATTTCAGAATAGTAGGTGCCCGCTTTGGTGATATTCCCATATTTGTTCAATAGGTTTTCCCTTGGTACCGAAACTTGATTGAACCAGATTTTACCGTTGTCTACCCCATTAAGACCAAGTTTGTACCCATTGTCCTCAATGGTAACTCCTGGTAATAAGTTGTGTTCGGCGTCGCGAACCGGTACCAAAACTGCATGTACCCCCTCATTTTTTCCATTCACGATCAATTGGGCAAAAACCGAGGCCATTTTAGAATGCAGCGCATTGCCGATGTATTCTTTGTTGTCGTTTTTTCCAGGAGTGTGTATAATAAGGCTATCGGTTGCCTGGTCATAGGTAGCGGTGGTCTTGATACCCCGCACGTTGGATCCATGACCGGTTTCGGTCATGGCAAAACAACCCAATAACTTTGCCTGCCCGGTATTGGTCAAGTAGGCGTCATGGTGTTTTTGCGTACCAAGCTTTTGGATACTGCCTCCAAAAAGTCCGAATTGCACCCCGAATTTGATGGTAAGACTTCCATCTACATACATCATGTTTTCAAAAATAGTGGCATAGCCTTCCATATCGCCGGTTCCTCCATAGGCTTCCGGGTAGGCCATCGCCCCATATCCCTTATCGGCCAAAAACTGTACTTGCTTCAACACCACTTCCCGAAACTCCTCCTTGGTTCGATGTACATCCCATTTGAAAATGGGGTCATTGAGTACTTTGCGAAAGCCATCAATAACTGTGGCATGGCCCCCTTTTAATAAGGTGTCGATTTCGGCTGCATTATAGAAATCGGAGGTGATTTCATGCGCGACTTCCACATCGAACAAATGGTTATAATGATTGGGTTGTATCCCCAGATTTACTTCAATATGCTTCAAATGGTCGTTAAAGGGACATTGTGTTTCGTAATGACAAACCATGTTTTGACTAAAGGTGGCCAGCGGATAGGTGTCACTTTCTACCAAGCGTACATTGGAGTTGCTAATGGTGTGTTTCCATTGCTTTTGCTCGGTATCCGTGGGGGCGCGATTCACATTTAGGAAGCTATTTAAAAGGGTACGATCGTCCTTGTTGAGAGAAGTATCTTCCCCAATTGCTTTTTGCACGACATTTATTTCGGAGGCCGATACCAAATTGTCGGACCAGATCACATAGAAAAAAGGAATGTACTGTAGAACGCCTGGAGAGTAAGTAGTTTTCTTCATGTATATTTTTTGTTGGAACAGTGCTGATCCGCATCTCAAATCAATACCGCGAAAAAGTATTCAATCTATTTCGCATGCCTGAAATTACGAATTTTATGCATAGTTCAGCCATCCATACATAACAACGTTTGAAGGAAAGACTTGGTATGGTAACCACTTTATACCTACCGCTATTTCTAGTATCTTTGTACTGATGAATGAGCACTTAGACCCAACAACCGACGGTTTTTCAAGAGAGGAATATGATATTGAAAGGGCCTTGCGCCCAATCACTTTCGATGATTTTACCGGACAAGAACAGGTGTTGGAAAACCTAAAAGTATTCGTTGAGGCGGCAAATCAACGTGGGGAGGCTTTGGACCATACCTTGTTTCATGGTCCGCCGGGATTGGGAAAGACCACGCTCGCCCATATCTTGGCCAATGAACTGGGTGTCGGGATTAAGATTACTTCTGGCCCGGTATTGGACAAGCCCGGAGATTTGGCCGGCTTGCTTACCAATTTAGATGAACGCGACGTGTTGTTTATAGATGAGATTCACCGTTTGAGCCCGATCGTAGAGGAATACCTTTATTCGGCCATGGAAGATTATAAAATAGATATTATGATCGAGACCGGACCCAACGCACGATCCGTTCAAATAAACCTCCACCCTTTTACACTCATTGGGGCGACGACACGCTCCGGACTGCTTACCGCTCCCATGCGGGCACGTTTCGGAATTCAGAGCCGGTTACAGTATTATTCAACAGAACTTTTGTCGACCATCGTTGAACGAAGTTCGGAAATTTTGAAAGTACCCATTACGAATGAAGCGGCGATCGAGATTGCCGGACGCAGTCGCGGAACGCCCAGAATCTGCAATGCGCTGTTGCGCAGGGTGCGCGATTTTGCCCAGATCAAAGGAAATGGCAGTATTGACATGGATATTTCCAAATTCGGACTAAAGGCATTGAATGTAGATGCCTATGGGTTGGACGAGATGGATAATAAGATTTTGACGACCATCATCGATAAATTCAAGGGCGGCCCTGTCGGGATTTCCACCTTGGCTACGGCCGTTTCGGAAAGTGCGGAAACGATTGAAGAGGTGTACGAGCCTTTTTTGATTCAGCAAGGGTTTATCATGCGAACCCCAAGGGGGCGAGAGGTAACCGAAATGGCGTATAAACATTTGGGAAGGATCAAGGGCGGGACGCAGCCCGGCTTGTTTTAGATAGGCTGCGGTTCATCCTTTTTTTATGAATGCGGGTAATTATGAAGGTATCTTCCACTTTAAAAACAGCTCCTTTAAAATCAGCAAACACAATGCACAAACCTTTGGTGACCGTATCCCAGCTAACCGTATTTAAAAATCGAAAACGGATATTGGGAAACCCACTCCCTTTTCACCGTGAGAATTTTGAAAAGTACGGTGATACCTTTATGGTCAATATCGGTATGGGCAATACGGTAGTTTTTACCCGAAATGCACAAACCATCAAGCATATTCTTCAGAAAAACCACAAAAATTATCACAAATCCTCCCTGCAGACAAAAGACTTGGCAAAGTATATCGGGCAGGGCTTACTCACATCGAACGGTGATTTTTGGCGAGTACATCGTCGCATGGTACAACCCGCTTTTCACAGGAAAAAATTGGAGGGGCTATTGGAAATTATGAATGAGGCCATACAAACCGAATTACAGGAAGTTCCGATGAACAGGGAGGTAGATGTGTTTCCACTCATGGGAGACCTTGCCTTTCAAGTAGTGGCGAAATCACTTTTCAGTGCAGGGGACATTCGCAACCGAATGCGAAAGTTGCAAGACATTACGACCATTAATCAAATGATGCTGATCAAGGAAATGCGGCAACCCTATTTGAAATGGTGGTTTCAGTTGTCGGGCACTATCGGCAGGCACTTAAACTACGCAGAAGATGCCAGAAAATTGTTAGATGCCATTATCCAAGAACGCGTTGATTCCGGGGAGGAGAAAGACGACTTGCTCGATATGTTGTTGCAGGCTCGTTATGAAGATGGAACCCCGATGAAAAGGCGTCAACTCATAGATGAAGTACTCATACTTTTTACCGCAGGCCATGAAACTACCGCCAACGCGCTTAGTTTTTCCCTCTATCTTCTTTCGCAACATCCTGCCATTCAAGAGAAGTTGTTTCAAGAAGTAAAGGCCGTTAACTTCGACACCGACGATTGGATGCAAACCTTGGGAAGTATTCCCTATACCAGGCAATGCATAGAGGAGGCCATGCGATTGTATCCTCCGGTATATGTAATTGACCGGGTGAGCTTGGCCGATGAAACGATCGATGGGCACCATTTCAAAAAAAGATCGGTTTGGCTAATGAGTATGTATGAATTGCATCAACATGAAGATTTCTGGGATCGCCCGAAAGAATTTCGACCGGAGCGTTTTGATCCAAAACATAAAAAAGACTTTTCGGACTATTACTTTCCGTTCGGTGCTGGGCCTCGAATGTGTGTCGGGAACAACTTTGCGATGTATGAAATGATGATGGTAGTGGCCAGTTTGGTACAAAAGTATACCTTGTCTTCCTCACAGGCGGAGGTGGTCTTGAATCCGCTGATTTCCCTCAAACCGGAAAAAGTTCCAGTAAAATTTACTCCTAGGAAGTAGCGAAGTTTACAAATGCGCTTCGACAAGCCTGCCCCGAACGAAGCTTTGGGGCTCAGCGTGACAGCGGTGTTCCTTTTTGTCCGATGTCAAATGAAATCTAGGTTTTCGGTCCGAGCCCCTGAGGTTTCACTCAGGACAGGCCCTGAGGTTTCACTCAGGACAAACCTGTCGAGGACCCTAGTGAAGCCCAAGTGCAAGCGTCAAGTTCAAGCGCAACGAAACTCAAAGACAAATGGAATACAAAGACTTCAAATTGCGACTGCCAACTGCTAATTGTTCACGGCTAACTGTCTACTGCCATATGTCGTCAGTCCGACCCTGTCGAGGACCTTACTTTAAAATTGCATTCTCATCGGAAAACTTCTTATAACTGAAATAAATGGCGGCCACCGCAAAGGCAACGAGCGAGGCAAGGATTGCTGCATATTGGAGCATATCGATCGTACCTGCCATAATCTCTTTTACGCCCAGACCGATATTGAGAACCGGTACCAAAACCGTGGCCCAACTCAATTCTATACCCGGCATCATGGCCAGAACCAGTGGAATAATGATCAGCATAATAATGGGTGTCGCTTTGCTTTGCGCTTCCTTAAAGGTAGTAGCTCCCGCAACCAAGGCAATGATAAAACCGGCCAAGAATAAGGAGAAAGGAATAAGCAACAGCATGATCATGGTGACCGATTGAAAGTTCAGCATTTCATTGATGGCCAACTTTAAGGAAGCTGGAATACCATCTATGAGCTTTAGGCCGGCAATAAGTCCCACTAAGTTTAACAATGCCGGTATGAATCCGAGCAAGGAGGCGACAATGGCTTTCCCCAACAATACCGTGAATTTGGAAACCGGTAACGATAAGGTAGTCTCAATGGTTTTTCGCTCTTTTTCACCGGTCACCAAATCAATGGCTGCCAACAGGCAACCACCCCACATGGTCAAAATAAAGAGATAGGGGATAAAGCCGCCGATACGTTTGCCGATTAGCTCCTTCTTCTCACTTACTTCAATGTAATTTTCTTTGAAGGGCGTTAGTTTTTCAACGGAAACCTGTAACCGGGCAATTCTTTTTTCTTTGATCTGCGCATTGTAGGAAGCCAGCATTTTGGTAACCCGCCCATTCACATTGTCTTTGGTGCCATTCCGGTGTATTTGCACTTCACCGGTACGTAAGCTATCCATCTGAAGTTGCCAATCAGTTGGGAAGACCACCGCAGTCTGTATGGTTCCCTCACTGATCAAGCTTTTAAAATCAACTACCTTTTCATAGTGGGTAATGTTGTTCAGCGTGTCTTGCTTCACCAAGGACACAAAGTCTTCGGGAGCATTGACCAACCCGATTTTAACCGTTTTTGCTCCCTCTTTTTTATCGATCATTTCGGTAACCTTGATTGCACCGAAAATGAGAATAGGGACCAATAAAGTCGGCAATACGATGGAGTTGATAATGGTTTTTTTATCTCTTAGAAGCTCCGAAAGCTCTTTCTTGATAATCAGTAGTAAATGGCTCATGGGTTAGGCTTCTTTAACGCGGTTGATAAATTCTTGGGTCAGGTTGGTGGCCTTCATTTCTTTTCTGAAGTTTTCAAAAGAATCGTTATAGATGATGGTTCCTTTATTGATAATGGCCAGATCATCGCAAAGCAGGTCTACCTCACTCATAATGTGCGATGAAAAAATAACGGTCTTATTGTTTTCCTTCGATTCCCGGATCAGGTCGATAATGCTATCGGCAGTGATAACATCGAGACCGGAGGTAGGCTCATCAAAAATGAGTACCTCGGGATCGTGTATCAAGGTGCGGGCAATGGAAACCTTTTGTTTCATCCCCGTACTCATTTGTCCCATTCGTTTTTTACGAAATTCGTTGATACCCAATTTTTCGAAAAGGTATTCTTTTCGGTCTTTCAATTGTTGGTCGGGAAGACGGTAAATCTTCCCGAAAAAGTCAATCGTTTCGTCAGGATTCAGGCGTTCGTAAAGGCCGGTAGAGCCGGTTAAAAACCCAATACGTTTTTTGACCTCATCGTTTCCGTTCGAGATATCGACCCCATCTACGATGGCCGTCCCCGAACTGGGATTAATGATCCCGGCGATCATTCGGAGCGTGGTGGTTTTACCGGCGCCGTTGGGGCCAAGCAAAGAAAAAATTCTTCCCGGTCTGCACGCAAAGGACACGTCGTTTACGGCGTTGACCGTGTTGGTTTCTTTTTTAAATCCTTTTTTGGTAGTGGTCGTGAAGGATTTGGTCAGATTTTTAAGTTCTATCATAAGGCTAGTTGAATTAGCTACTCCCTGTTAGTAACAAAATTCTGAAAATGTTACAGATTCGGTATTTTTAATTTTTAAGCGAGTACAGGGCATTGTTGCATCTTATGTATGTTATAGTCGTATCTTTCCAAGCAGAAGAATGAAACAAGAATCGTTACCGCTAAAGTTAAAGAAGCGATGGGGCTCAATAGAAAATACCAACAAACCCAGGACATTAAAAGCGAAGCCAAACGCCTCGGTTTTTTATCATGTGGTATTTCAAAGGCCGATTTTTTGGAAGAGGAAGCACCACGGTTGGAAAATTGGCTCAATAAGAACATGCAGGGCGAAATGGGTTATATGGAAAACCATTTCGACAAACGTTTGGATCCCCGATTATTGGTCGACGGTGCCAAATCGGTCATTTCGCTCTTATTGAATTACTACCCTGAAGCCACCCAAGACGAAGAGACCTATAAAATCTCAAAATATGCCTACGGGCAGGACTATCACCATGTGATCAAATCCAAATTGCGGCGATTACAGGAATTTATTTCGGAAGAAATCGGTCAGGTCAATGGGCGCGCTTTTGTAGACTCGGCGCCGGTCCTGGATAAAGCCTGGGCGGCCAAAAGTGGCCTTGGTTGGATCGGTAAGCACAGTAATTTGCTTACCCAACAGGTAGGTTCTTTTTACTTTATTGCAGAGCTGATCGTAGATTTGGAACTGGAATACGATACCCCTGTTACCGACCACTGTGGTACCTGCACCGCCTGTATCGATGCCTGCCCCACGGATGCCATCGTGGAGCCTTATGTAGTCGATGGCAGTAAATGTATTTCGTATTTTACCATTGAGTTGAAAAATGAGATACCGAACGAGTTTCACGGAAAGTTCAACGATTGGATGTTCGGGTGCGATGTCTGCCAGGATGTGTGCCCGTGGAACAAGTTTTCCAAACCCCATCAGGAGCCTTTATTCAATCCCAAGCCCGAGTTGCTCTCAATGACCAAAAAAGACTGGGAAGAGATGACCGAAGAGGTCTTCCGAAAAGTGTTCCAAAAGTCTGCGGTGAAGCGAACTAAATTTTCCGGACTGCAGCGAAATATAAATTTTTTGAAATAATCAAGGAAAAAGAGTACACCTACTACAACGTTTGAAATAATCGCTCGGCGGGTTTTACCGTTAAGTTTGCCTTGTCGGAGCAATTAAAATGCTATATTGTTAGGCAAATTTATCTACAAACCTATTACGATCTATGAGTATTCTAAGCAAACCTAGACTAAGTTTTTGGCAGATTTTTAATATGAATGTGGGCTTTTTGGGCATTCAATATAGTTTTGGTTTGCAACAAACCGCGATCAACCCCATCTTCCTGTATTTAGGTGCTCCAGAAGATATGCTGCCTATTTTGAATATTGCCGGACCTATAACGGGCTTAATTGTACAGCCGATCATTGGTGCAATGTCAGATAAAACTTGGTCGCCTCGCTGGGGAAGACGTAAACCCTATTTCCTGATCGGGGCCATCATCGGTAGTTTGTGTTTGTTTGCTTTTCCTAGTAGTCCTGTGCTCTGGTTTGCAGTGGGGCTCTTATGGATCCTGGATGTAGGGAATAATATGGCAATGGAACCGTACCGGGCATTTGTGGGGGATAAGCTTCCTGAGAAACAACTAAGTTTAGGGTATCAAATGCAGAGCCTTTTTGTAGGGGCGGGAATTCTCTTGGCAAATGGTTCGATCGTATTGTTTCAGTATCTTTTTGGTAACGAGTCCGTAGAGGTGGCCGGCACCATTCCTCAGTGGTTGTATTATTCCTTTTATATAGGAGGAATTTTATCGATTACCACGATTCTTTGGTCCGTTTTTAAAACCCCTGAAATTCCACCTTCCGACCAAGAGTTGGAAGAAATAAATGAAAACAAAAGACTTCCGTTGGGTCAGCAAATTGCCAAACCTTTTGGGGAGATTAGTGATGCTATCAAAGAGATGCCTTCTTTTATGTGGAAGATTGGAGCCGTTTATTTGTTTCAATGGTATGCCCTATTTGTTTATTGGCAGTATATCACCCCTTTGTTTAAACAAACCTTAGGATACTCTACCTCGGAAGCTGCGTCCCAGTCGGCCCAAATGAGTTTAACGTATAATATAGTGACTATGGTAGTGGCGTTGGCATTGGTTCCGTTGACCTTGCGTTACGGAGGTAAAAAAGTATATGCCGTAAGCCTTGTGGGTACTGGTTTGGCGTTATTCTTAATTCCTTTTATCGGGGATCCGTTGCTTGTTTTGGCACCCATGGTGTTGTTTGGGGTAGGATGGGCCGCTATGATGGGAATTCCATATACAATGGTGTCTAAGGTAGTGCCGCAAGATCGGAGAGGTGTCTACATGGGAATCTTGAATATGATGATCGTTATTCCAATGGGGATCGAGACGCTTACTTTTGGCCCGATCTATAAGTACCTTTTAGGCGGGAGTGCAATTAATGCAATTCTTTTTGCCGGTGCCTTTTTTATTGTTTCGGCGATTTTGGCAATGCGATTGAATGTTGCCAAAACGGTGGAGGTCGATTGAAACAATTTTTAGATTGATTGCTGTGCGTTACATCGTAGAGTCATGATCGCTCCGAAAATCTACCCTGCAGACCTTGGTATGTTTGAATCTGCCGGGATGGTTCGAACTTTGGAATAGAATCGGCACGTTTTCCAAAGAATACCATTAAATTTGCCTACCAAAATCATACTACATGAGCAAAAGCAAACAACGGCGGGAAGCCCTCGTCTACCATGCCAAGCCCCAGCCCGGTAAAATAAAAATAGTCCCTACCAAACCGTACGCAACACAACGGGATTTGGCGTTGGCCTATTCTCCGGGAGTCGCCGAACCCTGTTTGGAGATTGCCAAAAAGAAAGAGGACGTATACAAATACACCGCCAAAGGCAATCTCGTTGCCGTCATTAGCAATGGCACGGCTGTCTTGGGATTAGGTGATATTGGTCCAGAAGCCTCCAAACCGGTCATGGAAGGAAAAAGCTTGCTTTTCAAGATTTTTGCCGATATCGACAGTATGGATATCGAAGTCGATACCAAGGACATTGATAAGTTTGTTGATACCGTAAAGATGATCGCGCCCACCTTCGGCGGAATCAACCTAGAGGATATCAAAGCCCCCGAAGCATTCGAAATTGAACGCAGGTTAAAAGCGGAATTGGATATTCCCGTCATGCACGACGATCAGCATGGAACGGCGATTATTTCTGCCGCCGCACTCTTGAATGCGTTAGAACTCGCCAAGAAAAAAATTGGGGAGGTGCGTATCGTGGTAAGTGGTGCCGGCGCGGCGGCCGTTTCTTGCACGAAACTCTATAAGGCCTTTGGGGCAAAAGCGGAAAACATCGTGATGCTCGATAGTAAAGGGGTAATTCGAAAGGATGCCGAAAATTTATCCGCTTCCAAAATGGAGTTCGCCACCGATCGTAAAATAAACACTTTGGAGGAGGCCATGAAAGATGCCGATGTATTCATAGGACTTTCTATTGCCGATATTGTAAGTGCCGATATGTTATTGAGCATGGCAAAGAATCCCATTGTTTTCGCGATGGCGAACCCCGATCCGGAAATCAAGTATGATGTTGCCATTAAAACACGTAAGGATATCATTATGGCCACAGGCCGATCCGATCACCCCAACCAGGTAAACAACGTTTTGGGATTTCCCTTTATTTTTAGGGGCGCGCTAGATGTTCGCGCGACGACCATTAATGAAGAAATGAAAATGGCCGCCGTAACGGCATTGGCCGATTTAACCAGGCAACCCGTCCCCGAACAGGTGAACATAGCCTATGGTGAAACCCGGCTTACCTTTGGAAATGAGTACATTATTCCCAAACCTTTTGACCAACGGTTAATTGCGGAAATTCCTCCGGCTGTGGCAAAAGCGGCCATGGATAGCGGAGTGGCAAAAGCCCCTATCGAAGACTGGGATAGGTATAGGGAAGAGTTGTTACAACGTTCGGGGAACGATAATAAGGTAGTGCGGCTACTGCATAGTCGGGCCCGATTAAATGCAAAACGAATCGTATTCGCCGAAGCGGATCAAATAGATGTGTTGAAAGCCGCGCAGATAGCGCATGATGAAGGGATCGCTATTCCGATTTTATTGGGTAAGAAAGATGTCATTGCGGAGTTGAAAAATGAACTTGAATTTGATGCCGATGTCACCATTATTGACCCTAGGGATAAAAGTTCGGAGGTGCGAAGATTGCGGTATGCGACAAAGTTTTGGGAAAAAAGACATCGCAGCGGTACAACCCTTTACAGCGCAAAAATGAAAATGAGGCAACGAAATTATTTCGGGGCTATGATGGTCCTCGAGGGGGATGCCGACGGAATGATATCGGGCTATTCACGTGCCTACCCTACCGTTGTAAAACCTATTTTTGAAGTCATCGGAAGGGCGGCAAACGTACGAAGGGTCTCAACGGTAAATATTATGATTACCGAAAGGGGGCCCATGTTCTTGGCCGATACTTCGATCAACATCGATCCCAATGCGGAAGAAATAGCGGAGATAGCACAAATGACCGCCAATGTGGCCGATACTTTTGGCTTCAATCCCGTAATGGCATTGTTGTCGTATGCAAACTTTGGATCTTCAACACACCCACATGCGACCAAGGTTCGGGAGGCATTGCGTATCCTACACCAAACCAATCCCGATTTAGTGGTAGACGGGGAAATTCAAATAGATTTTGCCTTGAATAAAGAGCTCCATCAAAGTCAGTTTCCTTTTTCCAAACTAGCCGGTAAAAAGGTAAACACCTTGATTTTTCCAAATTTGGAATCGGCGAATATCACATACAAGCTTCTAAAGGAGTTAAACGGGGCAAATTCAATCGGTCCCATAATGGTAGGGCTTAGTAAATCGGTGCATATTCTGCAGTTGGGGGCCAATGTTGATGAGATGGTAAATATGAGCGCCGTGGCCGTAATCGATGCGCAGGAGCGCGAGAAACGGAAAAGGGCAAAAAAAGGAAGCTAGTAATAACGGGGCAAGTACCGACCCGATTCCCTGATCATGGGATACCAACGTAGCATTTGCTTTACGAACATACCTTAAAAATAAATAGCATAGACCATAGATTATGATCCATCATCTTAAAGGAAAACTTGTAGAGAAAAACCCGACCCACCTGGTAATAGAATGTGCGGGAGTAGGCTATTTTGTCAATATTTCTCTCAATACATATTCCAAAGTAGGGGATATTGAAAACATTCAATTATACACCCATCTGCAGGTAAAAGAAGATTCCCACACCTTGTTCGGCTTTTACGAAAAATCGGAAAGGGAGATTTTTCGACTTTTACTTTCGGTTTCGGGCATTGGGTCAAGCACTGCGCGCACAATGCTGTCTTCTTTGACCCCCATTCAGGTACGGGACGCAATTGCAGGCAGTGATGTGGCTACTATACAGGGTATCAAGGGGATAGGGGCCAAGACGGCACAAAGGGTGATTCTTGACCTGAAAGACAAGATTTTAAAAATATACAATATTGACGAAGTTTCCCTTACTTCAAACAATACAAATAAAGATGAAGCGTTATCTGCTTTAGAGGTTCTTGGATTTGTTCGCAAACAAGCCGAAAGGGTTGTAGACAAGGTACTTGCCCAAGATGCCTCGCTAAGCGTTGAAGATATCATAAAACAAACGCTTAAAAATTTGTAAATAGTTTGAAAACAGGGGCAAAAACAATACTTAAATCTTCATTTAAGGGTATCTTTTCATTGGCACTATGCGTCATAGCTGTGACTGCTACCAATGCGCAGGATACGATTCCTACCTCCGACCAGGAAATAGACTCCGTCAAAACGGGCTTTGACCTTGGGAAAATAGTCATCGAAAACCCAGAGAGTATTGTCACAAAATATGTGTACGACCCTAATCTAAATGCCTATATCTATTCCGAAAAGGTGGGCGATTTTAATATCGGTTACCCGATCATGCTTTCCCCGGAACAATACCTTGAATTGGTGAAGCGAGAGGGAATGAAGGACTACTTTAAGGAAAAAGCGGATGCATTCTCGGGAAAGAAAGAAGGCAGCGAGGAGGCACGAAAGAACCTGTTGCCGAATTTCTACGTTAACAACAACTTCTTTCAGTCGGTTTTTGGCGGAAACACCATAGAGGTAATCCCCCAGGGGTCCGTTGCGATGGATTTGGGTGTCATCTGGCAAAAGAACGATAACCCGGCATTGTCACCCCGAAACAGAACCAACCTTTCTTTCGATTTTGATCAGCGGATCAGTCTTAGTATGTTGGGCAAAATTGGAGAGCGCCTACAGGTAACGGCTAACTATGATACCGAGGCTACCTTCGATTTTCAGAATATTGTAAAATTGGATTATACCCCGACCGAAGACGATATTATACGAAAGATCGAGGTTGGTAACGTGAATATGCCATTGAACAGTTCATTGATCCAAGGGGCGCAAAGCCTTTTTGGGGTTAAAACGCAACTGCAATTCGGGAAAACAAGCGTTACAGCCGTTTTTTCCGAACAACGATCGCAGAACAATACGGTCGTCGCCCAAGGTGGGGGAACACTAAACGACTTTTCGATATCTGCGCTTGATTATGATGAGGACAAACACTTTTTCCTTGCACAGTATTTTAGGGATAATTACGATGAAGCATTGGAGAATTACCCATATATCAAAAGCCAGGTTCAAATAACGCGTTTAGAGGTGTGGGTAACCAACCGTAGTCAACAAACCTTGAATGTTCGTAATGTGGTGGCGCTACAAGATCTAGGGGAAGCGATATCGGATCAAACAAGGGTCGGGCAACAGGGCGGTGCCGGACTTTCTTTTTTTAATACCGATCCAACCATCGGGAATCTTCCCAGAAACAATGCCAATGCGTTGGATCCAGAACTTATTACGGCCGGCACGGGAGCCATGAATTCCAATATTCGGGATATCGCTACGGTCGACAATGGTTTTAATGCCGGTTTTTTCAATGCCGGGTATCCCATAAGCCAAGGAACGGACTATGCCATTCTTGAGAACGCCCGAAAATTGGAACAAGGAAGAGACTATGATTTCAATACCCAATTGGGGTATTTGTCGTTGAACCAGCGCTTAAGCAACGATGAGGTATTAGGGGTGGCTTTTCAATATACCTTTAACGGTAATGTGTACCAGGTAGGGGAATTTGCAAATGGCGGTCTCGATGCCACGACGGTTTCTCCGGGTGCCACACCGATCATTAATAACAACACCTTGGTACTGAAATTGCTCAAAAGCAACATTACCAATATCTCGGATCCTATCTGGGATCTCATGATGAAAAATATATACGCGACCGGTGCATTTCAGCTGAGTCAAGAAGATTTTAAACTGAACATCTTATTCTCGGACCCAACTCCTAGGAACTATATTACCCCTATTGAAGAGGGCGCGGCAAACGGCTGGCCCGATGGTCTGGAGGAACGTATTTTGTTGGATGTTTTCAATCTGGATCGTTTGAATGCCTATAACGATATACAGCCCGGTGGGGACGGTTTCTTTGATTTTGTACCGGGACTCACGGTCGATACCCGGGGAGGACGCATCATTTTCACCAAAGTGGAGCCTTTTGGTCGCTTTCTATTCGAGACCCTGGCAAATGGGAATGAAGAGGATTACGAAACCCCAACGGCCTATAACCAGAATCAAGACCGTTATGTGTTTCGGGATATGTATGCGCTCACAAAGGCAGCGGCCCTACAAAACCCCGAGAAGAATAAATTTTTACTCAAAGGGCGTTACAAATCCGAAGGCAGCAATGGTATTCCGATCGGGGCTTTTAATGTGCCTCGAGGGTCCGTACGTGTTACCGCTGGTGGCCGCCAATTACAGGAAGGAATCGATTATACGGTAAATTATCAAGCTGGTACCGTGCAGATATTGGATCCCAGTTTGGAAGCTTCCAATACTCCCATTAATATTTCCGTAGAAAATAATGCGGTCTTCGGACAGCAAACACGAAGATTTACCGGTGTAAATGTAGAGCACCAATTCAACAAGAACTTTGTAATGGGGGCCACCCTTTTGAATTTGAATGAAAGGCCCTTGACACAGAAATCGAACTTTGGTATCGAACCTGTGAACAATACCATTTTTGGGATCAATGGGAACTTTTCTACCGAAGTCCCTTTCTTAACGAGACTGGTAAACAAATTACCGAATATTGATACCGATATTCCTTCGAATATATCCCTTCGAGGGGAGGTAGCCTGGTTGCGACCTAGTTCGCCAAAGAATGCCGACTTTGAAGGGGAGACCACTACCTATGTCGATGATTTCGAAGGGGCACAGGCCTTGATAGATATTCGTTCTTCGCTGGGATGGGTGTTGGCAAGTGCACCAGATGCCGTGCTAACGAATGGTGAAACGGGATTGGAGGTAGGTCATGAGCGGGCCAAGTTAGCGTGGTATACGATCGATCCGGTATTTTATACGAACCAACGACCTTCCGGTATCAGTGATACCGATATATCGGATAATACCGCTAGAAGGGTATTTATTGACGAGGTGTTCCCTCAGGTAGAAGTAGCACAAGGGCAGACGCGACAGCAAACCACTTTGGACCTTGCCTTTTATCCCAATCAAAAAGGACCCTATAACGCCGATGATAATTTTGGCACGAACCCTGAGGAGAACTGGGGAGGTATCATGCGTTCTTTGAGTAGCACTAACTTTGAACAGGCGAATGTAGAGTTCATACAGTTCTGGGTCATGGATCCCTATGCGGATAACATCGGTACAAGTCCCGGAAAGCTGGTCATAGATATCGGGAACATTTCGGAAGATATCCTTCCGGATGGCAGAAAACAGTATGAAAACGGACTTCCGGTTACGCCCGCAGATGCGGCCGCAAGGGAAACGGAATGGGGCTTGGTACCACAAACCCAAGCACTGGTGTACGCCTTTGATGTAGATGATGCGAGTCGACAGGCCCAAGACGTCGGTTTGGATGGTTTGCCAGATTCCGAGGAGGGCGCTATTTATGGAAACAGTAACCCAGAAGATCCTGCCAACGATAACTACGAGTACTTTCTACAACGTGAAGGAAGTATACGGGAGCGTTATCTGAACTTTAATAACACCCAAGGAAACTCCCCCATAGAAGTTACCAACGATAATAGGGGAAATACTACCCTGCCCGATGTTGAGGATATTGATCGTGATTTAACCATGAACACCGTTGATAGCTATTACAGCTATGAAATAGAGATCAAGCCCGGTACGGATATTGGCGACCAATATGTCACCGATGTACGGGATACGATCTATGCGGCACCGAGGATTCCCGATGGCAGCGAAAGACGCAGTAGATGGATTCAATATAAGATTCCGTTGAGCGATATTAACCGCACCGCAACGGGAGGGATCAGTGATTTTCGATCAATTAGTACCATGAGAATGTATTTGACCGGTTTCTCTGATGATGTGATCCTGCGTTTTGCGACCTTGGATCTTGTGAGGGGCGATTGGCGAACGTATACAAGGTCTTTGCGAACGGCCAGTTTGGGTGGTGAAATTACGGGTACGGAAGGCAGCAGTACTTTGGATGTAAATGCAGTGAATATTCAGGAAAACGAACAAAGAAGTCCGGTTCCCTATGTATTGCCGCCCAACGTACGAAGAGAACAACTGAACAATAACAATACGATCGTTCAGCAAAACGAACAGTCGTTATCGTTAAAGGTCGAAAATTTAGGTGCCGGTGATTCCCGTGGAGTATTCAAAAGCCTGAACATTGATCTTCGACAATATGAGAATTTAAAGATGTTCATACATGCCGAGGAAGTGGGGCCGCCATTGAACCCTTCGGAAGCACCCTTGGCGGGCTACTTACGTATTGGAACCGATTTTTCGGAAAACTTTTACCAGATAGAATTGCCCCTGTCCTTTACCGCGCCTACCGGAAATGTTCCGAACATTGAAAATTTGGTTTGGCCCGAAGAGAATAGGATGGACATACCGTTAGACGATTTGAAAAAAATCAAATCGCTGCGGATTAATATACGGGCAGATGGTGTTCCCTTAAGCGAATTGCGCTACTATGAAATAGACAACGGGGAAGTGATACCTATAGGGGAATTTGACCCGAGAACTCCCGGGAGACTCCGAATAGGAATCAAAGGAAACCCGTCTCTAGGAAATATACGAAGTATGATGGTGGGGGTCAAAAACGTAAGCGCACAAGTTCAGGCCGGTGAGGTCTGGTTCAATGAGCTGCGCTTGGCAGGACTCGATAATAGAGGAGGTTGGGCATCGGTGGTGGCGATGGATGCCAATATTGCCGATTTTGCCAACGTTACGGCTACGGGAAGTACGAGTACCTCCGGTTTTGGTGCCATTGATCAAATGCCCAATGAACGCTCACGGGAAGATGCGACCTCTTATGATTTGGTGACCAACTTAAATTTAGGCCAGTTGCTTCCGCCTAAGTGGGGCGTGCAATTGCCCTTTAACTACGGTATTTCGGAACAGCTCATCACCCCTGAATTCGATCCGGAATTTGATGACCTTCGACTTGAAGATCTCATCGATACCGCAGTAAGTGAGGAAGATGCCGATAATATTCGAAAACGTGCCGAAGATTATACCAAAAGAACCAGTTTTAACTTAATCGGGGTACGGAAGAACCGCAGCGAAGAAGCAGATGCGAATTTCTATGACATCGAAAATTTCACCTTTAACTACTCCTATAACGAAACGGAACACCGTGATTTCGAAATCGAAAAGTTGAACGACCAAAACGTTACCGCGGGCTTTGTTTATAATCATAGCTTTAAGCCCTTGGAGGTGGCGCCCTTTGCTAAAAATGATTCCATCTTTAGGGGGCGCTATTGGCAATGGCTGAAGGAGTTGAACCTCAGTTTGTTGCCTACGACGGTCTCTGTTAATTCAGATATCAATCGGCAGTTTAATCGACAAACGTTCCGGAATGTAATTCCCGCAGGCGAAGACCCTGCAAACTTTTTATCCTTGCCAGAGCTGCAGCAACGCAACTACCTGTTCAATTGGCAATACAACGTGAATTATAGCCTTACAAAATCACTGCGCTTAAATCTAACGGGTTCGAACAACCGGATCGTTCGCAACTATCTGGAGGATCCCGATAATCCGGAATCCGAAATAGACAAGGCATTGAGTCTATGGGACGGTTTCTGGGATTTGGGAGAACCTAATAGACATTCCCAGCAGATGCAGTTGAATTATGAAATTCCGTTTGCGAAGATTCCCGCACTCGATTTCATAAGTGCGCAATATTCCTACACCAGTAATTTTGATTGGCAACGCGGAGGGGATGCCTTGAATTTGGCGGTTGCCGAACAACAGAATCCCGATGTGGACCGTCAAGATCTGAACATTGTTTCTATCAACAACGTACAGAATTCAAATACGCACAACCTTACCGCTTCCATGACGATGCAAAAGTTTTATGATCTCATCGGACTCAAAAAGAGCGATGGTCGTTCAGTGGCGAATCGGGCCCCCGTTCGACGGGACAAGGCCGGAAATCCTGCAGAAGGGGCCGATAAGACACCCAAGAAGACAAGTGGGTTATGGAACACCGCCGTGGATATAGTGACGATGGTGAAACGGCTCAATGTGAACTACAATGAAACGAATGGTACCGTACTTCCCGGGTACACGCAAAGTGTTGGTTTTATTGGATCGGCAAGACCAACGGTCGGGTTTGTATTCGGAAGTCAGTCCGATGTGCGTTTCGAAGCCGCACGAAACGGTTGGCTAACGAGTTTTGATGGCTTCAACGAACAGTTTATCAGAAGAACTAATAAGCAGCTCAACATCACGGCCACGGCCCAGCCTATAAAAGACCTTACGATTGATTTAGTGGCCGATCGTCAATTCTCGGATAGTTTCCAGGAGAACTACGAACTCGATTTTACCGATTCCAACGTGTATCAAAGCTTAACGCCCAATAATTTTGGAAGCTTTAGTATTTCGACCATGATGATCGGTACTGCTTTTGGTAAAAGTGACGAGTTCGATTCGAGTACCTTCGAGGAGTTCAAACAAAATAGACTTACCATTGCGAATCGCTTAGTGAGCGATCGTGGGCAGACCCCGGGAACCCTGGATGAGGATGGCTTCCCGCAGCAATATGGGAAAACCAGTCAAGATGTGCTATTGCCTGCTTTTTTTGCCGCCTATACAGGTCAGGATGTAAATCGGGTGAATCTCGATATTTTCCGAAAAATCCCTATCCCAAACTGGAATGTGAAGTATACCGGTTTGATGAAGAACAAATGGTTTAAAAAGAAATTCAAGCGTTTCTCGGTGCAACACGGCTATCGTGCGGCCTACAGTATCAATTCATTTCAAACCAATTTGGAACGCAGTCAGTTGATCAAAGATGGGGCAGCCCCGGTAGATCCTGAAAATGGCGATTTGCTCCCGGAGTTAATTCTGAACAATGTAGTACTGACCGATGCCTTTAATCCGTTGGTGCGACTCGATTTTGAGATGCAAAACTCGATAAGTGTGCTGGCAGAGGTACGAACCGACCGAGCGTTGTCTTTAAGTCTGGATAACAGTCTTATGACCGAAATTAATGGGAAAGAATATACCTTAGGCTTGGGCTACCGTATTAAAGATGTGCAATTTGTGACCAATATCGGGGGCGAAAAAACACGGCTTAAAGGCGATTTGAACCTAAAAGCGGATGTAAGCTTGCGTGATAATATTACAATCATCAGAAACCTCGATATCGATAACAATCAGATTACTTCTGGTCAGAATCTCTTATCCATTAAGTTTACGGCCGATTATGCTTTGAGCAAGAATTTGAACGCCTTGTTTTTCTATGACCACTCGTTCTCAAAGTTCGCCGTATCCACCGCCTTCCCGCAAACGACCATCAATACAGGTTTTACCTTACGTTACAACTTCGGGAACTAAGGAAGAATTCAAATTTAAATATCAACTACCACTATAACAAGGTTGTTGATGCAGGTAAAAGACCCGTTCAAAATGCCGGAGTCAATGTTCGCACAACCTTTGCTTGGATTAGGGAAGTAGGGTTCGGATCTTTGACCGGTAATGGGTGAATGGGAATAAATAGAATTTTCCTCTTTTTGCGTGGTAAGGAGCACTTGCATTTGAGGTTTGAATTTGTATTTGTACTTTTTTTGAATACCTTCTTCGAATCAGTTACATTTGCTCGACTAATTAAATGTTACACAATGAATATACCTGCAGATTTAAAGTATACAAAAGACCATGAATGGGTACTAATAGAAGGCGATACGGCCACCGTAGGCATTACCGATTTTGCTCAAGGAGAGCTGGGAGATATTGTATATGTAGAAGTGGAGACCTTAGATGAAACCTTGGATAGGGAAGAGGTTTTTGGCACGGTAGAGGCCGTAAAGACCGTTTCAGATTTGTTTTTGCCCTTAAGCGGAGAAATTGTTGAATTCAACGAGGCACTTGAGGATGAACCGGAAAAAGTGAATGCTGACCCTTATGGTGAAGGTTGGATGGTAAAGATTAAAATGAACGATCCCTCGCAAGTGGAGGACCTTTTGAGTGCCGACGGGTACAAAGAATTGATTGGTGGGTAATTCGCTTCGGTTTACCGTATTGTTTTTGGGGTGGATGGCCTTCATTACCTATTTGAGCTTAGGATCCCTTTCAGGAACGGATCTCTCTAGCGTTGCGATTCCCCATAAAGATAAAATAGCCCATTTCACCTTTTACTTCGGAATGGTCGTGTTGGGATCTTTCTTTTTGAGGGAACGAACCCGGGGTCAACTTGATCAGAAGAAAAGTATCTTGCTCATGTTGGTGTTGGCGGTGATCTACGGCATAATCATGGAGGTTTTACAGGCAAAAATAACGGTTGATAGGGAAGGCGATTGGTACGATGCCCTTGCCAATAGTGTAGGTGCTATCGCAGGCGCTACCGTGATCAGGCGTCTGTTTTCACGACCTGGGCGATTAAATTGGGAGTATTAGTTGTTTTTTTCAGGAATATTTAATTAAATTAGCAATCATTAAAAATCAGAGATATGCAAGTTAAAAAGAATCCGAAAGCGGATGTAGGGAGAAACAGTAGTCTTTATTTTGTGATAGGGCTAGCTTCCGTAATGCTTCTTACTTATGCGGCATTGGAATGGAAAACCTATGACGATGACAACAACTATGACATCTCTATGAACGTAGACGATGATTTGGACGAAGAGGTGCCGATGACAGAGCAAATTAAAACACCGCCACCGCCACCGCCACCAGCTGCCCCTGAAATTATTGAGGTAGTAGAGGATGAGGAAGAGGTAGAGGAAACGGTTATTGAATCAACGGAAACGAGCCAAGAGGAAGAAATAATCGAGGTAGATGATGTTGAGGTAGATGAAATGGATGAGGATGTTGATGTTCCTTTTGCCGTTATCGAGGATGTGCCGGTCTTTCCTGGTTGTGAAAAGGAGAGCAACAAAAGGTCTTGTTTTCAAAAAATGATGCAGAAGCATATTAGTAAGAACTTCCGCTACCCGGAGATTGCTCAGGAAATGGGTGTGCAAGGTAGAGTGAGTGTTATGTTCGTGATCCAGAAAGATGGTAGTATCGGGAACATTCGAATGAGAGGTCCGGATAAAAACCTAGAAAAAGAAGCGGCCAGAATTATTGGAAAGCTTCCGAAAATGACCCCTGGAAAACAACGTGGTCGTGCGGTAAGGGTACCTTTCAGCATCCCGATTACCTTTAAGCTTCAATAGGGAACAAGTAGCCAAGGCCTGTCAAGTTGGTTGAAGGAGAACAGAACGTTCTTTTCAACGGAATTATGAGAACGGCCCAACGATAAAAAAAGATTGAGAATCGATTAAAAACCCGGACCTAGGTCCGGGTTTTTTTTGGTACACTTCTTGTGTTTTAACATATTGATAACAATTTAAAAAAGATCAGTATGAACAAAAAAACACGAGCTGTTGTTGGCTCCCACGGCAATGGGAACAACAGCAAAGCGCCCGTGCCCACCTTTCATTGGAAAGACAAGCACAGCGTAAATTTACGAAAAAGAGGTATGGTACGTTTCCAAATTGGGCTTTTGCTCTCAATGCTATTGGTATACGGGGCGTTGGAACTTTCATTTAGATCAATGGATCCTCCTGAAATCATAGATACGGAGCCTTTGATCGAGAAAATGCTCATCAATCCCGCTGCATTGATTATAGAAGCCCCGAAGGTGAAAAAGCCGGTAAAACAAAAACCGATAACCGCCAACCCTACCTTCGAAGTGGTCAAGGACGACGCAGCGGTCGAGAGTCTCAAGGAGTTTGAAAACAAACCGGTGGTGGCCAATAGTCAGGATTTGGCGATGGCGACCGCGTCTTTTGAAGCACCTAAAAAAGAGGAGGTTTTAGACCTAGTTCTTGCTGCCGTCGAAGAAGTTCCCATTTTTCCTGGTTGTGAAAAAGTAGCAGAGGAAGATCGTTTGGCCTGCTTTAATAGAAAGATGCGTAAGCACATCGTAAAGAACTTTCGTTATCCCGAAATGGCACAAGAAATGGGGGTCGAAGGAAAAGTGAACGTATTTTTTAAAATAGATGTGGATGGGCGTATTACCAACTTTCAGATGCGTGGTACTTCTCCGGTTTTTGAAAAGGAAGCAGCACGGATTATTGGGAGACTTCCAAGGATGCAACCCGGCCGGCATAATGGTAAACCTGCGCGGGTGGGATTTTCGATCCCGATTAATTTTCAACTAAATCAATAGGCGAGAAATGATACCGATAACCTGGTGCTAAGGTAGTGCCAGGTTTTTATTTTTTTAAGCTGTTATAGAGGGTTTCCCGAAAACGTTCGGGACTAATGAAGCCAGTGCCAAAATCTGCATCATAAGCGCTTGTCAATTCAGTATCCGTTTTCACCTCTTCCAAGGACTTCCCGGCAGCAATTGCCGCCGCTACTTTCGCTTTAATTGCTTCCAACATTTGTACATACGCTTCAAGGGCGGCCTTATCGGAGGGTCTGCCATGCCCGGGAATAATTTTGGTAGCATCATCGATTACCATCAGGGCCTTTTTGTGCGCCTTGATATACCCGGCGATGCTTCCGCCGCTCTTTAGGTCGATATAGGGGTATCGTTCGGAAAAGTAGGTGTCTCCCATGTGTAATACATTGTTCTGGGCAAAATATACCATGGCATCCCCATCGGTATGCGCATTGTGTACATGAAAAGCCATAATGGTCTCGTCTCCATCGTAAAAGGTAATATCCTCTGAAAAGGTCACCTCGGGTAGCATTTTGGCATAGTCTTCCAATGAAATTTCTTGGGCGTCCAGTTTTGCTTTTTGTCTCGTTTGAATGCGGTTGCGCACGTTATGCTGCGCTACTAAAAGAGTACCTTCCGAATTGAACCGGGCATTTCCACCGGAGTGATCTCCATGCATATGGGTATTGAACAAAAATGCAATGGGTTTATCGGTTAAAGTGGCGATCGCTGTTTTAATCTTGTCACTGAGACGGTCAAATTGGTCGTCGATCATAAAGACTTTCTTTTCTCCTATGTAAATGCCAATATTTCCCCCTTGCCCTGTCAGCATATAAACCTGTTGCGATAAGGTATCAATGGTAATGGTCACTTCTTTCTCCTGTGCGCTTACCGATCCGGTGTAAAAAAAGACAAGCGCCAAGAGGCAAATGCGTTGTAGTTTTTTCATTATCTGAGCTTTACTTCCTCAAATATAGGATAAACCTTGTCATTTCGTTGCAGAAATAAGGTTCGGGGGCTATCTTTGCAGCCGTCAAAACAATGAGCGAAAAAGAGCAGGGTCTATTTGGTCGTTTCTCTTTTCAAAACTTATTGAAAGACCCTAAAAAAGAAGCGATGAAAACGGCAGTAGGTACTGCAAAAACGAATACGTTTGCCGCGGTTTTTTCCGATTTTAAGGAAATTACCAAAGCACGGCTTGCCGTTAGTGTCGTGTTTTCGTCGATAGCGGGTTATTTTTTGGGAGCCGAAGAAATTAACTGGATTTCCGTTGCCTTATTGGCTTTTGGCGGGTATTGTATGGTAGGAGCTTCAAATGCCTACAACCAAGTCATCGAACGTGATTTGGACGCCTTGATGGATCGCACCAAAAACAGGCCGATACCTGCCGGGAGAATGTCGGTGAACCAAGCAATGGGCATTGCCATTACGCTTACGTTAGTCGGAGTCGTGGCCCTCTATTTTTTAAATGCACAAACCGCCATGTTTGGTGCTATTTCCATTTTTTTATACACGAGTGTGTACACCCCATTAAAGACCAAGACGCCGCTGGCAGTGTTTGTGGGGGCATTTCCGGGAGCTATTCCGTTTATGCTGGGCTGGGTGGCCGCTACCAATGATTTTGGTATCGAACCGGGTACCTTGTTCATGATTCAGTTTTTTTGGCAGTTCCCACACTTTTGGGCACTGGGTTGGATGCTCGATGAGGATTATAAAAAAGGAGGTTTTAAAATGCTCCCTACGGGGAAAAAAGACGGGGCGACCGCTTTGCAGATCATTATGTATACGATATGGATGTTGTTGATCTCCGTGATTCCGGTTTTTGGGATTACAGGGAGCCTACAGCTGTCGATTCCGGCCGCAATTGTGGTTTTTTTAATGGGAATGGTCATGCTGATGTTTGCATTTCGCCTCTATGAAAAGCGCGATAATGCTACGGCCAGGAAGTTAATGTTGGCCAGTGTTAGTTACATTACGTTGATGCAAGTGGTCTATGTGGCAGATAAATTGATATGATATGGATTTAACTCAGGGAAGCGAAAAGCACAAGACAGACCGGGCCAAGAAAATGATGCTCTGGTTTGGTATCGTGAGCCTACTAATGGGATTCGCCGGGTGGACCAGCGCCTACATTGTTAGCAGCAGTCGTGAGGATTGGATTTCAGAATTGGTATTGCCGAATTCTTTTTTGATTAGTACGGCCGTATTACTCATGAGCAGTGTTACCTATTTCACGGCGAGAAAAGCCATTGAACAAAACAAAATAGCCTTATGTACCGCCATGCTCTTTATCACTTTGGGTTTGGGGTTTGTATTTATTTTTTTACAGTTTCGAGGGTTTGAAGAAATGCTTGCCAACGGGTATTATTTCACAGGCCCCACCAGTAATATAAAGATGTCCTATGTTTTTCTGATTGCCGCAGTGCATATTGCCCATGTGGTCGCGGGGATCATCTCATTATCGGTGGTCCTGTACAAGCAATTGAAAGGGCGATATTCTTCAGAGGAATATCTAGGACTTTCGCTGGGGGCGACCTTTTGGCATTTTTTAGACCTTTTATGGATTTACCTCATGCTGTTTATGACGTTCGTTAAGTAGAAGGGTAAATCGACACAAAAACATAAATAATAGGGTATTTGCGACCTATTGAAATAATATTTTAAATGAAAGTCTGTTTTGATTACAATTCAGCTTTTGTTTGCACGAAAAAAATGTAAATTTGCACAAACTTTAACCAGACTTTATAATTTATGGATTCATCGGTAACAACAGCTTCGGAAGAGAACGTTTGGGGAGGCGGTAATAAACCACTAAATGCCAGCTATGGTAAATTAATGATGTGGTTTTTCTTGGTGTCGGATGCTTTGACATTCTCGGGCTTTTTGGCCGCATATGGTTTTTCGAGGTTTAAATTTATTGAAACTTGGCCCATTGCAGATGAGGTGTTCACTCACGTTCCCTTTTTTCACGGGAATTTCCCGATGTACTATGTGGCGTTCATGACCTTTATTTTGATTATGTCGTCTGTAACCATGGTATTGGCGGTAGATGCGGGCCATAACAATAAAAAGACCGCAGTGATATGGTATATGTTCCTAACCATTATCGGAGGAGCGATTTTCGTGGGTTCACAGGCCTGGGAATGGGCAACCTTTATCAAGGGTGATTACGGTGCGATCGAAACCAAGGGCGGGCGTATTCTACAATTTGTGAGTGCGGAAACAGGAGAGCGCGTTGCCTTAGACGATTTTGCGACGGAAATCGCCAGTGAGCGAACGAATCACGAACGTAAAAATGGGGTATGGTTTTTCAATGAGGGCTACGTTCCATCTTATTCTGTAAACGAAGTGATGGCTGGTTTAAAAGCCAATGATGATGTACTGATCCGTACGGAGGCCATTGTCCAGGAAGGAGAAAAGCAAGGTGAAAAAACGGTACTCAGTAGAGCTGCTACTTTAGAAAAAATGAAGGATGCCGCACTAGTGGTAGAAGGGGCGAATTTGATTCGTAATGAGTACGGTAGTAGATTGTTTGCCGATTTCTTTTTCTTCATTACCGGTTTTCACGGTTTTCACGTATTCTCCGGAGTCATCATCAATATTATTATTTTCTTTAATGTAATCCTAGGTACTTACGAGCGCCGTGGGCATTATGAAATGGTTGAAAAGGTAGGACTGTATTGGCACTTTGTAGATTTGGTATGGGTATTTGTATTTACCTTCTTCTATCTAGTGTAATTTTTGCTTTCGGAAAAGAGAGTTGATAACAAGTAAAGGCTTAATATTTTAGTAAATGGCACACGAACATAAATTAGAGATTTTCAGAGGACTTTTGAAGTTCAAATCCAATACCTCCAAAATTTGGGGTGTTTTGATTTTCTTATCCATTATAACGGCCGTGGAAGTAGCCTTGGGTATCACCAAGCCTCAAATGCTTACCGGTAATTCCTTTTTGGGAATGAAATTGTTGAATTGGATTTTCATTATTCTAACCTTGGTGAAAGCCTATTATATTGCCTGGGATTTTATGCACCTTCGTGATGAAAAATCTTCCTTGAGAAGAGCCATTGTATGGACCCCTATTTTCTTGGTCGCTTATTTGGTATTTATTCTTTTGTTCGAAGCCGATTATGTATATACCGTATATAAGGAAGGTTTTGTAAAGTGGAACTTCTAAGGACCGTTATTATATAAAATTAACAACATCATAAGACGGTTTCAACACCGTCTTTTTTATTTTTGTGTACTAGGTAACAGTATGCTGTTTACGATAAATCTTTTTTGGGTTTTCCGGCCTATTCCGCGATAAAACAAGTAGCAGAAGATGAAAAAAACACTTGTCCTTGTCACACTTTTTGTCCTGCCCATTGTGGCCTACCTCTTTTTTTTATCAGGAACGTATAATTTCGGAAAGCTTCCTACCCTTACCGAACAGGTCAGCGATGTGACCGACTCGGGAAATAACGAAGTGTTGAAAGGCAAAATCACTATTTTAGGATTTATGGGAGCCGATGTGGCAAGTCAAAAAGCAAGTGCATTTAACCTAAATGAAAAGATATACAAGCGCTTTTACGAGTTCAACGACCTGCAGTTCATAATGCTGTCTCCGAAGGGGAGTGAAGCACAGATGACCGATTTAAAAGAAGAGTTGGGTACTTTTACCGATGTGCAAAAATGGCGGTTCATAGCCACTGGTGAAGATACCATTAAGAAAGTGTTTGCTTCCTTGAAGACAGATTTAGAACTAGATGAACAATTGGCGACTCCCTATGTGTTCATTGTAGACAAAGAACTAAACCTACGAGGGCGTACAGCGGATGAAGATGAAGGTACCAAGTATGGATTCAATGCAAATTCAGTGGCAGAGCTGAATAATAAAATGGTCGATGATGTCAAGATTATATTGGCGGAGTATCGGTTGGCTTTGAAGAAGAATAATCTGAAAGAAAAGGAATGATTGGACAATGACCTAATGTACATCTCCGTGTTTTTTGCGGTGCTTTTTAGGGAATCCAATAAATAGAAATGTGTATGGGCAAAAAAAATTATACCTATGTCTGGGTTTCCCTGATTGTCCTCATATTTGGTATTATCGTTATTCCGAAAATTGTAGATCGTATACGAAGCGAAAAGGTGGTGCAGAATGATCGAATGAACCTTAAAACGAATGATGATCCTTTGGCGTATATTCTGCAAAACGGTAAAAAGAGGCGGGTGCCTTCTTTTACCTTCTTGAACCAAGATAGTTTATTGGTTTCAGATAAAGATTACCACGGCAAGGTATATGTGGTTGAGTTCTTTTTTACAAGTTGTCCTTCGATTTGCCCAATCATGAACAAGAACCTGGTAGGGATTCAAAAAGAATTTGGGACGGAGGAAAATTTTGGCATTGCCTCCTTTTCCATCACCCCTGATTATGACACGCCCTCGGTTCTGAAGGCATACGCCGAACGCTACGGAATTACCGATTTAGACTGGAACCTAATGACCGGGGATCGAGACAAAATATACGAGTTGGCCAATGCCGGGTTTTACATTTTTGCGGCCGAAAATGCAGAGGCCCCCGGTGGTTTTGAGCACTCCGGACTCTTTGCGTTAATAGACAAAAACGGATACATACGGTCGCGAGTCGATCAATTTGGGAATCCTATTGTGTATTATCGCGGAATGATTTCAGAAGAACAGGGAACGAATAGAGAAGGTGAGACTGAACAGATTTCTATCTTGCGGGAGGATATCAAAAAATTACTGGCGGAATAATGGAGGCAGTTACAACAAAGGAGAAAAAATTTAATAGGATAATTACGGTGGTATCTATTGTGGTGCCCTTGGTAGTCGCGATTTTGTTTGGGGTTAAAATACCGAACGTAGAGCGTCTCGGTTTTTTGCCTCCTATATACGCTTCGATCAATGGCCTTACAGCAGTTTTATTGATCATGGCCGTATGGGCGATCAAGAATGGAAAACGACGGCTACATCAAAATCTAATGACAGGGTGTATCGTATTGTCGGCCTTATTCCTACTAATGTATATAGCGTATCATATGACGTCGGAGTCCACTTCTTTCGGAGGGGAAGGTGTGCTCCGTTATGTGTATTTTTTTATATTGATATCCCATATTTTACTGAGTATCGTTATTATACCCTTGGTATTGAAAACCTATGCACGTGCCTATTTAAAGCAATATGAAGCACATCGAAAAATTGCCAAGATTACATTCCCCATTTGGCTGTATGTAGCGGTTACAGGGGTTGTGGTCTATGCCATGATCTCTCCTTACTACCAATGATGGTTGTGGTTTTGATGTGGTAAAAAAAATGGTAGTGGCACGATCGATCTGGTTAAAGATGAAGAACAAAATAAGCACACTCTTGGTATTTGTATGGTGGTTGGCTCCACAGCTGGTAACGGCGCAGTGCGCGATGTGCAGAGCGGTGCTCGAGAGTGAAGAAAATATCTCTACCGCAGAGGCGGTAAACAACGGTATCGTATACCTCATGGCTATTCCATATGTTTTGGTTGCCGTGTTATTTTTTGTGGTATACAAGAAAATGAAAAGCTGAATAGCTTTTATTTAACATTTTTTTAAGAATTGAAGTTGTAACAATTGTCAACGCTCCAAGTCTTATTGAAGTGCAACAATCCCCTGTGTTGCGCTCATCAATCAAAAAAACCAATCACATGTTCGACATCGAAAGGTGGCAGGAAATCTTTGATACGATTCGTAAAAACAAATTACGAACGTTTCTTACGGGGGTCTCCGTTGCATCCGGAATATTTATTCTAGTTATTTTATTGGGGTTTGGGCAAGGCATGCAAAATGGGATCGATAAAGAATTCCAAAGAGATGCCAGCAACATGATCGGGGTTTGGACCCAGGTCACCACCAAAGAATATAAAGGCCTTAATCCGGGCCGTGTAATTCAACTAAGAGACGAAAACTACGAGGTGGTTGAAAAAGTGCACCAAGACAAGTTAGAGTACAAATCTCCCATGTATCGGGTTTTTCAAGCTTCCATTAATTACGGTAAAGAATCGGGGGCCTACTCGATTTGGGGTACCTCGCCCGACTTTCAACAGTTAGAGAATGCCTATATGTCGTATGGTCGGTTTTTAAACTATAGCGATCAGCGTCAGAAATCGAAAGTAGTTGTAATTAGCAACAAAATCCATAAAGAGCTTCTGGGAAGTATCGAAGATCCGATCGGGGAACATATCGAGATTTCCGGCTTGAGCTTTCAAGTCGTCGGGGTGTACGGTGATGTTGGGGGAGGAAGGGAAGAAGAAAAGATTTATATGCCCGTTTCTACCGCCCAAGGAGTATTCAATGGTGCGGACCGTCTAAATATGCTATATTTTACCCTGAAACCCGCTGAAAACTTTGAACAATCGTTAGTGGATTCCGAAAAATTCACCAATGAGCTCAAAACCTATTTAAAACAAGTACACACAGTAGCGCCGGACGATCTCAGTGCTATCAATACCTTTAATACGTTGGAAGAGGTAAAACGCTTTCACAATCTTTCGGGCGGCATTGAATTTTTCTTTTGGTTTGTGGGTATATGTACCATCATAGCAGGAATCGTTGGGGTAAGCAATGTGATGCTGATCATCGTAAAAGAACGAACGAAGGAAATAGGTATTCGCAAGGCCCTTGGGGCAAAACCAATATCGGTTATTGGCCTCATTTTACATGAGGCGGTTTTTGTGACCGCTGTTTTTGGGTTTGGGGGCCTCATTTTTAGTATGGGGCTTTTAGAGATTTTCGGGCCAATGGTCGAAATAGACTATATCGTGAATCCGTCCATCGATTTTAACGTAGCCTTGGTAACCGTTTTTCTATTGATTGGTGCAGGGGCACTGGCGGGCTTTTTCCCGGCTTGGAAAGCCGCCCGTATCAAACCGATTATTGCATTGCGCGATGAATAAGAAAACGCCACGAACATTAACTAACAAGCAAACCAACCATGTTTAATAGAGATCGCTGGGGAGAGATTTTACAGGTGCTGACCGCCAATTGGTTCAGAACGGTGCTGACCGCTTTTGGAGTGTTTTGGGGCATCTTCATTTTAATCATACTTCTTGCGGCCGGTAAAGGACTGGAAAACGGAATTCGTGCCGACTTTGGCGATATTGCTACCAATACCATGTTTATGTGGTCTCAAGGGGTCACGAAATCGTACAAAGGGCTACCCAAAGACCGTAACTTTAACTTCAAGATCGAGGATGTAGATGCACTATGGGACAATATTCCCGGGTTGCGATATGTATCGCCTCGAAATCAATCGGGCGGGTTCCAAGGCAATAACAATGTAATAAGGGGTTTAAAGAGCGGTTCTTTCAGTATTTACGGCGATTATCCCGAAATTATTCGACAGCAACCCATGGATATCACCTCGGGCAGGTTCATTAATCATTCCGATATAAAGGAAAACCGAAAAGTGGCGGTAATCGGTACCGATGTGCGTAAAAGTTTATATGAGAAAGGCGAAGAGGTCTTAGGCACCTACATCAAGGTAAACGGGGTAAATTTTATGATCATTGGTACGTATCATAAAAGCAATGCAAATGGCAACAACCAAGCACAACAAGATATCTATACACCTTTTACAACCTTTTCCCAGGTGTTTAATCGTGCGAACAATGTGGGGTGGATGGCCATCACCGCTGTAGACGGCACACCCATTACAGTGCTTAAGGAACAGATATTTTCGTTTTTGAAGGAACGACATACCATACATCCTCAAGACCTACGGGCCATAGGACATTTTGATTTGTTCGAACAATTCAGCCGAGTGGTTCGTTTGTTCGGAGCCTTGGAATTTGTTGCGTACTTTGTGGGCATCTTGGTATTACTTTCGGGAATTATCGGTGTCAGCAATATTATGTTGATCGTGGTGAAAGAGCGTACGAAAGAAATTGGAATTCGCCGGGCATTGGGCGAGGGCCCTTGGTCGATTAAAAAACAAGTGTTGATGGAGTCGATTTTCCTGACCATCATTTCGGGAATGGCCGGGATTGTTTTTGGTACCTTACTAATTTATGGAATCAATTATGTACTCGATATGAATGGCCCTGTAGATATGTTCGCCAACCCCAATGTAAACTTGGGAGTGGTGGTGATCGCTTTGATGATTTTAATTGTTTCAGGCCTTTTGGCCGGGTTTATCCCAGCGAACAGCGCCATACGAGTACGCCCAATAGAAGCCTTACGATCAGAATAGTTGAACGCTTCAAGACAGAAAAAATAATTTAGCTAACATCAATCAAATCAAACTGCATACAAAATGAAAAAAACAGTCACCATCGCAATCTTGCTTATCCTCGTACTGGCTTTTGGGGGGGCAATGTATTACCTATATCAGAAAAATACCGAGGATCCCGTGCGCTATGAAGTCGAGGAGCCTTCCAAACAAAATATTGTCAGGAAAACGGTCGCTACTGGGAGTATTCTTCCCTTGGAAGAGGTATTGATCAAACCGAACATTTCCGGCGTTATCGAAGAGGTCTTTGTCGAAGGTGGCGACTATGTGAAATCGGGCGATTTGATTTGCCGTGTAAAAGTAGTTCCCAATTTAAATGCTTTGAACGATGCCCGTAATGCCATTGATGAAGCTAAAATTAGTTTGGATGACCAGAAGCGGAACATGGATCGCCAGAAAAGCCTTTTTGCCAAAGGGGTGATCTCAAAGGTTGATTTGGAACGGGCCGAGGTAAGTTTTGACCAGGCCAAACAAGCCTATGGGGCCGCAAATAAAAGGTACGATATCGTGAAGACCGGAACGGCCAAAGGGTACGGGAGTGCGGCCAACACCCAAATTCGTGCCACTGTGAGCGGTATGGTGCTGGAAGTGCCCGTGGAGGTTGGAAACCAGGTCATCGAAAGCAATAATTTCAACGAAGGAACCACCATTGCGGCGATCGCCGATGTGGAGAAAATGATATTTGAAGGCAAGGTGGATGAGTCCGAAGTGGGGAAAATTTCGGAAAACCTGCCATTGGAAATAACCGTAGGGGCCATCGAAAACCAAAAATTTGATGCCGTATTAGATTATATCGCCCCGAAGGGCAATGAGGAAAACGGTGCGATACAATTTGAAATTAAAGGGACACTGACCAAAAGTGACACGACCTTTATTCGAGCGGGACTTAGCGCCAATGCTTCCATCATTCTTGCAAAGGCAGATAGCGTACTCGCTCTCAAAGAGGCGTTGGTGCATTTTGATTCGGTTACCAAAAAGCCCTACGTAGAAGTGGAAAAGGGAGACCAGGAGTTCGAACGCAAAGACATTGAATTGGGCATCAGTGATGGTATCTATGTAGAGATAAAGTCGGGCATTTCGGAAGGTGACAAAGTAAAGGTATGGAACGAGATAAAGCCTCAGGAGTTCGCAGATAACAACTAGTTAAAAAAAATAAACATTTCTTGTAACAAATGAACGTCTTAAGTGTCTTATAGCAGAACCAGCTTCGAAAGGCACCAAACTACTAATCTGATTCAATATGATTCAAATAAAAAATCTTCACAAATCCTATAAAATGGGAAGCAATTCCCTTCACGTGCTAAAGGGGATCGACTTTTCGGTAGAAGAAGGGGAATTAGTGGCTATCATGGGGTCTTCGGGATCTGGTAAGTCTACCTTGTTAAACATACTGGGAATGTTGGATAATCCGGATTCGGGTGACTATGTCTTGGATGGGGTACCGATAGAAAACTTGAACGAGACCAAAGCGGCGCAATACCGAAACAAGTTCTTGGGCTTTATTTTTCAATCTTTTAATTTGATCAATTACAAGAACGCCATGGAAAATGTGGCCTTGCCCTTGTATTATCAGAAAGTAGGAAGAAAGGAACGCCAAGAAAAAGCGGTGAATTATTTAAGTAGAGTAGGCCTTAAAGACTGGGCTACCCACTTGCCTAGCGAGCTCTCTGGGGGGCAAAAACAACGGGTTGCGATCGCTAGGGCGATGGCCGCGGAACCAAAAGTACTATTGGCCGATGAGCCTACAGGAGCCTTGGATAGTAAAACGTCTTACGAAGTAATGGAGCTGATCCAGAATATTAACGACGAAGGGAATACGATTTTGGTCGTAACACACGAACCCGACATTGCCGATATGTGCAAGCGCATCGTGCATTTGAAAGATGGGGTGATAGTAGAAGATAAAAAAGTAAAACAGGTAAGAGCTTCCGAACATGTTTGATAGAGACATTTGGGTCGAGATATTCAATAGTATCAAGAACAACAAACTACGCACCTTCCTCACCGGGTTTTCCGTAGGCTGGGGAATCTTTATTCTTGTATTGTTGTTGGGTTCCGTGAACGGGATGACCAATGGGTTCCATAGCCAGTTCAACGACGATGCTACGAATTCAATCTTTATTCGCCCAGGGAGTACTTCGATCGCGTATGCGGGTTTTGAGGCGGAACGTCGAATTCAATTGAAAAACGATGATATTGAGTATATCCGAAAGAGCTTCCCTGATGATTTTGAGAATATTAGTGGGCGCATGTTCCGAAGAACCACCGCCCGTTATAAAAGTGAAACGGGTTCTTATACGGTGCAAGCGGTGCATCCCGATTTTCAGGTAATCGAAAAAACGATCATTACCAAAGGGCGGTTCGTCAACACCAATGATTTGGTTTCAGGGGCGAAAGTTGCCGTAATAGGTAGAAAAGTGAAAGAAGATCTTTTCAAGGAAGAGGAGGCCCTTGGGAAGTTTGTTGAGTTCAATGGTTTGCCGTTTCGGGTGATAGGAATTTTTACCGATGATGGGGATGACAATGCCGAAAGAGGGATTTTAGCACCGATTTCTACCTACCAACGTATTTATAGCAATACCGATGATGTAGATCAAATAGCACTTACGTACAATTCTTCCTATGATTTGACCAAGGCGCTGGAGTTTTCCGGGCGGTTGGAAACCATCTTAAAGCGAAGACACAAGGTTGCACCGAAAGATCAGGGGGGAATCCGTATCTGGAATTATGCCGAGGCGTTTTCCGACATCAGTAATTTTACGGGGATTCTCGATACTGGGGCAATATTTGTGGTGATGCTACTTTTAACCGCTGGAATTGTTGGAATCGGCAATATTATGGTCTTTACGGTGAAAGAACGAACCAAGGAAATTGGGGTGCGAAAAGCGCTAGGGGCGAAACCCATTCAAATTATTAAATTGGTACTGTTAGAATCGGTTTTTATTACTGCTTTATCTGGCTTTATGGGCTTGTTTATAGCTTCCGGTATTCTTGCTGTTGTGGGGCCCTTAATCGAAGCTCCAGCTTTTAAGAACCCTTCTGTGGATTTTTCCACCATTCTGATATCAACAATAATTTTGATCATTGCCGGTTTTTTTGCCGGCCTATTGCCCGCTATGAAGGCGGCAAAAATAAAACCCATTGTAGCATTAAACGATAAATAATATGTGGTTATTCGACAGAGATTTATGGAGTGAGGTTTTTAACACATTGGGGAAAAACCTGTTTCGCACGTTTTTAACCATGCTAGGGGTTATTTTTGCCATGGTGATTTTAATGCTGTTGTTAGGGTCCTCAAATGGGCTTGCCAATGGGTTCAATAATTTATTTGCCGGTACTTCTTCCAATAGCCTATTTGTCTGGAGTCAGAGCACCTCCGAACCTTATAAAGGCTTTGAGCGGGGGCGTCGTATCAAGTTTAAGACCGAGGACGCCGATATCTTAAGAAAACAGATTCCTGAAATAGATGTGCTGGCCCCACGCATAGAATTGGGGAGCCATCGAGGCATAGCCACGGTGTATAGAAACGGACGTACCAGTGGTTCTTCCGTATATGGGGACTATCCCGAGATCGATGATATCATGAAAAAGAAACTGGTCGAAGGCCGTTTTTTAAATCGCTCAGATACAGACAACTCAAAAAAGGTCTGTGTGATCGGTGAGGAAACCTACAAGCTACTTTTTGATAAGGGAGAGGAAGCCATAGGGGAAGATGTTCGGATCAATGGGGTGTTCTTTAGTATTGTAGGAATCTACAAACCCAATGATAATATTAACATTGATGGGGAAAATGCGGTTTTCATCCCCTTTACCACTTTCCAAAAAGCCTTTAACTCGGGTGATCGCATGGGATGGATGGCCATTTCCTTTAGTGATGAAACCGAAGTACCGATCGTAGAGGCAAAAATCAAGAAGGTACTAAAAGCCAAGTACGATATTAGCCCAACTGATGAACGGGCCATTGGCAGTTTCGATATGTCGGAGGTATTTAAAAGTGTTTCAATTTTTACACTGGTTTTAAAAATAGTCTCCTTATTCGTTGGAATTTGTTCATTACTTGCAGGCGTTATTGCGATAAGCAATATATTGCTCATTACCGTAAAGGAACGCACCAAGGAAATCGGGGTGCGAAGAGCATTGGGAGCTACCCCAAGGGTCGTGAGAAGACAGGTGATTTTGGAGGCTGCGGTGATCACAATTTTTGCAGGAATGGTCGGTTTCGCTATTTCCATCGGGCTTTTAAATCTAATCGATGCGAATTTTGCACAGGGGAACGATGCTCCTTTCCGCAATCCGATGGTGACCATTCCACAGTTTGGGTTTTCCTTTTTGCTGATGGTCAGTTTAAGCCTTTTAATAGGTTTGATACCGGCAAACAGGGCGGTGCGTGTAAAACCCATTGACGCCTTGCGCGAAGAATAAATAGAGATAGCTAAAAGAATCAAATAATAATCAAATCAAAAACAATGAACAAGTACGTAAAATACGGATTAATCGGACTGGTAGTAGTGCTGGTCTTATTCGCAGTGGTTTCTTTCTTGAAAAAGAACAGCACACCGCTTAAGCTATATGAAACAGCAGAACTGGAAACGAAAGATATTGTCAACAAGGTCATTGTTACCGGGAAGGTCATCCCGGAAGATGAAATCAATATTAAGCCACAGATTTCTGGTATCATCAACAAGGTATTTTTAGAAGAAGGGGCACAGATCAAAGAGGGAGATTTGATTGCTACGATCAAAGTAGTACCCAACGAACAGTCGTTGGCGAGCGCGCGCGGTCGTGTGCGAAATGCAGAGGTGCGTTTGGCGAATGCCAAATTGGAATATGACCGCAACAAGACCCTTTTTGATAAAGGGGTGGTGGCCAGCAAAGACTTTAATGATCTTAAATTGGTGTATGATCAAGCCAACGTAGAGCTAGACAATGCGCGCAACGATTACCGTATTATTCGGGTAGGGTCGGCAGGAGGTTCTTCGAGCGCCAATACGAATATACGTTCCACGGTTTCGGGTACTATTTTGGAGATTCCCGTAAAAGAAGGGGATCAAGTAATTCAAAGTAATAATTTCAATGATGGTACGACCATTGCGACGATAGCCGACATGACAAAAATGATCTTCGAAGGCGAAGTGGATGAGTCCGAAGTGGGGAAATTGAGATTAGGGATGCCCTTGGAAATTAATTTGGGAGCCTTGGAAAAATCCAACTATTCCGCCAAACTCAAATTCATTGCACCCAAAGGCGTCGAGGAGGAAGGTGCCGTACAGTTTAAGATCGAAGGCGATTTGGTGGTCACCGATACCGCTTATGTACGGGCAGGCTATAGTGCCAATGCATCTATTGTATTAGAAGAGAAAAAAGATGTGCTGGCTATGAAAGAAGCACTCTTGCAATTCGATAAGGAAACCCAAAAACCTTATGTTGAAATTGAAACGGGTGAAAATGAATTTGAACGAAAAGAACTCGAATTGGGCGTGAGCGATGGCATTGATGTAGAAATCGTTTCGGGCTTGGAAAAAGATGATAAGATAAAGATCTGGAACGAGTTGGAGCGAAGTGATGACGACCAGGGATAATAAATGACATCAATCAATAATCAAGAAAATAGAATCACATGAAATTTAAATTAACAGCTTTACTGATGGTTTTTACCATTGGTATACTATCGGCACAGCAAAAGAAATGGACACTCGAAGAGTGTGTTACCTACGCGGTCGAAAATAACTTGTCCATCGCTCAGTTTGAATTGGATTTGCAAAATGTCGCAATCGATGAATCGGATGCTTTTGGCGCTTTTTTGCCAGATTTGAATTCTAGCAATACCCTTTCGAGCAATACTGGTTTTTCCATTAACCCTACGAACAATGCCCCTACAAGCAGCACTGCGAACAATATAAATGTTGGTATCAGTTCAAATGTTGTCTTATACGATGGCTTGCGAAACATTCACAGGCTGAATCGTGCGAAGATGAACACGATTGCCAACCAATATCGTTTAGATGATATCAAGGATGATATTCGTTTAAATGTTGCCAATGCCTACTTACAAGTGCTTTCCAATAAAGAAGCGTTAAAGGTATCAAGGGCACAATATGCAGCAACGGAACAGGATCTGAAACGGACCAAGGAATTGGTAGAATCTGGAGTTGTGGCAAGGGGTGATCTGTTAGAGATAGAAGCCACTGCTGCCACACAGGAACAACAGATCGTGAACGGGGAAAGTTTGGTGTTGATTTCAAAAGTAAGCCTTGCACAATTGTTGCAAATTACCGATTATGAGAACTTTGAGATTGCAGATGATGAGTTTGATATTCCGCCTTCCGATATCCTATCAAATTCGGCCAAAGTTATTTTTGACAAGGCGTTGACCTTTCGAAACGATATAAAGTTTTCAATGGCAAATGTTGAATTGGCCGAAAAGGACTTAAAAATTTCCAAAGGGGCTAGATACCCCACACTGGTAGGGTTTGCCAACTATGGATCACGATATTCCGACGTAACCGAAATTCCGAATGCTACCGGAATGCTTTTTACACCTGATTTTATAGATCAATTGTGGATTTTTGATGGTATTTCGTATGGGGTGCAGTTGAACATTCCTATTTTCAATGGTTTTAGTGTTCGCAACAACATTAACAGATCAAAGATTAGCCTCGAAAAAGCAAAATTGCAATTTGAGCAGGATAAGTTAGATTTGGAAACGACCGTTCAACAGGCCTATGTAGATGTTACTACTTTTTACAAGGCCTATGAGGCAGCCGAGAAAACATTGGAAGCGCGGCGTTTGGCCTATAATTATTCCAAAGAGCGTTTTGATGTGGGGCTTATGAATGCCTTCGATTTTAGTCAATCACAATCGCAGGTAGATAATGCCGAGGCAGAAGTAGTTCGTACCAAATACAACTATATTTTTCGATTGAAGATTTTGGAATTTTACTTCGGAATTCCTATTTCCTTAAACTAAGGAACTGCTACCTTTGCGGTATGGGGCTAATTTTAAATTTGGAGACGGCAACGACCAATTGCTCGGTAAGTGTTGCAAAAGAAGGGGTGGTCTTGGGAATAAAAGAACACAATACGCCCAACTATTCCCATTCAGAACAGCTACACGTTTTTATAGATGAAGTGGTACGCGATGCGGGGTTGCAATTAACGGATTTGGATGCGATTGCCGTTAGTAAAGGACC
Source organism: uncultured Flavobacteriaceae bacterium (assembly GCA_947500385.1). Classification (GTDB taxonomy): domain Bacteria; phylum Bacteroidota; class Bacteroidia; order Flavobacteriales; family Flavobacteriaceae; genus Pelagihabitans. Next base: position 110,641 of record CANMSA010000005.1, on the reverse strand, counting down.
AGGTTCCTATACGGGCTTGCGCATTGGGGTTTCAGCTGCAAAGGGTCTGTGCTTCTCTTTGGACGTCCCGTTGATTTCAATACCTACTTTGGAAAGTTTGGCCCATACCACCGAAGCTGATGGGTACGATGTGATTATTCCCCTGTTGGATGCACGACGTATGGAAGTGTATTCGGCGGTGTTCGATACGAATCGTAAAATGCTACGGGAGACCCGCGCGGAAATCGTGGAACAAAATTCGTTTGCCTCCTTTTTAGAAAAAGGGAAAACGGTATTGATAGGCAGTGGTGCCGAAAAGTGTAAGAGCATACTAGAGCACGGTACCGTTTCTTTTAAAAGCGAACTGGTACCTTCCGCAAGGGAAATGGCACAGCTTTCCTATGCCAAATTCGTTGCAATGGAGTTAGAGGATGTTGCCTATTTTGAACCGTTTTACCTCAAAGATTTTGTACTGACCGGCGGTAAAAAGAAAAAGCTTGTCTAGTTTCGTATGAAGACATTTTCAGCCCTTTTTTCAAACTTATGATTGTAAGGAATTGTAATAGTCCAATAAGGTTACAACATCTTTTTCTTTTCTGAGATTCAATTTTTCCTTATCGATGAAATACTCCAAGGCAGGCCGTTTATCCCCTAGCAAGGCAAGCACTGTTTTTTTATTCAATTTCACCTTTTTAGACGGCTTTTCCCCTTTTTTGAGGTAGAAAGCAGATAGGTCCGAGTATTTTACGGACACTTCGATTAGCGTGTTTCCATATTTCTTTTTACCCATTCTAATTGCTTTCTTAGGGCGGAACAACAGCTGGGTCTCGCCTTCGTTTAAGGAGGTGAAATAGCCATTTTTTTCCGTATTGTGCTCTTCATCCCAGTAAGAATTTACATGATAGCGTGCTCCATTCTCAAAGGTGGCCGTAATATAAGACCTACGCAGCAGTTCTCGCTTTACATTATCCTCATCTAAAAACTCGATCAAATCCTTTGTCGCATTATATCGAATCGGAGCGGAAAAAGCTATTTCCCCGTGTATGGATATAGTCCCTTCTTGGTATTCTTCCGTAGTATAGGGGGTGTCTTTTAAAATATAGGCCACCGGTTTATCCTCTAAATGGTAGAATTGTCCCCATAAAGGATTGTTATTGAAAAAACCGATGGGGTTGTCCTGTGCGCATAGTGCAGTGGCAGAAAAGACGGTAATAAGGCAAAGCAGTGTAATTTTTTTCATGATAAAAGCAATTTGAATAGATTAAAACCTCTGGGAACCAAATGAATAGCCACAATAATCGAGCCAGAATGCAGGTGTTCCTTACTTCGCGATTAAGAGGTGCTATTCTGCCGTGTGCACGGTTCTTTGCGGGAAAGGAATTTCGATATTGGCGGTATCAAATTCATATTTCAAGGTTTCCAAAACATGAAAATGGGCCGCCCAAAAATCATCATTGGTAGCCCAAAAACGCAAGGTTAGATTTACGGAACTATCGCCCAATTCCCCCACATAAACTTCTGGTGCGGGCTCTTTCATAATTCCTTCATGTTCGGCGCAAATTTGCAAGAGAATATCTTTCGCAGTTTTGATATTGGAATTGTATCCAATACCTATATCAATTTTATCCCTTCGGGTGGTTTCGGCGTTGTAGTTGACTATATTGTTATTGCTTAATTGTCCGTTGGGGATAATGGCTACTTGATTTCCAAATGTATTGAGTTTGGTGGTAAAAATGGTAATTTCCTTCACCACCCCATCTATGCCCTGCGCAGAGATAAAATCGCCCACTTTGAAGGGTCTGAAGATTAAAATAAGAACGCCGCCCGCAAAGTTTGCCAAAGAGCCCTGCAACGCTAGGCCAATGGCCAGCCCTGCAGCTCCTACCATAGCCACTAATGAAGATGACTTCACCCCTAACTGTGTCACTACGATTACAAATAAAATTACTTTTAGGGCAATGCGGATAAAACTTTGTAAGAACGATTCTAGGGTAAGATCATAGTCTTTCTTTTCAAAGAAACGGGCAACCAACCGATTAATGACCCGCATGACCCACAAACCAACAAAGAAAATAAAAATGGCCAAAATAAGATTGGGCAATGCGGCCCACAACCAATCGATCGCATTGTCTATGTGTTCCTGGTAATTGGTAAGTTCCTTCATTTGATTACGGTCTTATGGGTTCTAAAAAAAGTAACAGTGTCGGTGATGCGGTCAAAACCGTACCTGCTCCAATACATTTTCCATGGTATGCAAAGGTAGCTTACAAACCCCTTTCGTACAGATGTAGATAGGTGTTTCTTCCGGTTGAAAACGATTTTTTAACATCCCCAGGGTGCCTTCTTTTTCCGTTCCTGCCAACAGTACATTCGGCAAGTAGGCGGCACCTATTTTCTGGGCTGTTTCCTTATAGGAATTTCCGACTACCGCAATTTCGTAAAATGGTTGGCTCATATACAAGCCCAATTGCATCCAATTTGCATGATTTTGCCCTTGTTCATGAAAATTATCCTGCATATTCTTGAGCATTTGTTCGGCCAATGCGCCATAGGGTCCCTCTGGAAAAAACCGGGACAATTTGAATAGGTTTTTGGCCATCATAGAATTTGATGCAGGCACTACGTTGTCGGACACCTCCAGGGTTCTACGGATCACGTAGGAGTCCTGGGTATTGGTGAAAAAGAACATACCGCTAGCGGAATCTGAAAAATGTTCAATACAATAATCGGTCAATGCCTTTGCCCGGAACAACCAGGTTTCGTCAAAACTCACTTCGAACAAACCAATATATGCCTCAATGATGGCGGTATAGTCTTCTAGATATCCATTGAGGGTACTCTTGCCTTCCTTGTGGTTATGGAAAAGCCCCCCATCGGGTCGTGTCATGTTTTGCTCAATGAAGCCTGCATTTTTCAGGGCAAGGTTCAAATAGGTCTCTTTGCCCACATAGCGATAGGCATCTACAAGACCTTTTAACATAAGTCCGTTCCATGAAGTCAATATCTTATCATCTAGGCGGGGGGCATTTCTTTTCTTTCTTTCCTTGGTCAAAATAGCGACCGACTCGGAAATGACATGATTCAACGCTTCCAACGACACCCCATGTTTTTTGGCAATTTCTGCTTTGGAGGCGTCGCGGATCAACACGTACTTTCCGTGTTCCCAAAGGCCATATCGGTTGATATTGAAGTAATCTTTAAAAATAGGCCAATGTGCACCCAATAGTTTTTCGAGTGCTTCTTTTTCCCAAACATAGTACGCACCCTCCTCGAGATCCCCTTTTTCGTCAATGCTATCGGCATCAAGGGAAGAGTAAAAACCAAAACTTTTATCCGTAAGTTCTTCGGTCACAAAACGAACCGTTTCTTCCACCACATGTTTGTACAAATCGTTTTTTGTGGCCGCATAAGCCTGAGCGTATACACTGACCAACTGTCCGTTGTCATATAACATCTTTTCGAAATGGGGAACATGCCATTTGGTATCGACCGCGTAACGCGAAAAGCCACCCCCCAAATGATCGAAAATACCGCCCCAAGCCATTTTGGTCAAGGTTGTATGCACATATTCAAGCACCTCTTGGTCGTGTTGGCTTGTACCATAATGTAGCAAAAAGTTAAGATTGGTAGGCATCATGAATTTGGGTGCGCGTTTGTAACCGCCCAGATAGGTGTCGAAATAGCGAGACCAGTTTTTTACCGCATCCTTAAGGGCAGCCACATCAACAAGGGCATTTCCCGTCTTATATTCCACTATATTGATCGTCTTGATTCCCTGCGCCATGTCTTTGGCATAGGCTTCGATTTTTGCCGGGTCTTTTTTATATAAATCGGATAGTTGTTCCAAAACCCTGATCCAATCTTCCTTTTTTACGTACGTTGCTCCCCAGAAGGGACGTCCATCGGGTAAAGCCACAATGTTTAGCGGCCAGCCGCCACTGCCGGTCATCATCTGAAGCGCATCCATGTAAATATGATCGATGTCAGGGCGTTCTTCTCGATCCACTTTAATATTCACGAAGTTGGCATTCATGGTTTCTGCCACCGCCGGATCTTCAAAACACTCATGTTCCATTACGTGACACCAATGGCAGGCTGCATATCCGATGCTGATCAATAGCAAGGTATTTCCTTCCTGAGCCTTTTGTAGTGTTTGCGGGCTCCATGCTTCCCAATTCACGGGGTTATGGGCGTGTTGAAGTAAATACGGACTGGTCTCGTTAATGAGTGCATTCGTATAGTCGTGGTTCATGGTCTCGGATTTTTGGGCATGCAGTACTGGTACGAACAAAAGGAACACTAAAATTGAAAAAGTTCGTAGCATATGTCAAAACTACGGGAACTGCATATATAAAAAAAGCATCGGTACCAGACCGATGCTTTGTATCAAAATAGGATGGTAAATACGATTACTTTACTTCGAAAGTAATTTTTACATTCACCCTGTATTCCGTCAACTTTCCGTCATCAACAGAGGCACTCTGTTCGTTAATGTACACAGAACGAATGTTCTTTACGGATTTTGATGCGTGTGAAACGGCTTTTTTAGCGGCATCTTCCCAACTTTTATCGGAATTCGCCAATACTTCGATTACTTTTAAAACTGCCATAATTAGTGTTTTTAATATTTACTACAAGGTACCAAAATAAAATTTGAATCCGGGTTCGTCTTATTAGAAATTAACCGTTGATCGCAACCACTTCGTTCACTTTATCCCCCATCATATTTTTGAGCATAGTTTCGATACCGTTCTTTAGCGTGAAGGTAGAGGAGGGGCAACCACTGCAGGCACCTTGAAGAATAACGTTCACACGCTTGTCAGCTTCCTCATACGACTTGAAAAGGATGTTTCCTCCGTCACTTGCGACCGCGGGTTTTACGTATTCCTCAAGAATGTCGATGATTTGCTTGGAGGTGTCGTCTAAACCTGCGCTTTTCATCAATTGGGCCGGTGCTTCTTTCGATTTTTGAACAATGCTTTGAGTAGAGGCAACTTCTTTGCCATCAGCGATAAAATCTCGAATGTGTTCCCTCAATTCCAAGGTAATGTCTTCCCATTCGGCCACATCAAATTTTGTAACCGACACATAGTTTTCATCAAAAAACACCTCTTTTACAAAGGGGAAATGAAACAATTCCTTAGCCAATTCGGAGTCTTTGGCCTCGTCAATATTCTTATATTCCAACGTAGCAGGAACAATCCGTCGACTGGCTACGAATTTCATGACCGATGGGTTGGGAGTAACCTCTGCATAGACGGTTACCGGCAGCTTTTTGGCCGTTTGTTCTTTTTCCACTTCGACTACCACCGGTTCACCGGCATTTAGATATTCCACCATTTGTTGCGCGACCTCGTCTTTAACGTCGTTCCATTGTACGATGTCATACCTTTCGAGCGCAATAAAGTTCCCGGAAATATAGACCGTTTTAATAAATGGAAGGTAAAAAAGCTGTTGGGCCAAAGGGGAATTTTTGGCCTCATCTATATTTTTGAATTCGTAATTGGCATGTTGGGTAAGAAAATGATTGGTCTCAAATTTGAGAATCGCGGGGTTGTTGGTTTCCCGAACAGTAATGTTAAACTCTTTCATCATAAATCGTTTTATGCAAAAATACAATCATTTTCCAAGGCAATAACTATATAATAATGTGGTATTTCATTCGTTATACTTTATATTTAGACGACTTTTATTCCCAAAATCCCATAATGAAAAAACGTTTACTTGTTTTGCTGTCGGTCTTTGCATTTGGTTTTCAATCTTTTGCACAAGAGGGCATCCCCGTATACTTTGATTACCTAGCGGATAACTACTACCTCGTGTATCCGTCTATGGCGGGTATTGGTCAAGGCGGTAAAATAAGGGCCACGATACGTCAACAATGGTTTGATGTGCAAGATGCCCCGAACTTGCAAACGCTAAATGCCCATTTTAGATTGGGCGACACGAATACGGGTATCGGTGCGATTATTTTTAACGATGCCAATGGCTACCATGCGCAAACTGGTGTTAAGTTAACCTATGCGTACCACTTGAAACTGGCCGGGGACGTAAGGGCATTGAACCAACTTTCTTTTGGTTTGAGTCCAACCTATTTGCAAAGTAGTTTGGATGAAACTGAATTTCTTTCTCCAAATAACATTAATGACCCAGCAATAACAGGCGCCAAAATTAGCGAGGCCTATTACAATGTTGATCTAGGGATGTCCTATAATTTCATGGAGTTTTATGCGCATGTTGCGGCTTTAAATCTTTTGAGTACGGAAAGAAGCCTCTATAGGGTTGGAAGATTGGATCCCAATAATGTCCCAGTCATAGATAATTTGAGAAGGTATCTTTTTTCTGTGGGGTATATATTTGGAAGAAATGAGGTGCAACTTGAACCGTCAGTATTGTTCCAGCTTACGGACTTCACAAAAGAAAAGACATTCGATATCAATTTTAAAATCTATAAAGATGTGGATTTTGGTAGGATTTGGGGTGGTATTTCGTATCGAAGAAGTTTCGACGGTGCCCAATTCATAGATGGAGATAACTTTGGTGAACAAAATCTTCAACTTTTCACGCCAATAGTGGGCGCGAATTTTAAGAACTTTATGGTTTCGTACAACTATTCGTACCAATCAGGTGCTCTTACTTTGTCTAATGGTGGTTTTCATCAGATTACCCTGGGATACGATTTTGGACAACCAGAACGAAAATACGATTGTTACTGTCCGGCCGCACAGTAACAATTAGTACCTTTGCCATTGGTAGTAAACTAGAAATAGCTATAAACCCCCGCAACCCTTCATAGGCCATTTTAGTGTTACTTTTATCGCGATTTTCTATAGATACGCCGAAGAATCTTACAAATGATACTTCAAATAAGTAGCTTTATGCTTAGGAGACGATGATTATTTGGGCATTAGACAGGTGATATAACAAATGAAAAAGTTCTCGAACATAGTCGGATATGCGTTGGCTACTTTGATGGTCATTTTGGCCTGTACCAAAGAGGTTGCGCTAGTTACCGAAGTAGAGTTCGAATTGGTAGAACGCCATACGGCCGAAGGATTTGTAAATCAAGGTCTTTCTACGACGGTCACCGTAATTCCGGAGGCAGAACTAGAAGGATATACCTATTCCTTTGTCTACGAAAGTTTAAGTGGTATTGGCCATTTTGAAGATGCCGATGGGAATCGAATTGAAAGTGGCACCGAATTCCCTTTTGATCCGTTTACCGCCTCCTTAATGTACGTTGGGGAGCAGAAAGGGGCACACCGCGTAAAAGTAGTCGGTTCGGATAATTTCGGATTTACCGAAGAATTGGAATTGTCCTATACCTTGGAAGATGTGCCAGTGGTTTGGACCGCTGCCAGTACCATTTCCCAGATTGAGCTTGGAGAGGCTGCGCCCGTGACAGTAACTTTGCAGACCCAGGCTGCCTCACCAATAGTAAACTATGAAGCGGCACTTCAATTCGTGTCAGGAAGCGGTTCTTTGACACCCTCCGACGTGAGTGGGGTCACTCTAGACGCCAATTACAATACCATTTTACCAGGAGTATATCAATTCTCTTTTGTTCCAGATGGCCTGGGCAGTGTTGAAATTGTCTTTTTACTGAGGGATGAAAATGGCCAAGAGTTGAAAACTTCGGTCGAATTTGAAGTTGTTCAGAATGTGCCCGTTATTTCCATTGATCTCGGTGAGCATGATGCGTTGGAAATGCTACTGGGATCCACTCGCGAATGCCCGGTTACTTTTAACCCTGCGAATGCTACCGATCAAGATCTTGCATGGGTTTCCAGTAATCCAGGTGTGGTGTCGGTAGATGCCCTGGGAAATATAACAGCGCTTATCGAAGGAACCGCTACTATTACCGCCACCAGCACTTCTAACCCGAATGCAACCGCAACCGTAGAAGTGACCGTGGTAGGAACACCCAGAGTACCGGTTACCGGTATTACAGTATCACAAGAAGATCCAAGTGTAACGGGGCCTATTCGACAGTTGATCGCCACCGTACTCCCCGATAATGCTACGGACCCCTCTGTTACCTGGGCCTCTAGTAACGAAAGTATCGCTACCGTAGATGCCAACGGTCTATTGACCGGCGTTGCCGCCGGCAGTGTGGTCATTACAGCGATATCGGTCTCCGATCCGGAGGTGAGCGGTAGCATCGTTGTGAACATTACTGGTGGACCACAACCGAACGGGACGGATATCACCGCATTTTCGCTGCCTGTGCAAAATAGCTCGGTAGTTGATAATGTAAACCATACCGTTACGATAAACGTTGCAGATGGCACAAATCTAAATGTAGCTCCTGCTATTTTAAGTATCTCCGCTGGATCCAGTGTAACGCCCGGTATTGGTGCGGTACAGGATTTTAACGGCCCGGTAACGTATACGGTAACCGCAGGGAATGGAGATCAGCAGGTGTGGACCGTGAATGTAACCGTCAGTGCCAGCGCAGCCAAAAGTATCGATAGCTTTAGCATCAATGGGGTGGCCGGTACCATCACAGGTACTGCCATTACGATGGTGTTGCCGGCTGGTACGAATTTAACGTCCTTATCGCCCGTAATCGCATTTACAGGAGCATCGATCAGTCCGAATTCCGGTGTCGCCCAGAATTTTAGCGGCCCCGTTGTTTATACGGTGACCGCACAAGACGGCTCGCAGATACAATATACGGTAAGTGTGACCACTGCGGCCAGTTCAGCCAAGAGTATTGATAGTTTTAGCATTAATGGAGTAGCCGGCACCATTACGGGAACGGCCATTACGATGGTATTGCCTGCAGGCACGAACTTAGCGTCCCTTTCGCCCGTGATTGCTTTTACAGGAGCGTCTATAAGTCCGAATTCGGGTGTCGCCCAGAATTTTAGTGGCCCCGTTGTTTATACGGTGACCGCGCAAGACGGCTCAGAGATACAATATACGGTAAGTGTGACCACGGCTGCCAGTTCAGCCAAAAGCATTGATAGTTTTAGCATTAATGGAGTAGCCGGTACGATTACGGGCACTGCCATTACGATGGTGTTGCCGGCAGGCACGAACTTAGCGTCCCTTTCGCCCGTAATTGCATTTACGGGAGCATCGATCAGTCCGAATTCGGGTGTCGCCCAGAATTTTAGTGGCCCCGTTGTTTATACGGTGACCGCGCAAGACGGCTCGGAAATACAATACACGGTAAGTGTGACTACAGCTGCCAGTTCCACAAAAACGATCGACAGCTTCAGCATCAACGGTATTGCAGGTACCATCACAGGTACGGCTATTGCATTAAGTGTACCAAATGGTACGAATGTATCGGCCTTGGTACCGAGTATCACCTTTACAGGGGCATCTCTTAGTCCGAATTCAGGCGTGGCGCAGAACTTCAGTGCTCCGGTAATTTATACAGTAACTGCTCAAGATGGTTCAGAAGCCCAATATACCGTGACGGTGACAGTATTGCCACCAACGAATCAGGCACCAACGGCCGTGGCAAGTGCCAATGTGCTTACGGGATCGGCTCCTTTGACCGTTAATTTTACAGGAGATCAATCTTCGGACCCTGACGCGGGAGATACTATTAGTTATTTGTGGAATTATGACGATGGTGGAAATTCGAATGTTTCTGCGAATCCCAGTTATACCTTTGGTACGCCAGGTACCTACAACGTAACGTTGACCGTCACCGATAATGGTACCCCACAGTTAAACGATACGGCTCAGCTGACCATAACCGTTACCGCAGCAAATCAAATTCCGACCGCTGTGATTACCGTCGAGAATGGAATTTTGGATGGTGCCCCGGATACTGTTTTCTTTAATGGTAATGACTCGACCGATCCCGATGCAGGTGATACGATTGTGGAATATCAATGGAATTTTGGCGACCCAGGTTCCGGGGCGAACAATACGGCTGTGGAGACCAGCCCGAATACTTCGCACACCTTTAATACTGAGGGCAGTTATACAGTGAGTTTGGTCGTTGTGGATAATAGGGGAGGTGTCAGCGCATCGGTCTCCACGGTTGTGGTGATCCCGTCACCCAATTCACCACCCAATGCAGTAGATGATTCACGTACCTTGAATGCGGTGGACGGTAATAATACACTTAGTATTCCAGTAATTGGTAATGATACTGACCCAGATAATGATCCTTTAACGATACAATCTTTTACACAGCCCAGTATGGGAACCGTTACCCAAACTCCGGGAACACAAACCCTGCTATATGATGTTGGTGCAACAATTCTTGTGGCTACGGGGACTTATACGTTCGAATACACCGTTATAGATGGAAATGGCGGAAGCGATACCGCCACGGTGACCGTCACGGTTACCCAAACCTGCCCTGCTGGTCAACAGCTTTGTTTTGATGGAGACGAGATTAGATGTGTAGATAATATAGATGGTGACGGGAACCCGATTCTTTGTCCTAACTAAGAAAGTAGGCCTACCTAATTTTTAGATAGACCCACTTACCAAACACCAACCTACTGTCTTTCTCAACCCCTCCCAAGGGAGAAAGTCGAAAGGATGGTCAAAACACTACTCATTTTCCCAAGTATAGTTTTTCTTTTCAGCTTGCTTTTTAATGGCCCTCAGCATCGCACCTTCCAATTCGCCCTTACTTTCTTCTTTCTGGTTTTTTGCGATATAGGCCTCTCGCTTCTTGTTCAGTTCTTGTATTTCTTTTTGAATCTGAATACGTTCTTTCTTCTTGGCGTCGATATAGCTGTTTATTTCCGAGGTCGATTTGCCTTTGAGTTCTTTGGGTAGGTCTTTTTCTTCCAATGTTGAGACATCTATTTCATCATCTTCGACGGCATCAACCAAATCCCAGGTTGCATTGCTGTAGAGGCTCGAACTCTTGCTTACCGCTCTCTTTACGGCAACCGCTTCTTCCATTTCCATAGCGTTTGCGTCTTGCGTAGACTGCATCGCCATTTTTCGTTGTCCCATTGCCCCGTAAGAAACATAGGTGCCATTTAATTTCCCATTTAGTTTTATAATGATTTCGTCATAAGGAGTATCGATATGTACTACACGCCGGTTATGATCAATGGCCATGTACTCCCCACCGGTAAGCTGGGCGCCGTTTTTCCAATCTGTATTGACCCCTTGTTGATAATTGCCACAAAAAATGGTATTGACGACCACGTCCTTCTCCTTGGCATTGGTAACCGCATCCTTATAGTTGAGCTTTCCTTGGTCAAAAGGCTCATTACCCGCAATAAAGATCATTTTAAGGTTGTCGGGATTTTTTCCCCAGTCGAGTTGCTTTAAAGAAGTCTGTATAACCGCTCCGCAAAACTCCTCCCCTCCATTGGTGGTCAATGAAAATAGTTTTTCAGAGATTTCATCGAGATCGCCACTAAAATCCAATACTTGCTGAATGTAGCCTTCTCGGGAGGAAAGCTCGTCATTGCCATATTGATATAAGGCGATTTCTAATTTGGGGCGGGTTTCGTTTCCGCATTTGGCATGGGTAAACTTGTTTACGATATCCCACAACTGTGCTTTTGCCTGGTTGATAAGCCCATCCATACTATTACTAGTATCTAATAACAAGGCGATCTTTACCGTATTGTTACTTGCTTTTTTATCCGGATCAATGGCCTCGGCCACCAAAATGGGGGATATATTTTTTTTAGGTTTTACTTCACAGCCGCAGGCGGTGGTCATGGTTAAGGCCAATAGTCCGATGCCGATGATTTGATGTAGATTTTTCATAATATGTTTTATGTACGTTTATTAAATAATTGAGATTTAAGTACTCTAACGCCTGCCTTCAGGTTGCCATTATGGCCGACGAAGTCCCAGAGTTTGTTTACTTATAATTTTGGACGAAGTTTTTCGATAGTCGCAAGTAATAAATAGGCAAACAAGGTCATAAAAGTGAGTGCCGCCATTAACTTTAGATAGGTGATGATGGTCCATTCCAATGCCACTTTCACCCTTTGGAGCAGACTAATGGCTATTTCTTTGCCTTCGGTCAGGGAAAATTTAACCGTACAGAATTCGTTCTCATCGTCGAAGTTTCCTAAGCTTACTCCAAGCCCCTGAAGCTGTTGGTCTATGTCAAGAATTCGATTTTCAAGTTGTATATATTCTGCAATTTTTCCGCCTTTCGATTTTAATTGTATCAATGACTCCCTTATTTTTTCCAGAGAGGCTTTTTTAGCATTGAGTTCTTTGTATTCATTGGTCTTGTCTTTTTTGGTAATCTGCTTGCGTTGCACTTCTCCGATTTTGGTCAACCGCCGATAGAGCGAATCAAATTTTTCTGGCGGTACCCCTATGACAAGGTTCAGTTTGCGATGGCCCTTATTTCCGGTTTTATCTTCGAACTGAACCAGCCCATTGTGATCGGCGATCTGTTTTCGAATGCTGTTTTCTTCACGTTCAAAATGCGTGGACATGGCTCCGATGTCGGCAATTTTTTCATACTTCTGATCCATTTTGGCCTGAGGCTGTCCCGCTACAGGTTTATACTTTTTGGAAGCATAATTTTTTCGCAATCCCAATAGGGTTTCCGATACATCTACCTGCACAAATTCTAGTTGATTGGTTTTTACCTTTTTATAGCCATAAGCCAAACGAAACAAAAACAAGGCAAGAAAGACCAACAGTAAAAGTGCCAGTATTTTTTTAATTCGCTTTTTTAAAAATTGTCCCATTATTGTATTGATTTATAGGGTAAAAGTAGGGGCGAAGTTTTTCAAGTAAAAAGACCATTGAGTAAAACGGCCCTTTCAATGAGTGAACCGTGCTTAACAGTTTGTAAAGCATGTAAATAAGCTTTTAAAACCGCTAGTTACGCGCTTTTTACATTTTTTAGTACCGCATAAATCCGCTAAGTTTACGTTGTTTAAAGAACCGAATGTCGAAGTTTTATCACATACTGGTCTTTCTTCTTCTTACGGCCCCAACAACTTTTAGCCAAGTATCAAGGGCGGTAGCGGAAATAGAGATAAAGGGCGCTGTTAAGGGCAAGGATACTCATGTTCCTATTTCAGGGGTCGATGTTAGGGCTAATTCCGGTGCCTATACCCGTACCAATGGTTTGGGGGAATTTCGAATCAAAGTAGCGGTCGGGGATGAGTTGATTATTGAGAGCGCTCAATTTAAGACAGTGCGTTACACGATAAAGGATGGGCAGGATATTACGGTGTTGGTAGAAGGTCTTGATACGAACAAACGAATGGTTACCCGAAAGGGTGAGGCCAATGCAGGGGCGCTGCATCAGTCCTTTATTGATTCCGCCAACGTATACAAAAAGTCGGATATTCGACGGAGCATCGATTTTATTACCCAATCCATTACCCAGCTTGGCAAACGTGCCGATAAGAAACTTTTGGCAAAATCATTGGTGGTATTAGGGGAAATCTATATTTATCACCAGCAGTACGATCTTGCTATTGCCAATTTAAAGGACGCCCTGGAGGCCAACAAAGCAACCAGGACCAGTTTGCTGTTAGGAGAAGTATATAACCTTAACGGGGACTTTTCGGAAGCAAAAGCTGTTTTGACCCCAATGTTAAAAATCCGCAGTATGGTCCCGTATCAAAAAGTATCCTTGTACGAACGATTGGGGGATGCAGAGAAAGGTTTGGGAAATACTGCCAGCGCCGTTTCCTTTTATGAGGAAGGTTTAAAGGTGGCCGGCAAAAACCAGATTGCCCCTAAAATGGCCGATTTGAACTCCAAAATCGCCGATGCCTATGCGGTTGATGACCAAGGGGTAGAGGCGGAGGGTTTTTACCAAAATTCATTGAAACTGGCCGAAAAACAAGCACCCCAAAGATCCATTCAGGAAAAAGAAAAAGTCGCTGACTTCTACAATCAAAAGAATCGATATCCTGAAGAAATTCAGATGCGAAAACGAAGTTTGGACGAATTAAAGAAGATTCCCGATGAAAAGGTAGAGGGGACTTATGGCTTTAGCACTTTGGATACCATTACGGCACAGCGCATCAACTACAAAATTGCCAATGCCTATATTGCACAGGACAAGTATGACGAGGCGGTTCCATACTTACAAAAGAGTATTGTAGAAGCCAATGAAGATGAAGATCTGATCGTGCAAAAAGACGCCACTAGAAAGTTGTCCGAAATCTATGAGTATCGAGGGGATTACACCAAGGCCTTTAAAACATACCAAGAATATGTAGCTTTGGTAGACACCTTATACATTAGAAAAGAACAGGAATTGTCCAGAGCGGCACGCTTTAATCGGGAAATTGTTTCCAAGCAAAGCAGAATATCCGGTTTGGAGAAAGATCGGGAGTTATCGGAAAGTAAGTATGACCTTGCTTTGACGGAACAGCAATTGGTCGAGGAAAATTACAAACGACAGAAATGGGTCATTTACTCCCTGATCTTCGGAATGATTTTATTGGGACTCGCCGCTTTCTTTTTTTATAGGAGCAACCAACAACAAAAATTGGCGAATAACCTACTGGCTTTAAAGTCGCTGCGATCACAAATGAACCCGCACTTTATTTTTAACGCGCTCAATTCGGTGAACAACTATATTGCCAAAAGTGATGAACGCAGTGCAAATCGGTATTTGAGTGAATTTTCGACCTTGATGCGGTCTGTTCTGGAAAATTCGGAAGAAGATTTTATCCCTTTATCCAAAGAATTGGAGTTACTGGGCCTGTATGTGAAGTTAGAGCATTCGCGCTTTCCGGAAAAATTCGAGTATAAGATCAACATCGATCCACATTTGGATATCGACGCTTTTCAAATCCCCCCGATGTTACTACAACCGTATATAGAAAATTCGATCTGGCATGGCTTGCGGTATAAGGAGGAGAAGGGGTATTTGCATATCGATTTGGTGCAAAAAGATAAGGATACCTTGGCCATTACGATTGCAGACAATGGCATTGGCAGGAAAAAATCGGCCGCTTTAAAGACGCAAAACCAGAAGAAGCAAAAATCAAAAGGGATGGGAAATATCAAGAAGCGAATCGCTATTTTGAACGATATGCACAAAGACAAAGTTGATGTACATATTACCGATTTATTAAAAGATGGTACGGGCACCAAGGTAGAATTTATACTTAAAAGAGACTAGATGTAAAGAGCCGCTAAGGGCTCCAGTAAAGTAGCAAGGAAACAGTTTAGCATGAAGTTAAAAACGATTATAGTAGAAGACGAGGCCAACAGTCGTGAAATTTTACGTAACTACTTGGCAAAATACTGCCCGGACATTGTATTGGTAGGGGAAGCGGCCTCTATTCAAGAGGGATTGGTTCTTATAAAGAACAATGCGTTGGACCTTGTTTTTCTAGATGTTGAAATGCCGTTTGGAAATGCCTTTGACCTGTTGGATCAAGTGCCTGAACGCACGTTTGAAACGGTGTTTGTAACTGCGTATAACCAATATGCCGTTGACGCGCTCAACCATCATGCGGCCTACTATTTAATGAAACCGATCAATATTGATGAGTTGGTAAAGGCAGTGGATTATGTAATGGAAATTCGACAAAAGGAAGACGCTTTGGAAGACCGCGTATTGCAGCCCAAGTTGAACTCGGTTGAAGGGAAGATTACCTTGCCGCAACAAGATGGTTTTCAAGTGTTGAACGTAAAAGACATCCTCTATTGCAAAGCCGATGATAATTATACTGAAATTTATCTTGAAAACAAGAAAATATTGGTGAGCAAAACCTTGAAGTACTTTGAGCAGGCCTTATCAAACTTTGCCTTTGCCCGTATTCATAAATCCTACCTGGTAAATGTGAACGAAGTAGTCAAGTATCGAAAGGGAAAAGGTGGTAGTGTGGTCGTATCCAATGGAAAGGAACTCTTGGTCTCGGCCTCCAAAAAGAAAGAACTGTTGGCTTATTTCTGAAAACAATATTTTTATCCAATGAAACCCAAAATATGATATTTAAGACCATTAATGGTAAAACACCACAAATAGGGGAAGATTGTTATATCGCTGAGAATGCCACCATTGTGGGCGAAGTCACCATGGGCGATCAGTGTAGTATTTGGTTCAATGCCGTACTGCGGGGCGATGTTCACTATATCAAAATGGGTGATAAAGTAAATGTGCAAGATGGCGCGGTAGTGCATTGTACCTACAAGAAATCCCCAACAACCATAGGCAATAATGTATCTATTGGCCACAATGCCATTGTACATGGGTGTACCATAAAAGATAATGTGCTTATTGGCATGGGGAGTATCGTGATGGACGATTGTATCGTAGAATCACATAGTATTGTAGCCGCTGGTGCCGTTTTGGCAAAAGGAACCCATGTGCCGGAAGGAACGATATTCGCCGGGGTGCCCGCAAAAAAAATAAAGGACATAAGCCCCGAACTCAGCAGTGGGGAAATTGATCGCATCGCGGAAAGCTATGTAATGTATTCCGGTTGGTTTAAAACGGAAGAGTAGTTCTTTTTGGTGTTTTTTATACAGTTTCGAACTTGCATTGCCTGTTTTGTTCGGAACATGTAAAACCATTCAACTAAAACACTAAATTTGCGCCATCAAAAAAAATAAAATGAACGCATATATTTTTCCAGGACAAGGTGCCCAGTTTGTGGGTATGGGACTTGATCTCTATGAGAATTATCCGGTAGCGCAAGAATTGTTTGAACAAGCCAATACGATACTCGGTTTCTCTATAACCGATATTATGTTTGAGGGCGAAGCAGCAGATTTAAAGCAAACAAAAGTAACGCAACCTGCCATTTTTTTACATTCAGTGGTATTGCGCAAAGTGATGGGGGAGGCCTTTAAACCGGATATGGTGGCCGGCCATTCTTTGGGGGAGTTTTCGGCATTGGTGGCCAATGGGGTGCTTACTTTTGAAGACGGTCTTAATTTAGTGGCGCAACGGGCTATGGCCATGCAAAAAGCCTGTGAGCTACAACCCGGAACAATGGCTGCCGTATTGAGTCTTGAAGATGCGGTGGTGGAAAAGATTTGTGAAGAAACGCCCGGCGTCGTGGTTGCGGCAAATTATAATTGCCCAGGACAACTGGTGATATCGGGAGAAGTAGACGCGATCCAAATAGCCTGCGAGAAAATGAAGGAGGCGGGTGCTCGCAGGGCGCTTGTACTCCCGGTAGGAGGGGCCTTTCATTCCCCCTTAATGCAGCCCGCCAGGGAGGAGTTGGCCGCCGCTATAGAAGCGACTACTTTTAACAGCCCCAGTTGCCCTATATACCAGAATGTTACCACCCAAGCGGTAACCGATGCCGCGGAAATCAAAGAAAACTTAATTTCTCAACTGACCGCCCCGGTCAAATGGACCCAAAGTATTCAACAAATGGTTGCGGATGGGGCCACCTTGTTTACAGAAGTAGGGCCGGGTAAAGTACTTCAGGGGTTGGTAAAGAAAATCTCACAAGAAAGCGAAACTGCTTCGGCGGTAATCGCATAGGCCATCATGTCGTTTAGCGGATAATCTTATATTTAAAGCTATTATTTCAGGTGTTGGCGGTTTTTTTTAGTATCATTGAGGCCCATTTTATGCGAGAACCTGCTGCTAGGCTTAGATGTTGAATTCATGATAGTTCAATAGAACAGCAATGGAATTGAAAAGAAAAATTGGTTTTTCTGCCAAGAAAAATCACGCTATATTGAAAATATGCCTGTTTTTGCTGGGTATTGTTACCAGCATTTCTGTAAAGGCGCAGGTCATGTCACTTTCCGTACCAGATCCGATAGGGGCAGAGGTAAGCACCGGAGCCCAAAATGACATTGTCTTTAGGGTCACCAAAAGTGCTACCCCTTTTACCCTTTCTCCTCGGGTGG
The DNA here is from genome assembly GCA_947500385.1 of uncultured Flavobacteriaceae bacterium. Taxonomy (GTDB): domain Bacteria; phylum Bacteroidota; class Bacteroidia; order Flavobacteriales; family Flavobacteriaceae; genus Pelagihabitans. Next base: position 92,899 of record CANMSA010000005.1, on the reverse strand, counting down.
TCAGCTATGAAATAGATGGGACAACCGCGAATGGAGAGGATTATCCATTATTAGCAGAAACTGTCACGTTGCCGCTTGGTGGTGCCACCACTGCCGATATCGTTGTTACAATAACGGATGACGATTTAATAGAGCTTACAGAAACCCTTACAATACGATTGTTAGATGGTATAGGGTATACCGTGGATCTTCTGAATAGTGAGGCCGATGCGACCATTACCGATAATGATGTCGGAACCCTCATAGTAGATGTGACCGATGCGAATGCGGCGGAAGAAGCTTCCAACGAAGGAAGGTTTGTGGTGAGGCTCGATAAGGAAAATGCCACAGGTTCAACGGTAACAGTGGCCTATACCCTTACCGGTTCCGCTACCTTGGGAGGCGGGGCAGCGGATTATACTACGACGGGTCAAGCAATTTTTACGTTTCCTTCGGGCAACGCAACCCCTGTGTTGGCCCGTACTTTGCGAATTATTCCTATTGATGATGCCCTTTCGGAAACAGATGAAACGGTCATTTTAAATTTGGCTACTCCCAGCAGCGCCCTGTTCAGTATTGGTACGCCGGCAACCGGTGAGGTGGTCATATCGGACAATGATTGTGCCGCTGGTAGTGACGCGCCCGAACTCAATGGGGATCCTTCTGAGTTTTGCGATGTCGCTAGCATCGATTTGGACGACTTTGTAGATGAGAGTCCGCCAGCCGGGGCCACCTTGCGATGGAGCCTTCTGGAGGCACCAACGGTTGTGGGGGATTTACTGACCAATAGTACCGTAAGTACCGCAAATACCTATTATGCCGTTTACTATTCGGCGGCAGGGGCTTGCTTTAGTCCTGCGAGTGCCGCAGTGGTGGTTACGTTTGCCGATACCCCAAGTATTGGTACGGTAAACAGTGGTGTTTTTAGTTGTAATACCACCGATTTTGGAGGGACTACGACCTTAGATCTCGACGACACCCTTTCGGGCAGCACGCCCGGAGGCGTATGGGCCTATGTCTCGGGTCCCGGTGCGCCGGTCACGCCCAGCGCCAATGGCGGAGTTAATTTCAATAATCGTCCGGAAGGTAATTATGTTTTTAGCTATACCCTTTCCGCACCACCATGTCCGCAACAGTCTATCGAAGTTACGGTACCTGTATCGAACTGTGATCCTTGTATTGCAGGGAATGCCGCACCCGATTTAATACCCGATGTACCCACCATTTTTTGTGATGATATAGACGTCAGTTTAAACGATTATACCAATACCACACCCCCTGCAGGCACTACGCTTACTTGGAGTACCTCTTCGACCTTGACCAATGTAAATGCGCATTTGAATGCCGCGCAGGTTGCGGACCCCCTACCTGGAACGTACTTTGGGTTCTTTTGGGATGCTACGAACGCCTGTGCAAGTCCGGCCCTACAGGTGCAACTCACTCGAAATACGACTCCCGCGATTACCAATACCGTTAGCGATGAACGTTGTGGCACCGGCCCTGTGACTTTGAGTGTTACGGCTACGGGAAACCCGACCTACAATTGGTATACCGATCTTACCGGTGGTACCTTGGCGGGTACGGGTGCTAATTTTACGGTCAACTTATCTCAAACGACTATCTTTTATGTGGAAGCAACTGAAAATGGTTGTGCCACCTCACCTAGGATTCCGGTAACGGCAACGGTACAGCCACAGCCATCTGCCGGAACGCCGACAAACGCTTCTGCGTGCAGTGTCCCCTCGAACGGCATTTCGATTATTGATTTAGATGATCGCCTTAGTGGGGAAGATGAAGGTGTTTGGACCGTTACGGAAGATCCTTCAGGAAACCTGATCATATTATCAGGGAACTTGGTGAATTTTGAAGGCCGTGTAGATGGCAACTATGAGTTTACCTATACTACCACCGGTGCCCAAGCGCCCTGTGTCAATGAAGCGGTCAGTGTAACCATATCGGTAAACGATTGTGATGTAGACACCGATGGCGATGGCCTTTTCGACGGACCGGAAGCCGCTTTGGGTACAGACCCGAATAACCCCGATAGCGATGAGGATGGTATCAACGATGGCGATGAAGTAGGGCCTGACCAAAACAACCCCTTGGATGAAGACGGGGATGGGATTATTGACGCACTGGATTCAAATATTGCGGACACCGATAGTGACGGGGTAGTGGATCAATTGGACGAGGCTAATAGCAATCCATGTATTCCAAATAACAATAGTAGTCTGTGTGATACCGATGAGGACGGTATTGTTGATGGAGAGGAAATCGCGAATGGCACGGACCCTAACAATGCCTGTGATCCTGATCCGGAAAATGAAAATTGCGATGCGGAAATCGATTTGGAAATTGCCAAAGAGGTCGACAATGAGGAGGCCACATTGGGGGACACCATTACTTTTAAGATTACCGCTACCAATCTGTCGGATATAAAAGTGAGGGGTACCAGAATAGGGGAGTTACTGGAAAGTGGTTTTGAATATGTATCCCATACGGCCTCGTTGGGGAGTTATAATCCGGAAATAGGGGAGTGGGAAATTTTTGAAATCCTACCCTTGGAAGCCGCAATTTTGGAAATTACGGTAACTGTTCTTGAAGGAGGCTCCTATTCCAATACTGCCGAATTGCTAGAGTCGGTTCCCTTAGATGGAAATGCAGCCAATAACGTTGCCACCATTGAATTAAACATTGAACGGCCTGAAGGAATTAATATAGTGGTTGAAAAACTGGCCCGTATCACAGGGGCTAACGCAGGCCAAGAAGCCAACCCGCTGGTTGGGCAAGAGGTCGAGTTTGTAATCACTGTGACCAACAAATCGGTCGCGAACGAAGTTTCCAACATACGTGTTACCGATGTTTTGACCAACACGGCCGGTATTCAATTTGATTTGATAAACTCCGAAGCGGATGAAGGTACCCTATTCGATTCGGATTCCGGTATTTGGACCATTGCCTCGAGTTTATTGGTAGATGAAGAGAAACAGTTGGTCCTTACATTCTTATGCAGCGAACCTGGCACCATTATCAATACGGCTACGGTAACCTCTTCGTCCCCGGCCGAGAGTACGGCCGAAGATGAGGATAGTTCCTCTTCCGCAACCGTCAATATTGGGGAGCGAAACCAAATAGATATAGGAATTCTTTACAATCAATTTTCACCCAACGGCGATGGCGTAAACGACGTACTGAAAATAAACAAAATCGATTTTAGTACACAACCCAATAGCATGGTCGACTTAACATATTCTATCGAAATTTTTAATAGGTATGGGCACAGCGTGTTTACTGCACAAAACAAAGAGGAAGAGGAAATTTGGGATGGTACCTGGGAAGGAAAACAAGTTCCCGATGGCACTTATTACTATGTGCTCAATGTGTTGATAAGCGGCGAAGAAAGTGCTCAAATCCAAAAAGGCTGGATACAGCTGATAAGATGATACGGTCAATGGTTCATACAATACAGAATTTTAAATACCAGCTCTGCCTCTTATTTGCAATATTGTTGACCGGTTTTTCCTTTGGTCAAAAAGAGCCGCAATATACCCAGTATATGTACAATATCGGAGGGTTTAATCCGGCCTACGTGGGTACGACGGAAACACCGGAGATCTCAACGATGTATCGGGCACAATGGTTAAGCATTCCAGGCGCTCCAAGAACTTTAAGGTTAGGTGCCAATATTCCTTTTTCCAATGAAAAGACTGGCTTGGGAATCAATGCCATTAATGACCAATTGGGACCGGTCAGCCAAACGTATATTGATTTGGCGTACAGCTATCAGTTTAACATATCCGACAATACAAAGTTGTCATTTGGGATGGATGTGGGCGGATCATTGCTCGATGTTGACTTTTCAAAAGGAAGTTTCGAGAACCCGGGAGAACCCATTTTGGATAGAGAGGACATCAATAAGTTTTACCTGACCATAGGGGCAGGAATGTTCATGTATCAAGAAAATTGGTATCTAGGGCTCTCCATTCCCAACTTTTTAACAGACGGTATATACAATGATGAGGTGGCAACTGTAATCGAAGACAAAATTCAGTTTAATATGATCGGGGGGTATGTGTTCGACCTTTCCGATAATACGAAGTTCAAGCCTGCCTTTTTGGCCAACTATATTGCGGGTGCTCCTATTAATTTTAATATTTCGGCAAACTTTTTGTTCAGTGAGCGATTTGTCGTAGGGGCATCGTATCGTGTAGGAAATGCGGTAAGCGGGCTCGCCGGTTTTCATATTTCGGACCCAATTTTTTTCGGTGTGTCTTATGATTACAATACCAATGGTCTTGGAGAATACAACAGCGGAACCCCAGAGTTTGTATTGAAATTTTATTTAGGAAGAAAAGGTAACGGAACGAATAGAAGTGGAAAAACGAACCTGAAAGGAAAACCGAAACAAATCGATACACCAAGATTTTTCTAATCAGCAATAGATATGCGTACACCAGTTTTCATAGTGTTATTTTTAGCGATCTCCCTTGCTTCCTGGGCACAGGAAATCAAGACCAATGCAGACAAGTATTTCTATGGGTATGCCTATAGTGATGCCATTAAGGAATATCAAAAAGACATGCAAAAGGGTATTCCCTTATCGAATTACCAATTTCTAAACCTTGCCGATTCATACTTTAAGACCAGCGACTATAGCAATGCCTCAAAGTTGTACTTAGAGGTATATAGAAAAGACACCATTATGTCCAATAACCGCTTTAATAACATGTTACAGAGTCTTGCAAAGACTTCTGAACCCGAGCGGGTAAAGGCTTTTATGAAATCGAAAGGTGCTTCCTTGTCAAGTGAACTTATGGAGAATGCCAATTTCAATTATGAATTGTTGGAAGCCCCTGAGATCGATAATGCCAATTTTAAGATCATTACGCTTCCCATTAATAGCCCTCAAGCAGATTTTGGCCCCTCTTTTTACAAAGATAAGCTCCTTTTTAGCAGCAGCCGTAAGGCAAAATCCAAGAAAGTATATGGTCCCTCAGGGGAGTCCTATATGGATATTTATGTTGGGAGAATAGGCAACAGTGGCAAGGTGTATAATCCGAATCGTTTCGATGGAATTCCAAAATCTCCCTATCACAAGGCAACGCCCTTCTATTCAAGCGAACAACGTACGCTTTTTTATATTTTATCAAATGAAGAAGATGGGGAACTCACTTTTGATGACAAAGGGAAGAACAGTCTTGCAATTGGATTGGTGCCGCAAAATGGAACCTCCCGTTTTGTTTTAAAAGATCTAAGTACCTCTTTTTATTACCCATTTTATGATGCTGGTTCAGATAGACTTTATTTTGCGGCCAATTTCCCGGATGGATATGGCGGTACAGATTTGTACTACGTGCATACCAACAACATGCAGGTGATGTCGGAACCCATTAATTTGGGACCAAGGATCAACACGCCGGGAAATGAGATTGCCCCTTTCTTTCATGAGGGCAGTTTGTACTTTTCATCCGATATTTTTTATGGCAAAGGCGGTATGGATGTATATAAGGCGAATTTACAATCAGATGATAGTTATAGTACCCCGGTAAACTTGGGGACAGGTATTAATTCGAAGGCCGATGACTTTGGGTTTATCGTCAAAAACGACCAAGATTTGGGCTATATTGGTTACTTTTCCTCAAACAGAAAGGGAGGTATCGGTAACGATGATGTGTATGGCTTTACTATTTCTAGAACCCCTGGCTTAAAAACCTTGCTTTTTAAGGGGCAAGTAACCAATTCAAAATCGGGAGAAGGTATTTCAGGGGCCTCCGTGCAGCTTTATGATAAAGAAGGTTCCATACTAAAGGAAATATTTACTAGGGCAGATGGGAACTATCAATTGGAAGTGCCTTGGCGCGATGAGGTAACCCTACGTGTTTATAAGTCTAGGCATTCTATGTTTTCTTCATTTTATCAGGGAACAGCCTTAGATGCCGTGCAAAAGAGTCCTTTGAATATCGAGATTGCCGCGGTAAGTGAGGTGGTAGAGGAAAAAGAAGGGCAAACCGTGCTGCGGTTGGATGACTTTGTCTTTGAAAGGGGAAAATCCAATATCGATGCGGTAATTTCTGCGCAGTTAGATAAGGTAGTCGCAGCTGTTGGTCAGTTTCCCCAGATACGACTTCGTATTGAAAATCACACCGATAGCCGGGGAAGTACCAGTTCTAACAAACGTATATCACAAACAAGGGTCAACGGAATAAAAGCCTATTTGTTGAAAAAAGGAGTTCCTGCGGAAAATATTTCCTCGGTCATTGGGTATGGAGAAGAGCGAATACTGAACAGTTGTAAGAACGGTGTTTATTGCCTGGATTTTTTACATGATCAAAATGCCAGAACCCAATTCGTAGTACTCAATTACGAAGATTTGAATCAATAACGGTTTAGAAGTTTCCATCTAGAAAACGATCATCCAAAAGTAAAGCAGGGAGAATAGGGATAAGAATAAAATACCGGCATAAGTAAGCCATTGCAACCACTTCTTCGGGTGATGTTCGGCGGGAAGGTCTTCGCTCATTACATTCTTTAAATTCATATAGCCGATAATGGGGGCTACCACAAAGGATACAAAAGTGGCCAAAGCCACCAGAAATCCCATATTCGCCGCAAAGATGGCAATGACGATAAAGTTGATCAACGCCAGTATGATGATCGCGAAGGCAAAAGGGCCTTTTTGGCCGCCAAGCTTCACTTTAGGAGTTAACAGGTCGATGGTATCAAGGCTTACCCGGGCTACCGCGTCATGGGCTGTCATACAAGTGCTGAACATGGTAGCGAAGGCGGAGACTGCTATAAACACATACGCCCAAGAGCCGATATGTGTCGTAAACAGCGTTACTACTTGGTCGGCAAAAGTGACCGCATTGCCACTGAGTTCCGTATTGGTTCCATACAGTGTAAACCATCCGATCAGTAAAAAGAACACCGCTAAAATTGCCGTTAAAAAATACCCGGTATTAAATTCTTGAAGTGATTGTGCCAGTGAGGGTTTCTGTTGGGTGCCACGCCATTTTTCAATACTCCAAAGACTTACCCAACTAGAAGCTTCTACGGTAGTCGGCATCCAACCCATAAGACCGATCAAGAACAAGATGCCCGCTTCATTAAAAATGGTAGGCGGTACAAAATCGGCCACCGGGGAAACCTGCCCCTTGTACACGACCAAGGTAGTGGTAGTAATTAGGGCAACGAATAAAATGGAAACAACGACTTTTAGAGAGGTTTCAAGCAGCTTATACCGACCTATGATCAACAAGGCGCTGATCAGTACGAACAAACCAAAAGCAACTTCGGCAATTGAAAATGACGCAATTCTGAACAGGTTTATAAAAAGGCCGGCTGTGACCGTATAGAGTGCGGCAAGTATCGTAAAGGTTGTCACCAGTGTAATCGCTGCATAAAACCATAGGTACCCCTTCCCTCTATTTAAGTACCCCTCTATTAATGTTTTGTCCGTGAGGTGGGTATACCGAACACCGAACTCAAAAAAAGGGTATTTGAACAGGTTCGCCAAAATGATGGGGATGACCATGACCCACCCATATTGTGCACCGGCTTTGGTCGATAATACCAGATGCGAAGTGCCTATGGCCATGCTTGCAAAAAGCAATCCGGGACCTAGGTTTTTGATAAATGCTTTCAGTTTCGACATTTGGGTTGGTTGGGTTTTCTAAAGTAAGAAATTTTGTGGCGTTTACCTTCATTTAGAAGGGGCAGGTCATTATTTTATTTCAATGGTATCCCCAAAAAACTTAGGTTGGGTGTTGAACATAAGGTCTATAAATACCTTCACCCTGGCAAAGTACTCTCGCAACTGTACTTTCAATCCCTGTTGTGTGGAAATATCCCTTGCGTTGAAACCGATGGCTTTGAGCCCTTTTTTTTCGGCGATGTAAATGGCCCGTTCATTATGGAACTTTTGGGATATGACGGTAATGGTATCCAAACCAAAAACCGCTTTGGCGCGAACCATAGAATCCAAGGTGCGAAAACCGGCATAGTCCAAAAAAATCTTTTCAGTAGGAATGCCTCCCTTAATAAGATCTTTCTGCATGGTTGTCGGTTCGTTGTAGTAAACGGTACCATTGTCCCCACTCACCAATACAAAATCTATTTTTCCGGCCTTGAAGAGGGCGATGGTGGCATCTATGCGATAACTGTAATATAGATTGGGGCGACCATTAACCAGTTTTTTGGATGTTCCTAAAACAAGTCCCACTCGATTTTTAGGGATTGCTTCGCTCGTGGTAAATGTTTTTCCCTCCGCCGCCTTATTGATCGTGTAATTGCAGACCAATAATAAGAGCAACGGAACACTTAGAATGATCAAAAGTAGTTTGGAAAGTTTTCTTTTCATGCGTTATAAAGATAGTCGTTCTCTAGGGGATGCAAAAGCAGTGTTTTCTTTTTAACCTTAAGGCAACGTTGGCAATAGAGGAGTGCAAAATGTTTCTTACCTTAAAACAATTTTACGATTGAAATTATGTAACCCTTAATCCATCCTGTTTTGAAAATACTCTTAAAAATTTTAAAAGGCCTGTTTGTTTTGATAATCCTATTGGTCATAGGGTATTTTCTTGGACCAAGGGTCGATACCCCGAATATGGATGTTACCCTCCCGGAAGTGCCTACAGATCTTAGGACACTTGAGCAGATGATCCAAGATCGGGAAGGCGCAAATACCTTGGTAAAACCCGATAACGAATCACGGATCGTTTGGTTCGATAGTATTCCAAAGAAAACCGACTATAGCATAGTATACCTGCACGGTTGGTCCGCAAGTATTAAGGAAGGGGACCCCTTGCATTTGGAAATGGCAAAACGGTATGGCTGTAATTTGTATTTGCCTAGATTGGCAGGGCACGGTTTGAACGAGAAAGAAGCGATGTTGGATCTTACGGCCGATGCGGTGATCGACTCGGCGAAAGAGGCCATTGCCATCGCAAAGCAATTGGGTGATCAAGTAATCGTGATGGCGACTTCTACAGGGGGCACGCTAGCCTTGCATTTGATAGGCAATGACAGCGATATCGCGGGCTTGGTATTGTACTCTCCCAATGTGGCGATTTTTGATGAGAAGGCATCCTTGTTGGCAGGGCCCTGGGGGTTGCAGCTAGCGCGGTTGGTCAAAGGAGGGGACTATCATGAATTTGAGGCCAGTGCGCTAAAGAAACGTTATTGGACTACCAAGTATCGAATAGAAGGGCTTACCCATTTGCAGGCGATGATCGATCATACGATGAACAAAGAAACTTTTGAGAAAATGAAAAGACCCGCTTTTATGGGGTATTTTTATAAGAACGATAGTATTCAAGACCATGTAGTATCCGTCCCCGCTATGCTAAAGATGTATGAGGAACTTGGTACGCCTTCCGACCAGAAAAGGAAAGTAGCTTTTCCCAATGTAAATGATCATGTAATGGCCTCTTCCATAACCTCTGAAGATCTAGCATCCGTTCGATCGGAAACAATTCGTTTTTTAGAAGAAATAGTAGGGTTGTCAGCGTTACGATAAATACATTTTCCTTAGCTTTCGAGACGTTTTTGCACATTTGTTTTATAACTATCCCCGATAGGTATTTCGAGCGCGCCTATTTCTACATCTTGCTTGGTATAGGCCGTTATTTTTTCAAAGTTGACAATATACGAACGATGGGTGCGCACAAACCGTTCGTCGAGTTGTTCTTCGAACGCGGAAATACTGTGTTTGATCAAATGATTTTCTGAGGAGGTCACTATTTTTATATAGTCCTTTACACTTTCAATATATTGAATATCCTTGAAAAAAACTTTAATGCGTTTGCGGTCTTTGCGAATGAATACATATTCGGCGGCGTTTGGTGCTTTAGTGGAGGGCAAAGGAGTGGTCGGTGGTGGTTTTTGTTGTTCCAAAAACTTTTCCACCGCCTTGAAAAACCGGCCAAAAGAGATTGGTTTCAGCAGATAGTCTACCGCATTCAGTTCAAAGCCGTCCAAGGCATAATCTCGATAGGCGGTCGTAAAAATCACCTTGGGTTTATGAATGAGATTCTTGAAAAAATCGGTGCCCCGGAGTACGGGCATTTCGATGTCTAAAAAGAGCAGGTCAACAGATTCGTTCTTCAGTACTTTACTGGCTTCTATTGCACTTCCGCAAGCAGCGACCAGTCTAAAATTGTCGAGCTGGGAAAGATGGTTTTCGATGAGGTTCCTTGCCAATTCTTCATCGTCGATAATTACACAGGAATACATCATTTTTGCTGTAATATTAAGGATACGGAATAGCTGTTTTTAGAAGCTTCAATACGTAGTTTGTGTGTATTTGGGTAAAGAAGGTTCAACTGTTGTCGTACATTCTTGATACCCAAGGGTTCGGTGGTCTTCGGCTCGTATAGATTGCCGCCAACCGGAATGGTATTGTCGATGTTAAATTGGATCGTATCGGCATCTAGTTGAATCGAAATCGTAATTTCTGCTTGTTCTAATTCTTGCCGTACCCCATGCTTAAAAGCATTTTCTACAAAGGTTAGCAATAGCAAGGGGGCAATCTGTACTTTTTTATTGATATCATGTTCAAAGGTGACCGCAACCCTTTTGCCGTATCGAACTTTTTCCAGGGCCAAGTAGTTCTCGATAAGGCCAATTTCCTTTTGTAACGAAACATAGGTGTCATTGCAACGGTATAGCATATAGTCGAGCATATCGGAAAGACGCTCAATCACCTCCGGGGTCTTGTTCGATTTGGCAATGGCCAAGGCATACAAATTGTTCAAGGTGTTAAAGAGAAAATGGGGATTCAATTGATTTTTTAGCGCACTGAGTTCCGCGACCTTTTTTTGTTCGTTCAACTTTAAATATTTCTGTTGATTTCGGTAAAACCGCAGCAGTAATAGAAATGCCGTTGGGCTGGCATACATAATTCCCTTGCTCAATAATACCTGAAAATTCATGATCCGTTCGGCAAGTGGCAATTTTGCGTATGCTTTTGAAAGCGCACTATAGGACTCTGAATAGGTAGGGTCAAAATAATACACCTTGCACACATTGTAGATGATAAACAGAACAACAAGCAACAAAACCATTAAAAGAACAAACAGCAATGGCTTTCCCTTATTCAGAAAATGGGGCATTAGAAAATAAAGACAGGTGTATGCGGTCACCATCTGTAAACCCACAATGAGCGCATAGGTCTCTAAAATATGGCGTGTACTAGCATAGTTGATACTATTGGCCACTAGAAAAAAGTATAGGAATACCCCACTCCAAAATACGATATGTCGTAGGAAGGGTTTGTTCCAATATGTTTTGAGGCTGCTCATATGATCGCCTACAAAAGTAACGTATAAAATGCCGTTTGCGACAAATAGTATACGAACGGGGAAAGAAGGTCTATGAACCGTGAATTAAGGGAAACCAAGGGTAAAACAGGGTTTGATCGTCTTTCAGGACCGCTTCGTCTACTTTTTAAAAACACAGGCCTGCTTCGGTCTAAATTCGCCTCAAAACCGAAAATAATGAGAGTACTTATTATCTTCCTAGTTGGCCTATCTGCAATGGGTTTGGCCCAGCAGGCTACCATTCCTTTTCTAGAACAAGTAGTAACGGTAGACGGCGCTTTCGACGAGAACGCCTGGGAAAACCTTCCGGAGTACACGGGCTTTTATAACTATCTTCCCACCGATGAAGGGCTGGCGAAGAACCAGACATCGGTCAAGATGTTTCATAATGGCACCCATTTGTATATTGCCGCTACCTACCAAGACAGTGTGGCACGAACCCAAATAAGTTCCTTAAAAAGAGATGATATTGGGAATACCGTAGCCGCTAGTGATACCTTTGTGTTGATTTTGGATACCCAATATCAGCAGCAAAGCGCCTACTATTTTGCGGTAAATATTGGGGCGGCACAGACCGATGGCCTTATTGAACGGATCGGTGATGCCGATGGCTATGGTATCAATACTAGTTGGAATGCCGTTTGGACCGCCAATACCTCGGTCGATGGACATCAAAAGCGTTATGAAATCGAAATTCCATTAAAATCATTGAATTACAATCAAAACAATCCCGTCTTTGGTGCGCAGTTCTACATGCGGGATATCAAAAACAACTCATGGACGATTTTCAAAAACGTAAAACGAAATTTTCGACTCTATGATCTTCGTTTTACCCAAGCCTTTGCGGTCGAAAACCTTTCTAACTCCACCTTGTCGCGCTTTGCGGTAACCCCTTCCTTGACGGCGAACTACCAGGAAGATGTACTTGAAAACACGAATGATACCAGCATAAAGCCAAGCCTGGACGTGCAGTACAATCTCACTTCTTCTCTAAAACTGGATGCCACCCTAAATCCCGATTTCTCCCAGATAGATGTGGATCAGCAAGTGACCAACCTAACCCGGTTTGCCTTGTTTTTTCCGGAGCGGCGCAACTTTTTTTTGGAAAACGCAGATTTGTTCGCCAATCTCGGGGTGGCCGGGGTCAATCCGTTCTACTCACGGCGAATCGGCGCCAATAGCGACATTCAGTTTGGCTTGAAGCTTTCCGGTAATCTAGGGGCAAAGACCCGCTTGGGAATTTTAAATGCCCAAAGCGATCGGAACGATGAAATTCCCTCTCAGAACTATGGGGCCCTGGTGGTGGAGCAACAACTATCCAAGAAGATAACCACTACCGCATTTTTAATCAATAGACAGGCTACCGAAGGGTTCAATTTTATCGATGAATACAATCGCGTGACCGGACTTAATCTCAATTACAAGTCGACCAACAACCGATGGATAGGCCTCGCCAACTTTGGAACGAGCTACAACGATTCGATCAACGGGGAAAACAACTTTTACCATGGTGGAATCTGGTACAACACACGCGGTTTTTCTTGGAATGCGTCTGTCAAGAACCTCGGGAAAAACTATTTGGCCGATGTGGGTTTCGTTCCCCGTTTGAATAATTATGATGCGATTACCGAAACGGTGGTGCGCGAGGGCTATACCCAATCGGCCGTCGAGACCGAAATGACCAAGTACTATGAAAATTCGAATACCCTTAATTCATACCGCTATTTATTCGCGATCAATAACACGTATTGGGACGAAGAAGGCAAGGTGACACAATCCTCGAGCTTTTATAACACGGCCTTGTTTTTTAAGAACCTCTCCGCTGTTTATGCAAATTTGTACTATGATTATGAGCGCTTAAAGTATGCCTTTGACCCTTTGGGGAACGGCAATGCCATTGTACCTGGTATTTATAGGTACGCCAAGATGAAAGTTGGTTTTAACTCCGTACGGAATACCAAATTGGTGTACAATACGTATGTGCAATACGGGCAGTATTACAGCGGTACCAATACCAGTGCCTTGATCAATTTCAATTATCGCTTGCAACCTTTTGCCAACTTTCAAGCCTCCTATGAGATCAACTCGATCGATTTAAACGAACTGGGCAATACCACTTTTCACTTGGCCCGTTTTACCGGAGAGGTTTTCTTTTCAAATCGATTGAATTGGACCACTTATGTGCAGTACAATACCCAATTCGATAATTTCAATATCAACAGCCGCTTGCAATGGGAATACAAGCCGCTGTCGTATCTGTACCTTGTGGTAAGCGATAATTACAACCAGCGACTAAGCCGCAACAATTGGGGTATAGCGCTTAAAATGAATTATCGTTTTGATTTTTAGTTCGTTCTCGGTCATCTTGTTCTTTTCAAAGGGCCGCTTTTTAACATCCTGTTTATTTAACTGAGGTCCATTTTAAAAAAGTATCGAAAACCGTATCCCAATGCTTTCTTTTGGAGCCGTTGGGCAAGGTTTCGGAGAAACCATGATCGCACCCTTGGCAAACCTTGTAGGTTAGGTTTTTCTTTCCCAGACGTGCAAATTCTAATGGGATGAGATAAGAACTTTCAATGGGCGCACTTTGATCTTGCGTGCCAACCTGAACGTACACGGGAATGGTAAGTTGAATCAAATAATTAATGGGCGGCTCCGCATAACTCCACCATCTTTTATTGGTATATCCAAAATCATCGACCGCACTACTCGAAGTATCTTTTGCAACAACTTTTGAAAAATAGTCAATGGCCTCATGAACACTTTCTTGGCTCTCCAGGTCAGTCTGCGTTCCCTTGTAAAAGGCAATACGGCTTTGTAGGGCAAAATCAAAGAAGTCTGGTAGCACATTGCCCGCCCAGAAGCCCAAATGGGTGATATGATTGTTTAGCGTGGCTAGCTTTGCAGCTACGGGAGCTCCTTCCGAATGGCCGTATACGATCAGTTTTTGTGGTGAATATTGTTGATGAAGAAATGTAATAACGGCACTGATTCTTGAAACGCGATGGTGCAGTGAATTTTTCCGATGGTACTTCGCAGGAATATGGGTGTCCTTCATTTCAAAGACCCCTTCGAACCCGGTCTTTTCAACTATGATGTACATGTGGTCATCCGGAATACGCTTGTAATCACTCTTTATCCAAGCACCGGGTAGTACCTTCCCTTCCTTCAGCTGATAAAAAAATTGCGGACTGGGATCACTTCCTTGTACATACACCACGAGGCCTTTGACCGTGTTTTCAGGATTCTTTTGAAAACTGTAGTAATGAATAGTGTCATTTGGTGTCACAAGGTTATGTTCTTTAAACCCGAAAGGGGTTACCAACTCCTTTTTAGGGGGCTTTTGAGAAAGTAGCGGGTTGCAGAAGGTGATCAGGAGGATGTTTATGAGAATTATAATTGTTTTCATTTTACTTTTTTTAGATTGGTTTTAGTGCTCAATGACAATTAGATTGTCTTGTATGTCTTTGTCCAAACGAGTAATCATAGGGTCCAATACAACATAGTTGGGCAGTGTTTTCAATTGAAATGTGATTTCTTGTACCCGTTTGGATAACCTTATTTTTTTAAAATAAGGCCGCGCCGTTGGATCGGCAGGATCTTTTTGATAGAACCCGACAGTTATTGACTCATTGATCGGAACTTCTTGTTCTATTCCCGCTGGGTTCGTTTGGAAACGATTGGCCGTTACCTTAATGGCTATCGCATGGGTTTGTGCGTGGTTGTTGATCGAGAG
Organism: uncultured Flavobacteriaceae bacterium; assembly: GCA_947500385.1. Taxonomy (GTDB): domain Bacteria; phylum Bacteroidota; class Bacteroidia; order Flavobacteriales; family Flavobacteriaceae; genus Pelagihabitans. The sequence goes on along the minus strand of CANMSA010000005.1, from coordinate 77,866 downwards.
GAGCGCTCCTTTAATGGCATACTGATACCTGTTTTCGAACCAGTCGGAAATTAAGGCAATTTCATGTTGACTGGCATTTTCTTTCAGGAGGTTCAGAAAATCTTCAGCGCTTGCCGACTGTTCTACATGGTGGTTTTCGATGAGCATTTTTAAACATTGGTTCAATCGTTTTTCTCCTATAAGTTCCTTTAGGGACTGCATGGCCAGAAATCCCTTTCTATAGGCTACATAGGTTTCATTGGCGACCTTATGAAGGGTGGGCTCTTCCGTTTCGGATGAAGAGCGGAAGGCAAAATACCTTCGGCGATTGAAATTGGCCAACTGTCGTACCATAGTTTTCCCGTACAAACCTTCCAACACCTGTGCTTCCACATAGTTTGCCATTGTTTCATTGAGCATGTTCCCTCCCGGACCGGGAGCAGGGGCCATTTGATGACCGAACCATTGATGTCCTATCTCATGAATAACCACCCGGGTAAGTTGATTGATTCCTTTCAGCGGATCTTCATCGTCTTGGGTAAAAAAGCGTTCTTGAAGCGCGATGGTTCCGGGTAGGGCATGACCTCCAAATTTCCAATGCGAGGGTACTTCCGCAATCCTTAGATGATCCAATGGGTAATCGCCAAAATGGGCGGTACCATACTCCAAGGTCTTGACCGCGGCTTTTAGAAGGGCCGTAATATTGGCGTTATGTTCGGGAAGAAAATAGGCTTCGATCGTTATGCCTTTAAAGTGCACCGTTTGTTTCTTATAGGAAGCTGAAAAGTAGGAAAGGTTGTTGTCGGTTTTTTGGGTCGATTTGTAATGGTATTGCATGCGATTGCCTATTTGTAAGGTATCGAGCAATTTTCCCGGGGCGATGGCGATTTGTCCTTTGTCCGTTGTTACCCAGGTTTCAAACGCTTGCTTTGGATGTGTCCGTAAGTCATTTTCGATAAACTCCGATTCTCGATCCTCTGGCAACCCCCGTTTTTTTCGTTCCGATAGAGTGGTAATTTCCAAGGCTTTTTGATACCCAAAACGAGGTTCGAAGGTGCTGTTTCGAAGATAGGTTCCATTTTGTAATATATCTCTTTGTGTTTCGAAGACACCTACTTTTTTAATGGTTTTAAAGTGCATCTGTCTACTTTCCCCCGGTTGCATGGGAGGTGTTAGTACCATGATGCGAGCATCTATGGAGGCAAGATCCCGCCGCAGTGTTCGCGCTCCCTGTATTGCCAGCGAATCTATCTTATGACGTGCCGTAAGAACAATAGTGTCAATAGGCTTTGTAGCAATGTTTTTGAAGGTGTAATCCCCTATGACCTGGTATGACCTGCTTTTTGGGAATAACTGCACCTTGGTTTTAATATCAGTAATTGCGGGCATGTGAAGTTTGGACAATGGCTTATACCGTTTTTCATACAGTTCCCTGAAATTTAGAAGTTCGTTTTGACCAGTTAATGTCGTGTCTTTTCGAAGATCATGTTCGATAAGGCCCGCAGAAATGCAGATGACCAGTACAAAAATGCCCACTAAAATCCGTTGGATAGGACTCCATAATTGCAACAACTTCTGTAATTGTTCTTTCAGTACCAATTCACTATTGCGTTTAAAGACCTTAAAACTAATGAAGGCTACAAGCAAAGCTACGGTGATCCAGAGCAAACTAAACCGATTGAATAGCGCTCCTTGTGATCCAAAACCGATAAAGGAAGAATACCCTTCTCCTATTTTTGGAAGGTTAAAAAGTTGCCCAAGGGGATGGTCTATACCGAAAAGCGGCAATACATTGGCGGCTCCGTAGATTATAATGAGACTTGTTAGCATGCCCAAATATTTATGGGTCGATAGCTGCTGAATACATATAGAAAGGATGCCGTAGATCAGCAAGGAAGTACCACCATAATAGAAAATACTCAAGTAAAGTGAGAAGTCGATAGCGGTGTATCCCGATAGCAATTGAAATGCCAACCCGATTAGGATTGCCAAGACTATAAGGGTTATCGGTATCAGAAAAAGTGCGGTATACTTCGCTCCTAAAAGCAATTCGTTTTTTGCCGGGGTACTATCAAGAATTTCATGAAATCGATGCTTTCTTGAATTCCAAACGAGCTCTCCGGCGTAAAAAATCATTAAGAATAACCCGAGATAGGAGAGGGGTTCCAAGATAAGGCCAACGATGAGACCCGTGGTGGGCAGGGTGTTCCCATATACTTCTTGCCCGTTTAGATTGTGACTAATTGCCATAAATAGGATAACGGTCCAACCCAGTGCCAGCAAAAGGAATGTTCTGCTAAACAAGGTCGTTGTAAAGTCTGTCTTTACCAAGGTGACAAACTCACCGACCTTGGCAAGGAATGATTTCTTTTCGGTAAATATGGGGAAGTAGGATAGTTTCGGAAGCTTTTTTTCTTTCTTCCCGCCCCGTTTTGTTTGGAAACGTATGCGCAATCTCATACCATTTACTTTTCGTGTTGTTACGCGGAATGAAAAACATACATAGGAAACAAGAAGACATACGAAGGCAGTACCTATCCATAGCAATCTGTTGAAAAGAAGCAGTCCGTTTAAGGAAAGAAGCTGTGAGCTTTTTTGCAATGGCGTCCAAAATTGTGTTTGGGCATGGGAGGCGCAAAGACCGAACATATCCGAAAGCGCCGCGGTGTGGATCGCTTCCTGGGGTACGACCAAGCGCCCTCCTCCAATGGGCGACCCTATGTACCCATTATGTATCCAAAAAGATGCGAAAAGCACAAAGCCAACGATGAAAACAACGGGCATTTTTTTGCTAATCACGGCAATCAAGAAGAGCATACTACAAATGATAAAGATATTCGGAACTACGATCACCAACCACGGCCTTACAAAGCGTAAGAGTGTTATAGGGCCATCTGGGTGTATGGAAAAAATATCGATAGTAACCGAAAGTAAGAGCCCTAGTACATAGCACAAAGAAGAAAGTGTGGCCGTTGAGAAGATACCTATGAATCGGCTTATTAGGAACTGACCCTTCCCCACAGCCGTGGTGTGTATGTATTGTGTTGCATTCGCATTTAAATCCCTGAACAAGGTATAAGCGGTTTGAAACACGATTTGAAAAACAGCGGCAAGGCTTATCATACCTACGAATAGATGTAGGTTATAGGCATTGTCGGGGTGTATTGCGCCATCTTGTAGGCCAAAGTATAGGCCGCCCAGAAAAAAGAGAAGGGAAAACAAGATATAGGAAGGTTGTTTGATATGGAACCTCCATTCGAAAGAAACGAGTTTAGGCAGCATAGCGATTGGTTTTTGCGGTTTTTAAGGTGTGGAAGTATACGTGCTCCAGGTCTGTGGGAACCGATTCAAAATCGGTCGATAGCGTCTCATTTGAGAATACGTAGGCATTGGTCTTTCCCGCCGAAAGCCTGGTAGAAATAACATTATGGGTGTTTTTAAGGGTGTGGAGCTTTTGTTTGGTCACGGGGGTTCGCCAAATATGCCCTTCTAGTTGTTCGATAAGATGTTTTGGGTTGCCCTGCTCTAGAATGAGCCCTCCATGCAGGATGGCCATATCGGAACATAACACCCGTACATCCTCAACAATATGGGTAGATAACAAAACAATAATAGATGATGAGACCTCCGATAACACATCAAAGAAGCGATTGCGCTCTTCAGGGTCAAGACCTGCCGTTGGTTCGTCGACCATGATTATTTTAGGGTTGCCGAGCAAGGCTTGTGCGATTCCAAAACGCCGCCGCATGCCGCCTGAAAACGTGTTTACATTCTTTTTTCTGTAGTCGTATAAATTTGTTTTTTGTAGGAGTGCGGTAATCTGTTGTGTGCGTTCCCCCTTGTTCAGGACCCCTTTCAAAATAGCGATATGCTCCAAGAGTTGGTAGGCTGAAATTCTGGGGTATACCCCAAATTCTTGCGGGAGATACCCCAAATGTTCCCGAATCTTTTGTGGGTCTTTTGTGATATCATGGCCGTTAAAAACTATCGAACCGCTTGAAGGTAGCTGAAGTCCTGCAATGGTGCGCATTAAGGTCGATTTGCCAGCACCATTGGGTCCTAATAAGCCGAACATGCCATTGGTGATTCTTAGCTGCACCCCGTTTAATGCAATAGTTCCGTTTGTATACTCCTTCACCAGGGAGTTGATTTCCAATGTATTCATATGATTGTTTTTAAAGATTACAATGCAAACCTATTTTTATAAAGAAACCTTGCAAAACTTATTTGATCAACTTGCTTTTTGTCGCTATCAATAGGGTTGAAAATCGAACGAAGCTGTTTTGTTTCAAAAAAGCACCCGTTCATTGAAGAAATCGAGTGGTTTGTTAAAAATGAATGGTCGAGATTCCTTTTATGACGTTCTTTGCCTTATGAAACTCATACGGTCGAAACTTTTTTTACTCAGCCTCTTTATATTGGTCCTAGGGGTGGTCGGGTTTGGTCTTATCGTATTAAGTCCGAATGTTATCTCTATTATCATTAGTACGGGATACGCTCTGTATTTTATTGTTTCCAAAACAACGGATTATATCCATAAGGAATTGTTTGCCGTGCGATACGAAAAATCTATTTTTTTATTGGTACTGTTGGTTGTGGCCATTATTCAGTTTACAATCAATGATGCCGTTCGCAGCTTGCCATTGATGTTGATGGGTATCCTATTTTTGGTACTCGCGTACTTGATTTTTTCATGGGTCTACGAGAAAATAAAGACCATTCGAGAGTTAAAAAATGAAAGGCTGCACTCTGAGCTATCCTTGCTTCGGGCCCAAGTGAATCCCCATTTCTTTTTTAATACCCTTAATAATTTATACGGTCTTGCGATAGAACAGTCCAAGGAGACGCCAAAAATGCTTTTGAAATTGTCAGAAATGATGCGGTATACTATTTACGATGGTAAAAAACCGAAGGTGTTTTTAAAAGACGAATTGCAATTTTTGGAGAACTATAATGATTTGCATTCGATCCGATATCACAACAAGCTTACGCTCTCCTTTGAAACCAATATTGAAGATCCCCATCTTGAGATTCCTCCCTTATTGCTAATTAATCTATTGGAGAATGCGTTTAAACACGGCGCTGAAAAACTAGATTCTAAGGCTTGGATCAAACTTCGGATTACGACCACTAAAAAGCTATTGGATTTTGTGGTAGAAAACAACTATGATCAATCGCGTAACGAGCAGCAGGGGATCGGATTGGTTAATTTACGAAGGCGTTTGGAATTGTTGTTTCCAGCAAAACACCAACTTAGCCTATCACGATACGAGGGGGTGTACAGAGCGGAATTATCCTTAAATTTAGCCTAATGATACCGTATATTATTGTCGATGATGAGCCTATAGCGCATCGCATTATCCAAGGTTTTGCCAATGAATTTTCGCATTTAAAGCTGATGCACAACTGCTATAGTGCCATGGAAGCGATGGAGTTTTTGCGTACAAATGATGTTGCGTTGATGTTCTTGGATATTAATATGCCCAAAATTCCGGGCTTGGAATTTATTAAGATGCTCCGAATGCCCCCAAAAGTAATTATCACCTCTGCCTATGAAGAATATGCGTTGGAAGGGTACGAGCTAAGTGTAACCGATTACCTTTTAAAACCGTTTTCGTTCGAACGGTTTGCTAAAGCAATACAGAAGGTAGCCACCAACGAATCAATTAAAAAGGAGGTGCCCGCGTCTACCGCGGTGCCGCAGACAGAACGCATATTTGTCAAAGGAGATAAAAAACACCACCAAATAGCCTTGAACGAACTTCTTTTTGTAGAATCCGTAGGGAGTTATTGTAAGGTGGTGTTGGAAAATGAGTCCCTGATAACACATGAGAAAATCTCTAATTTCGAACGTATTTTGCCTTCGGCTAAATTTATTCGAAGTCATAAATCCTTTATCGTAAGCAAAGCGCATATAAAGACCATAGAGGGCAACAGAATTATACTTGAAAACCATCGTATCCCCATAGGCCAGACCTATAAGGCTACCATACGAAAATTACTGTCCTAACCCATGCGATTTTTCTAAACTCAGTGGCTGTTTGCACCCGAGGGGAGGAGCCGTTATATGCCTTGTAGTATCGATAGATAGCCCATTGGCTATTCCTAACAATCGGACAGTCCCACCGTCACCGCCAAACCGCCCTCGGACGTTTCTTTGTAGTTCGCATGCATGTCCTTGGCCGTTTTCCACATGGTATCCACCACCTTGTCCAAAGGCACCTTTGCATTTTCAGGGTCGGTGTCCAAAGCAAGTTCTGCCGCATTGATCGCTTTGATGGCGCCCATAGAGTTGCGTTCGATGCAGGGTATTTGTACCAAGCCTCCTATGGGGTCACAAGTAAGTCCCAAATGATGTTCCATGGCAATTTCTGCTGCCATCATTACCTGTGCGGGAGTACCTCCCGATAACTCGCAAAGGGCTGCCGCGGCCATGGCCGACGAAACCCCGATTTCTGCTTGGCACCCGCCCATGGCTGCGGAAATGGTCGCTCCCTTTTTGAAAATACTCCCGATTTCTCCTGCGACCAGTAAAAACTTTTTTATTTCGGCAAAGCCGGCCTGGTGGTTTTCAATGACCAAATAGTACATTAAAACGGCCGGGATAACGCCTGCGCTTCCATTGGTCGGTGCGGTAACCACGCGGCCTAAAGAGGCATTTATCTCATTTACGCTCAAGGCGAAGCAGCTGACCCATTTTAAAATTTGTCTGAATTTTACGGTTGTTTTTCGAATGGTCTCCAACCACTCGTTGGGATTGTCGTATGGCAATTCGCTTTTTAGGGTTTCGTGCATGTCATGTGCGCGCCGCCGTACATTGAGTCCACCCGGCAGCGTACCTTGCGTGTGGCAACCGGTATACATACAATCGAGCATCGTGTCCCATATGCGTCGAAGTTGAAAATCGATTGCCGTTTCCGATAAGAGCGATTTTTCATTTGCCAGTACAATTTCCGAAACCGATTTGCCTGTATCGTTGCAGTAGGTCAATAAATCTGCCCCCTTATGAATCGGGTATGGAAACGTGTTGAAGGTATCGATGTTCTTTTTGGCGTTTTTTCGCTCCTCTTTTACTACAAAACCACCCCCTATGGAGTAAAAGGTAGACCGCAGTTTTTTAGCCTTCACCATAGCCGTAAAGGATAGGCCATTCGCGTGAAAAGGAAGAAATTTTTTGTTGAAGACGAGGTCGTCCTCAAAGCTGAAGGGAATTTGACGTTCCCCATTCAGCAGCAGTGTTCCGCTCTCTTTGATATTCTTAATAATCCCATTGATGTTGGCGGTCGGTATTGTTTCCGGATCTTCACCGTGTAAACCCAACAGTACTGCGTAATCGGTCGCGTGCCCTTTTCCTGTTAGGGAAAGAGATCCGTATAGATCGACCTGCACGGCCGACAGCGTTTCAAACGAGCCATTGGTCTTCAGTTCCTTGATCCAACGTTGCGCCGCTCGCCACGGTCCGAGGGTATGGGAACTCGAAGGGCCAACCCCTATTTTTAGCATGTCGAAGATACTGATACTTTCCATCCCGATGTATTGGTTATGGCGTTAGAATATTTAAAAATAAGCGCAATATTCGAGTTGACCTACCTACTTCAGAGAATTTAAATAGGGAAATAGAAAATCAGTTGTTTTTGCCATTTAAAGGAAAAAAACAGGGTACGGTCAATACCGTTCCTGCCCGCATATAGCGCTAGGAATCATGCATCGTGCGTATACAGTACGGAGCTTACCGGTTGGGATGGATTTTTGTGCTAAAAAAGCTTAGAAAGCCGTATTGTACACCTTCCGATCTACGATCGAATTTAGGATCAAAGAGGTCGTTAGTTCCCCGTAGGCCGATAATCGCATGTTTAAATCTTCTAAGTGTTTCGGGTCGCGAACATGCCCCTTCATTAACATACAATCGTGCCCTGTCAATTTATGACACTCCGAAATTTCAGGAACGGTCTGTATAAATTCCTCAAAACGCTGTACCTGACCGAATCGTATTTTAATAGAAATATATACGCCCAGCTTGTATCCCAACGTATGCATATTGACCCGTATGCCATAGCTATCAATAACATCGTTTTCTTCCATTTTTTGAATGCGCTCTGCCACGGTAGGGGAAGAGAGGTCAACCGCTTTCGCAAGGTCTTTTAGCGATGTTCGTGCATTCTCCTGTAGAATTTCTAAAATTTTCCAATTAACCGAATCAATCTTCATTTATAAGGATTTTATGAATTAAGTCGTTCAAAAATAATATAAAAAATTTATATCGCATTATTATCTAATTTGATATTCGTGTTAGAATAGCGAATTTTGATCACAACTAAATATGATTTTTTTTATGACAACACAAGATTTGAAATCCAACGAGTTTGATCCCTACTACGGACGTTATATTGACAAGTTTTCGAAAACCGAACATCTACGTGACGGTTTTAAGCAAGGCTTGGTTCATATTCCCCAATTTTTCGACTCTATCCCGGAAGAACGGCTGTCGTATCGCTATGCACCCGGTAAATGGGATTGCAAAGAAATTTTACAACACCTGATCGATACCGAGCATGTTTTTATGTATCGCTGTTTTCGAATTGCCCGCAATGATCGGACTGCCTTGGCCGGTTATGATCAGAATATCTATATAGATCCCTCGAACGCAAAAGACAAAACACGTACCGCCTTGCTTTCGGAATACACCGCGATGCGAACAAATTCGATTGTCTTCTTGGATAGTATTACGGATGCGGATCTCCAAAACATCGGAAACGCCAATGGGGGGGATATGTCGGCGAGAGCCGCCGCTTTTACCATCGTAGGTCATGAAATTTGGCATATGGATACGATTCGAGAAAAGTACCTCTAAGCAAGGGTCTTTTGATTGCCTACAATACTGTGTAAACAATAATACCTGGAACATATGATCGCCACATTTGAAAAGTACAAGCCGAGGACCATCCATTTTTCTGAGTTGTTTCAGAAACAGGAATGGAGTGTAAAAGTGTATACGATTAGTAATAAAAATCGTTTCGATTCCCTTGAAATATTAGAAAAAGCCAAGGAATTACTTCCTGATTTGTTGCTTGAGGCGGCCGAATCGACCCTAGCGGTATACAAAAAGGCATTTCTCATTGTACATGAAGGACGCGAAGGGGTCTGGATATTGCTTAGCTGGTGGACCGGGGGTGAAATGTTGCGCACGAAAGTCCTCTTTGCGGCATTTGAGCATCCGATTGTCATCAAAAAATCTCCCTATCAAACAAATGCGCTGCTCTGTGTATGGGAATTGGAGGTTTTTGCGCACGAGCGCAACGCTTGGGTACGGCATGTCCTGGTCGAAAATCCAAATTTTACCGCCTATTTAAACGATGTGTTATGAATGTAATGACGCAACAACGCTTGTTCGAATTTGCCGATGCTTGGGCCAGCCAAGATTTGAGATTGGTGTTGACCTTTTTCACGGACGATTGTGTTTATAAGGCTTCTGCAGGAGCGGAACCCGGCGCTACCTATTCGGGAAAAGAGCAGGTGGCCGAAGGAATTAAGAGCATGTGGCAATTTGATGAAACGGTCAGCAGTGAAATTATGGGAATTGTACTTTGCGAAAAATATGGTTTTTGGGAATGGTCTTACCAGCTGTCGAACAATGAAACTAGAAAGGGGTGCGATTTCTTTAAGTTCGAAGGAGACCGCATTAAAGAAAAGAATGCCTTTCGAAAGGTGCACATAGTACAATGAACAGGCCCATCAAAACATTGCTGGTGCTAACGGGGATATTGATCATGCAATATGGCATGCCGCAGGATACCCTGCCGAAGAAAACCTATACCACGACCCACATCGATACCCTCACGGCGCCTAAAATAGATGGGTTGCTAGAAGATCGCGCGTGGAGTTTGGTCGATTGGAGTGGCGATTATGTCGAATGGAGCCCAGAGGAGAATACCGCCCCGACCGAACAATCAAAACTAAAGATTCTCTATGATCAAAAGAATGTCTACGTCGCGTTTAGATGTTATGACAAAGAGCCTTCCAAAATTGTAAAAAGACTGTCGAGGCGCGATGGTTTCGATGGTGATTGGGTAGAGATCAATATCGCCAGTTTGGGCGATGAACGCACGGCATATTCCTTTACCATTTCGGTTTCGGGGGTAAAAGGCGAAGAATACATTACGAACAATGGGGCGAATTGGGACAATACATGGAATCCCATTTGGTATGCTAAAACAAATATAGATTCGCAGGGGTGGACCGCCGAGATTCGAATACCCCTATCCCAATTACGTTTTGGCAAAGCCAAAGATCAGGTCTGGGGCATACAATCTACCCGACGTTACTTCCGAAAAGAAGAACGTTCCGTTTGGCAACGAAGTCCGCAAAACGCGGCGGGTTGGGTCAGTACTTTTGGCTTGTTGAAAGGATTGAAAAATTTGCAACCGCAAAAACAGCTTGAGATACAACCTTATATTGTTAGTGCCTTGAATACCTATGAGGCAGAACCCGGTAATCCTTTCAGGGATGGCCGCGATTCGCGTTTGGATGTCGGTTTGGATGGTAAAATAGGGGTCACCAACGATTTAACCCTCGACTTTACCGTAAACCCCGACTTTGGGCAGGTAGAGGCGGATCCTTCCGCCATTGCGTTGGATGGGTTTCAAATCTTTTTCCCCGAGCAGCGACCTTTCTTTATTGAGAATAAAAATATTTTCGACTATCGCTATGCTAGTTCTTTTTCAGGAAATACCTTTGGTTTCAACAACCTGTTTTATTCCCGTAGGATTGGAAGGGCCCCGCAAGGAACTCCCAACCTGGAAGCCGACGAATTTGCAGAGGTACCCGACGTGAGCACTATCTTGGGGGCGGCCAAATTTAGTGGAAAAACGAGAGACGGTTGGAGTATCGGGGTTTTGGAAAGTGTTACGGCCAAAGAATCGGCAGTGATACGCGGCCCTGCTGCCGACCGCAAAGAAACAGTGGAGCCCCTGACCAACTATTTTGTGGGTAGGGTACAGAAAGATTTTAACAATAACAACACCTTTATTGGCGGCATACTAACTGCCGTGAATAGAGATTTGCCTGAGAATCTCTCCTTTTTGCACCGGGCGGCCTATACGGCGGGAATCGATATTACCCACCAATGGCAGAATCGAAAATGGTATGCAAAAGGGAATTTTATTTTTAGCAATGTGCAAGGCTCCTCACAGGCAATTTCAAATACCCAACAATCCATTACCCGCTTGTTTCAACGGGAGGATGCTTCTTATTTGACAGTAGATCCCACAAAAACCTCCCTGACCGGTTCGGGAGGCAACCTGCAAATAGGGAAGGCGGCCGGCAATTGGCGGTTTGAGACCGGGGTGCTATGGCATTCTCCCGAACTGGAGCTGAACGATATCGGTTTTCAACTACGCGCCGATGACTACCGGCAGTACGCGTGGGGGCAATACCGCACTACGAAGGCACGAGAATCTATACGGGCTTTCTTGATCAACTATGTGCAAGCCGCCGCTTTTGATTTTGGAGGCAATCTAAACGACTTTACAGCGGGGACCAATGGTTGGGTGAATCTCAACAATAATTGGTTTATTAACGGGGGGGTGAACTTCAAGCCGGTACAGTTTTCAAATTTTGCCTTGCGAGGGGGCCCCAGGTTGCAACTGCCCAACGATTTCTCCTATCGAATGGGGATCGTTTCAGACGGTAGGAAAAAGTTGCGGTTAACGGCCAACTACAGCGTAAATCAAGGGAGTGAAAACGCTTATGATGCGTTTCGACTGAGCGGGCAATTGACCTACCAGCCCACCAATGCCTTGCAAGTATCCTTGCTTCCCTCGTACAGTGAAAATGATGATCGGCTGCAGTATGTAAGTACCCAGGATTTTAGGGGTACGCCCAGATATATCAACGCGACCATCTCCCAACGCACCTTGAACCTACCCTTGCGGATCGATTATATTTTGAAGCCCAACCTAAGCATCCAATATTGGGGACAGCCTTTTATTTCCAGAGGACGTTACAAGGATTTTAAATACATAACAAACCCCCTGGCCTCCAATTTTGAGGATCGTTTTCAACGGTTTCGGACCGAACAATTGCGCTTGGTCGACGGTGGCTATTCGGTTGATGAAGATCTGGATGGAACGACCGACTTCGCCTTTTCGCAACCCGATTTTGCATTTGTACAATGGCGTTCGAATCTGGTACTGCGTTGGGAATATATTCCCGGTTCGGAATTCTATCTGGTCTGGAGCCAAGACCTCTCAAGTTTCGGGGATTTCAACCAAAGCTTAACAGAGGGTTTGCAAGACAATATCAGCCGTCCACAGCATATATTCCTATTAAAGGCCACCTATCGTTTTTTAAGATAACCCTGTAAACATACGCACAAAAATGAAGATCATACCTACCATACGTTTCGCCCAAAAAACCGATGTAAAAGCGCTCATAGGTCTCTGCGAGTTGCATGCGACCTATGAAAAGGCCCCGTATGACAAAACGGGGAAGGCCATCAAATTTACAGCCGATTTGTTCGCTCCCGACCCAATAGTCCATTGCCTGGTGGTAGAAAGCAATGCCGCATTGATCGGCTATGCCACCTACATGAAACAATACGCTACCTGGGATGCCGACTACTATCTGTACATGGACTGCCTCTTCCTAAAAGAATGTGCGCGGGGTTTGGGCATAGGCGAGAAATTGATGCGTAGAATAGCAAGGGAAGCCCGTACCCTGGGTTGTTCCTCAGTGCAATGGCAGACCCCGGAGTTTAACGAACGGGCCATTAAATTTTACCATCGTTTGGGTGCAACCTCTAAACGCAAAGAACGCTTTTTTCAAACCCTTTAATTCAGAGATTTATGAAACGATTCTTTACCAATACCCTAGCCTGTACCATACTACTAAGTGCCGTGTTGGTATCCTGTGAAAAGAAAGAGGCCCCTTTGAAGGGCAAGGGGCCGAAGAACACGGTCGATATCAAACATCAATTGATCGATCTAACCTTCAACTGGGAACTGCAACAGGCATGTGGCTTTACAGAAATTACCCTTGTGAATTTGAGCGGTTCAGATACCTTGTATCTCGATGCTACCATACTGGCTATCGAAAATGTGGCATTGGTGAACGGTACCGATTTGCAGTTTGCCTATGAAGACGAAAAGGTATTGAAGGTAAGCTTGGATCAAACCGATGCTTCCCAGGAAGCGGTCACGCTAAAAATAGCGTATTGTACCCAGTGGGTGAATCAGTCCGACCCGCAAAACATTTGGGGTAGCTTTGGGAAAGGAATCCGATTTTTTGAACCCAGCGCTACCGAAAAAGAACGTAGAAAACAATTATGGGCGGTAAGCGAACCAAGTCTGGGAAGCTATTGGTTCCCGGGGAGCAACGCCCCGAACGACCTAAGAACTACCGAGCTAAAGGCAAGGGTAGAGCAGCCCTTGATGGCTCTTGGCAATGGAACGCTACAGCGCAAAACGGATCATGAAGATGGGACGACTACCTTCCATTGGAAAACGGAAATCGCGCATCCGCCACACCTGACCTCCTTGGTAGTGGGTGAGTACAAGGTGTATGAGCAGGCCTACAAGCAGGTTCAATTGCATAACTATGGGTATCCGGACGAGTACATCGGTACCAAGGAGAGTGTAGTTCGTTTGCCCGATATGATGCGGTTTTTCTCGGAAATTACGGGGCAAACGTATCCCTTTGGTAGGTATTCCCAGATATTCGTGCAAGATTTTGGAGGTTGGAAACCCGGTTTGGGAAGCTCCCTGATCACCGAAAACATGATCGATGACAAAACCACACATGAAGATTTTCTGTATGGATGGGATCTAACAGAAGGGGAGGCTTTGGCCTATCAATGGTTTGGAGCATACTTGCAGCCTGTTGGTTGGAACGATGTTTGGTTAAGCAAGGGCTTTAGTAGGTATTTTGCTGGATTGTACAACCAATACAAAAATGGAAATACAGAATTCTTGACCTATCAACTTTCCCCTGATCTCTCCACCTATTTGGGTGATTGGAAGGCTGGCTTGGAAACCATTGTAGTTCCAGAAAGCATCGAAAACATGGAAGCCTTCGTAAATGGCAATGCACCCTATGCCAAAGGCGCCAGGGTATTACACATGCTGCGCAAAGAACTAGGGGAAGCGCAATGGTCAAAGTTGATTCAAAATTATGTGTCCCGTTATGGAGGGAAGTTGGTTACCACAGCCGATTTTGTGGAATTGGTGAACGAGATCCATGGGGAACCGATGGATTGGTTTTTTGGCCAATGGGTGTATGGAGTAGGGCACCCTATTTTCAAGGTACGCCAAAACTATGATGGGGAGAAAAAGGAACTACGACTTTCCATAGTGCAAACGCAACAAGTAGATTCGATCGTTCAAGGAAAAAAGATTCCTTTTTTTAAGGGGCATATGGCTATTGAGATCGATGGGGTACTGAAAGCGGTAAAGCTTGAGGCCAAAAAAGAACAAACGTTCACCTTTGCTGCCGATGCGCTCCCCGAAGTGGTCAATTTTGATTTTGAGGATGCCTGGATAAAGGAAGCCTCTTTCGAAAAATCGTTGGAAGAACGGTTGCGGGAAGTACAAAAAAGTACCGATGCCCTGCACCGCCTTGAAATGATACGGGCGTTGGGCCCTATCGCGACGGATACGGCCACGGGGCAGCAGCAGGTATCGGAAATTGCCGCCTCCCTACGGAAATCGGCCCTCGATGAGCCCTACTGGCGCATGCGCCTAATGGCCATCAGCCAATTAACGCAGCTGCTATCTGCAAAAGGAGGGAAGGATGGGATTCCTTTGGATGCCGATACGGAAGCAGTCGTGTTAAGCTTGGTCGAAAAAGAACAATCCTGGCTCAAGGCATGGGTGATCAATCTTTTGGGCCTAACACGCAGCAAAAAATATGTACCCCTCTATCTCGACGGATTGAAAGATTACAGCGACCGGGTGGTCTTTATGTCGGCCATCGCTTTGGGAAAAAGTGGTGATCCCCGCGCCTTCGAGGCCCTGACCCACTTACCCAATAAACCTTCTTGGAAAAACCAAAGCCTGATCAGCGCTTTGTATGGACTAAAAGAACTGGAAGACGAACGCGCGTATGAACTGGCGATCAATTCCTTGACCGATTCCGATAATCCGCATTGGAATTTAGGCACCCCTATTTGGGACCATCGATTGGCGGCCACCCATACCTTGGTCGCCATTGGAATGGCGGAAAAGGGATACCCTTTGGTTTTTGAACAATTTACGGATGCAATGGCGCAGGGGCACATCAATGATATTTTTTACAATACCCAGTTGGTATCGATCTTGGGAGTGAAAGAAGGCAAGATTGTTTTTGAAACGCTTCGTCAGAAATTCGGGAAAGAACCAGCAACACTGGCCGCTATTAAAACGCTTGAAGATCGATTCAACGCCGCGCAATAGCCCCATACACTTGTTGACGGTAGAAAATTTGGGAAGGGACGGCATACCGTGATTCAAATACAGATGGTGAAATGGTTAACAGTAGTTAACAGTCATTAACGATTAAGCTTATCAAAGGTTGATATCTTGGAAAAACGAACAGCGTTCATCGCTTAAAACCTAGAAAAATGAGAAAACACAAGAACATCCTTAGCCTATTTATTTGCCTTTCGATAACGGGTCTCCTTTTTTCCCAAAGCGGATATGATATTATTTATGAGGCGAATAGGGAAGGACAAAAGATGACAGGCAGTCTTGAAGCATTAAACGAATATGTAAAAGGGGGCGCTCCACTGCGTGTTGGGTGGGTTTTGACCTTTTTACATCCGCTTACGAACGAACCCACCGAAATGGAACACTGGGCCGATGCCGGTTTTATTACCGTATTGGATGGGCACGTATTTGCGCAGGTACGGTCTATTTACGAGCAAGGTCCCAGTTTTAGCGAGCCACCGGCAGTATTTTTGGCCAAAGGGAAGCCAAACGGCTGGGTAGCCATTTTAGGTACCACCGGAGTGATGCGGCAAAAGTACGATATGGAAAGTGCCAGAAAGTCGATGGAAGGCTCTGGGATGACCGAAAAGGAGATCACAGATTTTTTGAAAGAAAGGGAAATAATGAAGGTGCATACAAAATGGGCGGTGCCTAAGGAAGGATCCGAATAATCTTTGCGAATCGCCGAGTGCGTGCGCATGGGAACAGGGCCGTATTTTGAAATAAAAACAATCAGGTGTAGGTCTCACATACCATTTGAGACCTTTTGCCGCGAATTTGAGCCGTTGTGTCACCATAAAAAACAGAGTTTTGAACGGTACTTATAAAATAGTTCTTATGAGAAAAACAAACTTTCTATTTTCTATCCTGGTGGCATTGGCCTTTGTAAGCCATGCGCAAAACCAAGTAACTTTTGAAGTCGCCGAAATACCATCGGAAGGAGCACAATATATTGGACTTAGGGGAGATACGAGTCCACTTAGTTGGGAAAAGACTATTTTTTTGGATACCAAGGACGGTCGCAATACAACGACCCTATCCTTTGAGGCATCGGTCACGAACATTCAATACAAATTTGTGTTGGATAATGGGAAGGAAGTACAATGGGAAGGCATTTCCAATCGGCAAGAACCGCTCAAAAGTGGAAAGCAATCCTTTAGTAGTACTTGGAATTCAGAAAAATTCATCGATCCCACCTCTTTGCCAAAATTATCGGTGACGGAATTGCTGGAAGATTTCGAAGTTGTTCGCAATGCCGTACAATTGGTACATCCGGGCTTGTATCGGTATAACGACAGTGTGTCCGTAGCGCGTAACCTGGGTATCCTCAAAACAAGCTTTCAAAAACCGTTGACGCATGCCGAGGCCTTTGTTGCACTATCCAAGTTTATTGCTACTATACAATGTGACCATACCTTGGTTTCTGCCTACAATCAGGAGGGGATCATCAATTCGTTGATCCATCGTCAAAAAGATAAGGTTCCTTTTGCGTTTGAATGGGTGGAGAATCGAATGATTCTTACCTACAATGCCTCCGAGTCGAGCCAATTGGAAAAAGGCGATGAGGTGGTAGCTATCAACAAGGTTCCCGTGGGGGAAATATTGGAAAAACTATTGCCGTATATTACGGCCGATGGAGGCACCGTTCAGAACAAAATTAGTAAGGCACAGATTGATGGGTACTCCTTTCGATACAATGCGTTTGATGTGCTGTACCCCTTGTTGTTCCCAATAGGGGCGGATTCCATTGAATTGGTACTTAAAAAAGCCGAAGGCGGAGAAGAAGTGACCGTGCGCGTGGGCACGCTATCGAGAACGGAGCGTAGCCAACGTTTGCTCGCGAACTATCCTGATTTTCCAAAAGCTCCTGACGATCTTTGGGATTTTAAGATCATTGACGGCCATACCGGCTATTTAAAAATTGGAAGCTTTGCGACCGATGATTTTAAGAAAGACTGGAAAGCGATGCTCAAAAATGCCTTTAAAGAGCTTAAACGGGCAAAGGTGAAACAACTGATACTCGATATTCGGGAAAACCAAGGGGGGTTGGACGACGCTTCTTACGAGCTACAAAAGTATATTTACCAGAATGAGGTTGAGCTGGGCGGACTGCAAAGCCAATCCCGGTTTCTGGTTTTCCCCGAAACGGTGAAACCCCATATAACCACCTGGGACTACTGGTTTTACAATCTTAAGGATGACGAGCATTTTGAAAAGGGCCGCTACTATGTTTTTCCAAGGGATAAGGACAAGGAGACGATCAAACCTTCAAAGACCACTTTTAATGGCGACATATACATGCTCACCAGTGCAAAAAATGTATCGGGAGCCTTTTACCTGGCGCGCTTGTTCAAAAAGAGTAAAAACGGAATGCTTATTGGACAGGAAACCGGGGGCAACCAAAACGGCATCAATGGAGGCGCGATCCTATTCCTAAAACCACCCAATTCCCGTATCAATATCAACCTTCCGGTAGTGGGTTCCTTTGCTGCCGAAACCATGCCCGATAAGGGAATCGTTCCCGATATCCCCATCGTAAAAACGGTTTCGGACATTCGTACCGGCATGGACCCGGAACTGAACAAGGCCCTTGAAATTATTGGGAAGAAATAACTCTTTTTTTTACTGGCCTCTAAGCGGAAAAGAGCCGTATTTCTTTTAAAAACAGAAACCCATGCTGTTCGGCGATATACATAAGTTCCCCCAAAAAGGGGGTGCAAAGATGGCCGTCTGTCCACGAAAAACATTCTAATTGATTTTATAGGGCGTTTAAATGCGCATCTTACTGCTGAAAGTAATAACTTTAGTTTTTTGAGAAAAATACGGCACCTTGGTCGCAATTCAACAAAACCCCTTCAGCATGAAAATCAATAAAGTACTAGTAGCCAATAGAGGAGAAATCGCCATACGCATCTTTAGGGCCTGCGTAGAAATAGGCATTAAGACGGTCGGTGTGTATACCTATGAAGACCGCTATTCCTTACACCGATACAAGGCCGATGAATGCTATCAGATAGGGGAAGATACGAATCCGTTGAAGCCGTATCTCGATATCGAGGCGATCATTGATGTGGCCTTAAAGAACAATGTGGATGCGATACACCCGGGCTATGGGTTTCTTTCCGAGAATGCCGATTTTGCGCAACAATGCGAAGACAATGGTATTATTTTTATCGGTCCGAAGGTATCCGTTTTGAAGGCCTTGGGCGATAAGATCACCGCGAAGTTGGTCGCGGCAAAAAGCAACATTCCCATCATTCAGAGTAGTGACAAAGATCTTAAAACCATCAAAACGGCGCTTTCAGAGGCGGATCGTATCGGTTATCCTTTGATGCTAAAAGCCGCTTCCGGTGGTGGCGGCAGGGGTATGCGGGTCATCCGCACGGCCGAAGAACTTAAAAAAGCCTTTCCCGAGGCGCGCAGGGAATCCTTGAACGCCTTTGGTGATGACACGGTATTTTTAGAAAAATTTGTTGAAAATCCGAAACATATCGAGGTGCAGATCGTCGCCGATGCCCATGGGAATATGGTGCATTTGTTCGAACGCGATTGCTCGGTACAGCGCCGGTATCAAAAAGTCATTGAGTTTGCACCTTCTTTTGGGCTTCCGCAAGAAACCAAAGACAGTTTGTACGCCTATGCGATCGCAATTTGCAAGGCGGTGGACTATAACAATATCGGAACCGTAGAGTTTTTGGTCGATGAGGATGGCAGTATTTATTTTATCGAGGTCAACCCACGCGTGCAGGTAGAACATACCGTTACCGAGATGATTACGAACATTGACCTGATCAAGGCACAGATCTTCATCGCCGGGGGCTATAAGTTATCGGACAAACAGATAAAGATTGAAAGCCAAGAAGCGGTGAAGGTAACCGGTTTTGCCCTACAGTGCAGAATTACCACGGAAGACCCCGCCAATGATTTCAAACCCGATTATGGGGTCGTGACCACGTATAGAAGTGCCTCGGGGCTGGGCATTCGGCTCGATGCCGGTAGCATCTACCAAGGGGTGAGCATTTCGCCCTTTTTTGATTCTTTGCTGGTAAAGGTTTCCGCCATCAGTAGAACCTTGGACGGCTCCTGTAGAAAAATGCGGCGAGCCTTGGCAGAATTCAGGGTTCGCGGGGTGAAGACCAATATGGCCTTTTTGGATAACATTTTAAAGCACCCTACTTTTCGGGAAGGGAAGGTGACGGTCAACTTTATCAAAAATGAACCGGCGCTGTTCGAGTTTATCGAGCCACGGAACAGGGCTACCAAACTGGTATCCTTCTTGGGGGAAACCATTGTAAACGGCAATCCGGATGTGAAAAAAATGGATCCCGACCGTGTTTTTTCCAAACCCAAAGTACCCAGTTACCCCAAAAGTCTCGAATACCCGAAGGGCACCAAAGACTTGCTTACCAAATTGGGTCCCGAGAAATTTGCCGACTGGTTGCGAAAAGAAAAGAAAGTACATTTTACCGATACCACCATGCGCGATGCGCACCAAAGTCTGTTGGCAACGCGTATGCGTACCGTTGATATGATGAAGGTGGCCGAAGGCTACGCCAAAAACCATCCGGAAATATTCAGCATGGAAGTCTGGGGCGGGGCTACCTTTGATGTGTGCCTCCGTTTCCTGCAAGAAAACCCCTGGGAACGTCTTGCTCTGTTACGGGAGGCAATGCCCAATGTGTTGCTGCAAATGCTGATCCGCGGATCCAATGGGGTGGGATATACGGCCTACCCTGACAATCTTATCGAGAAGTTTGTGGAGCAATCCTGGGAGACCGGGGTCGATGTGTTTCGAATTTTTGACTCCCTCAATTGGATGAAATCCATCGCGCCTTGTATTGAACACGTTCGGAAGAGAACCCAAGGGTTGGCCGAGGGATCCCTTTGTTACACCGGCGACATTTTGGACCCTTCCAAAACGAAGTACGATCTGAAGTACTACCTACAACTCGCCAAGGATATCGAAAATGCGGGTGCCCATATTTTGGGAGTAAAGGATATGGCCGGACTGCTAAAACCCTATGCGGCCTATGAGTTGATCTCGGCCCTGAAATCGGAGATCAACATTCCCGTTCATTTGCATACCCATGATACCTCTTCGACACAGGCGGCCATGTACTTAAAGGCCGTGGAAGCGGGTGTAGATGTGATCGATGTGGCCTTGGGCGGACTCTCGGGCCTCACTTCCCAACCGAACTTTAATTCGGTGGTAGAGATGTTGCGCTTCCATAAACGCGCGAACCAATTGAATACCGAAAAATTGGCCGAGTATTCCGATTATTGGGAAACGGTACGCAATTACTATTACACCTTCGAATCGGGACTAAAATCCGGTACCGGGGAGGTGTACAACCATGAGATTCCGGGCGGGCAATATTCGAACCTCAAAGGGCAGGCGATCGCTTTGGGCCTTGAGGATAAATTTCCGGAGGTGACCAAAATGTACGGCGATATCAATCAACTTTTTGGCGATATCGTAAAGGTGACCCCGAGCTCAAAGGTGGTGGGCGATATGGCGCAATACATGATCAGTAACGAGCTTACGATCGAGGATGTGATGGAGAAAGGGGACACCATTTCTTTTCCCAATTCCGTGATTAGTTTCTTTAAGGGAGAACTGGGACAACCGGTGGGGGGCTTCCCTAAAAAGTTGCAAAAGATCATTCTAAAGGATGAAAAACCCTTTAAAAATAGACCGAATGCACATTTAGAACCCATCGACTTTGAAAAGGAGTTTAAAGCGTTCAAGCGAAAGTTCAAAAAAGGCATGTCCCGTGAACTGCATATCACCGACTTCCTGTCCTATAAATTGTATCCAAAGGTCTTCGTAGACGCCTATAACAAACATGTGAAGTTTGGAAACGTGATGCATATTCCTACCAAAAACTTCTTTTACGGGATGCAGGTAGGGGAAGAAATTATGGTGGAGCTCGACAAGGGTAAGAATGTATTGGTATCCCTCATGTTGGTGGGGGAACCCGATGCGGCCGGGAACGTGAGCATCTTTTTTAAGATCAATGGGCAGCTTCGCAATGTGGTGGTAAAAGATACCTCGGTGAAAGTAGACCTGAAGGCCAATACAAAGGCCGATATTGCCGATGCAAAACAAGTGGGATCCCCTTTGCAGGGGTTGTTGTCGGAGGTGTTGGTGAAGAAGGGAGAACAGTTGCAGAAAAATCAGCCCTTGTTCATTATCGAGGCCATGAAGATGGAAACCACCGTTACGGCAACGGAAGAAGGCGTAGTCGATACCATCGAATTGCGAAATGGTTCCTTGGTCAATACGGGCGATTTGGTCTTGGTATTGAAATAAGATAGCAAGGGTTCATTGTTGCTTTTGGCCTAAAACCTACAGATCAAAAAGACTGGGCAGCCAAAGACTTATTTGTGGAAAATAGGTAACCAGAAACAGCGCGAGCAACATGGCGAGAAAGAGTGGGAGCAAGGGCTTCAGCACCTTTTCGATGCTGGTTTTTGCGATGCCCACACCTACAAATAAGACGGATCCCACAGGAGGGGTGCACAGGCCGATACAGAGGTTGAGAACCATGATGATGCCGAAATGTACCGGGTCTAGTCCCAACTTGGTGACCACGGGCAAAAAGATGGGTGTAAAGATTAATACGGCCGGGGTCATATCCATAAAAATCCCTACAAAAAGGAGAATTAAATTAATGAGCAATAGAATAATGATCTTGTTCTCACTGATGCTCAGGAGCCCTGCACTGATATCCTGCGGAATATTTTCATAGGAAAGCGCCCATGACATGCTCATAGAGGCGGCGATCAATAGCATGACGATGGCCGTGGTGGCCGAGGAATCGAGCAAGATTTGACGCAGTCCCGGAAGGGAAATTTCCTTATAAATCAGCCCGAGTACAAGGCTGTACAGTACGGCGATGGCCGATGCTTCGGTAGCCGTGAATATACCACTGACAATGCCGCCGATGACCACGACCAACATCAACAAGCTGGGCAGGGCCACGGTGAAGGTTTTGAAGACTTCCGACAGGGAACTTCGCTTGCCAAGCCGATAGCCTTTTTTCTTCGCCCAGACCGATGCGACGATCATCAGGAACAGTCCGGTCATAATACCTGGGATGTATCCCGCTAAAAACAGGGCTGCGATAGACGCGCCGCCGCTTGCAAGGGAATAGACGATCAGTACGTTGCTGGGCGGAATCACCAAACCGGTCGTGGCGGCAGTGATGTTGACCGCGGCACCGAACTCTTTGGAATAGCCTTCCTTTTCCATTTCAGGGCCTAAAATGCTCCCCATGGCCGAGGCGGAGGCCATGGCCGAACCTGCGATGGCACCCATGAGCATGGCCGAGAAAACGTTGATGAGCGCTAGGCCGCCCGGCAAAGCACCCACCAAGGTTTTGGCAAAGGCGATGAGTCGATGCGCAATGCCCCCCTTGTTCATCAATTCGCCGGAGAGAATAAATAGGGGAATGGCCAGCAGGGCAAAACTGTCGAGACCGGTGCCCATGCGCTGTGCCAAGGTGGTAAAGGCCGGCATGGCCGGGATGCTTACCAAGAGGGTCAATAGCGACGATAGGGCAATGCTCCAGGCCACAGGCGTTCCAATGGCCAATAAACAAATAAAACTGATGACGAGGACCAGTACCGGTACGAATTCCATCATAGGGCGTCTTTGTTTAAAAGGTCCGATACTTTGTAATAAATAATCAATAATCCGCTAAAGGGTATCACCAGATATACCAGTGACAGCGGCACTTGCAATGCCGGGGATTTTTGATCCAGTACATGGGTGATGTACACCAACCGACTGCCCCCGATGACCATGGCCGAGAGGCAGAACAAAATAATGAGAAGGGCTACCAGTTGTTTTAATTTTTTTCGAGCGGACCCCGACAAGCGTTTGGGAAACACATCGATCGCCACATGTAGTTGTTGGCCCGCGACATAGGCCGCCCCGAGAATGCCGATCCAGATCATGAGATAACGCGCCAGCTCATCGGTAAACGAACTTGGGGATCCCAGAATAAAACGGCTGCATACCTGCCACAGCACATTGAGCACCATGATGCCCATGATCCCTACCAAGAGGTTGGCCAGTATACGGTCTATTTTTTTGCGGATCTTCATTTAGTTGCTGGCTTGTATCGCCTGTATCAATTTATAAAACTCGGGATCTTCCTTATACTTATCGAACGAATCTTTGACTTGGTCCGAGAACAGAGTCTTATCGGGCCGTATGATCTCTACCCCGGCCTTTTGCACTTCGGCCAATGCCTCGGCTTCGGCTTCGGCCCACAAGGTGCGCTGGTATCCAATGGAATTGTCCACGGCCTTTTTCAACCATCCCTTTTCTTCTTCCGACAGCCGGTCCCAAAGGTGGGTGCCGGCCAACACCACGTCGGGGAGTACGGTATGCTCGTCCAAGGTGTAGTATTTGCACACCTCATAATGCCGGGAAAGGTAAAAACTCGGTGGGTTGTTCTCGGCCCCGTCTACTACGCCCTGTTGAAGGGAGGTATAGAGTTCGCCCCAAGAAATGGGGGTAGGGGACCCCCCGAGGTCCTTGACCATGTCCATGGCCGTGACACTTTCCATCACCCGTATTTTAAGGCCCACCAGGTCTTTGGGGGAATGTACGGGCCGTTCCTTGGTGTAAAAACTACGGCTTCCGGCATCGTAATACCCGAGGCCTTTTAACCAGTACTGGGTACCTTCGTTCAGCAATTGTTGTCCGATCGGTCCATCGAGTACCTCAAAAGAATGCTCCCGGTCGCGAAACAGGAAGGGCAGCCCCAACACCCGCATGTTGGGCGCAAAGTTTTCCAACGTACCTACGGAGACCTTGGTCATATCCAAACTACCGATCTGCAACAGTTCCAGGCATTGGCGTTCGGTGCCCAACTGCTGATTGGGATAGATTTTTAATAGCAATTTTCCGCTCGATAGTTCTTCCAGGTCTGCTCCCATCTGTACCATCGCCTTGTGCACTGAATGGTTCACGTCGAGCCCATGCGCCAGTTTAATGGTACGGGTATCGCCCAGCTCATGACATCCGGAAAACCCCAAGAGTAGCAAAAGGGAACCTATAAGCGCTATGAATGTTTTTGCGAGCCTCATTTAAAAGTCAAAATAGTTTTTGGCGTTCGTATAACAGATGTCCTGAATGATCTTGCCGATCCATTTGGGGTCATTGGGCAGTTCGCCGTTTTGTATGTCGTTCCCAAAAAGGTTGCACAGAATACGCCTAAAATACTCATGACGGGGAAAGGAGAGAACGCTTCGGGAATCGGTCAGCATCCCCACAAAACAGCTGACCATGCCCATGTTCGAGAGTACGTTGAGCTGTTCTTCCATCCCATCTTTTTGATCTAGGAACCACCAGCCGGATCCCCATTGAATTTTGCCCTTGCTACTCCCATCGTTGAAATTGCCGATCATGGAGGCGAATACGGCATTGTCTTTCGGGTTCAGGTTGTACAGGATGGTCTTGGTGAGCTTGTGCTGCCGGTCCAAACGGTCTAAAAAGCGGGCCAAATTTTGGGCTTGCGGAAGATCCCCCATGGAATCCCAACCGGTATCGGGCCCCAAGAGATCGAACATTCTACTGTTGTTATTGCGTAAGGGCCCCAGGTGAAATTGCTGTACCCACCCCAAGCGGTGGTATTGTTCCGCACAAAAGAGCAACAGGGCACTTTGAAATTTGACTGCCTGCTTTTTACCTACTTTTTTTCCTTTGCGGCGTTTTTTGAATAGCTGCTTCACTTCCTTTTCCGTAAAATCCGCAGCGAACAATTGTGGCAAGCCATGGTCGCTGATGCGGCAGCCCTGTTCGTGGAAATACTGCATGCGTGCCTGTAGGGCCGAACAAAGCTGAGCATAGGATTGTATGGGACCATCGGTGACCGTTTCGAGCGTATCTAGATAGGAATTGTATTCCTCCGATTGGATCATCAAGGCCTTATCGGGCCGAAAGGCGGTGCGTACCTTGGTCGTAAAACTGCTTTGGGCCAGGGTCTTATGGTGTTCCAAGGTATCCGTCGGGTCTTCGGTGGTGCAGAGCATTTCTACCTTCATCTTCGAGATAAGGCTCCGACAGCTGTAGGCTTTGGATTGAAGCTTGCTCGAGGTCTCTGTATAGATGTCCGCGGCATTGGTGCCAGTAAGGGGTTCATAGATATCAAAGTAACGGCCCAACTCTAGGTGGGTCCAATGGTAGAGCGGGTTTCGCAGGGTGTAGGGGACACTTTGGCCCCAACGCTCGAACTTCTCGGCATCGGAAGCACTGCCCGTAATGTAGTGTTCATCCACGCCCAGGGTGCGAAGGGCGCGATACTTGTAATGATCGCCCTGCAGCCAGGCGCGGGTCGTGTTTTCGAAAAGGGTATCGGCGGCCAGGTCGGCCGGCGAGAGGTGGTTGTGGTAATCAATAATGGGCATGCTTTTCGCATACTCGTGATAGAGGATCTTCGCCGCCTCGCTCTGCAAGAGAAAATCGGCATGAATCAAGGGCGGTATCGGTTTGGAACGGTTCATGAGATCATCAGATTAAAGCGATTTGGTAATCCCCATTTGCAAGCCCCTAAGGGCCGCCAAGCCCTTGAGTCTCCCGATGGCGGAATAGCCAGGGTTGGTGTTCTTAGCAAGGTCATCGAGCATTTGATGCCCATGATCGGGGCGCATGGGCATGCGATGGTCTGCCCGTCCGCTCGCAATGCGTTTTTGTTGTTCTTGGACCAAGGCGTTGACCACTTCGTACATCGGAACATCCCCGCCCAAATGAGCGGCCTCGTAAAAATTCCCCAACGCATCGCGCTCAGTACTTCGTAAATGTATAAAATTGATGCGATTTCCCAGCCGTTGCACCATGCCGGGAAGGTCATTGTCGGCACGTACGCCATAGGAACCGGTACAGAAGCAGAGGCCGTTGGCCGGACTGTCATAGGCCTTCAAAAGTTGTTGGGCGTCGGCTTCGGTACTGACCACCCGTGGCAAACCGAGGATCGGGAAAGGGGGATCATCGGGATGTATGGCCAAGCGTACCCCGGCCCTTTCCGCTACGGGCGCAATAGCCTTGATAAAGGCGTAGAGGTTGTTTCGCAGTTCTTGCGCACCGATGGCGGCATAGGAATCGAGCACCGTTTGAAACTGTTGCAGGGTATAACCCTCTTCTGCACCTGGTAGTCCGGCAATAATGTTGTTGACCAGCGTTTGTTTGTGGGTGTCGGTCATCGTTTCAAAAACGGCGGTCGCGCGTGCTAGTTCGTTTTCGGAATACTGGGCGCGGGCGTTTGGCCGTTTTAACAAAAAGAGCTCAAAGGCGGCGAATTCGGCCGCATCAAAGCGCAGGGCTTTGGATCCATCCGGGAGTTCAAAGGCCAAGTCGGTACGGGTCCAATCGAGTACGGGCATAAAATTATAGCAGACCGTATCGATGCCGCAGGCGCCCAAGTTGACCAAGCTTTCTTGGTAGTTTGCGATATAGGCTATAAAGTCGCCCCTGCGTTTTTTGATGTCTTCATGTACCGGAATACTTTCCACTACGGACCAAGTGAGGCCGGCCGCTTCGATTTCCTGTTTGCGGGCCTTGATGTCGGCAACGGACCAAACGGCACCATTGGGAAGATGGTGCAGGGCACTGACCACGCCCGTGGCCCCTGCCTGTCGAATATCCGAGAGGCGCACCGGGTCGTGCGGGCCATACCACCGCCAAGTGGGTTCCATTTCGTTCATACGGGTCGTTTGTCTAAGCACTGGGGCTAAAAGTATCGTATTTCGATGAAAGTAAGAAAAAAGAAATTGGCATTTGATGGGCCGATTTGAACAGGGAGAAATCACTTTTCGATGAACGGTAACGTTGTTCACCGAGTAGAAGTACTAAGAAAAGAAAATGGGGCGTTATCAGAAAATACATACAAATTAACAACGCCTTACAGCGCTACTAAATAGAGGAGAATGGCAATTATCACGGACGCGGAATTGGAAAAGTATCAGAAAAAGGAACAAGAACTGGCAGCCTTGCAGCTCATGCACCAGGCCGATGCGCAATTGCATACAGAGGATCTGGCGGCCGCGCGGCAAAAAACCAAGAAATTCAAAACGGCGACGATTGTCTGTGCCTTGCTGGGGGTATTGGGCATCGGGGCGACCTATTATTACCTGAACGACCAGGTCGGGAAACAGGCTGCGGTGCTGGCGGACTATGAGACGAGGATCACCGACTATGAAAGCCATTCGGGGCTTTTGGCGATGGAAGACGGAAGCTCTTTGGAAGATCAGGAAGTGTATGCGGTACAGATCGGCGCGTTCGAGGAGCGCGACTTGGCCCTCTATTCCGAGAATTTTGTGAATTTCAAGGAAATCAAGAATGACGGGTTCAACAAATATGCCTTGGGCAATTTTGAATCGTTGGAGGAGGCCAAGGCCTTTCGCAAGGAATTGGTCGCCTTGGGGATGAAAGATGCCTTTATCGGCTTTTACCAAAACGGCGAACGCCTGCATATCGAAAAGGTGGTGGATTAACTTTCTGCACGGTTTGCCGCAGGCCGGGCAACGATTTTATCAGGGGTTTTGTAGCCGTTGGTTGGGTTACAGGGCATAGGTAGATTAATAGTAATGCGGTGGGTGCCAAGCACCCACCGCATTCTTTTTTTGTAGGAGATAGCATCATTTCAAGTTCCTTTTTTTCCTTACATTTATGCCGAAAGGAGCGGCAACCCTCTTCCCCAAAGAACAGGTCCACCCTGTATGTAAATGTACCAAACCAACATGGGAGCATGCCAACGACCCTTGGGCTGTCTGGAAGCCTCTAGGAGCTATCTTTTATAGTACTTGAAATACTAGTTTGCCATAGGCCGAGGCTTTTTTGGGAAGTACATGCATAGACGGTTGTAAGGCTTTGAAAAGGTATGTTAACAATATTCAACTCTATGAAAACCCAGGGTAAGTAATGAACATATGTTCTTTATACCAATGTTACCTGGAAACTAAACAAAATGATACCTAAAGAACCAAGAGGTCGATTATTCCAAGATTCTGAATTCGTTTTCAATGAATTTGATGGACTAAAAGTTGAACAAATCATTGTATGTGAAAATATGAGATCAGAACCGATATTAGTGTACTTAAAAGTTGAAAATAGAAATTGGCATCAATATTTTCTTGATGCTGGGATTGGATTTTGGGAAAATTGGGACGAATTAAGTGATATTGAGGATGATAATGAGTTCGGCTATATTGACTCAACTGATAGCCTTGAATTGAAAGGAAAGCGGATTTCTAAAATCTATTGTACTTCTGAACTAAACAATAGTAAAATCGTAATTGAATTTGATAGTAAAGAAGAATTGATTTTAAGATGTATAAAACCAGAAATTTTTGACTCTGAATGCGAACTGAAATTAAAAAAACCAACAGGTTATAAAACCTAAGCATAATGTGGCCTCCACGCTGGCGCCCGTTTCTAACGGGTGACCACCCTGCTCCCGCTTGTTCGCTACTAGAGGCGTACCGAGTGGTTAATGGTCATATCGTTTTGAAAGCCGTATTGTAATAACATTTAATTCTATATCTTGGAGGTATATAAAGGACATACGTTCTCGATGGTTGCAAACAATTATGAAAAATGCACTACTAGCTTTAATAACTACATTGGGGATTTTGGGCTGTAATGCGCAAAGTCAACGCGAAAAGGAGAAGAAAATACGTTTGGAAATCAATACGGAATTTGACGAGAAGATGACTGAATGCAGCGCTGGAGTAGCTGCTGTATCTGACTTTAATGAAAAAACAGAATTTTGGAATATTTGTGAACTAAAAAACGGAAGCAGAATTATTTCAATTGATTCCCATAAAAAAGACACCTATTATCAAGAAATCTATTTTGAGAAAAATGGGGCATTGATTTATGCAAAAGAAACAGAGAACTATATACCGAAAAACCATTTTACCCAAATGGCTTGGAATTGTGAATTCTATGTAAAAAATGGAAAATTGATTGGATTAATGTCGCATGGACACGGAAAAACAGAAGATGAAGAATGGAATCCTGAGGTGATTTTTGAGATGTATAAAAATCGATTGACCGAATTAAAACAAATAAAAAAATAGCTGGATGCAACATAGGTATCCGCAATTACTGGGAATTTGACTACGTACGAATTCACTCGGGATCCCTAAGGTCTTCACGAAACCGGAGATTGACGCATATAAACCCCCGTAACTGACAGTATTATGCCTACCGTTGGCAATAATTTTGAAAAATCGATAAAATGAAAACAATAACTTCTTTAATCATAGTGATGATCGCTTTGCTCCCCTTAGTGTCAAGGTCTCAAGCGGTGTCAAAGTCCGATAGGGCCAAAAGTGTTGTAAGGGCAGTAAATGAAAAGGACGCTAAGATGTACGTTGACAATTTCAGCAAGGAGGTAAAAGTGTATATGTACAACGATGATGGCAATTTTGTGCTTAAAGTGGATGGTATTGAAGCCTTATACCAGAATCGGGCGGCGCATCTTAAAAATCACCCGGAAGTTCGAAATGAAATACAGCACTTGGCAGAAATAGACAATAGGCTTATCATGCACGACAAGGTTTGGCTTAGTCCGGATAGAAAGGAAGGAAGTTCTGTAGTAGAGATTTTCACCTTCGATAAGGAAGGTAAAATTGTTCGAGTAGATGTAATACAACAAAATAATCTTTTCAGTCGGGAAAATTAGAAGTGCAAGCTTGGAAACGAATTTCGATAGCAAAAACGGAGTTCTTTAGGAGAACATGCGGCCTAAAAACCTGTAGCAAAAAAAACTTGTAAGCAATTCGTTTTTAGTGCTTTACTCAAAGTTTTGGGTATCTTTACAAGGTCGCCAAAGCGCTATCGTAAATGTAAGAAATGAAGAAAAAGCATCGAAAAACAGCCTATACGACGGTTTTCATTGTAGGTGTATGTTCCATGGTTTGGCAAATAACCATATACCGGAATACCATAATTGATGTATCGATATTGTTTGGAATTATTATCGTAGCGGCAATTGTATCGTTCTTGGTCGACTTTAAAAATTACAGCAAAACCTATAAGTATAGAGGAGTTGGCCTTTATTTATACGCTGCCGCACATTACCTATGTGGATTTGGATTCATAGCATGCTCCATCTTTACCTTATCAAATTACTATTTCGCCGATAAAACGGCTATCAAAGAAACCTACGAAATTGTTGAACGGACTTCGTTGCTAGGAAGTAAATATCATAGGGATGAAATGCAACCGGCCTTCAAAATAAAATATAAGGAAAAATTGAAACAATTGGTTTTTCCTCATAAGTATTATGAAAACATGGCGCTTTATAAAAGCGTGGAATTAGAGGTTAGAAAAGGTTTTTTTGGATTTGATATTTTAGTGGATAAAAAACTAACCTATTGATTCCGAAAATCGTGTGATAACAAGATTCAAACGCCAAACGGACTTTATGGCTTCAACCAAAGATCAGCCAGCACTGGCGCCCGTTTCTAAGAGGCCATCACCCCACTTCCGGTCGTTTGTAAGGAGCGGCGTACGAAGGGAGTAGTGGCTCTACGGTTTTGAAAGCGGTATAGCCATACCATAGGGTAACCCAAGAACAGGATGTGTTCTTTTTATATTTGTTGGCGGTAATTTGGATAAAGAAATGAAAATGACATTCACATATAGTTACATTTTAATTTTTTTGTTTTCTTGCACTGTGAAAAATGAACCTACCTATACCCAGTTAAAACCCAATATCTATGAGATAAACAACCAGTATTTCTATAGTGAAAAAGTGCATACATACCTGATCGTATTGAATGATAAAGTACTGCTCTTCGACATTCCAACCTATTCAAAAGAAATTAAAGACTTTATAACTTCCTTCGAGAAACCCGCTTATGCAATACTTTCACACGGTTCGTGTGGAATTTCGGACGGAACGTTGTGGCAGAAAGAGATCGGGCTTAAAGTGTATGCGCATAAAGCGGACACCAATCATCCTTGGTTGAGAATGAAACCAGATGTCTTCTTCACGGAAATGCCTGAATTTGGTGAAAATATGGAAGTTATTCACACCCCTGGACATAGCGCGGGAGCAATTTGCGTATTGGAAAAAACATCAAAGTCGTTGTTTACCGGAGACACTTTCTATGGCGACAAAAATGGGGGAATTAGGGACTTTAGTAACGAAAGTCCTGCTGAGTATGAGAATCCATCGGACAGAATTGAAAGTTGTAAAAAACTATTGAACTATGATTTTGAAGCTGTTTATCCGTTTCATTATGAAATAATAAGTAAAAGTGGTACCAAAAAATTGACGGAATTTTTGAAGGATTTATAAAAACGACCCCATCCTCATTGGCGCCCGTTTCTAAGGGGTCCGCTCCCAGCAACTGTTTTCTGCACTTCTTCTATCGCAAGATTTTTAGTAGTTTTAACGAAGACCAGCAGATGATCGGTCAAAAAGAACGCCCGGATTGGGAAAGCTTGGTTTTTTAAAAAAGCGTGGTTGACATTGTAGTGGTATGAGGCGAACAGCGGTAAAAATGGTAAGCACTGAAGGTCAAAAAAGAGCGAAATGAACCTAAAAGTATTCTTTGTGATGGTATGGGGGTTGGTATGTGTCAATTGCGGAAATACCCAGAACCGCCAAACAGCGGAAAGCACCGTAAGAGATTCCACTTACATAAAAGACTTTCACCAATACTGGACCACAACACAGGATTATTTTGCTTATTTCGACACCAGAAAAACAGACTGGGATGCGGTAAAGACCTTGTATGCTCCTTTGATCGATACGGTATCGAACAAGGGAAGTTTTGTTAGCCTCCTTGAAAAATGCAATAACGAGTTGTACAATGGCCATATTGGGCTGAATACGAATACCCGAGCATCTAGCAAGTTGATTCCCACTGCGTCAGACCTTTGGGTGCGCTATCAAGATGGTCGTTTTTATATTGCGTCGGTCCGAGAAAACTCCCTCATTGAAAAAAATGGGGTGACCGTTGGTATGGAGGTGCTGACTTACAATGGAATGACAATTCAGGAGGCTATCAAGGAGTTTCTTCCCAAGTCGTTTAAAGACTACGATACCGAGGTATATGAATTTGCCGTCAATACCCTCTTGGCAGGAAAACACAATACGGAACGCAGCATTACGGTGCAGGCCCATGATCAAATCCAAGAAATGGCCTTGCCCTACTCGGATGCTCAAAACTATTATCCAGATGGGGGGCTTCTATCATCCAAGACCCTGGAAGGGAACATCGGCTATATTCGTATCAACAATTCCCTTGGGACGAATGCCTTGATTGGCGAATTTGATAGGGCACTTGATGGTTTAATGGCTACCAAGGCATTGATCTTAGATCTACGGGAAACCCCCAGCGGCGGGAACAATACCATTGCAAAGGCGATGATGGGGAGATTTATTGAAAAAGAAGCGCCCTACCAACGCTATCGATATGTACTTGATGAAAAGGAAACCGGTGTTGAACAAATCTGGACAGAATTGGTTATCCCGAGAAAAGAAATGTACACCAAACCGGTCGTGCTTTTGGTCGGCAGGTGGACGGGCAGCATGGGGGAAGGAATTACCATAGGCTTCGATAGTTTTCAACGGGCCGAAATCGTGGGAACCAAGATGGCCGGTCTGCTCGGTAGTATTTGGAATTATCGCTTGAATGAAACGGGCATTGGCTTTCAATTCCCCGGCGTGAAGCTCTATCATACCGATACTACTCCAAGGGAGCATTTTGTGCCCAAGCATGGGGTACGGCACAATGCCGCGTATTTGAAAACGGCCGTGGAAATTTTAGAGAAGGCCACTCTTCCGCAGTAGTAGGTCGTAGCTGCGTTTTTGGTCTATTCCAAAGCTGGCATCCGTTTCTAACCGGTGTCCACGCCCAGCCGTTTTTGGGTGCCGTGGGACTCTTAGTACTCTTGAGGAAACCGAACAGTTAGGGTCTAGGGCCGTAGTTGGACGTCTAACTATTGTTGCAATTAGCTTAAAATGGGGAAAATAATACCAAAAATGTTTTTACTGTTATTTTTTCGCAGGAGCAGTGGAACGAGATAGTGAAGAAAAAGTAGGTTCCTGGTTGTATGAATCTTAAAAGGCTCGCTACATTAATTCGTTGCCTATAACGCTTGTAAAAATAACCTTCGCCCGATTTCTGAAACAAATTAAACAATTACTAATTACAATGAAAAAGAACCTTTTGAAAAGGGACGAAGGTGAATTCAGAAGTAGCGTTCCATTGTGGGCTTTTTCGGTCGCCATCCCAGGTTGAAGGCCCTTTGGCCTTGGTAATACTGGTTCATGGTCGCCAAAGGAAGGGTGAAAAAACGCCAAAGTTCCTCGTTGCCCCGATAGGGCACTTCCTTTGGGCCTGCAAGACCGTTTGCATTGGCTACTATTTGGGCAACTTCCCGAAGGGAATAGGAGTTCGCGGCAGCCATCACGGGCCCGGTAAACTCTTTTTTTTCAAGTGCAAGAACGAACAGGTCCGCCCAATCTTCCACATGCACTGCCGACCATCGGTTTGTACCATTCTCGATATACGGGCTGTACCCCAGGTCCCTGGCCGTTTGTTTTAGAATACGGGGTATCATTGCGCCTTGGCCCCCATACACCAACGATCCATAGGCAATAAAGGATTGCACGCCTTGGGCAGGACTCCCCAATATCTTTTTTTCTAGTTTCACCTGTTCCTCGAATCCGGGTAGGTTCCGAAAGTAGGGGTTTCCAAGGGCATCGTTCAGTGGTCGTTGTCCGGTATCCCCAAAGACCATGCTGCCGCCTTGCACGGCCAGTTTTTTGGAGGTTCCTGCAAAGGCGGTAAGGACTTGATCTACAAAGCGGTTGCTGGCCAGCATCCATTCTTTCCCGGAGGAAGCTGCGGCATGTACCACCGCATCATGGGCTACCAGATCAATACCGCTATTTTCAAAGGTGGCAATATCTCCTGCTACATAATGCACCCCGGGCATGAGTTTGTCTTTGGATCGGGTCGTATCGCGCACCAGGCCCGTGACCGAATGGTGCTGTTGCCGTAGTGCCTTGATAATATGACTTCCTACATAGCCTGTGGCGCCGGTTACGAATACCTTCATTGTATACTGTTAAAAGTTAGTGTTGGTGCTTGCCCGCCTTCCCATGGCAGCTGTTATTCTCTCAAAATAGCATTTAATGGTCCGATGCGCCTTCCTTGTTCCATTCCAACAATTGTTTGTTATAGTCGATGCCCAAGCCGTAGGCGCCCCCATATCTTTTAGAAATTTTAAGTACGGGCTCGTACATATCGCTGCGGGCCCAATCCCGGTGTATTTCAAGCAGGTACTGAAGCGAGGTAATGGGAATGACCCCGGCCTTGACCATTCTGGTTATGGCAAAGTCATGTGCTTCTTGCGAAGTACCACCACATGCATCGACGACCACATACACCTCATAACCATCTTCCATGGCGGAAAGGGAGGCGGAAAGTGTGCAAACCTCGGTCCATAAACCGGCAATAACCAGCTTTTTCTTATTGGTTTTCTGTACCGCTTCGACCACGCGCTTGTCTTCCCATGAATTCATCGTGGTTCGATCGATATACTTGGAGTCGTCGGGAAAGTACTCCCTTATTTCCGGAAAGACGGGCCCGCTAAATGACTTCTCTGCGACAGTCGTGATAATGGTCGGTACCTCGTAGAGGGTGGAAGAAGCCACCAAAAGGCCCGTATTGTTTCGTAGTTCTTCAATAGGTTGCGATTCTACCGCAAAGGCCATTTGGCTTTCATGATCGATCATCAACAAGGTATGGTTCGTAGGATTCAATAACTGCTCGGCGGCATTCGACGGATCGTTGTTGGGATTTGGGTTATACTGTTTCCATTGTGCGTTGGTAATGCCTACCGTAAGAAGGCATAAAACAAAAGAGAGTGCTTGCTTTTTCATTTTTAAGGTGTTTTTAAGTGCTTTTATGGAGCCAAATTACGCTAGCTCATGGCGTTTTGGATATCCTTTTTAAGAGGATTAATAGTACTTTTTAAAGTGTTTTTTTGTTGCCCTTACTGGTGTTGGTACCCACCATAGTATTTTACGGGAGACCAAGAAGGAATCACCTCGGGCATGGGCGGATCTAAGGCTTCGTATTCCGCAGCGGCGAAGACGATTTTACCATTGGTGACCGTCAATACCGATTTTAAGCTCGGAATAGCAGTTTCTGAAATGGAAAAATAATCATCGGTCAGTAAGGTAAAATCGGCATACATGCCCTTTTCAAGAGTGCCCTTTACATGCTCTTCCTTTGAAACCCAGGCGCTACCCGCGGTGTACAGCCGTAAGGCTTCTTCCCTGCTAAGGAGATTTGCTTCTTCCGAGAGTTGAAGTCCGCCCACGGTTTTACCACTTACCAACCAATACAGGGCAGGCCATGGATTGTAACTGGCTACGCGGGTACCATCGGTTCCTGCGCCCACCGGCAAACCGGCAGCGATCATTTTTTTTACGGGAGGGGCTTGTCTTGCTTTCTTAGCCCCGTAGCGGGCAACGAAATACTCTCCTGCGTAGGCCAATCGGGCCTGAACGGCAATTCCGCCGTTGAGGTTTTTGATGCGCTCCAGGTCTTTCTCCCGGGCCGTTTCCGCATGGTCAAATAGCCATCGCTGTTGCGATAACTTTCCATTTGTTTCTTGGTTCACTTCTTCGAGCACCCCTAAAATATTCGAGATACT
Organism: uncultured Flavobacteriaceae bacterium; assembly: GCA_947500385.1. Lineage (GTDB taxonomy): Bacteria > Bacteroidota > Bacteroidia > Flavobacteriales > Flavobacteriaceae > Pelagihabitans. The sequence continues at coordinate 41,728 of CANMSA010000005.1, read as the reverse complement.
TTCCCCATACGTGGCATGCATCCGAAAAGGCCACCCTTTGTCTACATGCAGGCGAATTACTTTTTTGATATCCGAGCGCCAGGTGGGCCGCTCTTCCAACAAAGGTTGTGGGGCAAGGAAGTTTTCATAATCCCCGGCACTCCAAGCCAAAAATTCGCCACCGCCTTCTAGCTCATACCCATGAGCAAGGTGCTTTTCACCTTGGTTGCCAAGTTGGTTATGGGCCATCCATTCTTGAAACTCCTCATATTCGGCACCTTTGTTCTGGGGAAATAAATAGTAGGACAGGCGTATGGGCATTTCCCCGTTCTCGGCGAGCATTTTGGTAGCCTGATAATCTTTTGGAAATGTGTGCCCGCCGCCCCCTGCATCGATACCACTCGTGATCCCGAGGCGGTTCAATTCTCGATAGAACTGTTTTGTTGAATTGCGCATCTCATCAGCGGTTAAGGAGGGCAACGCCCCAATACGGGCGTATAGGATGGCCGGGTTGGGCGTGGCCAATAGTACCCCGGTCAACTCCCCGTCGGCGCCTTTTTCAAAAGAACTACCTTCCGGGGCTTTGGTGGTCTTGTCTATTGACAATGCCGTAAGGGCCGCTTTGTTCAGCCATCCACGACTGTACAGAAATAGGATGTAGGTGGGTACGTTTCCCGTAGCCTCATTTATTTCTTCGGGAGTCGGGAAACGATTTTCTTCAAATTGAAAAGGGCTCCAACCGCCAATGACCCGCACCCATTGTCCTTTTGGGGTTCTTTGGGCCTGCTCTTTAAGCATTTCAAGGGCTCTTTTAAGTGTTTTTACCCCATCCCACCGCAGCTCCGCATTGAAAAAGCGGCCCCCACGGGTCAGATGAAGGTGTGAATCGTTCAGACCGGGTATGACCGTTCTCTTATGGGCATTGATTAGGTGGGTCTCGTCTCCCTGTAGTTGCTTTATTTCAGCGTTTGTACCCACCGCCAATATCTTCCCGTCCTTTATGGCCATAGCTTCTTTGAAAGAACCGTGCCCATCCATAATGGCTATTTTACCATTGTGAAGGATAAGGTCGGCCTTTTCAGATACAACATGCGTCTTTTCTATTGATAGGTCTTTGCATGCGAGTACCATGAGAAGAATGAGAAGACCATAAATAGGGCGGTTGACGGTTTTCATACGGTATGTTTTTCAGTTTATACCCACAAAGATCATAGGGTGTTGGAAACATACCGATGCATTTTTTACACCAATGATTTTACTTTTTACAGGTCAAAGAAAAATGATGCCCGGTTAAACGGATAGCACGTAAATTCCTGGGAAGGGTAGAGGTTTTGTTGCTAGGCTACCAGTAATACCTGGGCAAAAGCGCTGGGAATGCTTATGGGTATTGGTTTAGATCATTCCGTATTCCGCTTGCCGCCATATACGAATACTTCTCCTGGGGGTAAATCATGTAGGGCTTTTGCCAAGGCGGCCGGTGGCAGGGTCAATTTTCGTTCCAAGAGATGCAACCAAGCACCTTTCACCGTTATATGGGCCACTTTTTGCCCTTGCTGATTGAACAATTCATGGTGTATTGTCCAGCGCCCCCCTTCTTCCGATACGCTTCCCTTGAGCATGTTTACCGTAAGGGTGTCTTCCAGTCCGACCTCTTTTAGGAAGGAGCATTCCTCTTTGAACAAGACTGGCCCAAAGTGCAGGGCATTCATTTTTTTGGAGTCGTACCCGGTAGCCTGAAAAAATCGAATTCTGGCATGGGTACCATAATCATAAAAGGCAGAATGTCGTAGGTGTACATTTTGGTCTACATCGGCCCAACGAACCTCAATTTCGGTCTCAAATTTATTTTCCATTCGTAGTGTTATCAGGAGGGTTCGGCTAGGACGTTCATAAAAGCCTAGGCCACCCAAGTGTTTATCTCTTCAAAGGCATCGATTACATAGCGACTATCTGACTTTACCTTGGTGAGCAATAAAGCACCCTCGATGAGCGCAATGCTTCGTTCGGCCAGTTTAGTGGGGTTCGTCTGTTGGGTGTTCTCCTTAAAAACATTGCCCATTGCCGATACCCATGTGTCAAAAAACTCATGCAGGGAGGCGTCAAAGACCGACTCCATTGGGTTTACTTCCATGGCCGTATTGCCAATAAGACACCCACAATAGTCGCTGGTAAACAGCGTTAGGGCCTGTGTGGTGATTTGATTTAATTTTTCCTTGGCTTCCAATTCGGAAAAGGCAATTTCAAAGACATTTTTATAGAAGTAGTCCGCGTACATTTTTAGCGCGGCCAATAGCAACGCCTCCTTGTTCTCAAAGTGATGATAAAACAGTGCCTTCGACAAGCCCGTAGCTTTCGAGAGATCATCGATCGAGGTGTTGTAATACCCCTTTTCGCGAAATACGGTCATGCAGGCTTTGATCAGCGCGCGCTTTTCAATTTTTTTTCTGGGCATACGCAAATATACTGAATGATTGTTCAGTATTCAAAAAATAACTACATTTGACTTATGCTGAACATTTGTTCAGTAAAATATAATCCAAAAAATATGCTCGCTAAATACATTGATACCGTTATCCCCTACGTACAACGCAACAAGTTTTTTAAAGATTCTTTTATCAACGCCATCGAAGGTATCCGTTTTATGGAAATGTCGAATTGTTGGATTCGGTATACCGTTCGGGGGAAGGGCAAACATACCCTGGTGATTGCGCCCGATTCTCCCGTGACCATCGAAGCGTATACCGATATTCTCGAAACGCTGGCCCAAAAATATCGGGTGGTCATATTCGAAACCCCGGCATTCGGATTTTCGATCCCGAAACTACACTTCGATTTCTCCTATGAGACCTATACCGAAACCATTGCCAAGTTCTTACAAAAATTAGATTTAGGCCCGTATATTCTGGCGATTCCCTGTGTAGCCGGCCTATCGGCGATCGGTGTTGCCAATCGATATCCCCAAATGGTAAAAGCATTGATTTCTACGCAAACCCCTTGTTGGTCCGATCAACGTAATTGGGTAAGGGGCTGGGATAAAATGGGCATCATGACCGTTCCTTTTTGGTCGCAATTTATGGGCCACTACCTTAAAACCCGCAAAGTATATATGATTCACAGGGTCATCAGCAACCAACGCCAAGAACGGTTGGAAGCGTTAAGTAAAATGACCCTATCACATGGGGCTTGTAACAGCCTTGCCACTGCCTGTCAGTATTACCTCAAGAAGAAAGAACCCGAATTGTTGCGGCCGATCAAACAACCCAGTATTTCCATTTGGGGAACGGCCGACTGGTCTCACGATCGCACGGGAACCGAAAAAACCTCTATTTTAAAGTACCTGCCAAATTCCGAGTTGGTTTATTTTGAAGAGGCGGGCCATTTCTTGGAGGTAGAGGCCCCGTTGCGTTTTATGGAGACCATTGACGCCTTTATCGATGCTTCTCTGTAAAGCACCAGTGTTGCCTCCCTTGATCACAATGGATCCAACCGTTTTATAGTTTTACCAAAAAGCATTCCCAACCGTCGACTTTTATAGCGATTGCCGAATGCGATCCAAAACGGGACAAAGCAGAAGTATTTGCCCAAAGCCTTAAAAAAAAGAAGGGGTTCCCGTGCATGCAAAACGCTATTCGGGCATGATTTATGGTTTTTTACAAATGGGTGGGGGTTTGCAAGAAAGGAAAACGCTGATTACCGATATTTCGGAAGAACTTTCTTTATCTTTAGGCCTCTAAAAGTAAGCGCTTTTTAAGCTATTGCTTTGAACGGAAATAGGGGTGTTTATCCCTTTGCAAAGGCAGGGTCATTCTCAACCGAATATTTTGCCATGTAGATGGTATGCCGCCAATATGATACCCCTTCCGTTCATCAATGAATCCCATGATGCACTATGAATTCAGCCGACCTTAAAAAATTTATTCAGGGTATTCCCAAAGCGGAACTTCACCTACATATTGAGGGGAGTTTCGAGCCCGAGCGTATGTTTGAAATAGCACATCGAAATGGGATAGGTTTGGAGTACGACTCCATTACTTCGCTAAAGAAGGCCTACCAATTCAACAACCTACAAGAGTTTTTGGACCTCTATTATATTGGTGCCCAAGTACTCCTTCATGAACGAGATTTTTACGAGCTTACCTGGGCCTACTTGTGTAAGGTACACAGCCAAAATGTGGTACATGTGGAGGTATTTTTTGATCCGCAAACGCATACCGATAGGGGCATTGCCTTTGAGGTAGTGATCAGTGGCATTTACAAGGCGCTCGAAAGGGCCAAAGATGAATTCAACATGTCGTTTCGGTTGATTATGTCGTATTTACGTCATTTAAGTGAGGCGGCAGCTTTCGCAACCTTGGAATCTTCCTTGCCCTATAAGCAGTTGATCGATGGGGTAGGGCTCGACTCTTCCGAGTTGGGAAACCCACCTAAAAAGTTTGCCAAGGTATTTGCGGCGTCCGCGAAGCAGGGGTATCAATTGGTCGCCCATGCGGGAGAGGAGGGCCCGGTAGACTATATATGGGAAGCCCTGGATCTTTTAAAAGTGGTACGAATAGACCATGGAAATCGATGCTTGGATGATGAGGCCCTGGTACAAAGGCTTTGTGACGATCAAATTCCGCTGACCTTATGTCCGCTAAGCAATGTAGCGCTTAAGGTCATCCAAAAAATGGAGGAACATCCTGTGAAGAAAATGCTGGACAAGGGTCTTTTGGCCACCATTCACTCAGACGACCCCGCCTATTTTGGAGGCTATATGAACGAGAACTACTATGAAACGGCAAAAGCCCTTGCCCTTACCGACGCACACCTGATGCAATTGGCGATCAATGCTTTTGAAGCCAGTTGGTTAGACCCGGAAACCAAAGAGCGTCGTATCACGGAGGTGAAAGATTATTTCAGGGCCGTACAGGTATAGCAACAGCTGCGAGAGGCTTTGAAAAAGAAACACGGCAAAAAATGAAATTTTCCCTAGAAAAATCTATTGAGATATTAGAGTGTACCCCGTCCGTGCTGGGGGCATATCTTGGCGGACTGTCCGACCAATGGCTCAAAACCAATGAGGGTGGGGCCAGTTGGAGCCCTTACGATATCCTTGGACATTTGATCGTAGGAGAGCAAACAGATTGGATGGTGCGCGCAAAGATCATTCTAAGTGATGCCGATCCCAAATGGTTCGAACCCTTTGATCGCTTTGCGCAATTAAAAAATGATCCTACCAGACCCATAGCGGAACTGCTTGATGAATTTTCGATTTTGAGAACCGAAAATTTGGCCGAGTTGACAGCGTTGCAACTTACCAAAAAAGACTTAGATCGTACAGGTGTACATCCAGCACTCGGTGAGGTTACCTTGGCACAACTCATAGCAGCTTGGGTAGTTCACGACCTGGGACATATTAAGCAAATCTCTAGGGTACTGGCCAAACAGTACAAAGAGGAGGTTGGGCCCTGGTCGGCTTATCTGGGTATTTTAAAGTAAAAAAGCAGGGGGCTACACCCTTTAGTTTCCCAACTGTTTTAATGTCGGGGCCGAAGGGTCCAAACTTATTTTTTCTATTTTTGGTGAGACCAGCAATCACCATTTTTTATGGACGTTTCAGAAGAGTTACTCTTTTTTTTCAGTGCATTGGGTGCCTTTAATGGGTTGTTATTAGGGTGTTACTTCTTACTTTTTGCGCGACCCAGAAGTAGCACTACCCGTTTTTTGGGGATGCTGGTGTTAATGTTGAGCATTCGGGTAGGGAAATCCGTGTTCTTTTATTTCAATCCCGATTTGGCCCTCCTGTATCTTCAATTGGGTTTGACCGCCTGTTTTTTTATAGGCCCTTTTCTTTATTGCTATACCGCATCTGTTTTAAGTCCCGACGATAAACTATACAAAACCTGGCCGGTACAATTAATAGTACTGGCCGCCATTGCGATCATTGGGGGAATCGCTTATCCTTTTGAAACCCATCATGATCTTTGGCACCCCTATATTTGGCAAGGTATTTATATCACTTGGTACGCGTATATCTTGGCAACGGCCTTTGTACTGCGCAAGCAGATTAAGAAAGTATTCAAAAAGGGTGAACGCTGCAACAGCATGGAGATATGGTTATTGACCCTTATGGTGGGCAATATACTGCTGGCTACCATATATGTTGTATTGGATATAACGTTCTATATCGCCGGCGCCCTTAGTTTCTCTTTTTTGATGTATTTATCGGTACTTTTTGTGTTTTTTAATCGGAAGAACAAAAACATCCTATTTTACGGCACTCCCAAATACGGAGACAAAAAAATCGATCCGCAGGAAGCAACACAACTGACCAGAAAACTGAATGAGCTCATTGTGGAAGAACAACTGTTCAAGAACGCGGACCTTAAAATAGCCGAGGTGGCCGAAAGGCTTCAGATGCAGTCACACAAATTATCACAACTGATCAACGAACACTTGGGCAAGAGTTTTACGGTGTTGGTAAATGAGCATCGCATCCATGCGGCCCAGGAACTCATACGATTCGAAAGAAATATGAAATTGGAGGCGGTGGGCTACGATTGTGGCTTTAACTCCGTATCCACATTTTATGCCGCCTTTAGAAAGGTGACCGGCACCACACCGGCAAAATACAAGTCTGGCTTATCCTAGAATGTTACCTGCAAGGATGCAAGTTTATAAATCAGTACTTCGAATTTATAAGAAATAAATGCTTTCAGAAGGCACAACGCTACTATTGTTGCGGATTTGAAACACAAATTTCGGCTAAAAGGGTAGGCTGGCCCGCAACAGAGGGTACGGCCCATCTGATGGCATCTAAATTTCACTAAAATGCTGTATATGAACAAGACCGCATATCTACTATTGCCCACGCTTTTTTTTACCTTTTTAAGTTCATCCCAAACGTCAAGGGACTTTGAAAAGTATGCCGATTCCTTGTTGAAGGTCTGGGACCATACAAACAGCCCGGGAGTGGCGACCGGTGTGTTGAAAGACGGAAAGATAATTTACCTTAAGGGTTTTGGGGCGGCACATTTGGAAACCCGGGAACCCATAACCGCAAAAACAAAATTTCAACTCGGCGAGATGTCCAAACAGTTTACCAGTCTGGCGTTGCTCCTTTTGGAGCAAAAGGGTGAAATTACACTCGAGGAGGACATTCGAACGTACCTTTCTGAATTGCCGGAATACAAACACATCGTAACGATCGGGCACTTGTTGAACCATTCCAGCGGGCTCTACGATGTGACGAGAATTAGCAATGTGGTTCATGGTACCACGGAAATACGAACGCAGGCAAAAGCATTGGAATTGATCGCTGCCCAACAGACCCTTTCCTTTGTGCCGGGAACCGATTTCTCGTTTCATGAATCCCCAACGGAGTCTATATTAATGGCAGAAATCGTAGCAAGGGTTTCGAAGCAGTCTTTTGCGACTTTTGTGAAAACCAACATTTTTGAGCCGCTGGGAATGAAAAACTCCCTTATTCGGGATGATAGCAATGTCCTGCTTGCCCATGTTGCCGAAGCCTATCAAAAAGGCGAGGACAACGTTTACAGGAAACTTGCCGTTCCTAGCAGCGTAGTAGGGGCCATCAACGCCTATAGCTCTGCAGAGGATCTTGCAAAATGGTATTTGAACTTCACCGACCCTACCAACGATCTAGGACGTTTGGTTCAAAAACTCGATGAACCTGTGCAACTTGCGAACGGGGAGCCGTTCGTTTATTATTGGGGAGAAATGGCGATCGGACGCGAATTTACGCACCCGGAACGAGGGCTTCCCATATTTTGGAATTTTGGTTTTCAAGGCGGGTATGGCACCAATGTATTTCGATACCTTGATCAAAATATCATTTCTTTCGTCTTGGGAAATAACAATGAATATAATGGGGCGTTGGCGCAAACCGCCATCGTTCCTTTCGTGAAGGACCTTTATCCGTTGCCCGCGAACATTGATTTTAAGGCAAAGGAAATAAAGCAATTAAGTACTGAGCAGCTAAATACTTTTGAGGGCGATTATTGGTTCAGGGAAGGGTATGCCTCTCAATTGTTCGTAAAAAATGATACCCTTCGCTCTAAGTGGTTGTTTGGCGAAAGCTACCAAACGTTGGTTCCCCTATCGGAGAATACCTTTCAGCAGTATGCGGAAATGGAGGATACACGACTTTTCAAATTTAAGAAGGAAGATGATCGTATGATACTCTCTTTTACATACAATGAAAGCCGGCCCGATGTGATGGAACGATATGAACCGCCGACCCTGTCCGCACAGGATTTAGCGGCCTATACCGGAACATACTATAACGAAGCGTATGCAACGTTGTTCACTTTTCGCATTGAGGAGAATCAGTTGGTCGCTAGAAATTTAAACCACCGAGACATTCACTTCCGGGCCATCAATAAAGAGGTGTTTACCAGTACTTCTATGTTCTTTAATGCACTTGAATTCCTGAGGGACAAGACCGGTAAAATCAAAGGCTTTGACATGGTTACCGATGGAATACACCATCTCGTATTTGAAAAAGTACGATGATCGGGGTAGGCTTGTATGCCGGTTTGGGATGGATAGGGCTTGCTCCGCTCCGTAGAAAGGGTACCTCCCCAAACCTACATCGTATACCGTCCTTTTTTATAAAATCGTTTTGAGGGGAGCATCTTCCGGAAATATGGAGGCAAAGCGATTCCCTGCTTTCTAAATAACCTCCTATACGAACCGCCCTTATAGCACTAGCTTGCTTGTTCAGGATCCCCGAAAAAACAGTACTTTCATATCCTTGAAACGATGAGGGCGATGTTGCGTGAAAATGATCTTAGAGCGATAAATGAATTCGAAACGACTGGTAGGGATCGTAATATTGGGCCTTTGCATCTTGGGAATAGGGATGTTCGCCATGTCCTCTACCCAAGCCCACGATGAAAAGGGACTTTCAGCGAACGACTCCGTCCCCACACGCAGGCAACTTCGCCAGCGTTTTTTTCAAGATAGGGCCGTGTTGGTAGTATATGGTGCTACTGATACCGTACTATCCCGACAATACCGAACTCTTTTGGAGGAGTTGGATACTAGTCCCGAACCTGATTCATGGCGCAACATAGCGGTCTCCCATAAAACCGTGGCAGAAGTTACCGAAAATGACCTGAAGGGAAAAGTATTGTTCTTGGTGGGCACCCAAGAAGCCATGCCCTTGTTAAAGGAGTTTAGCGCGCAGATACCGCTCGATTTTCGAAAAGACGCTTTTAGCTTCAACGCCAAGGAATTTGCGGATCCCGATGCGCACCTATCGGTCGGGTTTTATCCGAATCCCAAGAATGATACGCTGCCCGTTAGTTTGTTAAGCGGAAATAATGAGCAGCATGTTTTCAGGGTTTTTGAACAGAAGGTGCAAGACTATGGCCGCCTATTTTTTCGACAGAACATGGATTATGAGATTTACCAGGGAAATTCGAGAATGGTCATGGGTAATTTTGGTGCGGACTGGCGAATCGATACGACGGCCAATTTTGATTTTTCAAAGGGGAATACCCCGGTGCACAGCTCTAAACATTTCGATTTTGTTTCCTATCAAGATGCGATCACCACGCAACAAGCAATTCCGCTTGCCATGGAAATAGAACGGACGGTCGCGGCTATTTTAGATTTTGCCGGTAATAACGTGCAGTTGCCCAAGATGCGTTATCACATCTATAAAAGTGCCGAGGAAAAAGGACTGATCGCCGACAATACCGATCAGGCCCATTTCGATTCCGTTAGCGGTTCCGTTCATACCATTATCAACGAAAAGTACCTGGATAATTTTATCGAAAAGGAAAATACACTTATCATACATCGCCTGCTCGGTGCCTCAAAAACAGTGGCTTTAACAAGGGGGTTACCCATTTATTTTACAGATAAATGGCAAAGAGAAGGGTATCGTTACTGGGCGGCGCGCTTGTTTGAATCGGGAAATGTGCTCCCGTTAAAAGAACTTTTGGACAAGGCGGTCCTGGAAATAGAATCCCCTTTGATAACAGATTGTCTATCGGCCACCTTGGTCGGGTTTTTGTTGGAGACCTGGGGAAAAGATACGTTCTTAAAGCGTTACGCCAGTTGGACCCCCACCAACAGGGAGATTCAAAATTTGATGCCCGCTTGGCAGCGTTATCTCCTGAAAAATGCAACGGCACATCCTAAAAAGGAACGCAAAGTCCCTGCCCTGTCTTACCTGAAGGGGTTTAATTTTGCCCATGAAGGGTATAGTATATACAATGGGTATGGGGGAACAAAAGCTACCCAAGCATTACAAAAAATGAAGACTTTGGGAAGCAATGCGATGGCACTTGTTCCCTACAGTTATATCGAGGACAAGAACAGTCCGATCCCGTTTCGATTTAGCGATCATCCAGGGGCCGAAAACGATGAGGCATTGGTGCATTCGGTATATGAAGCCAGAAAAATGGGAATAGGCACGCTGTTGAAACCACAGATATTTGCAGGGGATAGTTGGCCCGGCGATGTTGAAATGTTGAATAAGGAGGATTGGGATGCCTTTTTTGAGTATTACTATCGTTGGATCAGGCACTACGCATTTCTAGCGGAAATACATGAGATGGAAGCCTTGTGCGTGGGTGTGGAATTTGCCAAGGCTACCTTGAGCCATGAAGCAGAATGGCGAAAGATGTTTAGAGGAATTCGAGGCCTTTACCAGGGGCAATTGACCTATGCGGCAAATTGGGGCGCAGAATTCGAACAGGTCGGCTTTTGGGACGAACTCGATTTTATCGGATTGAACTGTTATTATCCCTTGAGCAAAGAGGAAGCACCTACAAAGGCAGCCTTAAAGGCGAACTTTGAAAAAGTCAAAACGAAGATTACCAAGGTCTATGACAAATTCAAAAAACCGATCGTTTTTACCGAGATTGGTTTTCGTAGCATCGACCAACCATGGAAAAGTCCGCATGCCGCCGGAGACGATAGTTTCAACGCCCGGCATCAGCAACTGTGTTATGAGGTTGTTTTCGAGGGTATTGAAAACGCTGTGTGGTGTGAGGGGATCCTATGGTGGAAATTCCCTTCCTACCTAGAATATCGCGGAGAGGAGAACAGTGCCTTTACCCCCAATAAAAAGAGGGCCGAGGAAACGGTGCGCGCATGGTTTTCTAAGTAAATTAACGGCCTGTTGTTATGCGCTTTGTTTCGATTTACCTCACTTGGTTTACCCGTTATTTGTGTACCGCTAGGCCATCTTGTCTTGTGGATTATTCTTTCACCTTTTCATAAAAACACCTGCAGCAGTGTTACAACGAGTAGGTCATCCTTGCAAAAAGAAACCGCCCGGAATATCCGAATTGCGAAGTACGTCTGGAAAATACATACTGGTTACCGTTGGTGGTATCCAGTCCGTTTTCGGTGGGGTAGGTATCAAATAGGTTGTTCGCGCCCAAGGTCATCAGGAATCGCTTTCCGAATGATTTGGAAACACTGAGATCGGTGACTATTTTTCCTCCATAAATAGCATTGTCTTCTACCGTTGATATCCGTGCTGTTTCGTCGCCACTGAAAGCGTCCGGATCCACCACTTCCCCGAAAAACACATTTCGAAGCATAATGTGCCAATGGTTAAATGAAATTTCGTTGGTAAAGTTCAATTTGGTACGTGGTTGCGCCAATGTCAAAAAAGTTTCATTTCTACCGTTAAAAAAAGCAATACTTCTGTCGGCGTTTTGAATCAATTCTGGAACCATGGTCCGGGTCACGGTGGTTTTATAAAAGGCCGCGCCAAAATGGTTGGTCAAATGAATGCTGTCATTTACGCGTGACTTGTGGGATAGCAGAATGTCCAAACCGGTAGATTTGGTATCTAAGGCATTGCTGAAGAAATTTGCGTTCCATACATTGGCCACCTCAAATTTTTCGGATAATTCGGCGTTGATATTGTTCCGAATGTTATCGGTCAATATGATTCTGTTATCCACGGTGGTTTGATAGGCGTCTATCGCATAAGTGATGGTGCCCAAGGTACCCGAAATCCCGGCGCTTATGCTGTTGGATTGCTCGTTCTTTAGTTTCTCAAATCCTAGCAAGCCCGCGATTTCACTTTCATTATTAAACACTCCACCATCCAAAACCTGATCATTCAAGAATACGGGAACATTTTTGGCGTAAAACCGTTGATGCAAGGACGGTGCCCTAAAACCAGATCCGGTCGAGGCCCGTATGAGAAATTTGTTTGAAAATGAATACCGCGAAGTAATCTTATAATTAAAAAGACCTCCCGAATCGGAGTAGTCCTCATTGCGCCCAGCAATACTTAAGAACCATTTTTTGGTCAAATCGGCTTCTATATCTACATAAGCGGAGAGGTTGTTTCTGCTTTCATTTATGGCATTTTTAGGGTTAAAACCTCGATATCCTTGAGACCCTCCGCGTAAGAATGTTCCCGTAAAATTGGCACGGGCGAACTGTTCGGGAATGGAATTGGTTATGGGGTTTCCATCATCATCATAGCGCGTATAAGAGGCTTCGTCCCCCGCATTTATTTCATAACTTTCCACATTGTATGCTGCACCAAATGCAATATTGAGTCCTTTAAAAACCCGCTCTATCGATTTGCTGATATCTAAATTGAGGGTGTTTTGGGAAAAACCAAATCCACCTGCATCGAATTTCGTAGGGGTAGCGCTTTCCAAGCTACTATTACTGGAGTTTTCAACCGAAATCGAAAAGGTATTTTGGCCGTATGTATTGGACAGGTCTATGTGCCACCCTTTTATAATGCTTTTGATTCCTACGGCAAGGGATTTGTCCAGGATATTGGAATGAATGCTGGGTAAAAAACCATTGGGATACAGGGAGGTGTTCGCCCGTCCGTTTAACTGTGCGGGCCTTCTGTATTCCCCGTACGCCAGACCATTGCGAGCACTGATGCCCCCAAAACCGTAAAAATGGGTGGTTTCACCCAAACGAAAGGACATATTGGTGAAAAACTGACCTTCGCTTACTTTAGCGGCCCCTACGTTAAATCCAAAATCCGCTCTGGTTAATCCTCTTGCTTGCAACTCATCGCTATCGGCATCAAAAAATAGCAGCTCTATGAGGGATTGCTGGTCATCTGGATCATCGAGATCCAAAGCCGCGATTTCATCTTTTACATTTTGGCTTAAATAAGAAAGACCTTGTGAGGCACTCGCGTAATCGCTCAAAGACATTGCGGCGATGTTTCCTCCATTTTCTGCAAATAGGCGCTCAGCACCGTGATACCCTTGAAAGATATTATTGGTAAAGTTGTTGTTTCGCCATGCAGGATTTCGCATAGATAGGGATCCGGTAAGATTGATAAAGCCACCTTTCTCTCCCAAAGGCAGGCCATAGTTTAGATTTAACTGAGCTTTTTCACCGTCACTGCCCCCTGAGAACCGATTGCTGTTTTTACTTACATTGCCCCCTCCCATTATGGTTATATCGAGCTTTCCGGTAGCTTCCTTAAGTACAATATTGATTACCCCAGCCGTGGCGCCTGATCCGTATTGTGCCGAGGCATCGTCTCGCAGTATTTCAATGCGTTGTATGGAAGCAACCGGAATGGCATTCATATCGGTGCCCGCACTGCCCGTTCCTACCGTACCTTCTACATGAATAAGTGAGGAAGTATGCCTTCTTTTACCATTGATGAGTACCAAGACCTGATCCGGTCCCAAGCCTTTTAATGAGATAGGGTCTATGTGATCCGTACCGCCAGCCGCCGTTTGCGGTTGAGAGGTAAAGAGTGGTAGGGCATAGTTCAGAATTTCATTTACCGTCGTCTGGGGGCCATAAGTGGCCAATTTGGTGATGTCTACAATCGTTATTGGTAAGTGATTTTGGGTTGAGTGTTTGTGGGTGTTTCTTGAACCAACCGTTGCAAAATCAAGGGGCTTGTGAAGGGGAACATCCTCTGGTTGCGGTTCGCTTACTTCCAATATGATGGCTACGAAATCATATCCTGAAAGAGTAGTTTCGACCGTGATATACCCAGGGTGTGAAATTACCAGGATTTGCTTCGGGTTTTGCGTTTCGATCGAGAAGTTCCCCTCGGCATCTGTTAGGGTTTCCAAAGAGGAGCCTTTTACCCTCACCACCACTTCTTGGAGGCCTTGACCGTGCTCATCGGTGATACGACCTTTGATTTTTTTTGCTTGCGGTATCGTTAAAGGGCGAAAATTAGGAATGGCCTGGCCAATGGGCCTTATGGGTTTGCTTTGATTCTGAATAACGGAATCAGTTGCCTTTGACTGCTTTTTAGGTAAGGACTGTGGGGGAGTTTGCTGCTTGTTAAGGGGCCTTATGCCCTTCCCAAAAGCGCGTTGATTTTTTTGCGAATTCCCTGGTGTTTTTGCCAAGGCACTACTTTTTAGGAGGGTGTTTACTTTTTTTGTGGAGAGTGGTGAATTGGCCGAAAGCAGCAGTGACATCATTAAACTAAGAAAAAGACAAACGCTTCCTTTAACGGTTATTGTATGATTTTCTATGTAAAAGAGATGCTTCAGGTAGTTTTTGATCATGACTTGGCTTTGTATCATTGATTGGTAATGAACTGACGGTTTTGAAAATCAACTTGCGTCTTTTAGCTATATGTATCCAAAACCTTCAAAAACCCCCAATTGTTTCGTGCGTTTAGTTCTTGGATAAGAACAATACACCTGTAAAATCCATATAAAGTGCCTTAGGCCATATTGCTGATCGGGACGAAAATACAACCCTATGGGTGGCTGGCAGGGGGTGTTATCCCGATAGATGGTTTGTGATTTTTCCCCAAACAAAATGGCGCAGATGCTGTTTGACGCTGCCCGACCAAATCATTGCCCGTTTAAAACGGTGATGGCTCCTTTTTGCGTCCCTATGGGGTATTTGCCATTCGAGGTATGGCCCGTGCGTGCTTAGAATAGCGATGAGGTCGATTTTTGTAACGGATTTCGGTATTGACATCATCTGTTGTCAGTGATTTGGAGGTATACTGGTAACCCTTCTATCGAAGATGTTATCGGAAACGAAGGGTTGTAAACTTTGGATGCCCCATCATTTTGGAAATTTTCAGGGCTACGGCCTGTGGTCTACTTTGAAGTCCTCTCCTTTTTGAAAGAACCTGTTAGGATGCAAATTTCTTTTTCTTCTTTTATAGCAATTATGTGGAGCCCTTCGCCATAACATCCCTCATGGTCAATATTCATGTTAATCTCCTTGGATTTCAGAATTCGGCCGGAATCATCAGTCCTAAGTGCTAGGGGAAATATAAGGGATTACCAAAATTCCGACCCAGCATCTGCACAAGCAATTCGTTATATAGGTTGTTAGCCCCAATTTTTTTCTTTAATGAAATCGGATTGTGCTTAAATAGGTCCATGCGACAAATAGCATTTGTAGCGGAATCCTAAACCATAAATAGGCAGGACCATTTCCGTCAAACGTTCCTTTTTGATAGTTCACATTATGTATTGAAGCATAAATATTGGCAGGTAACATCAGCAGAAGAAAAATAATGAGTGTCCAACCGGCTATATATTTCAATCGCGGTATAAGAAGGCTTGTTGCCAGTATAATTTCGAATATTCCCGTTAGATGAACAAATGTCTCTTTATGGGGAATTAATTTTGGTATCATCATGGACATTCCTTTCGCAAACATAAAATGTCCAATTGCTGTAAATACCAACATTATTGACATTGCGATTCTTCCTGATAATACAAGATCATATTCCTTGTGAGTGATTTTGATAACAAACAAGGAAATCACAAAACTTGCCAAAAGTATAAGTAAGGGTTTCATATTTTTTTAAATTATTGAAACACAAAAGTCGGCAAGGAGTTTATGAAAAAAATTGACTTTGGTTAAGTAACTCGATTTCTCATTCATTTCACTTCTTAACCAAAGTCAATTTATACCCTTTTAAATCGCAATAGTTTTGTAGTACCATTTTAAAATACAACGCTATGAAAGCATTGGCTAAAGCTTCGGGGACTGCATATCTCTTAATTTTCATTTCTGGTTTTTATGCAAATTTTGCAATTCTAGAATCGCTGGTAGATATCCATAATAGTGAACGAACAACCTTGAATGTTATGAATAATTCTTTTCAATTTAGACAAGGATTGATTGGATTTTTGGTCATGCTCATTTCAGATATATTTTTGATATGGTCTTTATATAAAATCACTAAACCAATTCATAAAGGATTGTCATATATCACCTCTTTTTTCAGGGGATTGCACGCCTTGTTTTTTACAATGGCTTTGGTTAAACTCGTAAAGGTTTATAGAATTACTTCTGAAACAACAAGTCCTGAAGAAATACAGACCAGTGTAATTTACTTACTGTCTAATTTCGATACACTTTGGACAATTGGTCTCCTATTTTTTGGTGTGCATTTGTTATTACTTGGTTTTTTAGTTGCAAAATCGAATACGATACCTAGAATCTTAGGTTTTTTGTTGATTCTAGGGGCTTTGGGTTATGCCGTTGATGGATTACCAAAACTATTTTTTGCTAGTTATGGCGACCTTAAATCTTCTTTTGAAGCTATTGTAATTACTACAAGTGTAATAGGTGAATTGTCTTTTACGACTTGGTTATTGTTGAAAGGCCTTTCACGAAAAAACGATGGTGTATGATTTCTCTAAAG
This sequence comes from uncultured Flavobacteriaceae bacterium, assembly GCA_947500385.1. Classification (GTDB taxonomy): domain Bacteria; phylum Bacteroidota; class Bacteroidia; order Flavobacteriales; family Flavobacteriaceae; genus Pelagihabitans. The sequence goes on along the minus strand of CANMSA010000005.1, from coordinate 25,137 downwards.
AACTATGTGAAAAGGCGAAATGGTGTTCCGCTGGGATCTTCGAATTCTTTAGGGAATATGCTAAAAAGGTCTTTGGGGGCGAATTCTTTTAATTTGTTTTGGGTACACTGGAATCCGATATGGCATTATTACCTCAACAAATATGTTTATAAACCATTAAGGCGAATTACGAATAACTATTTGGCAATAGTTTTTACTTTTTGTTTTTCAGGTTTTATTCATGATTTAGTAGGTCTATTAATCTACAAAAGAATATCGCCCCTATTTACTTTCTGGTTTATAATCATGGGCATTATAGTAGCTGTTTTTAAAGGGAATAAGCTTGTTTATAGAACAAAAAGGAAGGCACTACACTATTGCTTTAATACACTATGGGTTCTACTAAGTTTTTTACTGGCAAAATACATACGAAACGTATTTTTTTTTCTTAATCCATAATCAATGCCACTGATGAAAACACGAATTAAAATAGTAATGACCTTAACATCCATACTTTTTAAACGTACCGATCCATGGCACAGCATTTTACCCAATCTCCTAAAGATTCTTTAGAAATTGTGGTGGGGAAGTATTATGATTTGAACCTTAAAATATTTCGGTCGAATGCAACAAGAAGGAATATTGATAGCATCTTTAGCCTTTTTACCGATGATTTCCCCCATGTACATCCAGCATATGGAGGCATTTATTCTCGCGAAAATTTGTACAATGGGTATGTTCGAAACCAAAACAATCGAGCAAATAATGGGGAGATTATGGAGATTAAAATAAAGAATAAAATGGTAGGTCTAAATGTCGTTGTTGTTCAAAGAAGCTATCTGTCTAAAAAAATGGAACAATATTAGAGGGAAAAGCACAAATGACTCTTTTTGAATTTGAAAAAGGTACAATTTCTAAAATTTTTGAATATTGGTAGTTCCGTAAAAAAATTATTAGGACCTGTTTTTCATAATCCTTTTTCTTATTCTACTTAAAGATTCTGGTTTTACACCAATATAACTCGCTAAATAATAGAGTGGAACTCGATTTAAAAGCTTTGGTTTATCATTTAGTAAACTTAAATAACGTTGCTCGGGCGAAGAAATCAAATAAGTAGCCAAAGAATCTTGTTGTTTACCTAAATCTTCTTCAACTGAAGTTCTGCACAAGGTTTCATACTGTGGAACTTTTTCTATGAGCTCCAATTCTTTGTCCTTATTCAAAACGGCAAGCTTACAATCTTCTATACATTGAAAATAGTGCTTTGCAGGTGTTTTTTGATGTAGACTGGTGAAAGAAGCGATCGATGTACCTTCCTCGTAAAAATTCGTGGTTATTTCATTACCATCAATGATATAGTATTTGCGAACTAATCCTGATAAATTTTGATATGATTCTCTTGAGACTTGACCTTCTTTTAGCAATATGGTCCCTTTTTCAAAAGTTTTAACTGGAATACAATCTTCAATTATTTTAGCTTCTTCATCAGAAATATCTATGGCTTTTCTAATAAGTTCTACTATTTCACTAAACATTTTACAAATTATATGTTGTTACAATTTTTTGGCTTAAAACCAACGGTCTTGTGTATAATTGGGCGCGAGATGGTTTGTGAGAAGCACGCCGCAATTGATCCAACGCTATGTTGTGCGTCGCTTTGTAATTTTCATCTGTTCGCTAATGTGCTATTGTATGTGTGTCACGCACTTTGCTAAAGGTCAAGTCTAACAATTTCCAACCGTCAGTTCCCTTTTTATAAATTTCGGTAACGGTGAACTCATTCGAAACGTCATTTCCTCTAACATGTGCCACTAGGGTAATACGATTCCAAAGAACAGCCGTATGGTCAAAAATCTCAACAGCCACGTCATGCACCTCCGCATTTTTATACCAAATACTTCCCGATTCAATGATTTTGAGTTCTCTTTCCTTTTTCCAGGTCCCGCTCATATGCACAAACTTGGACTTGTCATCAAAAAGTATGGCAAGTTTGTCGACATCTTTGTCCGCCATCCATTGCCATTTTTCCTTTGAGAGTTTAATTATTTCCTTTTCTTTTTCGGACGCTTGCGAGAAGGATAAGCTCACACTTGAAAAGATTAAAATAAGGCCGATAAGTAGTTTTTTCATTGGATATATGTTTTAGGATTTATCGATTTGTCGGTTGCTTACAACGGTCTCGCGTATGAGTAGATTTCTACTCACAACTTTTCGGTTTTACGCTGACCTTTTTTGTATGTTCCTACAGTTGTTTTATTACGGAACTTGCTATTACTTATACACTGTGTTGGTGGTCGTTTAATGTTGTTTACTTATTTCCAGTTTTGTGCTGATCATTAACGGATTTTTAGGTTCTTGAACATAGCTATTGAAGGATACATCAATCACATCACCAACCCTTAATATTGCGCATTTTGTTTCATTGGTATAGTCATATGGAAGACCGCTAGAAGAGACATTTTCTTCCCATTGAAGACCGATTACCTGCGTGACATTTTTCCGGATACTTTTTCCCTTTGGAAAAATAAGCATGGGTACTTCTACACTTCCTATTCTTAGAGTAAACTCACCAGGGTCAATAGCTTCAAATCGAATCGTATGATTTACTGTTTCTTCTCTTAAATGTCTATGAATAGCATATTCAGAAAATACATCGATTACTTTTAACTCGTCTACCTTATTTTTTATATCCCAAGGTAACTGTCTTTCTTCCTGTTTCCATTGCTTATGGTCTAAATCTATTTTCCCCCAGATGTCCTGTTCTTGTTTATTTCCAGTTGAAAAGTTGTTTGCTACCATATGGTTGTTCCAATAAATAGGAATTACTATGGTATCTCCTACCGATGCCGTATAACTGATAAAAGGGTTTGGTCTTTTTCCGGAAAAAGTCCTTGAAGTTCCTTTTTTTCCTACTTTGATGATAGTAAGAATACTATTGTTTTTATAGCCCCACCCACTTTCATATTGAAACGTTTGTTTTATGAAATGTACACCTTCTTTTTGGGGAACAATATCAACTTCAAAATAATTCTTGACCGAATCTTGCTTGATAGTCATCTTACCAATTTCAAAACGCTCTTTGTTAAACGCTTCTTTGAAATCTTTCAGATAAGTCTCTTTCAAAGAATCTAGGTCCTGGCCAAACATACCGTTAGATTGTATAAGTAGTATAAAAAATAAAAATCTCATTGCCCAATTCTGTAATTACCGGTAACACCTAGCCAATGATTTCTAACTACGGAACCCGGCTGTTTTAAAAGTAGTAATTTTCAATTTAGTAGAAGGGCAGCTATGAATTATGGCCATTGTTGAAAGCAGTTTTTCTTTGGTTTATTAATTCGGTTAATTTTTCCAGCTTTTTTTCTTCGATTTTCTCCCAGTCGGTATCATTAAATTTTACGGTATTGAACGTTTTTAAACTCCGATACATTGGTACAACTATTGACTCAAAACTTCCTGATATTCGGTGTATTTCCAGTTGTTTTACGATCGAATCACTGCTTGCTGAAACGAACAAATCAATTACCTTGCCATTGGGAATCAATTCAAATAGGTAATATCCGGGTTCTAAAAACCAATACATTTTCGATTCAATTCCCTGTAGCGTGGCTATGAGACATTCACAAAGTAAGTCGGTAGGGTTTTTTGGGACGTCTGAAGCATCAAAATTCAATTCTAACGTTGAATATTTAAATTGAATCGGGAGCCATCCGTGTTCTGGAGTTCCAAAGTGCAGCGCTATTTTTTCTATATCATTCAAATTTCTTACAATGGTCTCGGCTATGAGTAGACGTGTTTTTATCCCTTAACTCCCGCACGTTCCGAACGGTGCGTTCTGGCGGGTTGCAAATACACACCGAACTAAAAATCCGTAACTCCCAAATCCTTTGGATTCAGGAGTTGGTGAGAACAAGCAATTACTTATAGCCATTGTTGGCGTTTCGTTTTGTTTCAAATTCTTCACTTCGTTTAATTTGCTCTTCAAGATTCCATTCCAGATTAAACCTATTTTTTAAATGTTCCGCTATGGGACCAAGACCTATTTCGGCCCTTCTTTTATCTATATTGACAGGGTCATATACTGGCCAAACATTAAAGCTTTTGGTTTCGGGGTAATACTTTACCTGACCTCCATATACTTGAAGATTTCCACGGTCTGTAGCAATTCTATCTTCAGCCCTTACCAAAAATCGGGCAGCAAGTTTTTTACTCATAACAGCATCTCTCATCATTGGTAAATACGCCACTCTTACTTCCGGACTGGAATGCTGAAGAACATTGCAAATGGTAAGACTTCCTAGTTCCCCAATACTATCTTTTGACGGCCAACCATGTTTTGATAACAAGTCTTTAATTTTAGCCTCGTTTATCGTATGATTCTTTTTATAAATTTCATTTTGAACTCTTCTTTCTTCAGATTCCATTCCGAATTTTTCGGCAAGCGAATCTCTTAGCCTTATAGGTTCTTGCTCCGCTCTATAAATAGTATCCAGAAATGCAATAAGATATTCACTGCTTAGGTGTTTAGGATTTTGTGAATCCGTTGTCTTTTTCTTATTTGAACATCCAAATGCAATTAGTAAGGTGAAAAATGTAAATAGATATTTCATTTGTAATACATGGGATGAACTAAGTTCATCAATGAATACCAACGGTCTTGTAGATGGCACGTTGCCCTATTGGTGGTTATATTCTATGCAACCGTAACCGAGGTTTATTTATAGGGGAGCGTTTAAAGATACCGATTTTCCGGCAAGGGGTTATATAGGTTGTGATAGCCGGTTTTTTAAATTCATATTCTTTCGTCTACGGCATTAGCAATCCGTATTGCCACCCTTCTTCCAAAGTACCATTACTTTCTCGATAAAAACATCGATTTTGGTATCTGAAAGGTCAATACTTTTTTTGATTCGAATGCATCCTTTTCCCATACTGAATTCTTTCAAAAGCTCCCTTGCGTTTTCGATTTTATCTATGTTACCAACGTAAAGGCCTACATGAGCCATTTGGGCGTTGATGTGAAAGATGTTTTTCGATTCATTTCCATAGGAAAGGGCCTTATATTCAATTCCTTCTTTTAATTCCGGACAAAGTTTTTTTATCAATTTTCTTAACTCTTCGACTTTGTCTTTTCGCCAATCAGATTCTAACATTTTCATGTATTCCGATGGAGTTTTTGCGTCATACTGCATACTTAATTTATTTAGGTTTACGCTTTAAGGTTCCGAATGTCCTTTTTCCCGGAGGACATAGCTCCTAAATACGAGCTTATAGATTTTGTTACCGCAGATAAAATGACCACTAAATACATTTCACTCCAATTAACATTTGAATAAATCAGTATTCCCAAGTCAGTTATTATATAAACCAATGCTAACCAAATACCTATTTTTTTCCAAATTTGCGATTTATTCTTTGAAATAGATTTGGCCACAAAGTAAAAGATAATGATGCCAAAGATAATACTAACGTAAGGTGCCGTTGTTTGTGCGTGTTGATTATATAAACTTTCTTCTTTTCCCGGATTAATAAGCAGGGAATATACGGCTACTTCCAAAATTGAAAGAAATATTAAGATGAAGTGAATACCTATTGTGCCCCACAATATTATTTTTAACCAAGGCATTTTTGAGTCCTTTTTCATGTGTTGGTATTCTATTCTATAGGAATGCAGATATCTACACTGTGGCGTGATCCCTCCTTGAAAATACTATCCGTATGTTGGACTTCGTAAAATATGCTGTCTCTAAATCGATATCCAGAGGTCATCAAAAAATAACTCATTCCTTCCCAGGCTTTATAGAAATCTTCATCATATATTTTAAACGTTCCTACGAGGTACTTTCCCTTGTCAATCTCTAATGTATTTATAGTGTTTGATGTTTCTCCGGTAAGTAATTTGAGGCAAGCACTGTGACTAACTTTGTCACTTAAGGTAAAAGCTGGATTATCATGTAATGCCCATGCCCATCGTTTCGGTTGTTGATAGTCAATATTGTTTGCAATGGCCCAATCTCTCAAATCATAAAATGCTTGTATTGCCATTTCAGGAGCACCCGTAACCCTCTTATATGCAAAAGTTTCTTTTGGAATATGCCTAACCTCCACCACTGCGTTTAAATCCATCCAACGAAGTAAATTATTGATATCGCTAAAATATTCCTTCTTAAGAAATGGTAGTTTTCCAATCTTGCTATTTCTTGGATCGAGTTGCTTATAGAATGAATCTGTTTGATTTCTTAGCTCGGTGGCACTGATGCCATAAAACTTTTTAAATATCTTGGCGAAGGTAACTCCATTGTCAAATCCATATTTGTGGATTAAATCCTTTAATGCCACGTCTTTATTTTTGATTAAAATCCAAGCAATTTTTTCAATTCTTTTTCTGGTAACAAATGTCAATGGGGTTTCTTTGCAAAGTTTGGTAAACACCCGATGAAAGTGAAAAGGTGAGTAATGCGCAATACTTGCTAATTCGTCGAGAGACAAATCCTTATCAAGATTCTTCTCTATGAATTGGATTGTTTCGTTTATCTTATATATGGAACTTTTTATAGCAGCATTCATGCGTAATATTGATTCTCATATGGGTTTGTTACGTTGGCTAAAACGGTTCGATTACGAACAGTACGGGATCAAAGTGGTCTTTGCTTTAAGCCACCCGCATAGCGAAATCTTTTTGCCCGCCGGTACCGAACGGGTGCGTTCGGGCGGATTTTATTTTTTATTTAATGCCAAATCCAAAAGATTTTGCCGTGATCGTTGATATTCCGGGTTGATAGTTTAAGCAGCCAAACCCGTATCACTTATAGCATTGTTGTGCCAACTTTTAGTTGGTACGTTTGGCTATTGTCTTAGTACCGTTTGAGTATAAAACCATTCCGTCAATACCATTTTCTCCATTCGTAAATTCAATCTGCTCCTCTTCCATTTTTAGAAAAAACTTATTCTTTTCGTACGGGAGCATTTCATATTCAGTATTTGCAGGATTTTTCAAATAAAGTATGTTGTTCTTTTTTAGAATGGTTAAGGTAAAGTCCGTTCCCGTAATGTTGTACGTTCCAATAACCTTATTCGATTCACTTTCGCTTATTTGTATTTCTTCATATGCTCTTTTTGCAAATGATGGTAACGGTTTCACATCTTTTTTTCCGTCCATTAGTTCAGTTGCCAAATCGGCAAGCGCATTCATTTGCCGGTTTGAGACGGCATTTGCCATTACATATACTCCAGTTTTTAAATCAAGATTTAGGATAAAAACAGTCGAATAGGCGTCTTGACCATTGTGAAATAGATAGGTGTTGTTATTCTTTTTTTCAATTCCAATTCCCAAGCCATAGAATTCGTGACCAAAACTGGTTTCGTGAAATTGCTCTATTGACTCAGGACTTAGTAGCATGTTTCCTTGGTAAACGCCGTTATTAAGATGCGCAATCAAAAATCTTGACATTTGTGATGGCGTTAAATAGGTAAGTCCACCCGAGGGATATGGAAATGAATATAGCTGTTCTGTCGGAAACGAATTATTATACACCAACCTATAGGGTAAAGCCATTTCCTCAACGGTTTCAGGAGTTGGTTTATTAAAATCGATGTTTTCCAAACCCAAAGGTTTTAAAATATTTTCATGTACGTAGTCTCCATACCTCTTACCTGTTTGGTTTTCTATGACCAAAGCGGAAATCACAAATCCATTGTTACAATATTCGTACGCTTTTTCAGGTGCTCTAACTGGTTTTATTTGTTTTGCAATTTCTTCCAAGGTGTTTCGATGGTCTCCACCCCAAACAGGAACAAAAATTGCTGATGAGGGTATTCCCGATTGGTGTGATAATAAATGTCTTAATGTAATCGGCTTGCTTTTTTCTGAAAAAGATGGAATCGGATTTTTTAAATAATTATTTACTGGTTTATCCAAGTCAACGATGCCCTTTTCTACTAATTGCATAATAGCCATTGACATAAAGGGTTTAACTGTTGAGCCGGTCGAATAGGTCGTAGATATCGTTGCAGGTGTTTTAGTTTTTATATTGGCATATCCAAAGGCTTCTGCCCATATTATACTTTCATCTTTTATCAAAGCGATTGAGATAGAAGGAATACCTGTTTCCTCAATCATTCTTTTAATTTCCTTTGTGAGAATGTCTTTCGCATATGCTGTGTGCAAAAGTTGGTCTTTATTCTGTGCTACAATGCTTGAGGCAAATAGAATAACTGAAATGAATGCAAGTTTTATTTTTCTCATTTAGATTTTTGGTTTCTTTAAATACAGGCGTTTAGAAGAATTGTTCCTGGATTTTGTAAATGTTTATTCCTGAAATATGGCTACGGGTTAAAAATAGATTTACGCTGTTAATTTGTATACCATATTTGGTGATTTATCACTTAAGCCGCTATTGCCGATACATATGGTTGGTAATAGTGTATTTATCCAAAAGCCATTTCTGTGCGGCGTTTTTATTTTTAATCTTCCCTTTAAACCGCTTACTATATATAGTCCCGTCAAATTTAGTTTCTAATACGGTTTCTATTTCCTGTATAACTTCTTTTAGACCTCTCAAGGAAGGTTCTATTTTTAAAGTGTAATTCTTTCGTTTTTTGTCAAGTCTGATTTCATTTTTAGAGCGTGTTGGCCACCAAGCGGAAATAGTATTATTCCAATTTTTGAGTTCAATTTCCCAAATTCGCGCATTGTTCATCAAGATTACAGCTAACGTTTCGACTATAATCAGTGTGGAAGTAAGGAAACCAATGGTTTCCATCTTCGCAATAAGATTTAGCGACATTATAAATATACACAGACCTTTGGTTTTTGCCCTAAAGGCCGTATGTTTTTTAGGTTGTGTGAGGCAAAGTTATTTTCCACGCTATTTTGTTAATTACCCGATTGTTTTACGTTTCCAAAATATAGTATTGGGTAAGTTCATTATTCAGTCCCATTTGAAAACTAATACAGTTTACACCCATAATTGGTTCCAAGTTTCCTTTAATTATCTCCTCTCCCCAAATATGCACGTATGGATGCTATTTTGCCTTCGGAATTTATGGTTATGACATCTACGACAAAAAGTTCTTCAGTAGAATCAACCGTAATTTTTAACTCAGCTGCTACGGTGTCTTTGTTTTCATAGGTAGAAAGCACTTCAATTTGTATAGAGTCTGCATTGGCAAAATTTTTGCGTGTTTCTTTCAGAGCATTTTCCTTTCCTTCAACGCGAATTTTCCAGTCTCTTAAAACAATGTCTTCGGAAAACATTTCTTCGATACTATTTAAGTCCTTTTCCGCATATTTTTTTAAATATGAAAGGCCTATTTTTTTATTGGATAATTCAGACATACGTTCGTTTTTTTCTTCCATTGATATAGTGTCCTCTAATCTAAGTTCGTTATTCGTAATATCACAAATAGCAGGGACGTTTTTAAATACATCACGGAAAGGTCCGCGGCATGTTTTCAGCGTTGTTGTGAAGTTAGTAATGATTGCGACAGATTATCCGTGGGGAAGGTTCGTCGCAATTAATTACGGTTGTTGGCAACGATTGTATTATTTATATAATATTAGAACGTATTATCTAAATCCTGCCGTCCGACAATTGCCATAATTTCCACGATTTCTTCGTTGATCCTGTAGTAAATACTATCCACGCCACAGACACAGCGTCTATACCCTTTTTTTATAAAGTCAACAGATTCAAACGAAAAAGGCCTTTGGGCAATGATGTCAAAGTAAACAAAAAAGGAATCGAAGTATTTATCGGCCTGGGTCATTCCAAATTTTTCAACTCCGTATTGATGGATTCGAATTAAGTCGGTTTTCGCCTCATTGCTCAACCGGTATTTAGCCATTGAGAAAAGACTTTGACTGATCTAAGATTTGTTTCTTGCTGTCTAGGGTAAATCCACTATTTTCGGCTTTCTCCAGTTTGGCCCGAATCCAGTCAATTTGCACTTGCTGTTTTCTTGCCTGTCTTATCAAGTCGTTTACAAGCTCACTTTTGCTTGAATACTCTTGATTGTCCACTTGAGCTTTCATCCATTCGTCGTTGGGCTTCGTAAAGGATATGCTTTGTCTTGCCATAATTCATTAATTTGGTGTAAAAATACACCAAAAACGAATCAATATCAAATTTTTTATCCTGTTGCCGGCGGTTCAGCTATGATTAGTTGCGGAAATGTCCGCAGCATGTTTTCAGCGTTGTTGCGAGGTTAGTACTTATTGTTATAGATTTTTCGAGAGGTAACTATGTAGTAATCAACTATAGGTACTGTTGGCAACAGTTTTTATTCGGTTTCATCAGTTTCGAATCCATAAATGGTCGTCTGCATACCTGCAATTTTCCATTTCCCATTTATTTTTTCCATGAGTCTAGTCTCTCTTTTCCGTCCGCGTAACGAATCTTGTTGCACGTAGGTAACCCAAGCTCCGTTACCATAGAGGCGAACCTCTATTTTATCCAACAATTTTGGTACGGGTTCAGGTTCGGGGTGCTCCTCCATAAAGGTTTTGACGAATTGACTTATTTCGTTCCAACCGACCGATTCAGAAAAAGTACTTTCCGGGAAGTCAATATAGGTTTTAGTAATATTTGGGTCATGAACCCATTTTTCCTTCCAAGCTTCATAATCTCTTTGAAAAGCTGCCTTGGTTTCATTATTTAAGGTTTCTAAAATTGCTTCTTTTTCCTGTTCAACATCTATTTTTTGATGTACGATTTTCTCAGCCCCAGCTTTTTTGACTTCTTCACAACTCATTGTAAATAGAACGGCTGTAAAAGTGAAAATCAATAATTTCTTCATGGTCATACTATATTTTTCAAAATTGTTGCCAACGGTCTTGTGTATGGAACTTGGCGCTCAAAAAGACACTAACTTTTCCGAGAACAAGATAATTAATTAGACACAAAAACGGTTCAGGTAATTACCTAGACTACTATTTTTTGTAGCGTGTGTTCTCTACAGTGTTTATTTCTTGGCACTAAAGGAAATACTCGCAATAGCACTTGCTATTTTTTCTATGTCTTCTTCTTTAAGACTATTCTCGCTAACTATCTTTTTGGCAATAGGGTCGTTTAGCATTAGTTCTATAGGGAATGGGGCTTGTTTATCAATTTCTATGTCGGTAAATCCTGCTTTGCTAATTGCATCAATATAGTGTTCTTTTTTTACTGCACCCGCCAGACAAGCGATATGCCCTTCCACTGAATTTTTGACATAATCGGGTAAATCATGGAGTAGAATAATATCCGATATCATTATCCTACCATTTGGTTTCGCTACCCGGTAAGCTTCTTCAAAAACTCTTTCCTTCTGATTTGATAAATTGATAACACAATTCGAGATAATCAAATCTACGCTATCATTTTCTATAGGTAAATTCTCAATTTCACCAACTTTGAACTCTACATTTTTATAATTTCCCTTTTCGGCATTTTTTTTTGCCTGTGCCACCATTTCGGGTGTGATATCTACTCCTATTACTTTTCCTGTAGCTCCGGTTTCTTTTGAAGCTAAAAAGCAATCAAATCCTGCACCTGAACCAAGGTCTAAAATGGTTTCGCCTTTTTTGATAGAAGCCAAGGCAGTAGGATTTCCGCAACCAATTCCCAGGTTGGCGTCTTGGGGTGCGTTTTTAAGTTCCGCTTCGCTGTAGCCAATTTTTTCACCAATGTCATTGGCGATCTCCTTTTGGTCGCAACATTGGAAAATATTGGAAAGGAAAGGTTTTTTTGTGTTACGCTTTACAATATCTGCATAGCCGCTTTTTACATTTTCTTGAATTTGTTTATGGCTCATTTTACATTATTTTTTGTGATTTAATAATGCAAAGGTGTAGCAACTATTTTCGGACTGAAAGGACAAATGTCCTCAAATGATTATTTAGCAATTTCTTGTCTGATTCTTGACAAGGTTCTTCTTGTGACTCCTAAGTAAGTGGCAATGTCTTCAACACTGGCTTTATGTAAAACTTCAGGTTGTTCATTTAATAATCGCAGGTATTTTTCTTTGGCAGACTCGTTATTTAAAGTAGCAGCATATTGCTCCATAACAAAATATTCTCTCTCGGCTATTTGCCTGCCTATATTTTGCCAAGCCCTACTTGTGTTGTACAGTTGCTGCAATTTTTCATGATCAATTACCAAAAGTTCCGTGTCTTCTAATGCTTGGATGGAAACTAAGGAAGGTTCTTGAAGAATAAAACTTTTATAGGAAGTGGTCAAACTATTTTTGGTACAAAAGCAAGCGGTTATTTCTTCGGCTTTATTGTTTATGTAAAAGGTTCTTAAAGTACCATTGTTTATAAAAGCAATTTGGCGGCAAATTTTGCCCTGTTCGACAAAAAAATCTTCTTTTTTCAAATGAATTTTTGAAAAATTGTCCTTTGAATCTTCGAATTCTTTGTCCGAGATAGGTGTCAATGTTTCTATAAATTCTTTTAGTTTATTCATTGTGCTTTTCCCGTGTGGTACATTGCAGAGAACGGTTCGGCTATAGTTAGTGCGTGAGTAGGAGAGTGGTAACTTTCAAACTCGCAATTAGCCAAATTTTTTTGCCCGCCCGAACGTGCCATTTCGGTACGGGCGGGTTTTGTTTTTTTATTTCAAGCCAAATCCAAAAGATTTGGCAGTGGTTATTGATATTCCGGGTTTATAACTTAAGCAGCCAAGCCCGGATTGTTTATAGGTTTTGTTGTAAACTGGCTTAATCCCGATTATTCAATTGCTTGACAATATCTTGTTGTAATCCCCATATCTCGGAAATTGGCACCGCTTTTTTACTTAAATCATTGATGTTTTTGTGTTCTGTCCACAAAAAAGGATAAAATGAAAACCCCTGATTACCCGTAATTTCGTTCACATCTTTAATCCAATTTGTCCATCTAACGTTAGAATAAAAGTCGGATAGATTTCCGGTAAAGGTCCACCATATGAAGTCGGAATATCCAATGTCCATTGGTTCCCAATTTAGAGAATCTGGAGCGAAATAATAAACCTTTCCTAAATCTTCTCCTAAAGCTCCACCATTTATTCCGAAAAAGCCACCAACTACGTCATCAGCGATTAATAAAATCGAAGGTTGTTCCCCGAATTCACTAAAGGTTTTTCCCTTATTCCATTCAGGCAGAGTTCTATGCAGTTTTTCGTTTCCTGACCCTAATATTCTAATCCAGCCGTTATCAACTAAAATTCCGCCGGTTTCATAGATTATTGCTCCCATAGGTGAACGAGTAGTCACTTGCGTCTTATAAAGAGCTGAATCGGCTTGCTTTTCATTTCTTGTTAGAACTTCAAGTTTATTAGTGGCTTGGTCAATCCATTCCGAAACTAATTCCCAACCGGGTTCTTCTTTATTTATCAGTTCGCTTATTGGTTTCATGTTACTAATTTGACCAAATGCTGTAAAACTTACTATGAGAAAAAGGAAGATAATTTTATTCAAAAGGTCTTATTTTTAGCTTGTTTACATCGGGTGGGTAGAAGAAGCGTAGCGAGGCACGAGCTATGATTTCGTATACATGGTTAGTTACAGGTTTTTATTTCTGTTGTATATGAGGAAATTTATCCCTCACTAAATTCAGCTCGATTCCAAATTCAAGATAGGCTTTTAATCCATCTAGGACAGTTGTAAATCCACCTGTATTATCAATTATTGCTTGGATTAAATCATTTCCTGTTTGGTCAAATCCGTAATTCTTAATGACAACATACGTAGTGTTATTTGACAAAGCTTTAAATTCGTAGTCAACCGTTGTCGAAGGTTCGCCCCATTCAGTTGATATTTTTTCATTTTCTATAATGTCTTTTACCGATACCTTTGTTGACACATTATACATTTCCCATTGCCAAGTGATAGTGCTTCCTTTTTCAAGTTTTCCACTTGCCTTGGTAAACCAAAATTTGGTTGTAATTGTCGGTTCGATAAATGCTTGAAATACCTGCGAAATCGGTTTTTTTATCATCATTTGGCATTCCACCATTGGCATATGATTTTCTTTCATTTTAAAGTCATTTTTTTTTGCGCTGTTCAACGTTCTCGGCCATTATTAGTGCGCTAGTAAGAAATAGCAGATTTCGGGTTGCGCATAAGCGAAACTTTTGATTTGCTTTCGTTATCCAATAATTGTTTTTTTGGAAACCGATATCTGTTCATGAGATTATTGAATGTATTTCTTTAGGTGTCAATGTTGCATCAATAAATGGGATATTTCTTTTTTTTGCTTCGTTTTCTAGCCATTCCCCCCAAACTACCAATTCATTATCTTGAAAATCCATTCGAGCATCCCTTACGGTGGAATTTTGGATTCGTTCTTTTTGGGTTTGTGGGTCTATTTTGAGAAAATAAACCTTGTCAAAAAGTTCAGTTAATTCAAAAAGATTACCAGACCCTCCAAAAATAAAAATATCGTCGTGAGAATTAAGGAAGCTGGTTAAAAATTCTCGATTCCATAAAAATGAATAATGGTTAGTTAATGCTTCTTTTGCGCTTTGGGGTTGAGGTACTTTTTGACCATTTCTATCATACCATGCAGATAGTCCTTTGATCAGGTCTGCATCAAATGCATTTATACCTATTTTTTGAAGTTCGCTAGCAACATATGTTTTTCCAGCCCCAGAAGGTCCAAATATTAACCTTTTCATTGAATTGTTCTAATATGTTCGTTTTTTACGAATGAACCATACCTTGCAGCCAACGGTTCGTATGAGAATGGTAAGGGACTTCAAGGTTTTTTCCTTTCAGTTTAGCCCTAAAATTTGAATAAAGATACTCACTTTGATTTTAGCACTAAAACCGTTATTAGTTTTATAAATTGTTACCTGCGGGCTTTACTTTTCAATTACTTTCTTTATAAAGGCAATTACTTTTTCAGGTTGTTCTAATGGACTAGTATGTGCTCCTTCCACAATGTTCATTTCAATATTTTTTGGAGCGCTTACATAGTCCTTACTTCCTTTAAGAGCGAATACTGGTACTTTTAGGCTGTCCAGATATTGAGTGCCATCATCCACCTGGGTTATAACTGCCCGATCGGTATTTCTTACTTCTTTGTTCGTTAGCAAAGACATTGAAACGTCTAGATATTCGGATATTTCGGGTTTGGTTTTTACATTTTCTTCGGAGAACATTGCTTTTACTACTTGTTTGGTATAAAATTTACGGAATGGAAGCAGTAAGTGTTGAAACCCAAATTTTAACTGTTTGCCAAAGGTTCCTTTGTCAAAGGGCATATTGCACAACCCTATGGCTCTAAATGTTTCTGGCTCTTTGACACTTGCTCTAAGGATAGTCATACTGCCCCAAGAATGACCAATGGCATATACTTCATTGTATTTCAAATAGTCTATGATTTCAATTAACATATTCGCACAATCATCCATATTCCAATTTTTCTTGCTAATCTCTTTACTCTGTCCGTGGTGGGGCATATCCACTGTTATTACTGTACGGTCTGTAATTCTACTCGTATAATAATTCCATAGGTTATGATCATAGTAAACTCCGTGAAGAAATATCACGGGAACTGTGTTTGGTACAATCTTTTGGTATACA
Source organism: uncultured Flavobacteriaceae bacterium (assembly GCA_947500385.1). Classification (GTDB taxonomy): domain Bacteria; phylum Bacteroidota; class Bacteroidia; order Flavobacteriales; family Flavobacteriaceae; genus Pelagihabitans. The sequence continues at coordinate 9,612 of CANMSA010000005.1, read as the reverse complement.
ACGATATTGCCGATAGTAGTATTTATGGTTTCTTGTTTCATCTTGCGCTTATCTTTTGCTTGTGCAGATAGCATATTTGAGAATATTACTATTAGCACAATGACGTTTGTTAATTTCATTTTTAATAGTTTGATTTAATTACTCACACTAGGTGCTTTATGAATGAATTTATTATCATTCAGTTGTGCTACCATAAATTGGGCTAAGTCCTTATTGGTTATGCTCATTTTTAGTCCCTTGCCATCAAAACTTGTGGTTATTTTTCCTTTTGGTGTTTTATTAACAATATTTGGAAACCTTAAAATCGTCCAATCCAAATTACTATCTATAATGAGTGGCTCCATTATATTTTTGTCATCAATAATTACTTTCAGCCATTTCATAAAGTATGGAAGTATCACTTTTTTAAAAATCCAAGGTTGAAAATGCATACTATCACCGGCACCGACATTACTCATACATACCAAACGTTTAACATTGGAATGTTTCATTGAATTGACTAAAAGTCTGGTAGCATCCGATACCAAACTATTGGGTCTAGCATTGCCTTTTCCACCAATTCCCAAACAGTTGATTACGGCATCTTGATTCTTTACAGCATCATTTATCAGATTTTCATGCAGAACATTGCCCTCTAAAACTGTTAGATTTTCTTGTTTAGAATCAACCGAAGATTTGTTTCTTGTGATTATGGTAACATTGTGATTTTTAGAAAGTAGTTCATTCAATACTTCTTTTCCTGAAAATCCTGTTGCTCCCAATAGTAGTACATTCATATCATTTTGACTTAATGATACAAAGGTGTGAATACGTATAGGCTTAAACCTGACACATATGAGTCAAAATTATCTGCTTGCTATTTTTTTTCTAATTCGAGTCAAAGATTGTCGCTGAATACCAAGATATGTACAGAGGTGTGACAGTGAAACACGGTTAAATAGCGCTGGATAACTGTTCAAAAATTCCAAATAACGCTCTTCGGCATCTAAAAACTGAAAGCTTTCGATACGTGCTTGTTGTGTTTTTAAGATACTTTCTGCAATCAATCTACCCAAACGTTCTAAAGAAGGAAACTGATTGTAGCACTGTTTAATTCGCTTATACGGTAGTGCAATAACCGTACATTCTTCCAAACATTGAAAAGTGTATTTACTAGTTGTGTTTGATAACAATGCCGTATAATGCGTAATCCAACCTTGGTTGTTTACAAATCGAATGGTAATATCATTTCCTTTAGCATCAATGTAATAGGCTCTTACTAAACCGTCTGTCAAGAAATACAAATTCTTTTGATTTTCATCTACTCTAATAATTTCATCTCTATTTTGATACGTTGTTACAAAGCAAGAATCCAAAAGATAGTCCATTGCCTGCTCTTCCATTTTTGGATTGAGAAGAAGAATAGCTTTTGATAGTATGTCAATGTTTTCTTTTTGCACTCAGTTTTTTAAGCTTGCAGGTCACGGTTTGGCTATGATTCGTTGCTTTTGGTAAAAAACCTGTCTTTTGGTCTAGCACTTGGCCATATTTTTAATCTCATTTTTATCTTTTGTTGTATCAAAAATACATATTAAAAATATGGCGGACTTAGCAAGCGAACACTAGTCCGAGATTAAGTAACCATATAGCAATGAGCTATATACATGGTTAGGGGCATTTTTTTGCGTTCCGATTGTCACACTTCGTATCTTTTCCGTGTCTAATCAATAGAGATATGAAAGATACTTTGGAAAATTTAGTTGAAAGCGCTAATTCAGGCGACAGAAAAGCCTTGGAATCGATAGTACTAAACATCAAGGATTACATTTACAACCTATCCTTGAAAATGTTGCTTTATTCTGAAGATGCCGAAGATGCAACGCAAGAAATACTTATCAAGGTCATAACCCATTTAAGTACTTTCAATCATAACAGTAAGTTTATGACTTGGGTTTATAGGGTCGCAACGAATTATTTGTTAACCTATAAAGGTCAAAAAGGCAAAGAATTTGCAATGCCTTTTGAAGATTATGCAGGTTTAATAGATACTGGTCATTCTGATATAATTAGATATTCGGTCAACGAAGGTGAACTTTCTCTCTTGGAAGAAGAAGTTAAGGTAAGTTGTACACAAGGTCTATTGCTTTGTTTGAACTCCGTTGATAGAATGGTTTACATTTTGTCGGAAATTCTAGAGTTCAACAGCGTTGAAGGTTCTGAAATAATGGAAATAACCTCTGAAAATTATAGAAAGAAATTATCACGTTCAAGAGCTAAAATCCGAAATTTTCTAAATAATAAATGTGGACTTGCAAATCCTATTAATCCCTGCCGTTGTAATAGGAAGATTGATTTTCTGATCGACCAGAAGATTGTAAATCCGAAAGATTTAAGATTTGCAGGGTTTTCTCAACGCAGTATCGATTTGGTTGAAAAATTAGGCTACTTAGAGAAGTCTATTGCGATTTACCGCTCTGTTCCCCAAGCCGAAGCTCCAATGACCATTTTCAACACCATTAAGGAAACATTAGCACTCGACCAATTATGATTCCCAAAAATTTCAATTTCAAGCGCTTTGTTGTTATTACGCTGTTGACTAGTATTTGGATTAACATTTCCGAGGTTTTTAGATATTTTATGTTTGTGATGCCACGTGTAAAGTCTTTTTTTGATGATAAACCAGGTGTTGCGGATATGGATTTTGGGATTTTCGCAATTTGGGGATTTTGGGACACTCTTTTAACAGGTGTTCTAGTTTTTGTTTTCTGGCTCTATTCAAGATTTTTTGGTAATTCCAATCGGTCGGTTTTGATTTCCGGTACGATAGTTTGGCTAGCTATTTTCGTTATTTTTTGGGTAGCGACTGCAAATATGGGATTGGCAGCATGGAAAATTCTATGGATTACGTTACCATTAAGTTGGTTCGAAATGGTTGTTGGTGCCTGGATAGCCTCTAAACTTTATAAAAAATACGATAATGACTAAATCTAAAATAGTGGATATTCCAATCAAGATGGAAAAATTTTATGGGAAAGGTAAAATGTTACATCCTTCGGTCGAAGAAATCGAAGAACTTGTAAAGACCATTCCAAAAGGTTCTGTCGCTACAATTGATGCACTTGCAAAACGCTTAGCAATAGATTTTGGCACTAACGTAACTTGTCCGATGCGAACGGGAAATGCCATAAAGAAAATCGCTGAACGCTATTCAACGGAAAAGGTGGATTTCAAAATTCCATTCTGGCGCGTAATCCGTTCCGATAAATTGGTTGTTAAGTCCAAAAACTATGAATTTTGGGCATCTCAAATCGAGGATGAAGGATTCAAACTGCTTTTTACAAAATCTGGTTCTATAAAATTGGATGTTGATTCTAGTAGAATGTTCATCTTTTAATCAAATTGCCCCTAACGGTTGGGCTAAGCGTAGTGCGGAGGCAGGGAAACGTTGAGTTTCCGTCTGTGCACGAAGCTAAAGCTTTTGGTTTAGTTTTATATTTTCTTGTCCAAAGCTAAATCCCAAAGATTTAGCGGACTTCCTAAAAATACGCAAACCCTGCGATTAAGCCCAAAGCCCGTATTAATTATATGTTGTGGGCAGTTATTCTGCATTTATTTTATTCTGATGCTTTTATGATTTCTAAAGCATTAGTAAAAAGGTTTTCCGTTCTTATGAATGTTCAATAAAATTCTAGTCTAGCAGTTTCCAGAGCTGATACTATAAATTGCTTTTCACGAATGCAATTACATCTCGTTCGTATTTTTCGCGTGCTTCATCATTTGCTCCTTGATAAGCAACAAATGCAATTGTATCACCTCTTCTTACCGTAACTTTTTCTAGAGGGCCTTCAAATAATAAGTGTCCCGCATTTTCATAAAAAATTATTTTAATAGGACGATTTTTTTCTTGAAGCGATTTCGTCCAACTTTCTATTGAAATAGGTGAAGTAGGGTAAGTTCTTGCCCACACATAATCTGTAGCGGATTTTCCGGCCCAGGTATCTAATTCACCAAAGGGAATAATTGTGGGAATCTTGAAATCTCCAAGAGGATATCCTGTAGCTGCCGGAGCTTCCGATATAATTCCTTTAATGTTATAGTTTTTTAGTTCACTACCTGCATATAAAACCACCCTGCCACCATTTGAGGCGCCGTAAAGGAAAATGTTTTGATTATCCCAGCGGTCATCATTTGCAGCATAGTCAACCGCTCCTTTGAAAACATTCCAAATTAGATTTTGCTTGCCATTGTTTGTTACTTTACGAGTAACAAATTCCCAATCCAAACCATTCATTTCGTAAGCATCAAATGATATAGTAGCAAAACCATTTCTCCTAAACATCTCAACCCTGGAACGGTCATCGTCGCGATAACCAGCACCACCATGTGCGTATATTATTATAGGTGCTTTTTTTTCTTTATCAGGAATCCAAATATCAACGGACTTGTGGTCGTGGTCAAATTCCGAAAATGGTTCTAGGGTTGTATACCAGCCTCTTGAGCCTACTTGTTTAAGTTTTGCCATTTGAGGAACAACTTTGCATCCAAAAGTTATGAATGCAAAAAAAAGAATAAATAGTAGTTTTTTCATTGTATCGGTCTTTGAAGATATCTTAAAGACTGATCTTTTTATAAAGCGTTGCAAAATTGTTTGCAGCCTTAATCTTTACTTGTTTTATTGTTTGACAGTTGGTCCAAATAGGGTTTGTAGATTCAATCGTCCCCTTTTTTGTAATTACCCACAATCGTTCGGCTATAGCAAGTAGGGCAGGCAAGGAAACTTTTCGTTTCCGTCTGGTCTGCTGGCCTTAGCTTTTTGTTTTATAATTGTTTTTATTTTTTTAATTGCCAATTCCCAAAGATTTGGCTGTGATCGTTGATATTCCGGGTTTATAACTTAAGCGGTAAAGCCCGTATTGTTTATAGGTTGTGTTAGCAGCTGGTTTAATTTCTATGAGGGATATTCGGTTAATGAAATCATATTTCCATCTGGGTCCTTAAACCATGCAATTTTTGCTTTACTCGGAGCAATCCAAATACCCAATTCATCCTGTTCGAAAGAACTATATCTTTCAAATTTCACTCCTTTTTTATTTAGAGATTTAACTTGAGAAACTATTTTTTCAATTTTAAATCCTAATACAGTAAACGAATGGGGAATAAATTTTTCAACAACTGTAATCCTTAAGGAAGCTCCTCTTCCTTCAAATTCTAATGCGTAAATATCTTCAGATACTAATTTTAGTCCCAGAGTATTCATGTAGAATTGCTTTGACCGTTCTGGTTTAACGGTTGGTAAGAATGCAGTTATTTTTGGTTCTTCTAGCATATGTTTTGATAATCAGTATTTTTCATATTGAAGGAACTTACTGCTAACGTTTTATGTATGGTGACGTAGTAACCCGAAAGGTACTATGCACTATACATTTTGTTGTGTTTTCGTTTCATTTTCATATTCCGTTCTCAATTTCAACAACTTATCCGTCAAGTGAATTTCGTCATTATAGATTTTGTCAATCTCATCATTTAGATCACAGATTACTTTTAATTCTTTTTCGGACCAAATTATTCTAAAATTCTCTTCTTGTATGTTCACAAATCCTTTCCATTCAACACACCAGTCAACAAAGTTAGAAGCTACCCATTCAAGATTAAGTTGTCCAATTTTAGTTTCAATTCGAGATTTTATAGAGTTTTTGAATTCGGAATCTGCATTAAAATCTTGAGTTTCATAAAAGTATTTCAAGGTGATTTTTCTAAAACTTGTAACCCAGCTTAAATTGTTTTTTATTCCATATTCTCGAATTTGGCCTGGCCAACCCGTTGCCATTTTTTTGATACCATACTGAGAAGAAAGTAATTCACTTATAGAGTTCGTCAGATTGCATTTTCCTTCCGTTCCGATTTCGTAACCGTGAATGAATGAAATTATGGAATCATCAGTAACTTTCCCGATATACATTCCAGTTCGAGTTATAAAATGCATTAAAGTATTTAGATCAGTTTCTCTCATTTGGTTTTAATGAAACACACCGTATTGTATATAAAAAGTAGCATGTTTAATTACATACTCTTTTCCCGAAGGGAAAAGATAATAAAAAAGCGCAAACCAAGTGATTTGGGCAAATTTTGCTATTTTTTATAGATGGTGTTGTGCGTTCGTTTAGATATAAAGATTAAAATTTATCTAAAATCAATATACCTGATTTAAACATTGTGTACACAGTAATAAGATGGAATGTGGCTATCAATAAGTTACTAATAACAATCGGATTTTTAAGAGTTTTCACAGTTACTGGACTCAAAAATTTATATACTATTTGAACGAAGAACAAAGCGAATGCCAATATTGCTTGTTGAAAAAAGAGTAACAGTATTGAGGCGAGTAAAATAGTAATATACATGGCAAGTACAATACCCCTTGCTGGTGTAAAAATACCTGCGGTTTTTTGCATTTTTTCAAAGTTTCCAATAAACGCTATACAAACAGGTATTAGCACTACTATATTAAGGATTAAAGAAGCTGTGATCATAACTTTAATCAATTAATTTGATGGAAACTATTTTTAATGAATTGTTTAAAGTGAACATACATTTTTCAAAACTTGGCGGCCCTAATGGTTTTACGTTATTGCTGAAACCGTAAGGTTCTTTTGGTTTTCCAAAGAAATACCTATCAAGTTCACTATTATTATTTCCGTCATGGTAGGTTGAAACTGCATATTCTCCTGATGGTAATTCAAATTCAACTATTACCTCATCGCCTGTCGCTGTGACTGACTTTGTTTGAAGCGAGGTTTCAAGAAAGTCTTCTTTTGAAAATACGCTTATGTAAATTTTGGTAGAAGCTTTTTCTTCAAACCCTGTAACTTTTACTTTCAAGATACTATCATCTTTATTTTTAAAAGCTGTAAAAAGTAAAAATAGAACTACAAACGCTGTACACATTATATTTTTTTGCATCCTGAATAAATTTAAACACAAAAATACTTTTGAAAACTATAAAAACACTTTACATAGGATAAGTTCGCGATTCATGCAGACGTTCTTTACGTATTCTACTCAGAGAAACATCTGTAATTCCGATAAAAGAGGCGATGTCCTTTAATGCAAAACGTTGAAATATTTCAGGGCGTTCTTTCTCAAGGTATTCATAACGCTCGGTTGCGGAATAATTAAGCAAAAGTTTACGCAATTGAAGTTCCTCAACAAAAATACGTTCAGCCATTTTTCTTCCTATGGTATCAAAAATGTGATGTTCCGCACAGAGTTCTTCTAATTTTGGATAGTCGATTACTATGATTTCTGAAGCTTCAACAGTTTTAAAGGCTATATCTGACGGATTTGACGTCACCCAACAATAGTAATTGGTGAAAAACATATTATCCAAAAAAAAGTAGGTAACTCGTTCACTACGTTCAATGGATTCAAAAGCCTTCACAGCCCCTTTGGTAATAAACCAAAGATAATTACAGTATTTCCCTTGCTTCAAGACAAACTCATTTTTTTTAAATTTTTGAGTTGAAGAGATATTGGCTAACATCTCACGGTATTCACAAGGAAATCTTTTTATGACTGTTTCTATGATTTCGTAAATCATATCTTCTATTTTAAATATAGCTTTTCAATTTCAAACTATGTGCCTTTACCATACCATGATGACGGACAACGTATCGTATAGGAAATTTAGGGCAGTTGGTAAGCGATACGTTTCGGATTGGTAACTTAATAAATAAACACAAACCGTTCGATTAAACCTGAAAACCCTATGTTTTCTTATACAATGTTATCAACTTTTTTGTTGATTGCTTACTTAACTGTGCTTGCAATTGCTTCAACTTCAACCAAGGTATCTTTTGAGGCTAGTGATGCTACTCCAATACCTGTTAATGTGGGTCTTGATTTCCCAAAAAAGCTGGATAATATGGGTTGAATGCTTTCCATGTGATCGGCAATTTCTCCTCTAACATATATTTTAACATGAACAACATGATCTACTGTAGAATTAGAATGCTCAAGAGCAGTAGTGAGGTTATCCAGAGCAACTTTAAGTTGGTCATCTATACTACTATGGGTAACTTGAAAATTTAAATCCCAAGCTACTTGACCCGAAACGAATATTAGGCCAGAATCAATTAATCTAATTGCTTGTGACATCCCAAAAACACTACCATCAAATAGCTCTTTTGGATTTACTAGTTCTTTTTTCATTTTATAAATTTTTTATATTGCAAATATTTAAAATGAAAATGGAAGTTCTTTTTACAAATGTTAAAAAGAGCTTAGCTCTAACCTAATCCGACTTAATTGTACTTGTGATATTCCAATAAATGACGCAACATGCCCTAAATTTACTCTATTTATTAAGTCAGGGTTATTTTTGAGCAAGTTACTATACCTTTCTTTGGCTGATTTAGTTTGATAAGAACGGTTTCTGACATTTTCCTCAAGATAACATTCTATAGCCAATAGGCGTGCAACAGATTCCAATTCGTGATACAGGCTATATAACTTTTCCAATTTAGAGTACTTTAATTCAATTAGAGTGCAATTTTCGATTAATTGAATATTGTACTGACTTTGTTTTTTAGAGTAGATACTTTCCATATCTGCGATTACTTCACCTTCTGAGAAAAATAGATTCGTAACCTCTTTACCATCATCAAAATAATACATTCTTGCAAGCCCCTTAAGAACTAAAAAAACACTTCGACAAACCTCACCTTGTCTTAGAACAATGCTTTTTTTTGGTAGGATTAGTTCAGTTGAGATAGATTCAATATTTTGTTTTGCTTTATCTGAAAGGGGTTTGTATTTTTCAAAATATGCAGAAAAGGTTCTTGTCATAAAATTGTCGCTAACGGTTCGGTTATGATTAGTTGCGGAAATGTCCGTTAGGATATTTCCAGCGTAATGTGAAGTTACTAATTATTGCGGAAGATTTTCCGTGAGGAAAATCCATAGCAGTTAATTATAGGTATTGTTAGCAACTGGTTTTTTGCGTTATACTTTGCCGTAAACTATTTTCAATTTTGTTCCAATTACCTTCTCTAATTCGATTAAGAATTCACGTTTAAATATACCCCAATTCCAAAAAATCAACCCGAAATCCCCGAATGCCCAATTCGGCTCGAAATGAAATTCAGTTATTGGATTTTCAGATAAACAATCAGAACATTTTAATAAGTCCGATTCAGATTTTTCATACCAATTGCCTAATGCCTCGGCCCAATCTTCCCCAATTTGATTTTTTCCACATTTTGGGCAGTTAACTTGCTCAAGTCCATTCGCGCCATTTTCGAAAACCTTTCGTTCGGTTATAATTTCAACTCCGTTTGTTTTTAAATCCTGAAGCCCTTCATTTTGTCTTTCGAGAATAGACGCAAAGTTTTCGGCCGGTTTGTGTCCATTTAAGCCAAGAACACAATTGGATAGCTCTTTCTGAACAATTTTCTTTTCCTCTAAAAAGCTGATAACCTTTACTGCTAGTTTTTTGCAATCCGTCGGATTGGTATTCTCTGAAACGATTGATGTATAATGGTCGCTCACTTCTTTAAACTGTTCGTTAATATACATAGTTTACAAAAGTTATAGATTAGCGTTTACACTAAATTAGTTTCCAACCTTACTGATTGT
>CANMSA010000004.1 GCA_947500385.1 uncultured Flavobacteriaceae bacterium | reverse complement strand
GGTCATTGACGATTTGCCTTTTGGCAAATGTTAAGATGCCGACATATGAATATCGTCGGTATTCCCCCGACGCTTCGAAGCAATATGACCCACATGCTACCGGTGCCTTGTTTTTCCGAATACTTTGGGGCCATATTGCCCATACCTTAAATTTGTTTTATCGGTCTTTGGCGGTTTGACTTACGTTAAACTTCAGGATGACGCGTTGCTGTGCGCTATCGGTACTCCCCTGACGCCTTGTTGCAATCGCGATAATGTGACTTTTCAAAAAAAACAGTGTCCTACAAATAGAACCAAGCCAAAAATATTCATGATCGAGTACATCATTCCACTTTTCTTTATGCTCATTGGAATAGCAGTTTTTATAATTGCGATGAGCTTCGTAGTGCATGAAATTGGGAGAAGCTATCGACGACATGTTCAATCGGGAAATGAAAAAAGAACCGACACAAGGGACATGTCTGATTCAGTGACCCACTTTCAAAATTTTGCAGATAGAATTAACGACTGAAAAAGGGACGAATCCCTATTAACGTGCACCCTTTTTTCAGCGGTAAATGTTAAAATTTATATTAATTGTGACTTTAACCGAAGTATCAGTGTCTTATCAAATACAGAACACTAATGAATTAATCTAACTATGAATGATTATGTTTTACCGAATCTTTTTTTTCTTGTCAGCACCGTGATTTTTTTAATTGCACTCGGGCTTATTTTACCTTCCTTTTTAGGGATGGATAAGGCAAAGTTCGAAGAAGAGCTGATGATTGAAAAAGGACGGGAGATTGAAAGTAACATACCAAGCAAGGATAAATACTAAACACTACCATTTTTTTGTTCCCTTGATTTTTTTGGTTTTTTTGGAAAGGCCCCTTTTAGGGGTCTTTTCTTTTTTACTATTTTACCTAAAATCTATTTTGGTAAAAATAATTGCTTTTTAATAGTGACTTTTGTTCATAACCGGTGTCTCAATAGTTAACGATAAACCTAACTAATTTTGGAGCTGGAAATTACCGAGGAAAAAATGACCGACGAAAAGCTCGTTCGTGAAATTGTCAAGAATAACAACACAATGCTATTTGCAATGCTTTATGACCGCTATGCAAAAATGGTGTATAACAAGTGTTATGGCTTTTCAAAATCCGAGCAAGAAGCGGAGGATCTTACGCAAGATGTGTTTTTGATGTTGTTCATTAAATTGGGCAGTTTTAAGGGGAAGTCAAAATTTTCGAGCTGGTTGTATTCATTTACCTATAACTTTTGCGTGAATCATGTAAACAGGAATCGAGAACGAAAAATCAGTGATAAATCGGATACGATTTCCGAGAATACGCCAAACATGTCGATTACGGTAGATGATAACAACATTTACGAAATGCGTTCCGATAGGCTTAAAAAAGCATTGCAGATGGTGTCCGTCGAAGATAAAAGGCTGTTATTACTGAAGTACCAAGATGATGTGCCCATAAAAGAACTGGCTATTTTACTAGAAATAGGAGAGAGTGCCGTCAAAATGAGATTGAAAAGGGCAAAGACCAAATTAGTTGAAGCATATAATAAAATAATATAAATGTCAGATCAGAAACAGAACCCGTTCAAGGAAATGGAACGTTCTTTAAAAGAAGTTCCTGCAGACATGAAAAGTAAAGTAATGAATGATGTTGCCATGGCAAAATTAGCAATGGAAATGGCATCCCTATTTACTTGTAATTATAAATCTGCGATAGAAGGCATGTTCAAAACAAACCCTTCTATCGATTAACCTTTCTTAAACCCAACGAGAAATTATGGAACAAATAACGGAATGGAAAAACGTGGTCTATGAGTCATTAGGATCAATTTTAAGGGATATAGCCTCTGCACTGCCCAATGTGGTAGGAGCGCTGATTATTCTTTTGGTAGGATGGATATTGAATAAGACCATTCGCTTTGTACTTAAAAAAGTATTGCGATTGGCGAAGATCGATCAAGTATCCGAGAAGATCAATGATGCGAAATTGTTTGGTGATAGCAAGGTAAAGATCGATATTTCCAAAATACTGTTAGGTTTTGTCAAATGGCTTTTGACATTGGTTTTTATCATTGCCGCTGCCGATATAATGAAGTTGACCGTTATTTCTACCGAAATAGCCAACTTACTGAGGTACCTGCCTATCTTGCTTAGTGCCCTTGTCATATTCATGGTGGGGCTATTTGCCGCCCAAATGATTAAGAAAGCGTTGATAAGTCTTTTTAACTCAATGGGTTTTGGAGGCTCCAAACTCGTCAGTAGCATCGTGTTTTACCTATTGGTGATTTTTGTTACCATTACTTCCCTGAACCAAGCAGGGATCGATACCACCATCATCACAAGCAACTTTACCCTTGTCATCGGGGCATTTCTTTTGGCTTTTGCCATTGCCTTTGGTCTGGGTTCAAGAGAAATGGTAGGGAATATTTTGAGCACATTCTATGCCCGTAAAAGCTTTTCGGTAGGAGATAAAATAACCGTAAATGGCACAAAGGGAACCATTGAAGCAATCGATACTATTTTTGTGACATTGCAAACGGAAGACGGTAAATTGGTAATCCCAATAAAGGAAGTTGTGGAAAATAGAATAAAGGTTGGTTAGTTTCATTCATAATAGGGTAGGATTGTCCACAATGTTCTGCCCTATTTTTTAGTGGTTTTTTCTTCCTCGGCTGCTTGCTTTTTTAAAATCAGCACCTTTCTTTCTAAAAATGGTGGTTTTTTCCCCTCTCGGTACAAATACCACTACTTTCCTCGCAATCATTTAGTACTTTTGAACGTTAAGGTATACGGGAGTTTCTCGACGAACGGAATGTCTCCTTTTAACGGAAATAATGCTGAATAAGAGTATCAAATTTTTGATTGAAAACAAACCGGTGGCGTGGCTGCTGGTCGTATTGTTTTTGGTTTGGGGATGTATACATGCCCCATTTGACCTTAGTAACGGGCTGTTTCCTTCGAATCCTGTCGCCGTTGATGCCATTCCTGATATTGGGGAGAACCAACAAATCGTATATACCCAATGGGACGGTAGATCGCCCCAAGATGTGGAGGATCAGATTACGTACCCCTTAAGTTCCAATCTTTTGGGAGTACCGGGAATAAAAACCGTTCGCAGCGCTTCAATGTTCGGTTTTTCGAGTATTTATGTTGTTTTTGAAGAAAATGTTGATTTTTATTGGGCCCGCAGCCGTCTTTTAGAACGCTTAAATTCCTTTCCGAATCAATTGCTTCCCGAAGGTGTAAAGCCTACCCTTGGTCCGGATGCGACCGCCCTGGGACAATTATTTTGGTACACACTCGAAGGAAGGGACGCTGAAGGAATGGTAACCGGGGGGTGGGATCTTCACGAAATACGGAGCATTCAGGATTTTTACGTAAAGAATGCCCTCGCGGGTGTTAAAGGAGTTTCGGAAGTAGCCTCTATTGGAGGGTATGTACAGGAATATCAGATCGATGTGGACCCGGAAAAGATGCGGCAATACGGGGTAGGGCTCTCGGAGGTGGTAGCTGCCGTACGGGAAAGCAATAAAGATGTTGGTGCCAAAACCTTGGAAATGAACCGAGCGGAGTATTTCGTAAGGGGCTTAGGATATATTAAGAGCATCGAGGATATCGAAAACGCCGAAGTGCGTACCGAAAATTTTACGCCCGTTCGTATCAAGGATATTGCCAAAGTAGTGCTTGGCCCGGCCGAACGAAGAGGGGTGCTTGACAAAGAAGGGGCCGAGGTTGTTGGGGGTGTGGTCGTATCACGATATGGTAGCAATCCCATGGAAACCATTCAAGGCGTACATCGAAAAATAGAGGAAATCGCCCTTGGGCTTCCCACAAAAACCCTAAAAGATGGTCGTACCTCCAAGTTGACGATCGTACCTTTCTATGATCGTTCCGAGTTGATCAATGAAACCTTGAACACACTTGGCGACGCACTTACCTATGAACTTTTGATCACGATTTTGGTGGTAATCGTGTTGTTGTTCAATCTTCGTATTTCATTTCTTGTATCTAGTTTGATACCCATTGCCGTCATGATGGTCTTTATCGCCATGAAATTGTTTCAGGTAGATGCGAACATTGTTGCGCTGTCGGGAATCGCAATCGCCATTGGTACCATGGTAGATATGGGGATTATTCTATCGGAAAACATCATAAGGCATTTGGAACGGAATACGAATGGCAAATCGGTCGATGCCGTGGTATATCTCGCTACCACAGAGGTCTCAGGAGCCATTGTAACCGCGGGCCTTACAACAATTGTCAGTTTCATACCCGTTTTTACGCTCACTGGGGCTGAAGGAAAGCTTTTTAGTCCTTTGGCCTTTACCAAGACAGCGGCCCTAACGGCCGCTATGATGGTGGCACTTTTTCTAATTCCCCCCTTGGCGGCCCAACTGTTTGGGAAGCGCAGCTCTAAAAGCATTTTTAAAGGGGTGATCAATGGGCTTTTACTGCTGCTGGGAACGATAACTTTGGTAAAGGGCTACTTCGCTGGGGTGGTGCTGATCGGGTTTGGGATCCTGGGGGCACTACGTTATTTCAACAAGATCTCTGAGGATCGGAAAAACCGATATCAACGCTATTGGGGTATCTTCTGCATCATCTGCCTATTGGCGTATTATTGGCGTCCCCTAGGCTTTGGAAACCACTTGGTTTTTAACCTGTTGTTCGTTGGGTTTCTTTGTTTATCGGTATTGGGGACCCTTCTATTTTTTAGAAAATACTATGAACGTATTTTAATGTGGGCCTTAAAGAACAAATTACTGTTTTTGTCAATTCCGGTTGCCCTTTTGTTATTCGGTACGTTGATCCTGCTGAACACGGGCAAGGAATTCATGCCATCTTTAGATGAGGGTTCGTATCTCTTGATGCCCAGTTCCATGCCACATGCAGGGCTAAGTGAAAATAAGCGCGTATTGTCCCAATTGGATATGGCCGTGGCCGCCATACCCGAAATCGAGACGGTGGTCGGTAAGGCCGGTAGGGTAAATTCTGCCTTAGACCCTGCACCATTGTCCATGTATGAAAACATCATTTTCTACAAACCCGAATACATGCTTGACGAAGATGGAAGCCCTCTGCGTTTTAAGACAGATAAAAAAGGGTTGTTTGAGACCGTTGATGGTGATTTTGTGAAGGCCGGGAGTGGAATCGATAAAACGGATTTAATACGAAAACAGCATGGTGAATTCTACCGGAACTGGCGCCCCGAAATTCGAACGAAGGAAGATATTTGGCAGTCGGTATCCCAGGTTACGCAGTTGCCCGGGGTAACGACCGCGCCCAAACTACAACCCATTGAAACCCGATTGGTCATGTTGCAAACCGGTATGAGGGCCCCGATGGGAATCAAGGTCAAAGGACAGGATTTAAAGGAAATAGAGGCCTTTGGCTTGCAATTAGAGGAGGTGATGAAAGAAGTTGAAGGGGTTAAAAAAGAAACGGTATTTGCCGATAGAATTGTAGGGAAACCCTACCTTCTTATCGATATAGATCGCGAGAAAATAGCACGCTATGGCATACATATTGCCGATGTGCAACAAGTACTCGAGGTAGCGGTGGGCGGTAAGGTGTTGGCCGAGACGGTGGAAGGAAGAGAACGCTATGGGGTACGGGTGCGCTATCCGAGAGAACTAAGGGCAAGCCCTGAGGACCTCGAAAAAGTGTATATGCAAACGAGTTCGGGAGTAGCGGTTCCTTTGAACGAATTGGTAACTATTCGCTACGAAAAAGGACCACAACAAATTAAAAGTGAAGAAGGTTTTCTTGTGGGCTATGTGCTTTTTGATAAGGATGAAGGGTATGCCGAAGTGCAGGTCGTGCAAAATGCGGAAAGCTTTATAAAAAAACAACTGGCGAGCGGTGTACTCGTGCAGCCCGAGCAGGTTAGTTACGCCTTTGCGGGCACCTATGAAAACCAGTTACGGGCAGAAAAAACGCTCACCTTTGTGGTACCTTTGGTCTTGCTGGCGATTTTGCTGATCCTTTATTTCCAATTTCGGTCGGTAGCAATCTCCTTTATGGTATTCTCGGGGGTCGCGGTTGCCTTTGCGGGCGGGTTTATTTTAATTTGGCTGTATGGCCAGCCATGGTTTTTAAATCTGGGTTTTGGGGATTTTAATGTGCGCACCCTGTTCAATGTAAAGACCATTAATTTGAGCGTTGCGGTTTGGGTAGGGTTTATTGCCCTTTTCGGAATTGCCACCGACGATGGGGTGGTAATGGCGACCTATTTAAAACAACGTTTTGATCAAAAAGAGCCAAAAGATGTTCGGGCCATTCAAAATGCGGTATTGGAAGCGGGAAAAAAACGCTTACGCCCCTGTTTAATGACCACGGCGACTACCTTGCTGGCACTGTTGCCCATTTTAACGGCTACTGGCAGGGGAAGCGATATTATGATTCCCATGGCGGTGCCTGGTTTTGGAGGTATGTTGGTCGCCTTGATCTCCCTTTTCGTTGTGCCCGTATTGTTCAGTTGGTGGGCCGAAGCAGGGTTGAAACGAACCAATAACTACCCCAAGGGTAGTCTGTGAGGCCTTGGATGAAAAATCAGTAGTAATTTCGACACGCGTGTCGGAGTATTTAAATCCCGGTAATCGGGTAAAAAGGAAATACGATGGAGTTGTTCAAAAAATATGGAGGGTATTTGATAGTCCTGGTCGGAGGACTATTCATAGGGTATCTAAGTGCCGGTGGTGATGAAGTACCGACCACCCATCAACACAAAGCGACCGATACGGAATCAACGCACTTTACCTGTGCCATGCACCCCCAAATTCAGCAAGCGGAGATGGGTAAATGCCCCTTGTGCGGGATGGATTTAACAGTGGCTTCTATGGACGGTACTGTGGGGCCTGATCAATTTCGGATGACCGAAACGGCCATGGCCTTGGCAAACGTTGAAACAACTGAAATAGGGGTGGGTGATCTAGAAGGGAACACGCTTGTTCTTTCAGGAAAGATAGGATCCAACGAACAGACCGATGCGGTACAAACAAGCATTTTTGATGGCAGGATCGAAGCATTACACGTTAACTATGTAGGGCAGTACATCAAAAAAGGGAAAAAGATAGGCATGATATATGCCCCGGAGATGTACACGGCGCAGGATCAGTTATTAACTTCCGCGTCGTACAAGGAGACGCACAAAAAGCTATTTGATCAGGCGCGAAACGCCTCTGGTCTATGGCGTATGACCGATGCGCAAATAAACCAGGTCCTTAAAACGGGAAAACCCATTTCAAATTTTCCGATTATAGCGGATGTTTCAGGAACGGTTACAGAGGTACTTGCATCCGAAGGTAATTTCTATAAACAAGGTGATCCACTTTTTAAGGTCTCGAACCTGTATACCGTATGGGCGGTTTTTGATGCCTACGAGAACCAATTGCCCTTGTTGAAAAAGGGGCAGGAAATTCGGATAGGTTCGGAAACCTTTAATGGAAAGGAATACACCGCGAAGATCGCTTTTATAGACCCAGTGCTCGATGCCGTCAACAGAACAGTTGCCGTACGAGCTACTTTGACAAACAAGGAGGGGCTTTTAAAACCAGGTATGTTTATCAAGGGAGCGGTAGCGGTCGACCTTTCGGGACAGGTGTTGACAGTACCAAAATCGGCTGTTTTATGGACGGGAAAACGTTCGTTGGTATATGTAAAACCGGACCCGACGAAAACGGTTTTTGAAATGACCGAGGTTACCTTGGGCCATGTGATAGGGGATTCGTATGCGGTACTTGATGGTCTCTCGCCGGGAGACGAGGTGGTGACCAACGGTACCTTTACCGTAGATGCCGCTGCTCAGCTGCAGGGGAAAAAATCAATGATGACGCAGACGAACGGCGTCCCGATGCTGTCAGATCGGCGAATGAGTTTCAAGGGCGATTTTAAAGAAAAATTTTCGGAGGTACTCAATGATTATAGCGCTTTAAAAGATGCGCTAGTGGCTTCGGATAGCAAAGAGAGTAGTGCCCGATCCAAACAAACGGCCCAGACCATTTCGGAAATAGACGCTGCCTTGTTGGATGAAACAACCCAGTCCCATCTAAAAAAGATCAAGGAACAGCTTATCAAAATTTCGAATTTTTCAGCACTGGGGGAGCAACGAAAAGCTTTTAAACCCCTATCGGAACATATGGTCGCCATTGCGTCCTCCTTTAGTAATTTAGATCAACCGATTTATGTGCAGTACTGCCCTATGGCAGATGCGAATGAAGGAGCTTCATGGATCAGTTTTCAAAATGAGATACGCAATCCGTATTTTGGTAATCAGATGCTAACTTGCGGCAGCGTTACCAAAACAATCCAATAAAACTAGAGTACATCGAGTACGCGCTCAAGGGCCATACCACGTGAACCTTTAATGAGCAAATTCCCTGGTACTAGCGGATGCTCCTTTAGAAATGTGGCAAGCTGTTCAAAAGAAGCGAACTTTGGTAAATCGGTGGTCGTTTTATAAAAATTTTCCCCCACTAAAAGAACACGCGTAAAATGCATATTGGCCGCTAAATCGGCAATTTGCTGATGTTCCCTTGCGGCGGTATCTCCCAATTCGAACATGTCTCCCAGAATCGCTAGCTTGCTGGGAACCTGCATAGCCTTTAGATTTTCCAAAGCAGCCTGCATACTCGTTGGATTGGCATTATAGGCATCTAAGATGATCTGATGTCCATTTTTAGTGATGAGCTGCGAGCGATTGTTCTCGGGCTTATAACTTTCCAAAGCCTCTTTAATCTTTACAAGTGGTACATTAAAGTACTTGCCCATCACTATGGCAGCACAACAATTGGTGAAATTATAGCTTCCGATCAGCTGGGTTTGTATGGTCATACCTTCTACTTGCAATTCTACGAAAGGGTTCGCTCCCAAGAACTCGATTTTGTAAAACTGCCGCAGGTGTTGGCTAAATCCGTATTTGGCAATATAGGGTGCCAGCTTTTCAAGTTGAATGGGGTCATCGGCATTTAAAAAAACCGATTTCTGATGGGAGGTCAAATAATCATAGAGTTCACTTTTTCCTTTAATGACTCCTTCTTCGCTACCAAAACCTTCAATATGGGCTTTTCCAAAGTTGGTGATGTAGCCAAAATCGGGTTGGGCCAAATTACTCAAAAAGGCGATTTCCTTTTGATGATTGGCGCCCATTTCGACTACGGCGATTTCGGTTTCGGGTTGTATGGTAAGTAAGGTAAGAGGAACCCCAATATGATTGTTGAGGTTGCCCTTGGTAGCAATGGTTTTATAGTTTTTTGACAATACCGAATGAATGAGCTCTTTTGTAGTCGTCTTTCCGTTACTACCTGTAAGCGCTATGATTTTGGCGGCACAGTGATTCCGGTGAACGGTGGCAAGTTCCTGCAGCGTCTTGAGGACATCATCTACCAAAACAATTTGGTCGGTAACCGCGAATTCCGGCTCGTCTACGACCGCATAGCGTGCGCCTTTGGCAAGCGCTTCGGAAGCAAAGGAATTCCCATTGAAATTGGCTCCCTTCAAGGCGAAGAAAATACTATTTTTTTGAATTTTTCGGGTATCGGTTGAGACAAGTGGAGAGTCTAGAAAGACTTCATGGAGTCGCGCTATGGTCATAAAACAAAAGTATAAAAAAAGTCCTGACTATACGGTCAGGACTTTTTAACTATTCAATGTTTTTAAAGCTTATCTCGCTTTCTTCCCTCTAGGAGTCTTGTTCTTTGTTTTAGACTTGGAACCTACTCTAGACATGGCACATCTGAAGCCGATATAGTCGGTCGCCATGTATTGTGGAAGGTATCTTCTCTGTGCAGGATCTAACCAATAGGCCCTATCTCTCCATGAACCTCCTTTGAATACTCTTACCTCATCATTGATCAATGACGTTCGGTTATTCGATTTGTCATATTGACGGGTCAAGTTACCGGCAGAGTCACGCTCTACTTTATGTCTTGGAGAGTCATACATTTGTTTTTTGTCGGCATCATCTTCTTCATCGCTAAATCTGCTAAAGAATCTGGAAGAACCTGGGTCACCATCTCTGTAGCCTCTATTATCACTAGAGCTGAAATTGGTTCTTAAATAGGTTTCGTTTTCATCAACGGGAACCATTTTGATTTCTCCCGGTAAATTAACGGCCACTACTTTTCCATTCGGCAAGGTGTCGTACATGATACTATCTCGTAGGATATTTACTTTTCCATCTTCGCCGATGGCTGTTTTCATGTATATATTTCCACGGTAGTAGTTGAAGTCACTTATTTCGTCATCTACTATAGGTCTGTATACATCCGCTACCCATTCCGCAACGTTACCGGCCATGTCATAAAGCCCTAGGTCGTTTGGTTTGTAAGACATTACCTGAGCCGTAATATCGGCACCATCATCGGACCATCCTGCGATTCCACCATAATCTCCCTTCCCTTGTTTAAAGTTGGCAAGTTGATCACCACGACCCACTCGGTTACCATTTCTGGTGTAGTCACCTTCCCAAGGATATTTCTTTCTACCACGATAGTTGTTATACTCTCTTGTACCTTGGTTGGCCTGGGCGGCATACTCCCATTCCGTCTCGGTAGGCAATCTATATTCAGGTATAATTACACCGCTACTTCTTTTAGCGAAGGTATTTACACTATCTTTTTTCTGTTTCCCTTGCAGCGAATCAATTTGTCCATTGTAAACAGATTCTGGTCGGTTCAAATAAGCTTCCGTACTAAAAGTTCCACCTACTTCGCCAGTGGCCGCTTTATACTTGGCGTCCTTTGCCAAATATCCCTCTCTTTCGAGGAGCACCTCGTTTACGCGGTCGGTTCTCCACTCTGCGAATTGCGTAGCTTGGATCCAGTTGACACCGACTACAGGATATTCTGCATACGCAGGATGTCTCAAGTAGTTATTGGTCATCGTTTCGTTAAATCCTAAACGGTTTCTCCATACCAGCGTATCAGGCAAGGCGCCTTTGTAAATATCGGCATACATCGGATTTTCCGGAGGGTATACACTCTTCAAATAATCCAAGTATTCCAAATACATTACATTGGTCACCTCAGTTTCATCCATATAGAACGATTGAACATGCTGCGAAGTCGGGGTATTATCCCAGTCGTGCATTACGTCATCTTGTACCTTTCCTTTGGTGAACGTACCGCCTTCAACAAATACAAGACCTGGAGCCGTTTCCTGCTCTTTGAAATCCGTATTGTATTGGAAACCACCTTCTTTGGCGTTAATTTTCCATCCGGTCGCTCTGGATACATCTTTAGAGCCAGAGGACTTCTTACAGCTGGTAACTGTAAAGCCGCCTGCGACTACCGCACAAGAAAGTACAACTTTGATAAACTGTTTTTTCATAATTAGGACTTGAGTTCAAATGTTCGAATTGCAGGTTTTGGCACTTCGAGTTTGTTTTTTATAGTTTTATGTCACTTTCGGCATATAAAACGGCGATTCGGGCATAATATTTTATGTGTTAAAAAATTTTTCCCGTCGCGGCCCTGATTTATACATCCGACACGTAGGTTTAAAGGGATAACGGCATAAAACCTATAATATTATCATGTGCGCGCTTTTCTTGAACCTGAAACGTATTGTTCGAACGAAGCATTTATGAAATACTGATGAAATAAAGTTTATTTTTAAAAAAAATAACACCGTTCGTCTAAAAAAGTATGGTTTGAACACAAAATAGTGGTACCTGTATATAAGATATTCTTAAAATGCCCGTTTACCATGTAATATCACCAAATTTTTTTGGGGAGAAGTCCCTATGTTTAATAGCTTTTGAAAAACTAAATCTTTAAATGGAACGAATGAAAAAATTAGCAATACTTATACTATTGGCTTTTTCAACACAATTAGCTGCCCAAGAGAACAACAGGGTAATTACCACCGCAGTACCATTCCTTACAATTGCCGCCGATGCTAGGTCGGCCGGTATGGGTGATATGGGGGTTGCAACCTCTACCGATGCGTATTCACAACAATGGAATCCGGCAAAGTTTGCTTTTGCAGAACGTAAAATGGGTATTTCTGTAGGGTATACCCCTTATCTGGAAAGTGTTATTAAAGACATTGGCTTGTTGAGTGCCGGGTATTATAATAAAATAGACGATCAAAGTGCGTTCGCTGTTGGCCTTCGTTACTTTACCCTAGGTGAAATAGAATTGCGGCAGACCATCGAAGAGCAGGGTACCACCGTGAAACCGAACGAGTTTACCATAGATGGTTCGTACTCCCTGAAATTGAGCCCTACCTTCTCAATGGGGGTTGCAGGGCGTTATATACGGTCGCAGTTGCGATTCCCTACCGAAGGAAACAACTCGCGGGCAGCGGGCGCTTTTGCGGTAGACGTAGCGGGGTATTACCGCTCTCGGGAAATAGCCTACAATAGTTTTGATGGGCGTTGGAGAGCAGGTTTCAATATTTCAGATGTTGGTGGTAAGGTGCAATATGATGAAGGCGGGCAGGAGAACTTTCTTCCTACCAATTTAGGATTGGGTCTAGGATTTGACTTAATATTAGATCAGGACAATACCATTGCCTTTACTTCGGAATTCAACAAATTACTAGTACCGACCCCAAAAGATTTTGATGGTGATGGCGATATTGATGCCAACGATAATGATGAGTATCAGCAAATAGGATTCTTCAACGGCATCTTCCAATCTTTCGGGGATGCTCCCGACGGTTTTGGCGAGGAATTGAAAGAATTCACTTGGGCCTTGGGCGCAGAGTATACCTACCAAGATGCATTTATGGTACGTACCGGATATTTCAATGAAAGCGAAGAAAAAGGTGCTAGAAAGTTCTTCACCCTGGGTGCAGGCTTCAAATTCAACATCGTACAAATAGATCTTTCCTATTTGTTCTCGACCTCTCAGGTAAAGAACCCATTGGAAAACTCACTGCGTTTCTCCCTCGCCTTCAACCTTGGGGATGAAATGTTAAACGACTAATAGCATCAAGGAAACAAAGTAGTAGAAAACCCTGGCCGTTGCGTCAGGGTTTTTTATTTTGCCATATTCGAATCAATACATGCGCTATAAATGGTACATTTAAGGTATCGATTCCCACTTTGATGCAGGCGATTAAAGTGTGAAGACCAAAGTTGTGAATATGCAAAAACAAACCCACTCTTTTGAATTGACCATTTTTAATGATATCGAGGAACTTTCGCTTGATGATAAGTCGCTGCTTTTGAGAGCCGTAGAAGCTCGAAAAAAAGCCTATGCGCCCTATTCGAAATTTCAGGTAGGTGCCGCACTGGTACTTGAAAACGGCGTCATTGTTATTGGCAATAACCAAGAAAATGCCTGTTACCCATCGGGGCTCTGTGCAGAACGGGTGGCAATTTACCATGCAGGCGCAAATTATCCCGGGGAACGGATCAGGACGCTGGCCATTACGGCAACCTCGGAAAATTACGCTGTTGATCGGCCCGCCGCTCCTTGTGGCAATTGTAGGCAATCTATCTCCGAGTATGAGGTAAAACAAGGGACTCCCATTAGAATTTTAATGATGGGGGAAACAGGAAAGGTGCTGCAGTGCGAATCGGTCGCCGATTTGCTGCCTTTGGCTTTTGATGATAGCTTCTTGTAACCGAAGCATTTTTGTGTTATTTGAATCCGCCCCCATAGATAAATCACTTCCCTATTTAGGGTGTTTGTAAAGAATATCACAAGCTTGTTTTGATTCGTTTTCTACGTCACTTTTTTTATTAAAACCTTTTACTTCAATTTTTTTTCACTTCTGATTTAATATGTATTTTTGTTTCCTTCAGTAGGGTAGTGCCCACGGTTGTGACCAATGCACTATTTTTGACGGAAATTAAGAAGTAATCAATGGAAAAAATCACCAAAGAGGTATATCTAAAATGGTATGAAGACATGCTATTTTGGCGCAAGTTCGAGGACAAGCTGGCAGCGGTATATATACAGCAAAAAGTAAGAGGCTTTCTTCATTTGTACAATGGGCAAGAGGCGGTTCTCGCAGGGGCACTGCATGCGATGGATTTGACAAAAGACCGAATGATCACAGCTTACAGGAACCATGTGCAGCCCATTGGAATGGGTGTAGACCCTAAAAAGGTGATGGCCGAGTTGTATGGGAAGGTTACCGGTACCTCTAAAGGTATGGGCGGTTCTATGCATATTTTCTCAAAAGAACACCGTTTTCATGGCGGACATGGAATTGTGGGAGGTCAAATACCGCTAGGAGCGGGCATGGCCTTTGGCGATAAATATGCGGGGAGAGATAATGTGACTATTTGCTATATGGGCGATGGTGCGGTACGCCAAGGTTCCCTACACGAAACCTTTAATTTAGCAATGCTTTGGCAATTGCCGGTTGTGTTTGTTTGTGAAAACAACGGGTATGCCATGGGAACTTCTGTAGCCCGCACCTCCTATTCAACAGAGATTTGGAAACTCGGTTTAGGATATGAAATGCCTTGTGGACCGGTAGACGGGATGGATCCCGTAACCGTTGCCAAAGAAATGAGTAAGGCGATCGAACGGGCAAGAAGTGGGGGAGGCCCAACCTTCTTGGAAATGAAGACCTATCGATATCGGGGACACTCCATGTCGGATGCGCAACATTACCGTACGAAAGAAGAAGTGGAAGAGTACAAAAAAATAGATCCGATTACCCAGGTACGCGATATCTTGATTGAAAACGAATACGCGACCGAAGAGGATATTAAAATGATCGGAGCAAGAGTAAAGGAAATGGTAGCCGAATGCGAAAAATTTGCGGAAGAATCAGACTACCCACCCACCCAACAATTATACGACATGGTTTACGAACAGGAAGACTTTCCTTTTGTACCACATAAACTTTAAGTAGATGGCAGAAGTAATCAATATGCCCCGTTTGAGCGATACCATGGAAGAAGGTACCGTGGCCAAATGGTTGAAGCAGGTCGGGGACAAAATAGAAGAAGGTGATATCTTGGCAGAAATCGAAACCGATAAGGCAACGATGGAGTTTGAATCGTTTCATGAAGGAACGCTTTTACATATCGGAATAGCTGAAGGGGACGGAGCACCCGTTGATTCACTATTGGCAATTATTGGAGCGGAAGGCGAAGATATCTCCGGTTTGTTGAACGGTAGCCCAGCACCCGCCGAAGAAAGTGCCCCGGCGGTATCGGAAAGTGCTGCTCCCCAAGAAGCGACCGACGATACTGGCGCGAACTCTTCTACCGAGGTGCCAGAGGGTGTTGAGGTCATCAAAATGCCTCGTTTGAGCGATACCATGGAAGAAGGTACGGTGGCCAGCTGGCTTAAGAAAGTAGGGGATACAGTGGAGGAAGGGGATATTCTTGCGGAAATCGAAACTGATAAGGCGACGATGGAGTTTGAGTCGTTTTATGCGGGTACCTTATTATATATCGGAATTCAAGAGGGAGAATCGTCTCCAGTAGATGCCGTACTGGCCGTTATTGGTCCGGAAGGTACCGATGTAGATGCGGTTTTGACTGCAAAACCATCGACTGAAAAAGCACCGGCCGTTGCGGAGGTGAAAGAAGAGAAAGTGGCCGAAGCGCCCACGGTTAAAACAACCACGGACGGGCAACGTATTTTTGCTTCTCCCTTAGCAAAGAAAATTGCTTCCGATAAAGGAATCGATCTTTCACAGGTCACCGGTTCTGGTGATCAGGGGAGAATCGTAAAAAAAGACATAGAGAATTTCCAACCCGCTGCGATAGTAGCACCGGTGGCTCCGAATGCAGATGCCAAAACGGATTCGAATGCAGTGGCGGCCCCATCGGTACAGCTTCCGGTAGGAACGGAAGGTAGCGAGGAAGTGAAGAATTCGTCGATGCGAAAAACGATTGCCAAAGTATTGGTGAATTCCAAGCAATCGGCGCCGCATTTTTACCTTACCATTGAGGTAGATATGGATAGTGCCAAAGAGGCGCGTGCCCAAATCAATAGCTTGCCGGAAACGAAGGTTTCTTTCAATGATATGGTTGTAAAGGCTTGTGCAATGGCATTGAAAAAACATCCACAGGTGAATACTACCTGGAATGGCGATACTACGCGATACAATCATCATATTAGTGTTGGGGTGGCGGTAGCCGTCGATGAAGGCTTGGTCGTGCCGGTCGTAAAGTTTACGGATCAGATGAGCCTTACCCAAATAGGGGCGGCAGTAAAAGACTTGGCAGGAAGAGCAAGAAACAAGAAGTTGACCATACCCGAAATGGAAGGGAGTACCTTTACCGTTTCCAATTTGGGAATGTTCGGAATCCAAGAATTCACCTCTATCATTAATCAACCGAATTCAGCAATTTTATCCGTTGGTGCAATTGTTCAAAAACCAGTTGTCAAGAATGGGGAAATTGTGGTGGGACATACCATGAAGGTCACGTTGGCCTGTGATCATAGAACAGTAGATGGTGCGGTAGGGGCACAGTTTTTACAGACCCTTAGGGCGTTTTTGGAACATCCGGTGACCATGTTGGCCTAAATGGGTCGGCCCCATCACCGCGCGTGTAGCATAAATACCGTTTAAAGATTTGAAAGCATTCCTGCTCGTTAGGGATGCTTTTTTTATCTTTAGAACTTCAGAACGTCATTATAAAATGGGGTATAACAATTCTTGACGCCAAGCAACATCTTTAATGGCGAATTATAGCGAACCTTTATAAAATACTAAATTTAGACAGATGAAAAAACAACTGGTAGTTCTTTTATCAACACTCAGTTTTGCCTGTGGTAGTAGTCAACTGCAGCAAACGGATGCCGACAATATCCCTCAGGGTCCGGATGGTGTGAAAGGGCGTATTGTAGAAACCGCGGGGGAAGTGGCGGTGCAGGCCACCGGGATAGAAAATTCGAAGACTACCCTGGATAAAGAATTTACGGGCACCGAACAAATCGCTGCGCATATGAACTTTTTGGCTTCCGATGAATTGCAAGGTCGTGATTCTGGAAGCGAAGGAATAGCCAAGGCGGCCGACTATATCGAAAATGTCTTTCAAAAAAACGGAGTTTCGCCTTATTTTAATAGCTATCGGGATACCTTGTCAAATTTTAAAAAGATAGCGTATAATGTCGTGGGGGTAGTAGAAGGTTCGGACCCCGTTCTTAAGGATGAATACGTCATTATCGGGGCCCATTACGATCATATCGGGATCATTGGCGGCGAAGGAGACGATACGATAGCCAATGGAGCGAATGATAATGCCACGGGAACCACTACCGTAATAGAACTGGCACGCTATTTCGGCACAACCAAAAAAAATAAACGCAGTATTATTTTTGCACTGTTCAGCGCAGAGGAGAAGGGACTACTGGGGTCGGAACATCTTGCGAAAAAACTGAAACAACAGAACCTCGATTTGTATGTGATGCTCAATTTTGAAATGGTAGGAGTCCCTATGGTCGGTAAAGACCATCTGTTATATATGTCCGGTTACGAACTGTCGAATATGGCAGCGGTTAGCAATCGTTATTCGGATATTACCTTTGCCGGTTTTTTACCAAAGGCAAAAGAACTCAATCTTTTTAAAAGATCTGATAACTACCCCTTTCATACGGTGTTCAATGTACCTTCCCAAACGTATTGTACGTTTGATTTCACCAATTTTGACCATTACCATAAGGTAGGGGATGAGGTTGATACAATAGATTTCGAGCATATGGCCAAGGTGGTAAACAAGGCGATTCCCGTTATGGAAGGAATTGCGAATGCGCCTACCAAAGAAATTAAATACAACTAATGGCTTCTATCATAATTACGGGGTCGAGCCGGGGAATTGGTTTTGAAATGGCCCGCCTTTTTGCTGATGAAGGGCATCAGGTGCTTGCGCTTTCTAGAAATGAGAAACCCATTGCCGATTTAGCACATGAGAATATCAAAACCTTTTCTTTTGATCTTGCCAATACTGCAGATCTGGCAAAATTAGAGCACTATTTAGCGGATGATTTTCCAACAGTGGACGTGTTGATCAACAATGCCGGAAAGTTGTTGAACGTCCCTTTTTTAGATACGGATATGGAATCTTTTGAGGAAGTATATCGGGTGAATGTTTTTGGAGTTGCTGCGGTAACCCAATTGGCCATACCGAGAATGCCCAAGACCGGGCATGTGATCACCGTAAGCTCTATGGGCGGGGTACAGGGCAGCATGAAATTTCCAGGACTTTCTGCTTATAGTTCCAGTAAGGCGGCAGTCATTACGCTTACCGAGTTATGGGCCGAAGAGTTTAAGGAAACCGGCCCTTCTTTTAATGTGCTGGCGTTGGGTGCTGTACAGACCGAAATGCTTGAAGAGGCTTTTCCGGGTTATGAAGCCCCGGTCACTGCTTTGGAGATGGCATCCTATATCAAAGACTTTGCCTTGACCGGAAATAAGCATTTCAATGGTAAGTTATTGCAGGTCTCAAGTAGTACTCCTTGAGTTTTTGTAAGGGGAAACTAATTTTTCGCAATGAAAAAGGATAAGAATCTATTTAGAAGAGGAACACAGGTCGTAAATCGCTGTACGCTTCGCAATCATCTGAAATGTGTATATATTACAGGGCAAGAGGTCTATAAAGATGGCAGTCAAGGGAAAACCACACGACATTGGTGGCGTATGTCCTATATTGGTAGGGCCTGTGTGGAAGAATATGGCGTATTTCTAGGTACTATGTATGAAGGGATTTTTGCGATACCCCACTATGTAAGCATTGCGTTTGGTAATGGTTTTGGAATGTTGGTGTATCTATTTAAGGGAGGAGAAAACAACCATCAATAGGCCGTTGCAGATTTCGGCTCTACCAAGTTTATCTTATTCTAAGAGATACACCCGATCAATACTATCCAAGGCTGGAAATCGTTTGATAAATTCGCCCTTGTTTGAATACATTAAATGTAAAGTGTCCATCGTATCGTCGCCATAGCCCGCGTACAAGGAATTTACAACTTCCATTCCCTCAATTACTTTTCCGAATGAAGGAAAGCCAATAACGTTTTGAAAATTAATCGTGTCGAGATAGGTATTCTCTTTTAGGTTGATGTAAAGGTCTGTGGTCCTGCTGTGCGGCCCCCCTCTGCCAAAACTTAGTGCACCTGTCCTGTTACCCTTGATAACGGGTTCGTCGGGAACTTTAATGGCCTGCCATAGGTTGAGTTTTGTGGCATCGGTAGTGCCGAACTGGGCGACAAAATGGGGATAGACTCGGTAAAAAAGACCGTTGTCGAAAAATGAGTGATTCACCAATTGATAAAATCGGTCGGCGGCCTTTGGGGAATGTACGCGGGTTACCTTAACATCAAAAACACCTTTGGAGGTTTCGAAACGGGTAATATACACTTCCGGCGCGATTTCTCTGGTCCATTTTGTTTTGAAGATTTTTGGTCCGCAACTAATTGCGAGTGTGGCAAGCAATGCAATGATCAAGTTTCTCATTTGGTAAGGTATGGTCGTTTGAATACCGATGCAAAATAGAAATTTTGCAAGGAAGTTTATATAAGGCCAACCTTAGTCGTTGTAAATTCTTGCCTGTTTTATGTAGAGCTGGCGGGCGACACCATCAAGTTTGAACTCTACATCTATACCAAGGTCTATATATGCTTTGGATTTGTATTTTTTCTTATGAAAGTACTTTTTTACCAAGGCCAATTGATTTGCCAAATGTGCTATTTCTTGCTGGGACATGGTCAGTTGTCCTTTGTTAAGGCTAGAGGTGGTGATAATATCTACCGTATTCTTATAAAGTAAATCGGCCTGATCGGGATAGCAAATAAATTGATCGCTGGTCATGCCTGCCTTGGGAGCGACCACATTCTCATTTCCCAATTGTGCGTTTACTACAAAGCCTTGAGCGTCTTTGCGATATAGATTTTTGGTAATTGCGACCCCGTTAACCGCCTCATTGGGAAAAGACCGATGCACTAGAATACCCATAAATACTTCTTCTTGGGGAATGTCGAAATACATTCGTTCCATGAATGCCTCATACGACCAAAGACTGGCCCAAACTTTTTTAATGGCTTTTTCGATTGTTTTTTTGGGGTGGTTCAGGATACCTGTTTTGGAAGTATATAGTCCGGCCCCTGAGAAACCCTTGGTATCTTCGGCGTTTGTAGAGGAACGAAAACGCATTCTCGCAGTACCATTGGTTTTGGAAATTCTTTTTTCAATGGATCGAAGCAGCGTTTTGTCCAGGGGTGTTTTTTTGATGTTCGTTCTCAGTTGTTTTAGTCGGGAACGAATTGAATCCGGGTTTGTGGTACCGTTCAAACGAAGTACCTGTCCTAGCAGTGCTTTTCCTTCTCCGTTTTGGAGATGTTGGTCATAAAAGTAAAAGGGAATTGCAAAGGCACCTTCTGGCGTTTTAAAGGTCGCCTTTTTGCTTAATTGGTACAACAATCCAAAATTGGCCGCTTTGTTTCCCGCAAAATCGAATGAACGCTTCTGTAAGTGTTCAACCCCTACTAGGGAATCAACTTCAAGATTATGATGGAGTTTTATTCGTTTTTTTCTTCTTTTCGAGAGGCGTTTGTTTTTGGCTATATTGATTAAAAAAGTATCGCTTTTCACTTCATATTGTACCCACTGTCCCGCCATTGCCGCAATATGTTTGTCCAGGAATGCCTTTTTATACGCAGCAATGGGAATTTTGCGATTTTGTCCCAAAATAGTCAAATGGCTCAAGGGGGTTTGAAATTCGGATACTACAATTCCTGCGACCGTCGGCAGGTATAAGGGTGTTTCGTTTAAGACGATGATATCGGTGGGTTGAATCAGGTCTTTTTCAGTGGTAAAGTCATTGATAATCCGTACAAATCCACGCCCTTTGTATTTGCTAATGGCTTGATAGTCGAGTGCTGCATATATGTCCGAAGGCTTCAAAATGGCCATAGAAGTTTGGAGCGTATTCGCCTCTTTTTGTAGTCGGTTGCTATTTAAGAAAAATGTGAGATCATTTTGAATAAAGGTGTTTTGCCGCACCAGTTGGTACAAACGCCCTATCTCAGAAAGTTGCATCGCATCAGAGGCGGCAATTTCAAGACTGTAGCGGTTTTGGTTCTTAAAATGGTTAAGGTTGCCCAGTAAAAAGCGGCGTTTTTTACTTGTAGAATAATTATGCTCGTTAAAATAATCGAGCTCCCCTCTGTAATTCAAATACTCGCTGCAAAAGGCATAGTGGTATTTGTAGTTTTTGGCATTTAAGAAATATAACTTTTCAGACTGGAGGTCGAAAACCAATTTAACGGCACTTACTTGACCATATTTTTCAACCAAGGGGGTACCACTTAGATTTTTGAAATCTTGTGGTGTCTCCAATTTTTTTAAGTACGACTGTCCCAATAATACCTGCATTGGAAGAAGTGCAACAAGAAGTAGTACAAGAGATCGCATATGTATGCCGCTTTAGATCGTTTTTTGGGATTGTTCACTAAAGGTACTGGTAAGATCTGCAATCGCAAACTAGTGATGAGGTAAGTATGCTTTTCATTTAGGGAACCATTCGCTAACAATTCTTTTACAATCTGCTTCAATCGCCTTGGAAGATGGTTTTGACATCCCCTTAAATACCCTATTTTTGTGGTAATGGACGATATTCTTCAAAAATACATTCCAGGAAGATCGGTAGCATCTTGTTTGACGTTGATCAAACAAACGGGCGTACATCTTAAGATTGTGAACGAACGTGTTACACGCCATGGTGATTATCGTCGACTGGCAAATGGCAAGCATCAGATTACCGTAAATGCTACCTTGAACAAGTACCGTTTTCTTATTACACTGGTTCATGAAATTGCGCATTTAGTAGCCTTTGAAAAATATGGACGCCGCATTAAACCTCATGGGAAAGAATGGAAACATACTTTTCAAAGACTAATGCTTCCGTTTATTCGACCGGAGATTTTCCCATCGAAACTATTGCCCTTGTTGGCACGACATTTCAAGAATCCTAGGGCAAGTAGTAGTACCGATGCACAATTGTCGATAGCTTTGAAGGAGTTCGACACACAACATACGGATAAATCCTACGTTTTTGAATTACCCTTTGGAAGTATTTTCCGTCTGTACAATGGCAAACTTTATAAAAAAGGGAACAAACGGGTCAAACGATATGAATGTGTCGAGATGTCCACAGGTAAAATATATCTCTTTCAACCAAATGCGCAAGTAGATTTAATTAAAGACTGAATATGAACAAAAATTATTATGCTGTTTTAATGGCTGGCGGAGTAGGATCGCGGTTTTGGCCCATTAGTACCACCGAAAACCCCAAACAATTCCATGATATGTTGGGTACAGGGGATACCCTTATACAAAAGACCTTTAAGCGTTTAAACAAGTTCGTACCGACAGAAAATATCCTAATTTTAACCAATGAGCGGTACAATGACCTGGTTTTGGAACAATTGCCCTTGGTAAAGCAAGAGCAGGTCGTATTAGAGCCGGCAATGCGAAATACCGCACCTTGTATCCTGTACGCTGCACTAAAAATACAAAAAATGAACCCCGACGGGGTGATGATCGTTGCACCAAGTGATCATTGGATAGAGGATGAGGAGGCCTTTGCGAAAGACGTTATAAGTTGCTTTGATAAATGTGAAAAAGAAGAGGTATTGTGTACGTTGGGTATCAAACCTACCTTTCCCAATACCGGTTTTGGATATATCGAGTTTGAGAAACCTAGCGGAGAAGGTTTAAAAAAGGTGCACCAATTTCGTGAGAAGCCGAACTATGAAACGGCCAAGGAATTTTTAGAACAAGGTAATTTTTTATGGAATGCGGGAATCTTTATGTGGAGCGTCAAAACCATTGTCAACGCATTTAAGAACTATCAACCGGCGCAGTACGAACTTTTTGAGACGGGGATATCTTGTTATAATAATTCCGACGAGGCCGATTTTATCAAGGAAAATTATCCAAAGGCAGAAAACATCTCGATAGACTATGCGATTTTGGAAAACTCCAAATCCATTTTTGTGCTTCCGGCCACCTTTGACTGGAATGATCTGGGTACCTGGGGGTCACTATATGATAAGTTGGACAAGGACAAGGACAACAATGCCGTAGTCAACAGTAAAGTAATCAGTCAAGATGCCAACGGGAATATGATTCGTTCCCCGAAAGACAAGATTGTGGTCGTAGACGGATTGGAGGACTATATTATTGTGGATAAGGAAGAAGTTTTGCTGATCTATC
The DNA here is from genome assembly GCA_947500385.1 of uncultured Flavobacteriaceae bacterium. Taxonomy (GTDB): domain Bacteria; phylum Bacteroidota; class Bacteroidia; order Flavobacteriales; family Flavobacteriaceae; genus Pelagihabitans. The sequence continues at coordinate 360,892 of CANMSA010000004.1, read as the reverse complement.
CAAAATCGAAAGAGCAGGACATTAAGCAGGTGCTGGCTAAAGTAAAAGATACCTTTGGAGACCAATATGCGTAAATATGAGTGACGATACAGGACAACAGAACCAAGACCATTTAGAAGAACCCGTACAGAGCAAACAGGAGGTGAAAAAAGACTTTCAGGGACTCCTTGGAAGCACCAAAAAGTTTCTTTCCGAACTGTTGGACATTCGTAAGAATACCGATCAGGAGGCCACGAAAGAAGCCATCATTGCCGATATTCCGTTTAAGGGGCATACGTCTTGGATCTTAATCTGTTCAATTTTTATTGCCTCTATCGGTCTTAATGCAAACTCCACCGCGGTAGTAATCGGGGCGATGTTAATTTCTCCTTTGATGGGCCCCATCTTAGGTATGGGGATGTCGTTGGCGATCAATGATATCGACACCTTACGGCGATCGCTTAAGAATTTAACCGTAATGGTTGTTCTAAGTGTATTGACGGCCTTTTTGTTTTTCTGGATGTTTCCATTAAAGGCCGAATCTTCTGAACTTTTGGCTCGGGTAAAACCAGATATTCGAGATGTGTTGATCGCCTTTTTCGGCGGGTTGGCCCTGGTTATTGCAAGGGCAAAAAAGGGAACGATCGCCAGTGTTATTTTTGGAGTTGCGATCGCTACCGCATTAATGCCACCACTCTGTACGGTGGGATATGGTTTGGCCATTGGTAATTGGGAGTATGCCGGCGGAGCTATGTTGCTCTTTGGGATCAATACCATTTTTATTGGGCTCGCCACTTTTCTTGTACTTAAAATACTGCGGTTCCCAATGGTACGCTACGCCAATTCAAAACGTCGTAGGTTGATAGCGCGTTTGGTTTCGGTAACGGCGTTGGCGGTGATGATACCGGCCGGGTGGATTTTTTGGGGGGTCTATAAAGAATTCAAATTCAATAGCGACGCCAATAGGTTCATCCAAGAGAATATTACACCCTATAAGTTTACCAAGGATGGCCGATTTTTGAGAGACCTATCTGTTTTGAGTTACGAACGAGACGACGTGGCCACCATAGAGCTCATCTTTATGGGCAGTGAAGGGGTTCCTGATGGGGTGGTAGCGACCTGGGAAGCAAAAATGCAAGAGTTCAAATACTTGGATAAATGTGACCTTAAAATAATTCAAGGGGCCCAGAACGACCAAGTAAATCAGCTGAAATACGTAGATGAACTCTACCAATCCCAAAAAAGCGAACTACTGGGGAAAGACGAAAAGATCCGTTTGCTGGAATCGGAATTGAACCGCATCAAGAAATCGGTCGCGCGCCAAATCCCTTTTCAGGATATTAGCGCAGAAGCAAAAAGTAACTATGAGAATTTAGAATCGTTGGGTTTTGCCGATGCCGTAGTAACCGATTTTAAAAAGACAGATACCATTCCAGTGTTTGAGGCCAAATGGAAGCGTTCTGCGCGACGCGCCAAGGTTGTCGCAGACACTAAAAAATTGCATAACTGGCTCAAAATACGATTGAAAGATACAACGATTCAGTTAAAGGAAATTATTCAAGAATAACCGTTGATGTAAAAAATTCGGGAAGCAATTGGTCCTAATTTCGTTCCTCAATGTACATTTGTCGCACCTTCTTAAACAGTTCGGAAGAGTAGACGAAGTCGGTAACGGCCTCGTTATCTGTTTTAAAGATTTCATGTTTGCTTCCTTCCCATTCTTTTAGGCCATTTTTCAGGAAGAGTATCTTTTCGCCGATCTGCATCACAGAGTTCATGTCGTGGGTATTGATCACCGTTGTAATGTCGTATTCTTCCGTGATTTCCTTAATGAGGTCGTCGATAAGAATGGCTGTTTTTGGGTCGAGCCCTGAATTGGGTTCATCACAAAAGAGGTATTTAGGGTTCATTACGATCGCTCTGGCAATAGCGACCCTTTTTTGCATCCCACCCGAAATTTCCGAAGGGAATTTATGATGTGCATCTATCAGGTTTACCCGTTTTAAGACCGTATCAACGCGATCCGCCATTTCCGATTTGGCTTGTTTGGTGAACATTTCCAAAGGGAATTGTACATTGCCGGCTACGGTCATACTATCAAAAAGGGCGCTTCCCTGAAACACCATGCCCATTTCTTGCCGTAAGTCACGTTTTTCGTCAGTGGTAAGTTTTGAATAGCTCTTATTGTCGTAGCAGATATCCCCTTCTTCCGGAGTAAAAAGCCCTAAAAGGCATTTAAGGAATACGGTTTTCCCTGAGCCACTCTGTCCAATAATCAAATTGGTCTTCCCATTTTCGAATACCGTTGAGAGCCCTTTTAATATATGGGTGTCACCGAATGATTTATGAATATCTCTAACCTCAATCATTAGCCCAGTAAAAGTTGCGTTAGTATATAGTTTAGAATAATGATGACCACACTCGTCCATACAAACGAGGTGGTACTGGCCTTACCCACCTCCAAGGCACCGCCCTTCATGTAATATCCATGAAAAGAAGGTATGGTGGCAATGATAAATGCGAATAGCAATGTTTTGATAAAGGCATATACGATATGAAACGGAATAAACTCAAGGGTAAGGCCTGTTACGAAATCGGCACTGGTTAAAAAACCTCCAAAAACACCGGCCAGCCAGCCACCAAAAATACCGACGTACATTGAGATGGCAATAGCGAAAGGATAAAAAAGCATGGCAATGATCTTGGGGAATACGAGGTAGTTCAAAGAGTTTACACCCATGACCTCCAGAGCATCTATCTGTTCGGTGACCCGCATCGTACCGATACTTGAAGTTATGTAAGACCCCACTTTCCCGGCCATAATGATCGAGACGAAGGTGGGAGCGAATTCCAAGATGACCGATTGCCTCGTCGCAAACCCGATTAGATTTTTGGGTATGATCGGATTGTTAAGGTTCAACGCGGTTTGAATCGTGACAACCGCCCCGATAAAGAAAGAAATGAAAATAATGATACCCAGAGAACCATATACCAACTCATCTATTTCCTTTAAAACAAGGGTCTTCATGATACGCCATTTGGTGGGTTTTTTGAAGATTTCTCGCAGCATAATAAAATAGCTGCCGATCTGAGTAAGGTAGTTCATGAATTAAAAATAGACTTCTTAAAGTAAAAATAACAATAATGAATATCATTTAACCTCGATTTCAAATATTAAGATTGAATTTATTTACTTTTACGCCATCAATTCATAACCCATATTCATGAACTTTAAACTACTACTATTTTTACTATTACTCCTGGTCCTAAGGCCTTTTGAATCCGATGCCCAAAGAAAGAAAAATGCGTCCAAAAATCCGGAAAAGACACAATTGATGACGACTCCCAAACTGGTGGTAGGTATAGTGGTAGACCAAATGCGCTATGACTACCTAACACGTTTTTGGGGGCATTACGGGGAAGGAGGCTTTAAGCGTTTAGTGAACGAAGGTTTTAATTGTAAAAACAATCACTTTAACTATGCACCGACAAGCACCGGTCCCGGGCATGCATCTGTTTATACGGGTACTACCCCTGCAACACATGGTATCATTGGAAATGACTGGTATGACAAGACCTCCGGGTCCGAAGTATATTGCGCTGGGGATAGCACGTACCTTTCGGTAGGAACCCTCTCGGATGCCGGTAAGATGTCGCCCCATCGGTTGAATGTGACCACACTCACCGATCAATTGCGACTCCATACCGAAATGCGCGGTAAAACCATTGCAGTAGCCTTAAAGGACCGGGGAGCGGTTTTGCCGGGTGGGCATACGGCGAATGCCGCGTATTGGTTTAACGGAGAAGATGAAGGGAAATGGATCAGTAGTACCTATTACATGAATACACTCCCCAAATGGGTCGACGATTTTAACAACTCAGGTGTTGTAAAAGGCTATAAAAAACCGTGGACTACCTTGAAAGATATTGCTACTTATGTAGAGAGCGGGCCCGATAATAATCCCTATGAAGGACTTTTTGAAACAGAGACTACACCTACTTTTCCGCATAATACGCCAAACATGCTGAACAAGAATCTTGACTTCGAGATTTTGAAATATACCCCCTATGGAAATAGCATTACCACAGACTTTGCCTTAAAGGCATTGGAAGCAGAAAGGCTGGGAAATAATGGTAGTACCGATTTCCTTGCGATCAGTTTCTCGAGTACCGATTATGTGGGGCATAAGTTTGGCGTGAACTCAAAAGAGATACAAGATACCTACCTGCATCTGGACAAAGATTTGGAACGCCTTTTGAATGCCCTGGATAAAAAGGTAGGGAAAGATGCCTATACGGTATTTTTGACCGCCGATCATGGCGCCATAGATGTGCCCGCGTATTTAAGGGCACAAAAGATTCCGGCCGGCTATATGAATTGGGAGGCCGTCAAAGCAGATTTCGGGCAGTATCTACAATTTACCTATGGCACTACCGATATTGTTAAGAACTTCTCGAATTACCAGTTTTTCCTAGATCATAAAATCATCAAAAACCTCGATTTAACGGTAGGCGAGGTGCAAAGAGCCCTGGCAGGGGAATTGTTGAATTACGAAGGAATCGATCGGGTGTATACAGGGGAACAAATGTCTCAAAATAACTATACAGCTGGTATTCCGTACATTTTGCAGAATGGCTATCATCAAAAACGCTCCGGAGATATTTTGGTCGTACTGAAGCCCGGAACGATCACCTATCCTGAAACAGGCTCCACGCACGGTTCCCCTCAAATATATGATACCCATGTACCGCTCTTGTTTTATGGAAAAGGCATTCGAAAAGGAAGTACGGTCGAACGGACGGAAATTCCGGATATTGCCCCTACCATTGCAAGCTTGCTGGGAATCGCTTTCCCAAACGGAAGTACGGGCACTCCCATTGTAAAAGTGCTAGAGTAACAGAGCGACTATGAATAAAAACCCCATAGGTATGTTTGATTCCGGTGTCGGAGGGACCTCTATTTGGAAAGAGGTGCGAAAGCGTTTACCATATGAAGATACCATCTTTTTGGCCGATAGTAAGAATGCCCCCTATGGAGAGAAATCGGAAGTTGAAATAAGGGAATTGAGTATAAAAAATACCGAGCTACTCTTGGAGCAAAAATGCAAGCTGATCATTGTAGCTTGCAATACCGCGACTACGAATGCCATCGATTATTTGCGAAAAACCTATAGGGTTCCCTTTATTGGAATAGAGCCAGCTATCAAACCCGCGGCTTTGCAATCTACGTCAAAAACCGTCGGAATCCTGGCTACCAAGGGAACGCTCAGCAGCAGTCTTTTTCATAGCACTGCGGAAAATTATGCGGCGGGAATACAAATTGTAGAACAAGAAGGGACAGGTCTGGTGCCTTTAATTGAGGCTGGTCAAGTAGATTCGGAGGAAACCCGAACACTTTTAAAGCGCTATCTGGCCCCAATGATCAAAGCGAATATCGACTATTTGGTACTGGGGTGTACCCATTATCCGTATTTGGTGCCAACCTTAAGATCGCTGCTCCCGAAACAGGTTAAAATAATTGATTCGGGAGCAGCGGTAGCCAAACAGACCGAAGCCGTTCTAGAAAAAAATAACGCCTTGAAAGCAGCTCGTAAAAAAGGTTTAAGTACTTTTTTTACGAATCATAAGGTAGAGACCTTAGCTAGTTTTTTAACGGATTCCGAGCCTACCGAAATAGCGTATTTAAATTTTTAAACAATCCTTTGGTTGTCCCTTCTATGATAGGTCAAGTAGGTGAAGTCGTAGTTATGTCGTTCATCCTTCGGGTGAAATTCGGTGGCCATCAACTCCCATATCGTTTCGTCAAGTTCGGGAAAAAAGGTGTCGGCATTTTCAAAGGTGGCGTGTACCCGTGTCAATTCAATGGCATTTGAGAATTTTTCGGCCTGCCGATATATTTCACCGCCCCCAATAATGAAAGCCAATGGTGCTTCCTTTACCATGTTCAATGCGGCCGCAATAGAATGTACCACATAGCAATCTTCAAAATTAATTTTATAGGTGCTCTCCCGGGTGATTACAATGTGTTTTCGCTTAGGAAGTGGTTTCGGAAAACTCTCAAAGGTTTTACGTCCCATAATAATGGGGTGCCCGGTTGTTAGCCTTTTAAAACGTTTAAAATCATGGGGCAAATGCCATAACAAGTCATTGTCCTTGCCCAATGCGTTGTCTTCCGCCGCTGCGGCGATCATCGTAATAGTGTTCAAAGATCTTTTTTTTTATTGATATTATTGAGGGGAAAATCGGTTTCGATTTCCTTTTGCAACGCCGCGATACGTTGGCGTTGTTTTGCGACCAATTTTTCCCGTTGGGTGCGTTCCCATGCCTTCCCCATGAATTGTTGGGTAAAGAACACATTAAAAGCATGAACAACAAATAGAAAAGCCCAAAAGGTAATCCCCCAAATGAACCAGTCATAGGGTTCACCGTACTTCAATATTTTATTGATGAGGACTAAAAACACACTTCCGATGAGAAAAATAACAAAGTGTATATAGAGTCGCTTTTTCTGCTTGATTCGGGTTTGCGCATGCTCAAGAAGCTCGTGTTGTTCAAGGTCGACTTCAGAAGTGGTTTTATTTTTAGGGAACATCGCTATCGAGTATCTTTAAACACAAAGATACGGCAATTGCCCGTTCTTAATTTTTGATGTGTATGGATAAAATACGAAAACAGTTTCCCGTTTTAGGACAATACATTTATGCAAATACGGCAGCGTCCGGTCTCTTGTATGACGGACTATTGGAGTGGAGACAAGAACATGATCTTGATTTTCTCATTAGTGGGAGTTTGATGAAAATGAAGGCGATGCATGATCAAACGCCACAAGTACGAAAAACCGTCGCACGTTTTTTTAATTGCCCCAATGGGAACGTAGCGCTGGTACCCAATTTCTCTCTGGGGCTTAATTTGATGTTGGAAGGCCTATCCAAGAAACGCAAAGTGCTGCTTTTAGAAAATGATTACCCTTCGGTAAGCTGGCCTTTTGAAAATCGGGATTTTGACATTGAATATGTTCTCATAGATGCGGATCTTGAGCAACGCATTGCAACTGCGGTGCGGTCAAAAGGGATTCGTGTTTTGGCACTAAGTCTGGTACAATGGCTAAATGGGATTCAAATAGATATGGGGTTTTTAGCGCAACTGAAAAACGAATTTCCCGACCTTTTGATCATTGCAGATGGGACACAGTTTTGCGGAATGACCCATTTTGATTTTGCCAAGTCTCCCCTAGATGTATTGGGAGCAAGCGGATACAAGTGGTTGTTGGCCGGTTATGGCAATGGTTTTATGTTGTTCAAGGATACTGTAAAGGAAACAGTGGCCGTGAAATCGGTCGGTTTTAACGCAGCCAACGGAAACCTTGAGGAAAAAGGGAATATTCGTTTTGCTAAACATTTTGAACCGGGGCATTTAGACACCTTCAACTTCGGAAGTTTAAAGTATTCCCTAGAATTTTTACAAAACATCGGAATGTCAAAGATTGAAAAACAGCTAAAATTACTCTCCGAGAAAGCCAAAGAAGGGTTTGCGGAGCTGGGCCTGCTAGAAGAGGCAGTGTTAAGGCGAAAAGGCCATAGCACTATTTTCAATTGTAAAGGCGACGCTACTTTGTATCAAAAGCTGTTGGAAAATAATGTGGTATGTGCACAACGAGGTGGCGGAATACGCTTTAGTTTTCATTTTTATAATACTGAAAAGGAGGTCGATAGTATTGTAAAAATCTTAAAAACAAGGAAGTAAGTGTTGCACAGTTGAAAAATTGAGGCTGGGTTTTTTAACGAAGTTCGCTAAAAGTAAGGGAATTATTACCAAATTGATAAAACTGACATAAGTCATTGTATACTAGGATATTTATGCGCTAATTTTGCCAAAAATTTTAAAATTTAAAATCATGGCAATAGCTAAACAATATCTAAAGACAAAACCAGTTTGTAAGGTAACCTTTACAGTACCTGCAGAAGAGGCTAAAAAAGTAGCCGTAGTCGGTGACTTCAATAATTGGAGTACCAAAGGGAGTTCTTTAAAAAAATTAAAGAACGGAAACTTCAAAGGTACCTTTGAATTACCAAAAGAAGGTAGCTTCGAATTCAAGTACATTATTGACGGTGCTTATGTGAACGAAGCGGAAGCAGATCGTTACCAGTGGAACGACTATGCCGGTGCGGAAAATGCAGTATTGGAATTGTAGTAAATTCTTAAATGATTAAAAAGCCCGATTGTACCATACAATCGGGCTTTTTTTCTTGTAGGCTGCTTATTTTTCTATCTGTACGCCTTTCCAAAAGGCGACCTTGCCTTTAATCCCTTTTGCAAGTTCACTTACTTCTGGATAAAACCATGCGGCATCAGGGTTTTCTTTGCCATCTACTTCAATTGTATAATAGGATGCGACCCCTTTCCAAGGGCAGGTAGTATGTGTAGTGCTTTCCTTGAAGAACTCACTTTTTATGCTTTCTGCGGGGAAATAATGGTTATTCTCAATGACTACGGTCTCATCGCTCTCGGCGATGACGGTATTGTTCCAGATTGCTTTCATCTTTTTTTAGTTTTAAGAATTTGTAGGACCCCTGTGATGAGGTACGGGACTCCAATGTTTTTAGGGATTATTGCTTTTTTCAAATACATAGTTTGCGTACAGCTTGTTGGCATCTGTATAGCGTTTGATCACTTGCAGGCCCGATTGCGCTGCTAACCAGTTAACGGTAGCGTCATCATATTTTTGGGAAATTTCGGTGTGGATGGTTTCCCAAGGTTTAAAATCTATGGTAAGATCTAACGCCTCAATGGTCACCGACTGTTCTTTTTTTGATACCAAATAACTTTTTGCCGTACCCGTTTCCGGGTCGTATACTTCCCAATGCATAAAAGCATCTAGCTCAAAAGTGCCCCCTAGCTCCCGGTTAATACGCGTTAGCACATTCTTATTAAAGGCGGCGGTTATTCCCGTAGGATCGTTATAGGCATCCAGAATGGTTTGTGGGTTTTTCTTTAGGTCCAAGCCTACAAAAAACAAATCTCCTTTACGCATCAAGGCTTGTACTTGACTTAGGAAAACAATGGCTTGTTTGTGTAATAGGTTGCCAATGTTCGACCCCAGAAAAAGAATCACTTTTCGCCCCTTATCTTTTGCATCAATTCTTTCAAGTGCTTCAAAATAAGTACCTTGTTCGGGAACTACCGTGAGTTTTGGTAGTTCTTCTCGAAGAGAGTCATCTAACCCGTCGAGTACATTTTGACTAATGTCGATAGGATAATAGGAGAAATGTTCCTTCTTTTTCATGAGTTGCCGCAGCAACAACTTCGTTTTTTTACCATCGCCTGCCCCAAGTTCAATAAGGTTAAAAGGCGTATCCGTCTTGGAGAAAAAATCGGTTATTTCTTGTTTGTGGGTTTCAAAAATTTCAAACTCCGCATCGGTAAGGTAGTATTCGGGCATCTGCATGATATCCTGAAATAGCTTATCACCAATGGCATCATAAAAATATTTGGATGATAAATGTTTGGGAAATGTGGTAAGCCCGTTATAGACCTCTTCCTCAAATTGGGTCTTGAAAGTAATAACTGTTCCTTGTTGCATGTATGTTATGTCGTATTTATTTGACCAACCTTAACCCGGTATATTGCCACCGTAGGTGCGTCTGAAAGAAGTTTCTATAGGTAGGTCTGGTATGCTTTTTAGGGGTGGCGACCGAACCGCCCCGAAGTACTTTTTGATTCACCATAAACTTGCCATTGTATTCGCCAAGGGCACCCGCCGCTTTTTGGTAATTGGGATACGGTAGATACGCACTTTCGGTCCATTCCCAACGACTGCCCCACGCAAAGAACCGCTGTGCGGCTTCCCATTCGAATTCGGTAGGGAGCCTACAGCCTTTCCATTGTGCAAAAGCAAAAGCTTCGAAGTAAGAAATATGTGCTAAAGGTGCATCAGGGTCAATGGGAGTCAATCCTTTCAAAGTGTAGAAATGCCATTTTCCATCTATCTGATGCCAATACAAAGGCGCTTTTACCTCTTCTTGCCGTACCCAATCCCAACCTTCGGCATGCCAGAGGTCAAATTGGTCATATCCTCCGGCCGCAATGAAATCCATAATATCTTGATTGGTGGTCAGCTTGTTCGCTATTTGATAGGAATGAAGGTATACTTTGTGCTTGCCCAATTCATTGTCGTAGCAAAAATCGGTTGAACCGTGTCCTATTTCATACATACCCTCATCCATTGAAATCCATTCCATCGAGTGACTTTCCGAGGGGTGTTCCTTAAAATTGTCAGAGTATACAGGGAGCAAAGGGTTGTTACCCAAGATGTATTTAATGTCGGTTAAAAGGAGCTCTTGATGTTGTTTTTCATGGTGTATTCCAATTTCTAGTAAATCAAGTACTTCTTTCCCTTGAGGCTGCTCAAAAAGAGTTTTGATCCCCCGGGTTACATAGGTTCTATATTCATATACCCGTTGTACTGAAGGTCTAGATAAATTTCCACGATCGGCGCGTACCACCCTTTTCCCGACCGTTTCGTAATAACTATTAAAAACAAAGGAAAAGTCTTCATCAAATACCTGATATCCCCGAGCATGCGGCTTTAAAATAAACTCTTCAAAGAACCAAGTCGTATGTCCTAAATGCCATTTGGGAGGAGATACATCGACTATGGGCTGCACCACATAGTCTTCAATCGCTAAAGGAGCGCAAAGGTCCTCTGTATACTTTCGGGTTTCTAAAAAGAAATCCAATAAAGAATCGGTAAGAATCATGGTAGTCAATTATTTGGTACTATTGAATAAATCCAACCACTTTGACAGGCTATAAGACTAAAAAAAAGCAAAAAACTTACAATAATCCCCACTTTTTTAGCTTCTTCAATGGTTGCACCCGTGTACGTCAAAAGGTACCGGAAAAAGAAATTCCAAGACTGTCCTATAAACCGAACCTTTCATTCGTAGTTAAAGATACGAAGAATCGCACGGCAATGTTTCCCGTAAAATTGTCAAAAAAAAGTTAAGAATAATCGTCTTTTGTAAAATTGGGCTCGCAGGTTTTATACTTCTTGGCGCAAAATTATATCGGCTGTCTTATCCGCATCATTTCAAGTAAGGGATTGGATCTGTCAAAAAGAAAAAGAAGGCACTTTCTAAGAGGGTGATGACCTTCTTAAATTGGAAAGCTACCCCGTTATTTTTACTGGAGCACAGGAAGTAGTGCAATTCGTCGAATTATTAGTAATAAGCAGGGAGAGGGGCAATATCAAGGTATGGGATACGTTTGAAAAATAGTTCGCCAATGAACGCTTTAAAGTAAAAAATATGATCCGTCCCATGAGATGTAATAGGCTGCCTTCAACAACCATGTTTTCAACCTTGTATTTGCTGGTAATGTGCATTTTTTTAATAGCTGCTTGTTCAAAAGACGATACACCGGCCAGTGATGTGCCGGAGGATAGTTCAGAGGAGCAGTCGGAGGATAACAATTCGGATGATTCACAAGATGGGAAAGATGGTGTTTTCGGAGATGTAAATGAAGATGGGGCCGTGAATATTTTGGTCCTTGGATCTAGCCGATCTATTGATTCAGGTACCGCGGCTTTCTCACCGGAAGCTACGGCGGGGGAGTTACAAAAAATCTTGACCGGAGACACCAATGTTTCCACTACGGTGCATGTGGAAGCAGAAGATATGTATGAAAACAAGCAAATTTCGGTAGGCTTAGGATCTGGTGGGGATTCTTATGATTATACATTTTCTAGGCATTCCCTTACCCAATATTATTATTGGCCGGAAGGCTACGAAGACCGTATGCAAAACGTATCGGGGAACAAGGACAAAGATTGGGACTATGTGGTAATCGCAGCAGACCCCTACATCGTTGCTACGATACCGGGTTATTATGCATTGGGCGTTCATAAAATAGCCTCAAAAGTTGCTGAGGGCAATGCAAAGACGCTTTTGCTTATGATATGGCCCAAAGAGGCGATAGCCGGGGCTTCTATGGCACATTTTGAAGAGGTCACATACCGTGTTGCGGATGGCGCGAAGACAACGGTGGCCGCCGTGCCGGCCGGTTTGGCATGGGACGCAATGCCTAGCGATAAACAAGATGCTGCTGCTGTTCATCCCAGTCCAAATGGTGCTTACCTCACTGCAGCGGCTGTCTATTCCCATATTTTTGGTGCCAGCGCCTCCGAATCGGGGTATGAGTATGACAATACCATCGCCGATAGCGTATTTGAAAGCGTAAAGGAGGCAGCGAATAAAACACATTATACAGGAAAACCGAACGTTGTATCTCCCTTCATGGCTTGCGATATCCAGGAACTGGAGCTTAATTACAATCATACGGGCACGAGTTCTGAAAATGGTATTTTGGGAGGATTGCGTTGGGTCATTGACAAGTCGGATAGATCACTGGTGAAAGATGGAACGCCGCCTATTAATTTTAATTATGGAAGGGCCAATACCAATTTTGAGGCCAATAAACGTTATAAGATCGATGCTTCCAAATTCGATTTTTCACTTGGTTTCCCGATGCAAGACGGCTCGGTCAATGGAAACGTATCGATGCAATATGGCTTGGACAAACGATTTTCTGATTCGGAAAATGGGACCGATTTGGGCACGGCACTCTATATGGTTCGAAACGCCGAACTGCCGCAAGGACGTGCAATCCCCGTTCGTACGTTGTACGTGCAGTTAAGGGAAGCCATACCAGGGCAATCGGCCTATCGCGATAATTGGCACATGCATCGTGACCTGGACAAAGCGATCGGTGGTTTTATGTATACATTGCTTACCGGTGATTGTGCTTTGGGCGATGAACCGGCCGATAAAAGTTCTGCAGCATGGAACTCTTGGATGGCCCATAAAATTGGTTATGAAACGGCGTGGAATTTGATGTACATGGAGGCGGCACCCCCCTGTAATTAATACGCAGGTCTTTAAAATACGTTCGATGGGAATATGGAAGAAAGCACGTTCTTCGTACAATGCTTTTTCTTCGTGTTTAGTTAAGTATGATAGGAAGCGAAAAAGCAACGCGTACCACTTTTCCTCTTTGTTTCCCGGGTTTCATCTGGGGAAGAAGTGCTAAAACCCGCAAAACCTCTTTTTCTAATTGGGGGTCCGAACCATAAAATTTAGGATCTACTATCTTTCCATCTATAGCAACAAAAAACACTGCGCGCATCTTTTTCTGAACATCGTTCTTAAGGTCTTTTTTAGTGTATTCAAGGTGTTTTGCCACGTGTTGCTGCACGTTCTTTTGAAAGCACTTTTTCAGGTCCGTTTCAGAGATTTCGTCACATCCTGGGAAAACAGGGGTTTTTTCTACGATACTAAAAGGGACCGCTACAAATTCCGAAGTTCCTTCTTCCGGAATTTGCATATCTTCTATTTCGATGATCGTTTCGGAAACCGTGTCTTGCCCTGTTAAGGGAAATACGCAGAGGGTAATTAAAAAACAAAGCAAAATATGTCTCATTCAAAGGAATCTTAAACGGCGACCACCCCTTTTATGTGCGGATGCGGATGATAGTCTACCAAGGTGAAATCGTCAAAAGTGAAATCAAAAATATCGGTTACTTCCGGGTTGATGATCATTTTAGGAAGGGGTCTGGGTTCACGACTTAATTGGAGTTCCACTTGTTCCATATGGTTGTTATAGATATGGGTATCGCCAAAGGTGTGAATAAAATCGCCCGGTGCATAGCCGCATACTTGGGCCATCATCATAGTGAACAAAGCGTAAGACGCAATATTAAAAGGTACCCCCAAAAAGATATCGGCACTGCGTTGGTACAATTGGCAAGAAAGCTTGCCATCGGCCACGTAGAATTGAAAAAAGGCATGGCAGGGTGGTAAGGCCGCTTTGCCATTGGCCACGTTTTCAGAGAACGATTTTGAGGTGTCTGGCAATACACTGGGGTTCCAAGCGGAGACCAACATACGTCGGCTATTCGGATTGTTTTTTAAGGAATGAATTACCTCTTTGATCTGGTCTATTTCATCCCCGTTCCAGTTGCGCCATTGGTAGCCATATACAGGGCCTAAATCCCCGTTCTCATCGGCCCAATCGTTCCAGATGCGTACGCCATTTTCTTGTAAATACCCTACATTGGTATCTCCTTTTAAGAACCAAAGCAGTTCATATATGATCGACTTGAGGTGTAACTTTTTGGTGGTGACCATAGGGAAGCCTTCACTGAGGTCAAATCGCATTTGATACCCGAAAACGCTTTTGGTACCGGTGCCGGTGCGATCTCCTTTTTCATTGCCATTTGCCAGTACATGCTTTAATAGGTCGTGGTATTGCTTCATAGTGCACAAAGGTAACGGTAAGCTTTGTAAAGGTAAAGATTTGGAGTTCGGAGTTATTAACTTTTATCAACTGGTGAAATAGATGGTTTGCGCCTTCTGGTGGTGGTTCAAGCTGTAATTTATAAGGCTATTGGCTTCAAGGGCGTATGTTCCATAGAAGTTGTTGCATGCTATCACAGCAGCATATGACAGTAGCAAGCTTACCCCTTACTTTTTTAAAGCGGAAGTGGTCATGAGGTTCGGAAAAGGAAATTACCTCGAATACCAATAAAACGGTTTTTAACGGTCTAAACGCTTAAAAAGAGCTAGACCATAAAAAACCGTTTTAATCAAATAGTGGGAATACTTAGGACTTGGGACTTGTTTCCCGAATTCTGAAAACAAGCGTTGTAGGCTAGCTTATTTTAGTCAGCTTTTTCAAAAACCCATTTTTGATTTGCGCCAAAGGCCCAATCCCACAAATGTATGTTGGCACCGTTTGAGGTAGATCTTCTAGCGATATCCACGCATTCCGTATGATTGCCTTGAGCACTAAGAATTACAAATTCATTATTTCCAAGAGGTTCCAAGATCCATTTTTGATTGGGGGCGTTTGAGAAACCCCATATTTGAATATTCGTGCCATTTTGAGTACTCCTCTTGGTTACGTCAAGGCTTTTCTCGGCGTTCCAATTAAAAAGCCAAAACTGCCCTGGATTGTTTCCATCAGATTCCAGCCCCCAGATTTGATCGGGATTGCCACTTTTTTCCCATAAAACAACATTGGATCCATTGGTGGTGTTGCCACCTTGCACTCCTAAGTATTTGCCACTTGCCGGATTTTTGATATAGTATCGGCCGTCGCGCGGAAGGCTTGTTGCCGCTAAACTCACCTCTGCTTCGATTTCTTCTGCTTCAATTGCTTCTATTTCAATTTCTTCTCCCGATACTTCATCTTTAGCGCAGCTTGCCATACAGATGGCGATCATCGCTACAAAGGCTGATTTTAAGATTGATTTTGATGTGGAGGCCCATAAGCCGATTACGTTCTTCATTTTTTCTATTTTAAGAGTTAATAATTTTGGCATAGACAAACCTTACAGGCAATCAACTTTAGAATGATCCGGATGCGATCAAAATACGCCTCGGTTACCAAATCGAGTACGCCAATATAGTAGCTTAATGGACCTGTTTTTGCTGTGTATTTGCCGTTGCCACTGCTAAAGTACATGCTGAATTTTGCGTGAACCCTTTGTAATCAACAAGTGAGGGCTTTGCAGTAACATGTGGGAATATTCCTTGAAAATTTCGCCTAGAAGGCGTAAGGAACAAAAGCAAGAACATAAAAGGTATTTTCCAATTTATTGGCTGGTAGTGGTGTAGAGCATACCCCTAAATCGTTCAAAAACCGACCAGCCTTGCTTTTTGCGGTGTGGTAATTCGCTTTTCGTAAGTAGTGATTGTTATCCCAATATCATCCCGGCAATGGTAGCAGAGAGTAAAGAAGCAAGAGAACCACCCAACACGGCTTTCATCCCAAATTCGGAAAGTGTTTTACGTTGGCCGGGAGCTAGGGAGCCAATGCCCCCGATCTGAATGCCAATGGAGGCGAAATTCGCAAAACCACACAACATATAGGTAGCCATGATAACCGATTTGTTATAGGTGAGACTGGGTTGGGTCCCCATGTTTTTAAGCTCTGCCAACTGAATGTACCCTACAAATTCACTGGCTGCGAGTTTGATTCCCAATAACTGCCCCATGAGCATAATATCCTCTTTGGCAACCCCGATGAGCCACATCAAAGGCGCAAAAACAGTCCCTAAAATGGCCTCTAACGAGAACTTTTGGTAGGCAGTATTCGCCGCAATCCAATCATTGAGCGTTGTGAGTTCCCCGGTCCAGTCGAGAATGCCATTGATCATCGCAATAATCGCCACAAAAACTAAAAGCATAGCCCCGACATTCACTGCCAATTTCAAGCCTTGCGTGGTGCCATTGGCAATCGCATCCAATATATTGGCTCCTATCTTATCACTAGAGACATGTACATCAGTATTTACTTCATCGGTTTGGGGATATAACATTTTTGAAATCACAATAGCGCCGGGCGCAGCCATCACTGAGGCGGCCAATAGGTGTTTTGCAAAAACGAGCTGTAGTGCTTTGTCTTCGCCTCCGAGGAAACCGATATACGCGGCAAGTACCGCACCTGCGACCGTTGCCATTCCTCCGATCATGACCAAGAGGATTTCCGATTTGGTCATTTTTTCCAAATACGCCTTGATCAACAAGGGCGCCTCGGTCTGACCTAAAAAGATATTTCCGGCAACCGAAAGGCTTTCCGCTCCCGATATGCCCAAACTTTTGGAGAGTAACCAAGCGAGGGCCCGAACGACCTTTTGTATGATGCCGAGATAAAATAGAAGCGATGTCAAAGCCGAAAAGAAAATGATCGTAGGCAAGACTTGAAAAGCAAAAATGTACCCAAAGGTGTTGGTGTCTACGACGAGGCCCTCGAACAAAAATTTACTTCCGGCCCTGGTGTACCCCAAAATACTAATGAATACTTCTCCTACCGATTCAAAGACACCTTGAATGAAGGGAACCTTTAGGACACCAATGGCAATTAACAATTGAAGGGATACCCCGATGCCAACGGTCCGCCAGTTGATCGCCTTCCGATTGGAGCTGAACAGATAGGCAATGATCAATAGTACCAGCATTCCCAGGGCACCTCTTAATAAACTATGGATGCTGAACCCTTCACTGGGCAATGCTGTTTTGGCCTGTAGTTGGTCGGCCACATGCAAGGTAGTTTCAACAGCTGTCGTGGCAATCGTATCTTGGGAAAAAAGTGGTGTGGAACACAAAAGTACAAATAACAATATCCCTAATTTGGCCTTTATCATGTACGTTTGGTCTTGTGGTCGGTTAGTTTCGTTTAGAGATTTCATCTCGTAGTTTGGCCGCTTTTTCATAGTCTTCATTGGCCACGGCCTTATCCAGTTCCTTATGCAACTCTTCGATCGTAAGTTCTGTATAGCCATCAGAAGCCCCGGCTTCAATTTCTACGGTTTCACCTTCCTGTAGAATTTCATCGACCATAATGCTTTCGTCATTTTCGTCCTTTTCCTTATCCTTAGAGGAAAATTTAAGGAAGATACCGGCCTTGTCCAATATGGTCTTATAGGTAAAAATAGGGGCACTAAACCGAAGGGCGAGGGCAATGGCATCGCTAGTGCGGGCATCTATAATTTCCTCGATCTTATCACGCTCGCAAATAATACTAGAGTAAAAAACGCCGTCTACCAATTTGTGGATAATGACCTGCTTTACCACAATATCAAAACGGTCGGCAAAATTTTTGAAGAGGTCATGGGTTAACGGGCGAGGGGGCTTTATCTCTTTTTCCAGGGCAATGGCGATTGACTGTGCCTCAAAGGCGCCAATGACAATGGGGAGCTTGCGATCCCCTTCTACTTCATTCAAAATCAGGGCGTAGGCACCATTTTGTGTTTGGCTGTACGAAATCCCTTTTATCTTTAACCTGACTAAGCTCATATACTTGAAAAAAAGAGGGCTGTTTAAATGCGAGGGCTTTCCCGTATTTAAACAGCCCTTCAAGGCGTGCAAATTAACAAAAATTAAGCGTTCTGCGCTTTAAATTCCTTTAATTTTTCAGTGAGCTGAGGAACGATTTCGAAGGCGTCTCCTACAATTCCATAATCGGCCGCTTTAAAAAACGGGGCTTCTGGATCGGTATTGATGACCACTTTTGTCTTAGAAGAACTTACCCCGGCCAAATGTTGAATGGCTCCCGATATCCCAATAGCAATGTATAAATTACTGGCCACCGGCTTTCCGGTTTGCCCAACATGTTCCCCATGGGAGCGCCATCCCATATCGGAAACAGGTTTTGAACAAGCCGTTGCCGCTCCTAAAACATCTGCCAACTCCTCTAGCATACCCCAGTTTTCAGGTCCTTTAAGACCGCGGCCACCGGATACCACAATATCGGCATCGGCAATGGTCGCTTTTCCTACTACCTTATCCACTTCTATCGATTTGGTCGTGAAGGCATCATCCCCCAAAGAAGGGCTGAAGGCTTCTACCGCGGCGGTAGTTTGGTTCTCAATGGCCCCGAACGCATTGTTCGAAACACCGATTACCTTGGCCTCCGAATTGATCTGGGTATGGGCAAAACCTTTGTTACTAAAGGCGGTTCTTTTTACGGTAAACGGACTGGTACTTTCAGGTGCCGCAACCACATTTGGGGCATAACCTGCGCTTAATTTGGCCGCCACGATCGGAGCAAGGAACTTGGTGTCCGCGCTGGAACTCACCACTACGACCTGGGCTCCTTCGGTTTGTGCCGCACCAACAATCGCATGTGCGTATGCCTTGGCGTTAAATGTTTTCAAGGAATCATCTGAAATTGTTAAAACCTTGGAAACACCGTACCCTCCCAAGCTTTCATTTTCATCGGCATTGACCGATATGGCGGTGACGGTAGTTCCCAACTGCTGGGCAACTTCATAGGCATACGAAGCCACTTCGAAAGCGTTTTTCTTAAATTTTCCGTTTTCTGATTCTGTATATACGAGTACTGACATATCAATAGGTATTAGTAAGTATTAGTAATTAGATGGCTTTGGCCTCATTGTGAAGTAAATCTACCAGCTCCTCTACGGTATCTACCAATTTAACCGCTCCCTTTGGTGCGGGTTTGTCGAATTTCACATCGGTGGTACCATTGGTGGCGGTGACAGGCTCCACCACATTAAGCGCTTTTTTTCGAGCCATCATAATGCCTCGCATGTTCGGTATGCGAAGATCGCTTTCCTCGACCAGGCCTTTCTGCCCGCCAACGACCAAGGGTAAGCTCGTGGCAATTTTTTCTTTTCCACCGTCTATCTCCCGAACCGCAGTTGCATTGGTGCCCTCCACTTCCAGGTTGATGCAGGTGTTTACGAAATTCATATCCAAAAGTGTAGCCAGCATTCCTGGGACCATGCCCCCGTTGTAATCGATTGATTCACGCCCGGCGATGACCAAATCATATCCGCCATTTTTAACGACCTCGGCCAATTGTTGGGCAACAAAAAATCCATCGGTAGGTGCGGCGTTGATTCGAATACCCTCGTCGGCACCGATGGCCAAAGCCTTTCGCATGGTAGGTTCTACCGTTGCATCACCGACCGTTGCGATATGAACCGAAGCTCCTTGTTTTTCCTTGAACCACATGGCGCGGGTTAAACCGAACTCATCGTTCGGGTTGATTACAAATTGAACTCCGTTCGTGTCGAACTTCGTATCACCTTCGGTAAAGTTGATTTTGGAGGTAGTATCAGGTACATTACTGATGCAAACTAATATTTTCATTATGCTATACTTTAATGTCGTTTATTTTCGTGTGCTAAGATAGACAATTCTATGTAATTTACTATGCATGCATAGTAAATTTTGTGTGTTTTTTTGATTCCATACGCCCCATATTAAACATATAATTCCCTATTTTTGCGTGCATTTTTGTTAAAGATACGCTGTAAAACATGAAGACACTACAATTTAGACAGGCAATTGCCGAGGCCATGTCAGAGGAGATGAGAAGAGACGAAAGCGTCTACTTAATGGGTGAGGAAGTTGCCGAATACAACGGTGCTTATAAAGCTTCCAAAGGAATGCTCGACGAATTTGGTGAAAAACGTGTTATTGATACACCTATTTCAGAACTTGGATTTGCCGGGATCGGCGTAGGTTCCACAATGACGGGCAATCGACCCATTATTGAATTTATGACCTTTAATTTTGCTTTGGTAGGAATCGATCAGATTATCAACAACGCGGCCAAAATACGTCAGATGTCGGGAGGGCAATTCCCTTGCCCGATCGTGTTTCGAGG
This sequence comes from uncultured Flavobacteriaceae bacterium, assembly GCA_947500385.1. GTDB lineage: Bacteria > Bacteroidota > Bacteroidia > Flavobacteriales > Flavobacteriaceae > Pelagihabitans. Next base: position 340,717 of record CANMSA010000004.1, on the reverse strand, counting down.
GCCAACGGCCTCTGCAGGCCAATTGGCAGCAACGCATTCCCAGGCTTTTGAGAGTTGGTACGCCAACTGTCCAGGACTAAAGGTGGTGGTGCCTTCCAATCCGGCCGATGCCAAAGGCTTGTTAAAAGCTGCTATTCGTGATGACGACCCGGTAATCTTTATGGAATCGGAACAGATGTATGGAGACAAAGGAGAGGTGCCCGAGGGCGAATACACCATTCCGTTAGGGGTTGCCGACATGCGCAGGGAAGGGAACGATGTAACCATTGTCTCTTTTGGTAAAATTATTAAGGAGGCCGATAAGGCTGCGGACGAGTTGGCCAAGGATGGGATTAGTTGTGAGATCATTGACCTTCGAACCGTAAAACCGCTTGATTATGATGCTGTTGTGGCATCGGTGAAGAAGACCAATCGTTTGGTGATCTTGGAAGAAGCGTGGCCGTTTGGAAATGTTTCAACGGAAATTACCTACCACGTTCAGGAAAATGCATTTGATTACTTAGATGCCCCTATCCAACGTATAAATACTGCGGATACTCCGGCGCCGTATTCACCCGTATTGCTTGCAGAATGGCTTCCCAATCACGAAGATGTGATCAAAGCTGTTAAGAAAGTGTTATATAGATAAGAAAAATCTTCTTGTAAAGCTACATTTGCTTCGCTGACATAAAAGTTGGCGAAGTTTTTTTTGGTACATTATTTGATTGATAGGTTGCCGAGCTCACTTTAGAATCGAGAAGGACACTGGGATGTATCGAGGTAGGTTGCTTCGATACTTGCTACATAATTGTGATGATAGGCCCGTGTTAAAATCGAATGTTAAATTTCTGTTCAGTACCCTCTAGGCTTGCCTAACGGTAGTTGACTTAATAAGATTGATGAAAAATTTTCTTTTACCCATTCTGCTGTTCATTTCCTTGACAGCTATTGCACAGACCAAGGTAGGCGGCATGGTGCTCGATGAATTCAACGAACCGGTCGCGTTTGCGAATGTAATTTTTAAAAATTCTACAGAAGGTACCATTACCAACGATGATGGTCGTTTCTATATGGAGTCCGATGTTACCTATGAGACCTTGGTCATTTCTTTTATAGGGTATGAGGATATGGAAATCACCTTGACCTCCAAGGTAAACTACGACATGAAAGTAACCCTGAAAGAATCTACCGAGCAGTTGAACGAAGTAGTGGTCATTTCAGGGAAACAATCTAAAAAGAATAACCCTGCGGTCGATATCCTACGAAAAATCTGGGCAAAAAAACGCCAGAACGGAATCCGTCAATTTAAGCAGTACAGCTTTGATAAATACGAAAAGGTAGAGTTTGATCTGAATACCATCGATAGTGCCTTAATGAAACGCAAGATTTTCAAAGGTCTTGAATTTGTCTTCCAAGATTTGGATACTTCTAGAATAACCGGGAAAACCTACCTACCCATATTTCTTAGCGAGACCTTTAGTCAGGTAAACGGAGACAATCTATTAAAGGAGGAGAAAGAGAAGATTTTAGGAAATAAAAATTCAGGTTTTGATAACAACCAGGCCATCATCGCATTTGTAGATGACTTGTATCAGGATTACGACATCTACAACAATTACCTAAAATTCTTCGATAAGAGTTTTACCAGTCCCTTATCCCGCACCGGGGTAGATACCTATAACTATGCCTTGCGCGACAGTGCCTTTATCGATAACAAGTGGTGTTATAATATCGTGTATTATCCAAGACGTAAAAACGAGTTGACCTTTAAGGGCGATTTCTGGGTAAACGATTCTACCTATGCCATTAAGAACATTAATTTAGAAGTTACCAAGAGCGCGAACATCAACTGGGTAAAGGAGATTTATATTGAACAAGAGTTCGATGTGGTCAGTGATTCGGTCTTTCTCTTAAAGCGGGATTATATGTTGAGCGACTTCAGTTTTCAAAAGAAAGAAAAGTCACGGGGGGTGTATGGCAAGCGAACCACGGTGTACAACAACTATGTTTTCGATCAGGAAAAACCGAAAGAATTCTATCGAAAGGAACGCAACCCTTTCGATCCATCGGTCATGAACCAGGACAGTACATTTTGGGCGCGGAACAGGCTCGAATCGCTCAACAAGGATGAAAAGGGCATCTATCAATTGTTAGATACCTTAAAGACGGTTCCCAAATTTAAATCGTATTACAACCTGATCAGTATACTAGGGTCGGGTTATGTAGAGATTGATAAATGGAATATGGATATCGGGAGCGTGTATGACGTCTTTGGATACAACGATGCAGAAGGTCCCCGGGTACGTTTGGGGGCGAGAACCTATTTTGGTGAGAACGATACTTGGCGTTTGGAAGGGTATATGGCCTATGGGTTTACCGATAAAAAGTTCAAGCATGGTATTTCTGGGAAGTTTTTGTTGGATAAGAATAGCCGTCTTATTGTTTCGGGAGGGCATCGGCGCGATATTGAGCAGCTTGGGGTAAGCCTAACGGCGACCAATGACGTATTGGGGCGCAGTATTGCCTCTTCTTCGGTGTTGACGGTCGGAGCCAACAATAAACTAACGAATATCAACCTAAGCGCCTTCAATTTGGAGGCCGAACCCCTTACGAACCTACGAATTGGTCTGGGGGCTACTTTTCGTACCCTGAGCTCCGCATTGCCGGTCGATTTCAGTCTTGATTACATAGATCCTACCTCCCCAACAGGGGTTGCCTCTGAGATTAAGCAGTTAGACGTAAATGCACTCTTGATCTATACCCCCGGTAAAAAGACCATTGGGTATGGGGTAGAGCGAAGAGACATCAATGACACCTATAGTACGCTCTTATTGAATTATACTAGGGGCATACAAGGCACACTCGATAGCGATTTTAACTATGACAAGTTGCAGTTTTCATACAGTCAGCCTTGGCAGGTAGGGGGCTTTGGAAGATTGTTCAGTACCATCGAACTGGGGAAGACTTTTGGGGATGTTCCCTTAGGGCTTTTGAATGTAATACCGGGGAACCAAACGCTCTTTACGAATTATGGTTCCTTTGCGAATATGGATTTCTATGAATTTGTGACCGACACCTATGCTTCCTTGCATTTGGAGCATAATTTCAACGGTAGGCTTTTCTCCAGAATTCCGTTTATGCGAAAACTTAATCTGCGGGAAATTCTTGGGCTTAGAGGGGTTTGGGGGCAATTGTCCGACAGCAATATCGCCTTAAGCAGTCCTACAAATATTCCGTTGATATCCCCTGATGAACGTATATACTATGAGTACTATGTAGGTGTCGGGAATATTTTCAAGGTATTTAGGATCGATTTCAACTTTCGAGGAAATTACCTCGATACCCCCGATGCGCGACCTTTTGCCATTACGGGTACCTTTGGATTTAATTTCTAGCGGTTTGCTTCCTATAAGGCATTATTAATAGATACTTCCTAATTCTACGCTGCTAAAAATACGGACCTGATAATAATGCACTCCCATATTCTTTTTAACGAGCACACTTTAGTTGATAACTAAGCGTTACAGTACTTTTGCAACCATTAACAGATAAACATGAGTAAGAAAGAGAAAGCAATTACCTTTGATGTATTGATCGAAATACCAAAGGGAAGCAGAAACAAATACGAATACGACTTTACCCTACATAAAATACGTTTTGACCGTACCCTTTTTTCATCTATGATGTATCCTGGGGACTATGGTTTTGTGCCGGAAACCTTGGCGTTGGATCAAGATCCCTTAGATGTGCTGGTAATGGGGACCGAACCTACCTATCCCATGGTGGTCATGGAGGTAAAACCGATCGGTGTTTTTCATATGACCGATGAGAAGGGCCCCGATGAAAAAATTATCTGTGTTCCTATCTCGGATCCCATTTGGAACCAGAAAAATGACATTGGAGATTTAAACCCGCACCGTTTAAAAGAAATTGAACACTTTTTTCAAGTATACAAAGATTTGGAAAAGAAAAAAGTAGATGTTGGGGGGTGGGGCAATGCGGCCGAAGCCATCAAAATCTACCAGCAATGTGTAGCGCGCTATGATGAAAGTGAACATAAAAAGAAGCGTACTTTTACGATATAATCAAAAATGACCCATCAAAGCCACTTTTAATGCAAAAGTGGCTTTTTTTATTCTGTTCAATTTTCTTACTTTAGCAGCCGTTAAAAAAAACTTAAAAACAACTAAATCAGATGGAATATATTGTTCAGTTTTTACCAGTGTTTGGAATTCTTGCCCTGGCATTCGTGTTTGTAAAAAACATGTGGGTTTCCAAGCAGGAAGTCGGCGACGACAAGATGGCGCGTATCGCCAAAAACATAGCCGACGGAGCCATGTCGTTCTTAAAGGCGGAGTACAAGATCCTTTCTATTTTCGTAGTCGCCGTGGCTGTACTACTTTTCTTCAAAGGAAGTAATGAAGCAGGATCGAACGGGATGGTGGCAGTCTCCTTTATCGTAGGGGCCATTTGTTCCGCTTTGGCCGGTTTTATCGGCATGAAAGTAGCTACAAAAGCGAATGTTCGAACCACCAATGCGGCAAGGGAATCTTTAGGAAAAGCCTTGGAAGTTGCCTTTGCGGGAGGTGCCGTTATGGGCCTAGGTGTTGTAGGTCTTGGTGTATTGGGGCTAAGTGGCCTGTTTATGCTGTACAGCGGTCAAGGATGGGCCATCGGAGAGGTGCTTAACGTACTTTCGGGCTTTTCGTTGGGGGCTTCCTCTATAGCATTGTTCGCACGTGTGGGCGGTGGTATTTATACAAAAGCGGCCGATGTTGGAGCCGATTTAGTAGGAAAGGTAGAAGCAGGTATTCCTGAAGATCACCCTTTAAACCCGGCAACGATTGCCGATAATGTCGGGGACAACGTAGGAGATGTTGCCGGTATGGGGGCCGACCTTTTTGAATCCTATGTGGGTTCGATCATCGGTACGATGGTATTGGGCGCGGCCTTTACACAAATCCCTGCCTTTGCAGGGGCTTTTGATGGCTTGGGCGCGGTATACCTTCCTTTGGTATTGGCTGCAGTTGGTATTATCATGTCTATTATCGGAACCTTTTTTGTAAAGGTAAAAGATGGGGGTAACCCACAAACGGCCTTGAACATTGGAGAATTCGGTTCCGCTGGGTTGATGTTGGTGGCCTCTTATTTTATCATTACCATGATGCTTCCTGAAAGCTGGACATTCGGTGGAGTCGAATTTACGGCATTGGGTGTTTTTTACGCTGTAATTGCTGGTCTAGTAGCCGGTCTTGCGGTTGGGAAGGTAACAGAATATTATACAGGTACCGGTACAAAACCGGTAAACTCTATTGTGCGCCAATCAGAGACGGGAGCTGCAACGACTATCATAGCAGGCTTAGGGGTTGGGATGATGTCTACAATGATTCCTATTCTTTTGATTGCTGCTGCCATTTTGGTATCGCATCACTTTGCAGGTCTATACGGAATTGCGATTGCGGCGGTAGGAATGTTGGCCAATACCGGAATTCAATTGGCGGTTGATGCGTACGGACCTATTTCCGATAATGCCGGTGGTATTGCCGAAATGGCAGAATTGCCGAGTGAAGTACGGGAACGTACCGATAAATTGGATGCCGTTGGGAACACCACTGCTGCCATTGGAAAAGGATTTGCCATTGCCTCCGCGGCACTTACGGCATTGGCCTTGTTCGCGGCCTTTATGCAGACAGCGAATGTAACCGCTATCGATGTTTCGAAACCAACGGTAATGGCAGGATTGTTGGTAGGTGGTATGCTCCCCTTCGTATTCTCTGCCTTGTCAATGAACGCAGTTGGGCGCGCTGCCATGGCGATGATCGAAGAGGTAAGAAGACAGTTTAGGGATATTCCTCAGTTGAAAGCCGCTTTGGAAGTAATGAGGGCGGTTGATTCCGATATGACAAAGGCAACACCCGAGCAAAGGGCCGTTTTTGATGCGGCAGACGGGGTAGCCGAATATGATAAATGTGTAGCGATATCAACACAGGCTTCTATCAAAGAAATGGTATTGCCAGGTCTTTTGGCAATCGCTGTGCCGGTAGCGGTCGGTTTCCTAGGAGGAGCAGAGATGTTGGGAGGTCTTTTGGCCGGTGTAACTACCTGTGGGGTGTTGATGGCGATTTTCCAATCGAATGCCGGTGGTGCGTGGGACAACGCCAAGAAAATGATCGAAGAACAAGGTAGAAAAGGTACCGAAGCGCATAAAGCGGCCGTAGTAGGGGATACCGTAGGTGATCCATTTAAAGATACTTCAGGGCCTTCTTTGAATATCCTGTTGAAATTAATGTCGGTTGTTGCGTTGGTCATCGCGCCAAGTATCGCTATGAACGTAGACGGCATGTCTTTGAATACGGATACAAAAGAAACTACGATAGAAGTAACCATGCACAATGATGGTGACTTGGCACAAGCTACTGTGGCTTACACAACGATTGTAAACGGAGAGGAAGTGACAGCGGAAAAAACATTTAAAGGAACGGAAGCTGAGGTGAAAGCCGAATTGGAAGCCTTGGAAAATGCTACCGTAAAAACAAATGGGAGTACAACCGAAATAACCATTGAAAAGGAAGTTCGGCAATAAGCGAGTAACTTTAAGAAATAGTATTTAAAAACGGGCCGTTGCTTTAACAATGGCCCGTTTTTTCATTTCAAGTCTTTCGTCTTTTTGAATTTGAACTTGACACTTGTGCTTAAACTTATGATGTCCTTCATCCTTCAGCCCAGCGGTCCTGATTCTTTTTACTGTAACTTAAACGTAATTGGAATACTGAACGGCACACGAACAGGAGTTCCTCGTTGTTTGCCAGGCGTCATCTTGGGTAATTTATCGATGATTCGTGCAGCTTCTTTTTCAAGGTTTTTGTTAGGTCCTCGCATTCGTACTTCCCCGATACTACCATCTTTTTGAATTACAAACATTACGCTTACCCGTCCTTGAATACTTAGTTCCTGTTCTACTTCCGGATATCGGAAGTTCTTTACAATATGCTTTTGAAGCATTTTTTGAAAGCAGGCTTTTTTATCGCTGTTGTTTTCGCATCCCGGATATACCGGTACGTCTTCGATAACGTCGAATGGGATAGGAACATCCTCCAATAGTTCATCCACGATGATATCCTCCACTTTGGCTACTTCTTCTTCCTGATCGGTTTCTGTAGACTCAATAACCGTTTCCACGATAGGTTCGTCATCCTCGACGACTTCAATAATCTCTGGTGTTACTTGCGGAGGGGGCGGTGGAGGGGTCTTAAATTCAACAAAAGGTACCTCTTCAAGAAGTTCTTCCTGCACATTCATTGAAATATCGTACGAGTTACTATCATCATACGTTTTCCATTCCAATGCCGCGTACACCAAGGAGAGTACGAGTACCAATCCGGTAATGAAGAAAAGGCCGCTATTTTTGTTCAGGTCTGCCTGTGGGTTCTTTTTTTGTTCCATTTTTCTTAAAGTTTTAGCCTGTTGAAAGGCTCGGTTATACATTCATTCGAAAAGGCCACTATCTTTCTAGAATCGATAGTTGGTTTGTAGACCTGGCAGTTGTTGTTGCTCAAATCTAAAGAAAGCATCCTATGGGGGATAGGGATAATGAGGGAAACCCGCCGTTGAATGAGGGAACGGGAAAAGTAGGTCGGCCAGATATGTTTTAGATAGCGGTTCGCACGTTTAGAAAAGGTATCTTTGAGTATATGGGACTATTTGGCAAAAAAGATGAATTACAAATTATTCCCTTTCAGACCTATGGTACGGATCAACATTTATATGTGCGGGGTCGGGCATTGGAAGATGAAGAAATAGACCTGGCCGAAAAAGGATGGTATGCCATTTTGCGAAACACCTATAAGCGCTTTGAGACCGATGAAATTAAAAAGGCACCGTTAAAACTGCTATTGCCGAACGGGGTTTCCGTAGCCGGAAATTCCGATAATCACGGGTATTACTTAGTAGATCGTTCCCTTGAAGGTTTAGGGGTGCTTACCAATTCGGAAGGATGGTTGCAGTATGAAATATCGTACGCGAATCCCGATATAAAAAGGGCGATTCGAAAGGAAAATCGCTTTCTGGGAGAAATGCTGATTCCGGCCCCAAATGCAGATTTTGGCATTATCAGCGATATTGACGATACGATTTTACATACCGGGGTGGCTTCTTTTCTCAAATGGAAGGCCTTGTACAATACATTTTTTAAAAATGCATCGATCCGGATTCCTTTAAAAGGTGCGGCGGTATTTTATCACCAATTACACCGAGGCCGCACGAAGGACAAAGCAAACCCCATTTTTTATGTGAGTAATAGTCCTTGGAACCTATATCGGTACCTCGAATTTTTTCTGGCGAAAAACGACTTTCCCAAAGGGCCGGTCTTACTGCGAAGCATGGCGGCCACGCTGGGGCAACGAACAACGGAAAAACCCCATAAAACACATGAAATTGAAAATATCCTAAACACCTATCCCCAACTACGGTTTATTTTGATAGGGGATAGCGGGGAGCATGATGCCGATATCTATAAAAAAATCAATGAAGCATACCCCGATAGGATATTGGCTATTTACTTACGGGATGTTGGGCATCGAAAGCGAATGCGAAGAATTAAAGCCCTTTTCAAGGACTATGAAACTCCTGTGTTTTTCATAGAAAATAGCGGCCAGGCAACTGCGCATGCGAAAGAATTAGGACTTATCTAATTCAGGTCATCAAACAAGATTGATTGTAGTAGTTTAGAACAAGCCGTTAATTTCAGCATCAATTTTATTGATCACTGTACCCAAATCTTCAGGTTTGTCAACAAAATCAAGATCGTCAACGTCTATGATCAAGAGGTTTCCTTTTTCATAGGTATGTACCCAAGCCTCGTAGCGTTCGTTCAAACGGCTCAAATAATCAATTGAAATGGTGTTTTCATACTCCCGTCCCCGTTTATGTATTTGATTCACCAAATTGGGAATGGAACTGCGCAAATATATTAAAAGATCTGGCGGTTGTACCAAACTCTCCATCAATTCAAAAAGACTCTTATAATTGTTGAAATCCCGATTGGTCATCAGGCCCATGGCATGCAGGTTGGGTGCAAAAATAAAGGCATCCTCATAAATAGTTCGGTCTTGGATCACGTCTTTACCACTCTTTCGAATGTTCAGTATTTGACGGTATCGACTGTTCAAAAAGTAGATTTGAAGATTAAAGCTCCACCGTTCCATCTGTGTGTAAAAATCATCGAGATAGGGATTGTCGACCACCTCTTCAAGATGCGAATCCCACTTGTAATGCTTCGCCAATAATTTAGTCAATGTGGTCTTTCCGGCGCCGATATTTCCAGCAACTGCAATGTGCATTTTAGCGTGATTTTAAAGGTTGGTTGTGGTTCAGAGTGATAGGGTACAATATACGAAGTATATCGAGTTTTGGAAAAAATATACGTTTAAATACCTACGAAAATGATGAGGACTATAGATGTGCGAAAAGGCACTTATTTGATGATTACGTAAATATTTAAAGGAAGACTTAACAAATCAGCTTGTAACCATAACCGCGAATGTTTACGATTTGAACACTTTGATCTTTACGAAGTTTTTTTCGGAGTTTCGAAATAAAGACATCCATACTTCTTGCATTGAAAAAGTCGTCGTCTCCCCATATCTTTTTTAGAATTTGTGAGCGATCCGTGATATCATTTCTTTTTTGTGCCAAATGATAGAGCAATTCGGCCTCACGATGCGTAAGTAATTGCTGATCGGTTTCGAATGACAGTAGCTGCTTGGTGTAGTTAAATGTGTATTTGCCAATCGCGATGTGGTTGTTAGATTGTTTGATGAAATTTCTGTTCAAAAGAGCGTGGATCCGAACAATAAGCTCCTCCATGCTAAACGGTTTTTTTAAATAATCGTTGCCCCCATGTTCAAAACCTTCAACGACGTCTTTGGTCTGCGACTTGGCTGTCAGAAAAATAATGGGAATATGCTTGTTCTCTTGCCGAATTTCTTTCGCCAAGGTAAAACCATCCTTCTTCGGCATCATTACATCCAGGACCAATAATTCGGGTTGTTCCTTTGTGTAGGTATTGTAAGCCACCTCCCCATCTTCACAAACAAATACCTCAAAGTTTCGGGTCTCCAAACTCTCTTTTACAATTTGCCCTAATACCGGTTCGTCTTCGGCAAGTAATATTTTAATAGGTTGGTTCATAGGGTAATCTTGAATAGGGTATTTTTCGTATCCGGCACCAATTCAATGGTTCCTTCATGTTTTTCTATGATTTTTTTGGTGTAGAACAGCCCAATACCGAATCCTTTCACATCGTGCCGATTCCCCGTAGGGATACGATAAAATTTATCAAAGACCTTGTCACGTTGCCCTTTGTCGATGCCCACACCATTATCGGCAACAGTGATTTCCACTCGTTCCAGCAAAGAATTGAGGTTCACTTCTATGGTATCGCCGCCATATTTGATTGCATTGTCAATCAAGTTGGCGATCGCGTTTTCAAAATGAAAGGGGTCGATCTGAAAAGAAAGTTCTGAAACGTTGGCTTTAAAACCAAGCCGCTTCCCATCCGAGAGCAGTTGGTATTTTTCGACCATCGTTTTTAACTGAAAAACCAGGTCTACTTCCTCTTTGTTCAACAATAGCTTGTCACTGTCCAAGGTGGCGGTTTCCAGAAGTTTTTCAACCATCTGGTTTAGTTTGGTCAGTTGCTGGTGAGAGATATCAAGGTAGTTGTTCGTTTTTTCAGTGTCATTGGCATCGTTGAAGTTCTTGATTCCCTCGATCGCTGTAAATACGGTGGCAATGGGTGTCTTAAATTCATGGGTGATATTGCTGATAAGATCGTTCTTTATTTCGGCCAATTCCTTCTGTTTGTTTACAGTGTATAACAGATACAGCAAACAGCTAATGATACAAGCGGAAAGTAACAAAGACAAACCAATACTGGCCAGACTGCGTTTTAGAATAGCCATGGTAGGGTTTGAATAAAAAAGTTGCAACTGTTGTTCGCGGGGTAGGTAGGTAGATTTTGAGAAAGTGTTTAATTGAAAATCCGAATCCGTACCTGCTGAAAAACTCCCGATCATCGAATCGTTTTCAAAATGTTTTAAGAGATAGTCGATGGCAATCTCTTTTCTGGAAAGTTCTTTCTGCAGTAAGCTGTCCAACCGTTTAAAATTGATGGTGTCTCTTGTAATTGAAAAAATTATTTTATTGGTCAGATTTCGGATTCCCTTGATACTATCGACCTGTTTTTTTCCCTGGAACATGGCAATGGATGCCGGGCTGTTGGAAGAGTGCATGCTGGTGGTACGGGTAGAAACGGTCTTTCCCGAATCGAGGAGCTGCGCTAATTTTTTCATTCCCGCGAAGACACGCACAGAGTCTTTATCTTCTTTTATTTCTATATAGGTAGAATCGTTGGAGAGGTGGTCCCAAAAGGAAATGTTCTTTTTTGAAAGATGCAACCCTCCGATTGAATCCGAGATGAATGCAAAGAAATCAGTTTTCGCCAAATCGGAATAATAAGCCTCTACCCCATTATCAAGACTTATCTGAACTTCATTCAATAGGCGCTGCTTGTTCACCTGGTAGTTCTGAATATTCCAATAGAGCTGCAAACCGATAGTCGCCAGGATGGTTCCGGCAATAAAATAAAGAAGTAATCGGTGATTTCGCTGTTTCACTTTCCAAAAGTAATGACAATTTGCCGCCAAAAGATCATCGCTTAACACTCGTTAACAGTGGTTAACCCTTTTTCGATTGACAATACCGCAGATTTGCAGTGTAAACGTTGAACTAAAAAGTATTCCATGAAAACGCTTGTCTATTTTTTCCTTGTATTGAATATAGGTATGTGCACGAGCGCGATGGCACAGGATTTTACGGGCTTGGCAACCTACAAATCGGCTATGAAAATGGAATTCACTACCGATAGTACGGAAATAAGTACGGAACAACACGATGAAATTCAAGCAAGTTTAATGAACGCGATGCAAAAGGACTATGAACTAAGTTTTACGCGCACCGAGTCAAATTGGAAAGAATTGGAGGGGTTAGAAAAAGGTCCGGCTCCGGGAAGTGGTTTGGTCATAAATATTGTTGGCATGGGTGGCGGAGCGGATGGTTTGCTTTACAAGAACACCAAAGACAAAAAGAAACTTGAAACAACCGATGCTTTTGGGAAGCTCTTTTTAATATCAGGCGAATTGAAAGCCTATGACTGGGAAATGACCTCGGACACCAAACAGATCGGAAAGTACACCTGCTATAAAGCGATCGCCAAACGCGAGGTGACCGAAATCCATATTTCAGAAGTGAACGGTGAAAAAGAAGGAAAGGAAGAGAAGCGTACCCAGGTAATTACCGCTTGGTATGCTCCCGAGATACCCGTAAGTCATGGACCGGATAATTATTGGGGGCTCCCAGGACTTATTCTGGAGGTAGGCAATGGCAATCGAATATTGGTTTGCAATAAAGTGGTGCTAAACCCCCAAGAAGTAGTGGAAATAGAAATTCCTTCAAAGGGTAAAAAAGTGACCGCCCAGGAGTATGAAACAATCATGAAAGAGCAAACGGAAAAAATGAACAAGATGTACCGTGAAGAAAGGAAGAAAGGGAAAAAAGGCAATACAATGGAAATAAAAATACAAGGGTAGTCTTATCAGCACAGTAGGCCCCATGGCCCATCAATCAATCAAAAAATGAACAGCGTACATATATTACTCCTTTTGGGGCTGATGTGCTTTTGCGTTACCGCGAACGCCCAAAAGATCTCCGTAGACGGGTATGTCAGGGATAGCCTCAACAATACCCTAGAATTGGCCAATGTGATTGCCATCAATAAAAATACCAACGGGATGGCTTCTTATGGTATTACAGATGCCGATGGCCGCTTTCGATTGGAGCTGAAAAAAGACAGTCTTTATACCCTTAAGGTGAGTTATCTCGGTTTTGAAACATGGGAGGAAGATATGTTGGCGGCGGCGGCACAAACAAAAAATATTGTTTTAAAAGCTGCGGCCAATCAGCTCGATGGAGTAGAGGTGGTCGAGGATTTTCCGGTGAGTATTTCAGGGGATACCATTACCTACAAGGCCGACGCTTTCACAACCGGAAAAGAAAAAAAGCTCGAAAACGTGCTGGAGCAATTACCCGGATTTGAGATTGATGAGGAAGGGCAGGTAAAAGTACAAGGGAAAGAGGTGAGCAAAGTATTGGTAGAAGGCAAGGAATTTTTCGACGGGGATTCGAAAATGGCCACCAAGAATATCCCCGCCAATGCAGTGGATAAGGTACAGGTGCTGCGCGATTTTAATGAAGTAGGTCCCATGGCTGGGGTAAACGATAGCGATGCCATTGCTTTGAACATTAAGTTAAAAGATGGGAAAAAGAATCTTTGGTTCGGAGATGTTTCAGTTGGTGGGGGGCCTAAAGAGCGGTACTCGGTGCACCCGAATTTATTCTACTACTCTCCAAAGACCAGTGTGAATATGATAGGGGATTTGAACAATGTGGGGGAACAGGCGTTTACCCTACGAGACTACTTTAGGTTTAATGGCGGATTTTCGAGCCTCATGGGTAGGTCGGGGTCTTCATTAAACCTTTCCGGTGATGATGCCGGTCTGTCCTTGGTGCAGAATAACCGGGTACAAAACGCCATCTCACGACTTGGGGCCATAAATGTGGCCTACAATCCCAACAGGAAAATCAGTTTCTCCACTTTTGGCATTGTTTCAAGTACTCAAACCGATTTAGTGAGCAATTCAGACCGCACCTATATTCGAGAATCGGGAAACAATGAAGAACGGTTGGGTTCTACTACCCTTCAAAAAAATACGGCTACGTTGTTCAAAGTAACCACGACCTACACACCCAATACAAAGTGGCACATTAACTACCAGGGTTTTTTAAAAGCTTCGAAAATAGAAAGTGACAATCAATTACTTTCCGATTTTTCCGGGACGCAGAACAACATCCAATCGTTGAACACCAGACAGCCTTTTTCTATACAGCAAACCTTCAACACATTTTATTCCAAAGATGATAACAATATTTTTTCGTTGGAAACCAATTTTCTTTACAAACGACAACGACCAGGATACGAGTTATTAACCGATGTACAACCTTTTCAGGGTGTTGTTCCCTTATCGGGAGCAGTTCCCTTTGGCCTGCTACAGGAAAAAGAAGTGTTTACCAATACCTTCGATAGTGAGTTCAACTACTATAGGGTACTGAATAAAACCAATCATTTGAGCATCAAAGCGGGGATTAGTATCAATGGACAGCGCATGGACACCGCCTTAAGTGAAATTTTGAACAGCGGTCAAAGCCAGGGTTTCGATGATGCAAGATTTGAAGGGAGGGTCGGTTTTGATTTTACCGATAGCTATGTAGGATTTGGGTATCGTGTAAAATTTGGTAAACTTACCTTGAGCCCGGGGCTTTCGCTTCATAAATATGCAATTGAAAACAGGCAAGGTAGCACCCTGATCGATATAGGGAAGACCTTGTTGCTTCCTCAAATGCGCGGAAAATATGTATTCAACAGTTCGCAGAGTGTACGATTTGACTATGGATTGAAAGCCGAATTCCCCGATATACAAAAAGTGGCAAGGGTAACACAATTGGCCGGTTACAATAGTCTTTTCGAGGGGAATCCCACTTTGGAGAATGCTTGGTATCACAGTACTAGCTTGAATTACTTTAACTTTAGTATGTTCAACTTTAGCAGCATTAATGGCGGACTCCAATACCAGAAAAAATATGAAAGCATTGGAAATACAATCGACTTTTTGGGGTTGGATCGTCTTTCCTCGCCTGTGAACATAGAAGCCCCAAACGAGACCTTTTCCGCACGGGGAAGCTATGAAAGAAAGTTTCCGTTTTGGAAAGGCAAGTTTGAAACCAGATGGGCTTACAACAAATTCAATAATGAAATAGAGGGGGTAGCAAACTTTAACAGGTCGATAAATCAGAACTATACCCTGACTTTTGAGACCCGTTTTAAGGAGGCGCCCAACCTAGTGTTGGGTTTTGAAAAGAAAATCAATGACTATGCCAGCGCCAATCTTGAGAATCGATTTATAACCAATCGGCCTTTTGGAAATGTAGAACTGTATTTTCTTAAAAGCTTTGCACTCATCGCCGATTATGAGTACAATCTATACAAGGCCGACAGCGGTTCTGTTGATAGTACCTATGATATGATGAATGCGAGTTTGTTTTATCAAGAAGCGGACAGTCATTGGGAGTTTGAGTTTTCTGTGCGGAATCTTTTAAACAATACTTCCGTTCGGAGAGATTCCTTTTCCAACAATTTAATTAGTACCTATGAATACTTTATTCAACCTAGGTACTTTCTGTTGTCATTGAAATACGATCTTTAAAAAGAAGGATTATTCTTACACATCATTTTTCGTTTATTTCACAACAAATCTTTTTGGAATATTGATCTAGACGAAACAATTTTCTTATTTTTGCCCAATAATAAGAGGAGGGATTTGACTGATTGCAACCTCAAAGGCTCGAAATTTTTCGGGACCTGTCTTTGAAGACAAATGGCGATATTAGATCGACATTTTAAAAATGCTAAAGCAGTTGCTATTGATACAGTAGTCCGTATTGATCTTCGCTTTGCACTTTCAAATTCCTTTCATAAAATTAAAAAGAGTATGTCGTATTTATTTACCTCGGAATCTGTGAGCGAGGGGCACCCAGATAAGGTAGCCGATCAAATTAGTGATGCATTGTTGGATAGTTTTTTGGCATTCGACCCAGAAAGTAAGGTGGCTTGCGAAACCATGGTCACCACGGGACAGGTAATTTTAGCAGGGGAGGTAAAGAGTACTACCTACCTAGATGTTCAGAACATTGCGAGAGGTGTGGTGAACAAAATTGGGTATACCAAGGGGGAGTACCAGTTCAGTGGAGATTCTTGTGGGGTCATTTCGTTGATCCATGAACAATCGCAAGATATCAACCAAGGGGTTGATCGTGGTAAAAAAGAAGAACAAGGTGCCGGCGATCAGGGAATGATGTTCGGATATGCGACCAAAGAAACCAAAAATTATATGCCGTTGGCCCTTGATATCTCCCACAAGATATTACAGGTATTGGCCGATTTGCGTAGAGCCGATAAGCAGATAAAATATCTACGGCCCGATGCGAAGTCGCAGGTAACGATCGAATATTCCGATGATAACGTACCCCAGCGAATCGATACGATCGTAGTGTCTACCCAGCATGACGCGTTTGACAAAAACGATAAAAAAATGCTGGCCAAGATCAAGAAAGATATTATAGAGATTTTGATTCCCAAGGTCAAAAAACAGTTGCCTAAAAAGATTCAAAACCTTTTTGATGACCAGATCAACTATCACATCAACCCGACCGGAAAATTTGTGATAGGAGGTCCGCACGGAGATACGGGATTGACAGGTCGTAAGATCATCGTGGATACCTACGGCGGTAAAGGAGCCCATGGAGGCGGAGCTTTTAGCGGTAAAGATCCTAGCAAGGTAGATAGGAGTGCCGCCTACGCCTCTAGGCATGTGGCTAAAAATTTGGTGGCTGCCGGAGTTTCAGATGAAATTTTAGTGCAGGTTAGTTACGCAATCGGGGTGGTGGAACCCACTTCTATTTTCGTGGACACCTATGGCACTTCAAATGTAGATCTTACCGATGGGGAAATCGCCCAAAAAGTCGAAAAGCTTTTTGATATGAGGCCTTTTGCCATTGAGAAGCGTTTAAAGCTTCGGAATCCGATTTACTTGGAGTCGGCCGCGTATGGGCACATGGGAAAAGAACCCAAGGTGGTTAAAAAAGTATTTGAATCGCCCTATAATGGCCGAATTGAAAAAGAGGTAGAACTATTTACCTGGGAAAAACTCGATATGGTCGAAAAAGTAAAAAAGGCCTTTAAACTATAATTTTTTGAAAAAAAAGGGGGGATTTTAAAATTCCCCCTTTATATTTGTACCAGTTAAGTTCAAACACTTATTGAATAGTTATCAAGAAAGGTGGAGGGAATAGACCCTATGAAGCCTTAGCAACCCTTTGTATCCCCGATGGCTTATCGAGAGCGAAGAAGGTGCTAAATTCTACCAAAAGAGTCTTACGGGACAATTAAGGCAGATAACATACCCAAATTACATTTGTAGTTTTTGTTTTCTTGTAACTTTTTGATTTTCCCGCGCTAAGATGAGACGGGGTTTGGATTTTTTAATGCTATGTTCAATACTTAAAAAACAAAATCATGAGCGAACAAAAGTTTTCGACCAATGCACTGCACGCAGGTCACGATGTAACCTCCAACGGAGGCACCCGAGCGGTCCCTATCTACCAAAGTACCGCTTATGTATTTAACAATGCCGATCATGCGGCCAACCTCTTTAACCTTTCGGAAGCAGGCTATATTTATACCAGACTGAACAACCCGACCAATGATGTGTTGGAACAGCGGTTGGCAGCGCTTGAAGGAGGTATCGCGGCAGTAGCCACGGCTTCGGGAACGGCTGCTATTTCAACCGCCCTGTTGGTACTGTTGCGAACAGGAGATCATATTGTGGCATCAAGCAGTTTATATGGAGGTACGTATAATTTACTGGCCAATACCTTACCAAGGTTAGGTATTACCACGACTTTTGTCGATCCTTCCGACCCAACCAATTTTGGGAAGGCGGTGCAAGAGCATACTAGGGCGATTTTTGTAGAATCACTTGGAAATCCAAAACTGGATGTACTCGACCTAAAAGCAATATCGTCCGAAGCGAAGACTGCCAAAATACCCTTCATTGTTGATAATACGGTTGCTACGCCCGCATTGTTGAATCCGATCGAACATGGCGCCAATATCGTAATCCATTCCTTGACCAAATATATCAACGGCAATGGAACCTCTTTGGGAGGGGTCATTATAGATGCCGGTACCTTCGATTATGGCAATGGCAATTTTCCCGAGTTTACCGAGCCTTCTCCAGGATATCATGGTTTGGTATACCACGAAGCTTTGGGTCCGGCCGCATTCATTGCAAAAGTACGGGTAGAAGGGTTACGCGATTTTGGAGGAGCCGCGAGTCCCTTTAATTCATGGCAAATTATACAGGGTTTGGAAACGCTTCCGATCAGAATGAAAAAACACAGCGAGAATGCCTTGGCACTTGCCGAATGGCTCCAAACAAGGCCAGAAGTGGCATGGGTTAATTATCCCGGCCTGAAAACGAGTAAATACTATGCACAGGCCGAAGCCTATTTGCCAAAAGGACAAAGTGGTATCGTCACCTTTGGCGTAAAGGGCGGGTTTGAATCTGCGAAGAAAATTGCCGATGAAACAACCGTATTTTCGCTGTTGGCAAATATTGGGGATACGAAATCATTAATTATCCATCCTGCAAGTACCACGCATCAACAACTGGGTGACGCCGAACAAGAATCTACGGGCGTTACCAAAGACCTGATCCGATTATCGGTAGGTTTGGAAGATCTTGAAGATTTAAAAGCAGATTTGGTAAGTGCATTCGAAACGATTGACAAGTCGGTATTTGCATAAAACAATAGTTCTAGAACTGCGCCTAGTGCGGCTTGTTCCGAGCATCCTTGATGCGAAGCCGCACCCGGGAGTATTCATTAGTTAAATATTCATGCTACATCACTTAAATTTTCCTTCTTTTACCACTATTAGTGGAGTTTCACAGGAAATTTCACTCTCCTACCAATTGTTTGGGCAGGAGTTGCATTCGGCGCCGATTGTATTGGTGAACCATGCGCTCACCGGAAATTCAAATGTGACCGGGGATGATGGCTGGTGGTCTGCCTTGATAGGGGAAGATAAATGTATCGATACAAAAAAATATACGATTCTTTCCTTCAATATTCCCGGGAACGGGCATGATAAGTTTGTGATTGAAAATTATAAGGATTTTGTTGCCGGCGACATCGCCCATCTTTTTTTGTTGGCACTTGAGCAGCTGGCGATCCCAAAACTCTTTGCCATTATTGGAGGCTCTTTGGGCGGCGGTATTGCTTGGGAGATGGCGGCCTTGAATCCCAAAATCACCGTACACCTGATTCCAGTGGCCTCCGACTGGAAATCGACCGATTGGCTTATTGCCAATTGTCAGATTCAAGAGCAGTTTTTGGTAAATTCAAAACAGCCGGTACACGATGCACGTATGCACGCAATGCTTTGTTACCGCACACCGGAATCTTTTAAAGAACGCTTCAAACGAAGCACGAATGAAGAGTTACAAGTTTTCAATGTAGAGAGTTGGTTGCTGCATCATGGTGAAAAGCTACAAGAGCGTTTTCAGTTATCCGCCTACAAGCTCATGAACCAACTACTAAAAACAATCGATGTGACCAGAGATGGTGACAAAAATTTTGAGCGTTTACAGAACAGTGATACCAACATTCATATTATCGGGGTAGATTCAGATCTATTTTTCACAGCCAAGGAAAATAAAGATACTTTTAAGCAATTGGCGCAGGCCAATAGCAATGTCACCTATGGGGAAATTCACTCCTTGCATGGGCATGATGCTTTTTTGATCGAATTTGAGCAAATGCAAAAATTGTTGCACGATGTGTTCAATCAGAATGGCAAGAAGGCAGAAAAGATTAAAGTATTGAAGTTTGGAGGTAAATCCCTTAGCAATGGGGAAGGCCTGGGAAGGGTGCTCGATATCGTGGTTTCAAAAGTCAAGAAAGGAGAGCACATCGCAGTTGTTCTGTCGGCCAGGGAACAGGCTACCGATCAACTGGAGGAAATTTTGACCCAAGCGGTACAAGGCGAAGATTACAAAGAGACCTTCGAAGCCTTCGAAAGCTATCAGCAGCACACATTTTCAAACATTAATCTGGGGAAAGAGTTCAAAGCCTTGGCCCAGCTGTTCGAGGGGGTGTCCCTGCTGGGCGACTGCAGTGCAAAGATCAAAGACGAGGTACTGGCCTATGGCGAGTTGATCGCCGCCAAACTCATTACAAAACTATTGATCGGCAAGGGTATCAAAGCAGAGCTGGTCGATTCTCGCGAATTCATAAAAACCGACGATAACTATGGCGATGCGCAGTTGCTCGAAGCGGTTTCCAAAGAACTTGCCCTGAAACGATTTTCGTTATTGGGGAGCAATGTAGTACCCATTGTAACGGGGTTCATTGCCTCTACCGAACAAGGAGACACCACTACCTTAGGGCGCAATGGTAGTAACTATTCCGCTGCGTTATTGGCTAATTTTCTAAATGCCTCTGAGCTACAAAATTACACCCATGTAGATGGTATTTACACTGCCAATCCCGATCTAGTGCATGAGGCAAGGCGCTTATCGAACCTTTCCTATACAGAGGCCAATGAGTTGGCCAGTTTTGGCGCTACCATACTGCATGCCAAGACGATCATACCGTTAATAGAGAAGAATATTCCACTTCGTATCCTTAATACCTATAACGACGATAATGAAGGAACCTTGATAAGCGCAAAATCCAGTAAGGAAGGGATTAAGTCGCTTTCGGTCATCGAGGATGTTGCTATGATCAATTTGGAGGGCAGGGGGTTGTTGGGTAAAGTGGGAATCGACGCCCGTATTTTTAAAACCCTAGAGGCACACAATATCAGTGTAAGCATTATTTCGCAGGGTTCTTCCGAAAGGGGAATAGGATTGGTGGTACCCCGAAAAAGGGCCAAGAACGCCAAAAAAGCATTAGAGAACGAGTTTCAAAGCGACTTCAAAACGAACGATATCAATGCAATAAAGGTTATCGATGAAGTATCGGTCATTTCAATTATTGGCCAAGATCTGAGCACGTTTCACAAGCCGTACAATGCACTGATCAAAAATCAGATAGTACCCTTGCTTTTTAATAATACGGTGTCCGGTAAGAACGTAAGTCTTGTAGTACGTAAAGCGGATTTGAACAAGGCCCTCAACGTCATGCACGGTCAGATATTCGGGATTAGTAAAAAGGTGAACCTGGCCATTTTTGGACATGGCAATGTAGGCGGTACGTTAATTGATCAAATACTAAAATCTGCTGTCACCATCGAAAAAAGAAAAGGCATAGACCTGAACGTTTTTGCCGTGGCCAATTCAAGGAAGGTCCTATTGGAAAAAGAAGGGATTAAGAAAAGTTGGAAGACCGATATAAAAACAAAAGGACGCCCCTACGGTATTGCCGACATTTTTAGATTTGCGAAGAAAAACCATTTGGAGAACTTAATTGTGGTCGATAATACGGCCAGTAACGATTTTGTGGCCAACTACTTTGAATTCGTCGAGCACGGTTTTGACCTGGTATCATCGAATAAGATAGCGAACACGCTTGGGTTTGATTATTATCAGTTACTACGGGAAGAGTTGGCAAAAAACCAAAAGCAATACTTGTATGAGACCAATGTTGGCGCCGGTTTACCGTTGATCGATACCATCAAGTTATTACATCTGTCCGGTGAGAATATTACCCGTATCAAAGGGGTTTTTTCAGGGTCGTTAAGTTATATTTTCAATACGTTTTCTGAGGTTGACGCCCCGTTTTCGAGTATTTTAAAAGATGCCATGCAGAAAGGCTTTACCGAACCCGATCCTAGAGAAGATCTTTCAGGGAACGATGTTGGTAGAAAACTATTGATTTTGGCAAGAGAACTCGATTTAAGCAATGAGTTTTTCGATATCAAGATTCAAAACCTTATTCCAGAAGCTTTACAAAAGGAATCGGTTGATTTTTTCCTCAAGAATCTCGATGTGCTAAATGATACGTTTAACGAAGTAAAGAAGAATCAGCAAGCCGGTCATGTTTTGCGATATGTGGGGGATTTACATGGGAATTTGCAAAAGGAGAAAGGGCAGTTGGATGTTACTTTGATATCAGTGTCGAAGGAAAGCGCATTGGGGCAGGTAAAGGGCTCCGATTCAATCATAGAAATTTATACCGAATCGTATGGGGAAAACCCCTTGGTCATTCAAGGGGCGGGTGCCGGGGCCGCGGTAACGGCCAGAGGCGTTTTTGGAGATATATTGCGAATAGCCGAGAAAGGTTAGCATAAAAAAATTAAGTAGTTTGGAAAAAAAGTTTGAAACAAAGGCCATAAGAACTCAAATTGAACGAAGTCAGTTTTTGGAGCATTCCGTACCCATGTATCTCACTTCAAGTTTTGTTTTTGAGGATGCGGAAGATATGAGGGCGTCCTTTGCCGAGGAAAAGGAACGAAACATTTATTCACGCTATTCCAACCCGAACTCGTCCGAGTTTATTGAGAAGGTTTGCCAAATGGAAGGGGCCGAAGACGGCTTTGCCTTTGCTTCCGGGATGGCCGCTGTTTTTTCAACCTTCGCGGCACTGCTAGAGAGTGGTGATCATATCCTTTCGGCCCGTAGCATTTTTGGTTCAACACATACCCTGCTCACCCAGTTTTTGCCCAAATGGAACATTGGCCACTCCTATTTCAAAATTGATCAACTCGATGAAATAGAACAGCTGATTACTTCAAAAACAAAGGTAATCTATGCCGAGACGCCTACCAATCCCGGAGTTGATGTATTGGATTTGGAGGCCTTGGGCAACATAGCAAAGAAGCATGGGTTGATTTTGATTATTGATAACTGCTTCGCCTCCCCGTACTTACAGCAACCCATAAAATTTGGGGCGGATTTGGTGATTCACTCGGGCACCAAGTTAATGGATGGCCAAGGAAGGGTATTGGCAGGGATTACCGTGGGTAAGAAAACCTTGATGGATAAAATATATCGGTTTTCGAGAATTACCGGCCCCGCCTTATCTCCTTTTAATGCCTGGGTGCTCTCAAAAAGTTTGGAAACCTTGGCACTCAGAGTAGATCGCCATTGTGCGAATGCTTTGCAATTGGCCGAATTTCTAGAAGGGCATGAAGGAGTAAATTGGGTGCGATATCCCTTTCTTAAATCCCATCCGAAATATGAAATAGCCAAAAAGCAAATGAAATTGGGTGGTTGCGTGGTTGCTTTTGAAGTGGCCGGCGGCATCGAAGCCGGGCGTAAATTCTTTGATGCGATTCAATTGTTGTCGCTGTCGGCAAATTTGGGAGATTCAAGGAGTATCGTGACGCATCCCGCATCGACTACCCATAGTAAGCTATCGCTGGAAGAGCGGGCAGCCGTAGGGATTACCGATGGGATGGTACGAGTATCGGTTGGTCTGGAACATATAGAGGATATTATCGAGGATATTGCCCAGGCCTTGAACTAAAAAAGCGCCGCACTTTTAGAAGATACGGCGCTCCAAAACATTTGATGTTAGCAAAGTCTAACGTTCTAATGTAACGGTAAGCTTTCCCGTCGTAGTGATTTTAGAACTGGCATCGGCCTCTACGACTTCGTTGTAATCCATTTCTAGCACTAATTTGTTGTCGGAAGCCTCTGTAAGGATGGCGCGAGTTTCTTTCCCATCATTGGTCATGATGATTTCGGAACCATCTACTTCCCATGAAGAAGATTCCAATGCAGAATATGCGGGAGCTTCTTGCGTATATTCCTGTCCGAGCAAGGTGTAGGTAATGACAATGGTATAGGAACCATCACTTACGACGGTTTTTGGGTCATCGTTGAAAACCACAGTCATATCATAGTCCTTACCGTAAGAAGTATAGTTTTGTGTTAGTTTTTGTCCAGATGTTTCGGTAGTTGAGGTGCCTTCCTCGATTTCGTAACCGGTCACGTCCCAGGTACCCAGAAGCGATTGCTGTTCTACCGCCACCTCTGCAGTGCCGGCTTCCTCTTTTTCACAGGAGACAAATAAGGCACCTGCGGCAAAGAATAAGATTAGTTGAAGTTTTTTCATGGTATTTTAAGATTTGGGTGAAACCGTAGAACGAAGCCCGTTATTTAAAAAGTGTATTCATAACTACTTTTTCGATATAAGGTAAATCTTAAGGGTAGTACGTCGATGATTTTGATTCAAGGTACCTGGGGAGGGTAAAAAAGGAGCTAAAAGCGAGGGTTTCAGAACGCTTATTATTTGCCTATCTTCGTTACATGCTCTCGAAAAAAACAAAATACGGACTAAAAGCACTGACGTATCTGGCTTCGCAGCAAGAAAATACCCCGGTGCAGATTTCGGGTATAGCACAACATGAGAATATATCGCAGAAATTTTTAGAGAGTATCTTGTTGTCCCTTAGGAAAACGGGATTTTTAGGATCCAAAAAGGGAAAAGGGGGAGGCTACTACCTTATTAAAGATCCAAAAGAGATTTTAATGACCGATGTGATGCGCGTATTGGAAGGCCCTATCGCCATGGTTCCCTGTGTAAGCCTTAATTTTTATGAAAAGTGCGATGACTGTCCCGATGAGGCGACCTGTTCGGTACATCGATTAATGCTAGAGGTACGCGATAGCGCTTTAGAAGTGTACCGTAGCAGAACACTGGCCGATTTGATTTCCTAAACAATTAGAATGTTTTGTTCAATTTCGCTGCACTATTCGCAATACAATAGATGTATGTTTATTAATCTACTAAATCTATAGGGTAATTGTAACATTTTATTTTTTTTAACGCTTTGGATACTAAAATAGGTTTATTTTTGTTTATCCTACTAAATAGATAGGGTAATTAGATTAAGTTTTTTTACATGATAATAGACCAACTAGTTTTAGACAAAAAAAAGTCCAAAGGGAAATACCGATCAGACAAGAATTCTGAACGTCCTATACGCAGTGTAGCGAAAGCAGTTAGCTGGCGGATTATCGGAACTTTGGATACCTTGTTAATATCCTATATACTCACCGGCGAGGTTGTATTGGCGGCATCGATTGCCAGTATCGATTTTGTAACAAAAATGATTCTTTACTTTTTTCATGAACGTATTTGGAATACGATCAACTGGGGAAAACAAAACGCTTGATTATGCCAATACTAGACGAACAGATAAAAAATTTAAACGCACAGTTTGCCGATTCCAGTCCGCAAGAAATTATTCAATGGGCCATTAAACAGTCGAATAGGGCTGTGGTAACGACTAATTTTCGTCCGTATGAAGTAGCTCTTTTGGAGGCGGTATCCACCGTGAAAAATGATATTCCGGTTGTTTGGTGCGATACTGGGTACAATACCCCGAATACGTATCGTCATGCCCAAGAACTTACGCGTATTTTGAACTTGAGCATTCAGTTGTATGTGCCGCAACAGACTGCCGCTTACAGGGATGTAGTGATGGGAATTCCGGGAATAGAGAGCCCCCGGCATGCCGAATTTACACAACAAGTGAAACTTGAGCCCTTTCAAAGGGCGATGGCACAGCACAAACCCGATGTGTGGTTTACCAACTTGCGAAAAGGGCAAACGGCACTGCGCGATTCGTTGGATATTTTAAGTTTATCAAAAGACGGAGTTTTGAAAGTGAGTCCCTTTTATCATTGGGATGATACGCGGTTGGATGCGTATTTAAATGAAAAGAACCTTCCCAACGAACATACATATTTCGACCCAACAAAGGTCTTGGAGAACCGGGAATGTGGTTTACACACTTAATTATTGAAAAGCATAGAAAAGCAAGGTGACACTTGAATTGAATAGGTATGAAAGATACATCACATATTAATCCCTTAGAGAACGAAGCCATTTATATTTTCAGGGAGGTGGCAGCACAATTTGAGCGTCCAGTGCTCTTATTTTCTGGCGGCAAAGATTCCATTACCCTGGTGCGTCTCGCGCAAAAGGCCTTTTGGCCGGCCAAAATCCCGTTTCCTTTAATGCACATTGATACCGGACATAACTTTCCCGAAACCATAGAATTTCGAGATCGCCTAGTTGAGGAGTTGGGCTTGGAGTTAATTGTGCGAAATGTGCAGGATTCTATAGATCAGGGAAAGGTGAAAGAAGAATCGGGGCGTTATTCGAGCCGAAATTCGTTGCAAACAACTACTCTTTTGGATGCAATCGAGGAATTTAAGTTCGACGCCTGTATTGGCGGTGCAAGACGCGACGAAGAAAAGGCGAGGGCAAAAGAACGTATTTTTTCAGTACGGGACGATTTCGGACAATGGGACGAAAAGAATCAACGCCCTGAGTTGTTCGATATGTTGAATGGGCAAATTGAACTGGGACAGAATGTGCGGGTTTTTCCGATTTCGAATTGGACCGAGTTGGATGTATGGTCCTATATAGAGGCGGAGGAAATAGAAATACCATCTATTTATTTTGCACATAAGCGAAAAATATTTTTACGGGATGGCCTTATTTGGTCACATTCCGATTTTGTGTACCAAGAAGAGGACGAAGAAGTATTGGAGCGTATGGTACGCTTTCGAACGGTAGGCGACATGAGTTGTACTGCCGCCGTTTTTTCGGAAGCGGCCGATATTGCTTCGGTTGTTCAGGAAATAAGGGATTCGACTATTTCGGAACGCGGTGCCCGTATCGACGATAAAAGATCGGAGGCCGCTATGGAAAAACGCAAACAACAAGGATACTTTTAATGCGCTAGTAGTAACTAGCTTTAAATGAACGCAAAAGCGCTTTTTTAAATTAATACTGATTAGGAAGAAATGGAAGTACTAAAAATAGCAACGGCAGGTAGTGTAGATGACGGGAAAAGTACCTTGATCGGGCGTATCCTGTATGATACAAAGTCCCTGACGACCGATAAATTGGAGGCCATAGAAAAAACAAGTAAGAAAAATGGCTACGATTACCTCGATTTCTCATTGGCAACAGATGGGTTGGTGGCAGAAAGGGAACAGGGCATTACCATAGACGTGGCCCATATTTATTTTTCTACCGATAAAAAAAGCTACATCATTGCAGATACTCCTGGGCATGTTGAATACACGCGCAACATGGTCACGGGTGCCTCGACTTCTCAGGCAGCGATCATATTGATCGATGCGCGAAAAGGAGTCATTGAACAAACGAACCGACACTTTTTCATAAACAACCTCCTGCGCATTAAAGACGTAGTGGTGGCTATTAACAAAATGGATTTAGTCGATTTTTCAGAAGAAAAGTACAACGCCATAAAAGCCGATTTTGAGCGACTCATGGAGAAGCGGGATTATCAGGAACAAAATATCACCTTTATTCCGGTTAGTGCGCTTAAAGGCGACAATGTGGTACATGTTTCGGGAAATACCCCGTGGTATAAGGGTACGACCCTTTTAGAGCATTTGGAAAACCTAGATCGAAAGGATATTTATAACGTAGGTACCCCACGATTTCCTGTGCAGTATGTAATTCGGCCAAAGACCGATGCGCATCACGACTTTAGGGGTTTTGCCGGAAAAGTATATGGCGGAGAACTGCGTGTGGGAGATGAGGTGGTGGCCTTGCCTTCCCAGACCAGGTCTAGAATAAAGGAAATTTTCTTTTACGATAAAAAGTGCGAGACCGCTTCGAGAAGGTCTTCTGTGACAATTACCCTTGAAGACGAAATCAATTTAAGTAGGGGAGATATGTTGGTCAAGGCCAACGACCTTCCTACCATCGATAAACGCTTTACGGCCACGATTTCTTGGATGGACTCGGAAGAGTTGACGGCAGGAAAGAAATATGTGCTACAGCACGGAGTGAATAAAGTATTGGCCAAGGTGGCTACGGTAGACCATAAAATTGCCCCGGACTATTCTGGGGTGGATGCTGGAGTGCAGGCACTTGGTATGAACGACATTGCCCAAGTAGGTTTTCAACTGAACAGGCCTATCTTTTTTGATACGTTTAAAGACCACCGAACCAATGGTTCTTTTATCCTAATTGATACCCAAACAAATAGTACGGTCGGTGCAGGGTTTATTAACTAGCGAAACCTGAGAAAACCACTATCACAGCAATCAACAGGGGCCATTTAATTAATTACCTATTAAATCTATAGGAAATATATGCAAAGTTTTAGAACAGAGTTGGAGAACAGTGTTGTTGAGAAAGACATCATTGATTTAGAGGCAAAGATTCGCCAGTTTCAGGAGGGCAAGCTCGATGAGGAAAAATTCCGGAGTCTCCGATTGGCAAGGGGCGTGTACGGTCAACGGCAGCAAGGAGTTCAAATGATTCGGATAAAGTTGCCGTACGGGAAAGTTACTTCGAAGCAACTGAAACGTATTTCTGATGTAGCCGATGAATATTCGACAGGACGCTTGCACATTACCACACGCCAAGATATTCAAATTCACTATGTAGATTTGAATAGGACTCCCGAACTGTGGGCCGAACTTGAAAAAGATGAAGTTACCTTGCGGGAAGCATGTGGGAATACCGTTCGCAACGTTACGGCTAGCGAAACGGCAGGAATCGATCCAGACGAACCGTTTGACGTGTCTCCTTACGCAGATGCCGTTTTTAAATACTTTTTACGGAACCCTATCGGACAGGAAATGGGTCGAAAATTCAAGGTTTCCTTTTCGTCGAGTGATACCGATACCGGACTGTCCTACATGCACGACCTAGGTTTTATCGCTAAGATAAGGAACGGTGTTCGTGGCTTTAAGGTAATGATCGGTGGTGGTTTGGGTTCGCAACCACGTCATGCCGATACACTATTCGACTTTTTATCCTCGGACCAGATCATCCCTTTAATGGAAGGTGTTATCAGGGTTTTTGACCGCCACGGGGAACGAAAGAGCAGGGCAAAGGCAAGAATGAAGTTTCTATTGAAAGCGATTGGCTTGGAAGGTTTTAAGGAGCTTTTGGAAGCGGAACAAAAAGCGGTGCCCCGTAGTTCGGTACCAATTGATACTTGGGGCTATCCCCAACCTCAAATTGCCGACACGTTGCCGCCTACTACTCAAATTAAGGACGAGAACGCATTTCAACAGTGGAAGACTACCAACTTAATACCCCAAAAGCAACCCGGTTTTGTGGCCATTGGTATAAAAGTATTATTGGGAGATTTCTACACGGACAAGGCCCGAAAGTTGGCAGATTTGGTCGCCAAGTATGCCGCAGGGGAAATTCGACTTTCACTACGACAGAATATCATCATACCATTTGTGAAAGAAGCATCGATTCCCTTTTTCTATACCGAATTGGAAAAACTAGGCTTTGTAGAAGCAGGTTATAATACTGCCGCAGATATTACGGCTTGCCCGGGAACGGACACTTGTAATCTTGGAATTGCCAGCAGCACGGGTATTGCCGAGGAATTGGAGCGCCTGATCAAGGCAGAATACTCCAATTACATCAGCAATCCGGATGTGGTCATTAAGATAAGCGGTTGTATGAATGCCTGTGGGCAGCACAATATGGCCCATATTGGTTTTCAAGGAATGAGTATCCGCACCAAAGACAAATTGGTGGCGCCCGCATTGCAGGTACTGCTTGGCGGTGGCAATATCGGGAATGGGGAAGGTCGCTTTGCCGACAAGGTCATTAAGATTCCTAGTAAGCGAGGCCCTGAGGCATTGCGAAGCATACTCGACGATTTTGACGCGAACGGTAAAGGTGCCAACTATGCCGATTATTACCAAGAAAAGGGAGAGCACTACTTCTATAATCTGTTAAAACCCTTGGCCGACATTACGGCCCTTTCCGAGGAAGACTTTATAGATTGGGGAACGAGCAAAAGATATGAAAAAGCCATTGGCGTAGGCGAATGTGCGGGAGTGGTTATTGATTTGATTGCAACCCTTTTGTTCGAAAGTGATGAAAAAATTCAAAATGCCCAAAGTGAATTAGAACAAGAAAACTGGGCGGCCAGTATCTATTATTCCTATACATCCATGGTGAATTCCGCAAAAGCATTATTGACCTCGGAGAATGTCAAGACGAACACGCATGCCGGTATCATCTCCGATTTCAATGAGAAATTTATAGCTGCTGGCAGACTCCAAATCAATGGAACTTTTGAAGATTTGGTGTTGCAATTGAATAAGAAAGCCCCTACCAAGAATTTTGCCGAAAGTTATTTGAAAGATGCGCAGACCTTTTTGAAACAAGTGGCGGACTTTCGCAAATTAGAATTGCAACATGCATAGAGAAGCAAAATTAACAGTAGTAGGTGCCGGTCCCGGCGATGTGGAATTGCTTACCATAAAAGCGGTAAATGCATTGAAGCGATCCAAGGTGGTGTTGTATGATGCGTTGGTAGATCCAAGCCTATTGGAGTATGCTCCGGAAGCAGAGCATATTTTCGTAGGAAAACGAAAAGGATGTTATGCGTACCAACAAACACAGATCAATGAATTAATAGTAGCGATGGCCCGTACACACGGGCATGTCGTACGTCTAAAAGGCGGGGATCCTTTCGTATTCGGAAGAGGGGCCGAAGAAATGGCGTATGCTGCTGAAAAAGGACTTTCGGTCGCGATGGTTCCCGGTATTTCATCCTGTCTCTCCGTACCGGCAGCACAAAATATACCGGTTACCAAAAGAGGTGCCACCGAAAGCTTTTGGGTGATTACCGGCACCACCAAAGAACACCGTTTGTCATCGGATGTGGCTTTGGCGGCGAAAAGCAACGCGACCATTGTTATTCTCATGGGTATGGGCAAGTTGCCCGAGATCGTTTCCCTTTTTGAGCAAGAGGGCAAATCGGAAACACCGATAGCGATTATTCAAAACGGGACCTTGGCAAATGAAAAAATCGGAGTAGCGACCATTGCCACGATCGAAAAAGAGGTAGCACAAAAAAAACTATCGAATCCGGCCATCATAATTATTGGTGCGGTGGTAAAGCATCGAGAAATAATGCGACAGTTGGCGTTCCGGCATGCGGTGGCATAACGGTCCTTAAATTAAATAGGAAGCTCCCGCGGGAGCAAATTGAAACAATAGAAAAATGATACAAACAGATATTTTAATAATTGGAGCGGGGCCCACAGGGCTGTTTACGGTGTTTGAAGCAGGTTTGCTAAAACTGAAATGTCATTTGATCGATGCCCTGCCTCAAGCAGGCGGTCAATGTTCGGAGATATATCCCAAAAAGCCCATTTACGATATTCCCGCCTTTCCCGAAATATTGGCGGGAGATTTGGTGGATAATCTGATGGAGCAGATCAAGCCTTTTGAACCAGGATTTACCTTGGGAGAACGGGCTGAAACATTGGAAAAGCAAGAAGATGGCTCTTTCGTGGTTACCACGAACAAGGGAACCCGGCATCAGGCACCGGTAGTGGTCATAGCAGGCGGACTCGGTTCTTTTGAACCGCGAAAACCACCGATCGAAAATATTGTAGATTTTGAGGATAAGGGCGTTGCCTATATGATCAAAGACCCTGAAATCTATAGAGATAAAAAAGTGGTCATTGCCGGCGGCGGTGATTCGGCGTTGGACTGGTCCATTTTTCTTGCAGAAGTGGCTTCGGAAGTCTCGTTGGTACATCGAAGAAATGAGTTTAGAGGTGCTTTGGACTCTGTTGAGAAAGCGGCTGAATTGGCCAAAGTTGGTAAGATAAAATTGTATACGGAGGCCCAGGTAAAGAACATATATGGAGATGAAAATGTGGAGGCTGTGGTCATTAAGCACAATGATGCCGACAAAGGGGAAACCTATGTAGAAACCGATGCCTTTATACCCTTGTTCGGCCTTTCTCCAAAACTTGGCCCCATCGGAAGTTGGGGGTTGGAAATTGAGAAAAATGCGATCAAGGTGAACAACGCCAAAGACTACCAAACCAACATACCGGGTGTGTTTGCCATTGGCGATGTAAATACGTATGAAGGGAAGTTAAAGCTAATATTATCCGGCTTTCACGAGGCCGCAGTGATGTGCCAATATGCGTATCAACTGATCAATCCCGGAAAGCGGTTTGTAATGAAGTATACTACCGTTGGGGGGGTCGAAGGTTTTGATGGTTCAAAAAAAGAGGCCAAGAAAGAAGTGGTGCAGAGTATTTCATAATACCTGTTTGGTTTAAGTGATAGAGACCTTTGCTATTTGCTATAGCGAAGGTTTTTTATTGCCTTTATTTTAGGTGAATTGGGCTAATTTCTTTCACTTTTCTTGTTTTTGAGCAAGTAGTGCTGTTACTTTGTAGCGAGTTCATTACCAAACTGTAAGTTGTTATCAAGAAAGGTGGAGGGAATAGACCCTTTGAAGCCTTAGCAACCCTTTGCCAAAAGAAGGTGCTACATTCTAGTACGCGTAAAGCGTAACAGATAACTTTAAAAAGACGAATGTCTTTCTTTTCCTTTCTTGATATGTTCTACTAGAGACCGATGTATACTCTTACATTTAAAAAAGCGTTATACAAACAACTTTGGTGATGAAAATGATAAAATAATGAGCAATATTCAAGAAATACTAAAAGAACGAATTCTGGTGTTGGATGGCGCCATGGGTACCATGTTGCAACGATATAAATTCCAGGAGACCGATTTTAGAGGGGAACGTTTCAAAGACTGGGCGCATCCATTGCAAGGCAACAATGACCTGCTGTCATTGACACAGCCAGAAGCGATTGCCGAAGTGCATCGAAAATACTTTGCCGCAGGAGCCGACATTGTGGAGACGAACACCTTTTCTGGCACCACCATCGCAATGGCAGATTACCATATGGAGGAATTGGTGTATGAACTGAACTACGAATCAGCCAGCATCGCCAAGCGCGTAGCGAACGAGTTTACCGCCAAAGAACCTCACAAACCACGCTTTGTAGCAGGTAGTATAGGCCCCACGAATAAAACGGCGAGCATGTCTCCGGATGTCAATGACCCAGGGTTTCGTGCCATTTCTTTCGAGGAACTTCGAATAGCGTATAAGCAGCAGATAGAAGCGTTGTTAGATGGGGGTGCCGATATACTCTTAGTGGAAACGATTTTTGATACGTTGAATGCAAAAGCAGCCCTTTTTGCCATAGAGGAGGTCAAGGAAGAACGTACCATCGAAGTGCCGGTCATGGTAAGTGGCACTATTACCGATGCTTCGGGCAGAACCTTATCGGGACAAACGGCCGAGGCGTTCCTGATTTCGATCTCCCATATTCAAATACTTTCCGTTGGGTTCAATTGTGCGCTGGGAGCCAATCAATTGGTGCCACATTTAGAGGTACTATCGAGCAGAACGGATTATGCCGTGTCGGCACATCCGAATGCAGGTTTGCCAAATGCTTTTGGGGAATATGACGAATCTCCTGAACAAATGGCGGAACAAATAAAGGAATATGTGGAAAAAGGCTTGGTAAATATCGTTGGGGGATGCTGTGGCACTACGCCCGAACATATTACCGCCATCGCCAAATTGGTGCAGCAGTATGCGCCTAGAAAGGTTGAAAAAATAAGTATGTCGGTATGATTTTAGAGACGGCTATCTTACATATCAAAAAAGGGCAAACACAACATTTTGAGGAGAGTTTTGCTTTGGCAGCACCTATAATTATGGGGATGAACGGGTATGTTTCACATGATTTGAAAAAATGTCTAGAGAAAGAGAACCAATACCTGCTGCTCGTTCAATGGGATACCTTGGAAGACCATGAGATCGGTTTTCGCCAGTCGCCCCAATATCAAGAGTGGAAAAAATTATTACATCATTTTTACGAACCGTTTCCCGAAGTATTGCACTATAGCTGATGAACGAACCAAAACCGAAATACCTTAAACTGTCAGGACTAGAACCTTTGGTCGTAACTCCTGAAAACAACTTTATCAATGTTGGGGAACGCACCAATGTAGCCGGTTCGAAGAAGTTTTTAAGGCTTGTAAAAGAAGAAAAATTCGAAGAGGCCTTGGATGTGGCGCGCAATCAAGTCGAGGGTGGGGCACAGATCATCGACATTAATATGGACGATGGGCTCATAGATGGCAAGGAGGCCATGGTAAAGTTTTTGAATTTGGTCATCGCCGAACCCGATATCGCGAGGGTGCCCATCATGATCGACAGTTCAAAATGGGAAATAATCGAAGCGGGACTGCGCGTTGTACAGGGAAAATGCGTTGTAAACTCCATTAGTTTAAAGGAAGGAAAAGAACAATTTGTGCAGCATGCCAAGTTGATCAAGAGATATGGTGCAGCGGTTATTGTAATGGCATTTGATGAGGTGGGACAGGCCGATAACTATGACAGGAGAATCGAGATTTCGAAGCGATCCTATGATATTTTGGTCAACGAGGTTAATTTTCCTCCCGAGGACATCATTTTCGATTTAAACATTTTTCCCGTCGCCACGGGGATGGATGAGCATAAGTTAAATGCAATCGATTTTATTGAAGCGACTAGATGGGTACGCGAAAACCTCCCATATTGTAGTGTGAGTGGTGGTGTTAGTAATGTGTCTTTCAGTTTTAGGGGAAACAACCCGGTACGGGAAGCCATGCATTCCGTATTTCTCTACCATGCCATCAAGGCAGGAATGAATATGGGCATTGTAAACCCCACCATGCTCGAAGTATACGACGATATTCCGAAAGACTTATTGGAGCATGTTGAAGATGTTATTTTAAACCGGCGCGATGATGCTACGGAACGCTTGTTGGATTTTGCCGAGACGGTCGTTGGGAAGGCGAAGGAAAGTAAGGTAGACCTTTCTTGGCGAGAAGATTCGTTGCAGGAACGTATTACACGAGCGTTGGTAAAAGGTATTGATCAATATATTGTGGAAGATGTAGAAGCGGCGCGTTTAAGTGTGAGTAAACCCATCGAAGTCATCGAAGGGCATTTGATGACGGGAATGAATGTGGTGGGTGATTTATTCGGAAGTGGAAAAATGTTTTTGCCGCAGGTGGTGAAGTCCGCCAGGGTCATGAAAAAGGCCGTTGCCTATCTCTTGCCATATATCGAAGAGGAAAAGTTACGAAACCCCCAGAAGGAAGGCTCGGAGGGAGCCGGTAAAATTCTTATGGCGACCGTAAAAGGAGATGTGCACGACATCGGTAAAAATATTGTAAGCGTAGTTCTCGCTTGCAACAACTATGAAATAGTAGATTTAGGTGTAATGGTACCACCAGAAAAAATCATCGCCGAGGCCATTACACATAACGTAGATATCATTGGTTTAAGTGGGTTGATCACCCCTTCTTTGGATGAAATGGTACATTTGGCAAAGGAGATGCAGCGTAAAAACTTTACGGTACCACTGTTGATCGGCGGGGCCACCACGAGTAAGGCACATACGGCCGTGAAAATCGACCCGCAATATAGGGAGGCGGTGGTGCATGTAAATGACGCTTCTCGGGCAGTAACGGTAGTAGGTGATTTGCTGAAGAAAGACACCAATGTAGCCTATAAACAAAACCTGAAAGAGGACTACGAGGTTTTTCGTGATAAATTTTTAAAACGGTCGGTAAAAAAGGAATATAAGTCTATTGAGGCGGCCAGGAAAAATAAATGTGCGATTGATTGGGGCACAAGCGAGATCGTACCGCCCAGAGAATTGGGTATTCAAGTCATCGAAAGGATGGATTTAGAAAAATTGTTGCCGTTTATCGACTGGACCCCTTTTTTCAGAAGCTGGGAATTACATGGAAAATATCCCGATATTTTACAAGATGATGTGGTGGGAACCCAAGCGACCGAACTTTTTGCCGATGCACAGGCAATGCTTAAAAAAGTGCTTTCCGAAAAGCAACTAACCGCTCGGGGTGTATTCGGACTGTTTCCGGCAAACAGTATTAATGACGATGATATCGAAGTTTCGGTTCCCCAAGGTGAAGGTGATAAGGAACGGTATGTGTTTAGAACCTTGCGACAACAGCTACAGAGAAGGGAAGGGGTGCCCGATTACGCCTTGGCCGATTTTATAGCGCCAAAGACTTCTGGTAAACAGGACTATATAGGATGTTTTTGTGTTAGTACGGGCTTTGGTACCGCCGAACTCGCTGCGGAATATGAAAAGCAGCTAGATGATTATAGCTCGATTATGATCAAGGCTTTGGCAGATCGTTTGGCAGAAGCTTTTGCCGAGTATTTGCATAAAGAAGTGCGCACAAAACACTGGGGGTATGCCGCGGATGAAAAGTTGACCAATGACGAACTTATCAACGAATCGTATAAAGGAATTAGACCAGCTCCGGGATATCCGGCCTGTCCCGATCATTTGGAAAAATTGACCATATGGGACTTGCTTCAAGTAGAAGAACGCATCGGGGTTCAGTTGACCGAAAGCTTGGCCATGTGGCCGGCGGCTTCGGTTAGTGGCTATTATTTTGGAAGCCCGGAGGCGCGTTATTTTGGTCTCGGAAAAATAAAAAAAGATCAGGTGGCCGATTTTGCGGAACGAAAAGGAATATCGATTGCGAAAGCGACCAAATGGTTGGCACCGAATTTAGTTGATGGTTGATTGATGTTGGTCAAAAAATGGTATGGAATATATAGAATTGGAAGTATAAAAAGAAGTAAGAATGCGTATGAATACCATATATGATTTTACGAGAAATTTCCCAAAGGAAGAAACCTAAGGGCGAACGAACCAACTGAGTAGATTAATTTCTTACCAACAACAATAGTAATTTACAAGAAGAAGAATGAAAGTAACCGATCATATAAAGAGTGCCGAGGGTAATACGCTTTTCTCGTTCGAAATTATTCCCCCGTTGAAAGGCCGCAATATACAGGAACTTTATAATAACATTGATCCTTTAATGGAGTTCAAACCTCCCTTCATAGATGTAACGACCTCCCGTGAAGAATACGTATATATTGAGCGCGACGGACTGTTGGATAAAAAACTTACCCGCATGCGCCCGGGTACTTTGGGTATTTGTGCTTCTATCAAACACAAATATGACGTAGATACCGTACCGCATGTGCTATGTGGTGGTTTCACCAAAGAAGAAACCGAATATTTATTGGTAGACTGCCATTATTTGGGGATTGATAATGTGATGGCCCTACGTGGTGACGCCATGAAAGGGGAAAAATACTTTATACCTACCAAAGGCGGTCACGAATTTACGATCGATCTGGTACGGCAAATAAAGGATCTGAATTGTGGTCAGTACTTACTCGAGAAAATGGAGGGTGATAATTGCGCCGATTTTTGCATCGGGGTAGGAGGCTACCCTGAAAAACATCTAGAAGCCCCTTCCTTAAAATCGGATCTAAAACGTTTGAAGGAAAAAGTAGCCGCCGGTGCCGACTATATCGTAACCCAAATGTTTTTTGATAATAAAAAATATTTTGAATTTGTTGCCGCCGCCAAAGAGATGGGGATAAACATACCGATCATTCCGGGCATAAAGCCGATAGCCATCAAAAAGCATTTGCAATTGTTACCTCAGGTATTTAAGATCGATATACCCCAAGACCTGATCGATGCGGTTGAAGGGTGCCAAAACAATAAGGCGGTACGACAAGTAGGAGTAGAATGGGCCATTGCACAATCGAAAGAACTAAAAGCAGCAGGGGTGCCTGTATTACACTATTATTCTATGGGGAAATCAGATAATGTCAAAGCCATTGCGCAAGCACTTTTCTAATTGTTTTCATATATTGGGCACGTAAAATGAGCGCCATCTTTTGATATTAATTTGGGAATAGTTTTACCTTTGAATTCTATGAGCCGAAGGGGATGCCTACTTTTCTTACTACTGATCGCGAATGTTGGTTTTTCTCAAGAAGTAAAAGAGGAACAACAGTACATTTTCGAAGCCACCCCTTTCCAAGGGTCGGTTATTTTACATAATACAGACATTTCACATTTAATAACGGAACATCCGACCGGCTTGATTTTAGGGTACAGTCGAAAGACCTTTGGTGGTCAAGAGTGGGAACAATTGTATAACTATCCGGATATAGGTGCATCCTTTGTTTATCAAGACACCCATAATACAACCTTGGGGGAAACCTACGGACTCTTCGCCCATTTTAATTTCTACTTCTTAAAACGAAATCTACAACTACGGGTTGCTCAGGGAATTGCGTATGCCACCAACCCTTATGACCGTATAGACAATTTTCGAAACAATGCCTATGGCTCAAAGTTCCTCAGTACTACCTATTTAATGTTGAACTACCAAAAGGAACGTATTTTTAGAGGGTTAGGAGTAAAAGCAGGGATCTCGATCATACATTACTCGAATGCGAATGTAAGGGCACCTAATACTTCTACCAATACATTGGCATTCAATGCAGGGCTTATTTACTCATTGGGAACCAATGAACCAGATTACGTAAAAAGGGAAAAGGTCAAAGTCGTGGAGCCTTTTAGATACAATGTAGCACTTAGGGGAGGTGTAAACGAAAGCGATAACATTGGCGCGGGGCAATACCCTTTTTATATCATCTCGGGATATGTTGACAAACGGGTGGGACGCCGAAGTGCGCTGCAGGCGGGAACCGATATCTTTTTTAGTAATTTCTTAAAAGAACTAATAGAATTTCAGAGCATTGCCTTTCCAGAAAACAACGTGTCTCCAGATACCGATTATAAGAGGGTAGGGCTTTTTATTGGGCATGAACTTTTTATAAACAAACTAAGTATTACTTCGCAATTGGGGTATTATGTGTATTATCCTTTTGATTTTGAGGGGAGAGTGTACAACAGAATGGGGCTGAAACGTTATTTTGGAGACAAATGGTTTGGTGAGATTTCCCTAAAATCACATGCCGCGGCAGCAGAAGCGGTAGAATTCGGGGTGGGAGTTCGTCTATGAGGCGAAACAGGAAATAAAGTATAATTGCAAATGAAATAGGACGGTGCTATTTTGAATTACCCGTACGAATGATGAACAAAGAGTTAAAATTACAACTGGTAGAGGGTCCTCCTAAAAAGGGCAGGAAGTGGCTGTCTGTCATTAAG
This sequence comes from uncultured Flavobacteriaceae bacterium, assembly GCA_947500385.1. Lineage (GTDB taxonomy): Bacteria > Bacteroidota > Bacteroidia > Flavobacteriales > Flavobacteriaceae > Pelagihabitans. The sequence continues at coordinate 302,123 of CANMSA010000004.1, read as the reverse complement.
ATGGTTTTCCTTGCAATACTTTGCTGGGGCCTGCTCCTTGGATGCAATTCGGAATCGGCGCCAGACTGTTTTCAAAGTGCGGGAGATTTGGTGCGAGAAGAGGTGGTGGTGCCCCCGTTTACACAAATCACGGTATTTGAAAACGTATCCTTGGTGTTGGCCCAAGGCGATACCCAAAAAGTTGAAATCCAAACTGGAGACAATCTTATAGAAGAAGTGAGCGCTACGGTCGAAGGGCAACGCTTGCTGTTACGAGACACCAACGACTGTAATTTCTTTCGAGAGTATGGACTTACAACGATATACGTAACCGCCCCCAATATTACGGAAATCCGTAGTAGTTCGGGATGGCCGGTTATAAGTGATGGAACCTTGGGATATACAAGTCTGCAGTTGCTGTCGGAGAGTTTTATAAACCCAGAATCGGAAACCACCGACGGGGAGTTCGATTTGGCGGTCGCTTGCGAAGACCTAAGTGTGCTTGTAAACGGAATAGCTTATTTTAAACTCCGTGGAACAGTTACCAATTTAAGTGTAAACATCGCAGCAGGTGATTCACGCATCGAAGCCGAAAATGTAGTAGCTCAAAATGTAACGCTCAACCATCGCGGGTCGAACGATATTTTGGTAGATCCGCAAGCATCGATCAAAGGGGTCATTCGAGGTACCGGAGACGTCATTGCCACAACACGGCCAGAAGAAATAGCGGTCGAATTATTGTACAAAGGTCGTTTGCTATTTAAGTAACTGTCCATACCAAGATTCAAACAATACATAAGTTGATTCCATTTACTTGAACCCGATTACAAAATACCTGAAAAATCTCTTTGCGAAGCAACGACTTCTAGGTGCCGACCCGTCCCTAGCAGGTTTGGTGAAAGCAGAAGCCCTTTTGACGGCATTGATCAATGAGGAACAGGTTCCCGGTTTGGCAATCACCGTTTTAAAATCCGGGAAGACCGTCTTTCAAAGGGGGTTGGGGTATTGCAATTTGGATATGAAGGCCCCAATAGACCCTGGGCATACTATTTTCCGAATTGCCAGTGTTTCAAAACCGATAGCCGCCACGGCCCTGGCACATATGGTCGCCGATGGTATGATAGCGTTGGATGCTTCTTTGTACGATTATGTGCCTTACTATCCGAAAAAAGAATTTGATTTTACCATTCGTCAACTAGCAGGGCATACTGCGGGGATCAGAGGATATCGGGGTATCGAGTACGGTCTTAATAAACCCTATACCATCAAAGAGAGCATTGCCTTGTTCAAAGATGATCCATTGTTGTTCGAACCCGGTACGGGGTATCATTATAACAGTTACGACTGGGTATTGCTGTCCTTGGCAATGCAGGAAGCAAGTGGTCTCCCCTTTGCAGGGTATGTTCAGGAAAAAGTACTAGACCCTTTAGGAATGAAAAATACGCTTACGCCTGCTTTGCGTACCGAAGTATCTGAAAGGAGTTTCAATAAGGGGGTACATACCATTGCGCAAGCAGACCAGACGCAAATCACCACTTTTTACTCCAAAAACAAACGGGGCTTTCGACCGGCCATTCCCGTAGACAATTTCTACAAATTAGCGGGCGGCGGCTACCTTTCTACAACCACCGATATCGCGCGTTTGGGCCAGGCCTATCTGAATGGGACAATCCTAAACCAAAACGCCTTGGAACCCTTTTTAACCGCGCAGACGGTTGCAGGGAAATCAACCTATTACGGCCTGGGTTGGCAAGTAAGCGAAGATGCAAAAGGGCGTCCGTATTATGGTCATGTTGGCAATGGGGTAGGAGGGTATTCCAATTTTTTTGTGTATCCGAAAGAGCAACTGGTATGTGCTATTTTGGTCAACTGTACAGATCCTAAGATTCAAGAAGTATTGGATGAGTTGGTGGATGCCATTATTCTTGGTACGCGCGATGATTTGGTCTCCTAGGCCTTGTATGCCATAATTCACGAAGTTTTTGCGAGTTACAGTTGTCATTGTTTTTGCAATCTATTAATTTAGGCTTATGAGAGCAAAAATCATCCTTATGGGGTTGTTTTTATGCGGCCTTGTTACAACTGCCCAAACGTTGATTTCAGGACAGGTTGATACGGCATTGGTTCCTAAGGGTCAGCAGGTTCATTTGGGCCTTGTGTCGGTTGATGAACTATCTCAAAAGGTATTCAAGGCCCCCATTGGCAGTGCAGCGATCGATGCAAACGGTTTTTTTGCTTTTCCATCTTTGGAAATTGCGGACAAAGATGCGGTATATCGTATTTATGTAGATACCGTGGAACGGGCTTTAGAACGCACCTTGAAGGCAGAGCAGCGTTTTCTACTCTCCAATCGCGATAGCATTCGTTTTACTAAAAAAGGGAATCCCTTCTCCCATTATTACAATACGAATAAAGCCGATGCCGAGTGGAAACGATTACGAAAATATGAGTCGGCCCTATTTCGCACCCACGCCAAAGATTCGGATAGTATTTCTTTCGCCTACGTGAAGGGGGTTAAGAAATATGCCAAAGACTCTTTGCGTATTTTGATGGTGAAGCTGATCGGCATCAAACAACTCGATACGAAAGATCTCTTGGAGAAAGACATAGCCGAAAATTCGGAGTATTATGTCGCCTTGTTGAAAGAGCTTAAAAAAAGCGATTTAGATCGTGCCGATTACTTGTTCCTGGAAAATAAATTGGCGTTCCTTACCACAGAAACGGCGGAGGCGAAGTTTAAGCTCAGTAGTATTTTGAACATCGTACTGGGCAGTGCCCTGCTAGGCTTGGGTTGGCTTGTTGTTCGTCAAAGGCGTCAAAGGAAAAGCTGGGGTCTCGCAGATTTAAGCCGCCAGGAAAGAACCATTCAGCACCTTATTTTGGAGGGAAAAAGTAATAAGGAAATCGCAGGGGAACTCTTTATTAGTTTAAGTACCGTGAAAACACATATTACCAATATCTACAGTAAGTTACAAGTTTCTAGCAGGAAAGAACTGTTTCGAAAATCTCAAAATTAAACCGGGGACTAGTCCTTAAATGGGACCGTCAAAAGTTTCAATTCGTACGTTTCTAAAAGTTTTTTGCATAAAATTCTTTTAGATGTCGGAAAGCCGTTTTAAGCGTTTGAATACCCTTTTGGGTTGGGTGGTGTTCGGTACTTCGCTGGTGGTATACGTCCTAACCGTGGAACCGACCCTTAGTTTTTGGGATGCAGGGGAGTACATCGCCACCGCGGCCAAATTGCAAGTGGCACACCCTCCGGGAGCTCCCCTAATGCAAATGATCGGAAGTGTTTTTGCTTCATTTGCCACGACACCTGATCAAATTGCCAAATGGGTCAACTATGTTTCGGTGGTGTCGAGTGCATTTACCGTCTTGTTTCTTTTTTGGACCATTACCCAATTCCTAGTACGCATATTTCCAAAGACGGATCATGGAAAGGAACGTTCCCGTCCGGCGATTTTATTTAGTGGGTTGGTGGGTTCGTTGGCATTCACTTTTTCAGATAGTTTTTGGTTCAATGCTACCGAGACAGAAGTATACTCGATGGCCAGTTTTGTGATGGCCCTGTTACTATGGCTTGGGTTGCAATGGACAGATAATGTAAACAGGCCCAGAGGTAATAAATGGCTTCTTTTAATTGCATTTATCGTAGGGCTCACCTTCGGGATACAGTTTATGGGTTTTTTGGCAATACCCTCTATTGTGTTGCTCTTTTATTTTAAACGAACCCATACGGTACATATCAAAAACTTTCTTTTTGCAAACCTAGTTGCCGTGCTTGTTTTATTGCTGGTCTTTAAGTTTTCCTTGACCTATGTGCTTCAACTTTTTGGATGGGGAGAAGTTTTTTTTGTGAACACCTTCGGACTTCCCTTTAATTCCGGGAGTATCATTGTCGGCGTTGGGTTGGCACTACTTTTTTTCATCGGCCTTTACGGCACCAGGAAAAAAAATCATGCAGCGCTTCATACGGTTTTATTGGCCATGCTTTTTCTTTTATTGGGTTTTTCATCTTGGCTGATGCTGCCGATCCGGGCAAGTGCACAGGTGGTGATCAATGAGAACGACCCTTCCGACGCCCGATCACTACTTGCGTACTACAATAGGGAGCAATATCCCAGTACCGATAGTCCGTTTTTTGGAGCCTATTATACAGATATGTTTGCGCCCGCGGGAGAAGCCCGGGACGATCGCCCCAAATACGAACGAAACGAAACGACCGGTACCTATGAAATCGTAAACAAACCAAAGGATGCTTGGAAGGGAGCAAATATGGCGCATATGGGTTTTTTGCCACGAATGTGGAGCAGTGCCAATGCCGAGAATTATGCGCGGTACTATGGCCCCTTGGAATTTACGGTAAAACCGGAATTTCAAGGAAGCCGGGAATTACTATCCGCAGTGGCAAAATTAAAGAAAGACTATACCGAAAATCGAATAGAAGTAGCATCCTACATCACTGAATTGAAAAGATTGAACGAATACATTGCGGTGCAACCCCCAACCCTGATGCAGAATGTTCGCTATATGCTGGATTATCAATTCGGCTATATGTATGTCCGCTACTTTATGTGGAATTTTGTGGGCAGGCAAAATGATGTACAAGGGCGTTACAATGGCAACGGTAATTGGATCAGTGGCATAGATTTCCTAGATGGTTTGCGGCTTGGGAATGAGGGTCACTTTACGGAAGAAGAGCGTTCGAACAAGGGAAGAAATACCTATTTCTTTTTGCCCTTGTTACTAGGGTTACTAGGGGTGTGTTTTCAAATACACTTGGGATTAAAAGACTTTTGGGTACTATTGGTGTTTTTTTTGTTCACGGGAATCGCGATTCAATTTTACACCAACCCTCCTATATTTCAGCCCCGCGAACGGGATTATTCGTTGGTAGGATCTTTTTACGTTTTCGCCATTTGGATGGGGGTAGGGGTATATGCCTTTTTTGTGCTGCTGCAACGCTGGTTTAAAAAACGCCCCATAGTATCAAGGATCGGTACGGCGGCATTAGTGTTGATTCCGGTATTGATGGGGTATCAAAATTGGGATGATCATGACCGTTCGAATCGGGATACGGCCTTGGTAATGGCGAAAATGTATCTTGATTCCACCCAAGAAGACGCGGGTGCAATACTGTTTACCATTGGTGACATCGATACCTTTCCACTGTGGTATGCACAGGATATTGAAGGATATCGAACCGATACAAGAATCATTTGTACCACCTATTTTGGCACGGATTGGTACATAGATCAAATGAAGCGAAGGGCGTATAAAAGTAAGCCCATTCCTTCGCAGTTTGAACACGCACAATATCGCTACGGTACCCGCGATGTGCTGTACTACCATCCGTTGACCGAGAAACGCTGGCAAATCAAAGATTTCTTGAAATGGGTCGGGAGCGATCGTCCTGAAACAAAAGTGAGAAGCATTCTAGAAAAGAATGGGGCAGATTTAAGCCAGTATTCCGAAAACTATCTCGACATGACCTTTTACCCCACGAATAAGATCAGAGTACCGGTGAACAAAGCAAATGTGTTGAAGAGCGGCTTGGTAACGAAAGAGGATGCAAACCATATCGTTGACTATATCGACATTGACCTACCAACAACGGCCATAGGAAAATCACGACTGCTGATGTTAGATGTTTTGGCCAACAACAACTGGGAAAGACCACTTTATTTTTCGGGAGGTAGCTTTGATGAAGAAGAGTACCTATGGATGAGTGATTACCTCCAATTAGACGGACTCATTTATAAACTGGTTCCGATCAAAACAGTGCATAAAGATATGTTTGAAAAAGGCCGCATTGATACCGAATTAGCCTTTAGGATAGTTAGTAACTGGGATTGGGGAGCTACCGGGAATCCCAACATATATCATGATACACAGACCAGAAAACAATTTGGGGTATCGAACCGAGTGGTATTGGCCCGCTTGTTGGAAGAACTGCTGAAAGAAGAAAAGTGGGATAAGGCGACCCACATACTCCGTATTGCTGAAAAGAACATTCCAGTAGCATTTTACGGTTTTCATAGGTTGGTAATCCCTTTTTTAGAAGGGTATTACAAAGTAGGGCAACCAACCCAAGCACGCAAATTGTATGAAAAACTGAGAACGGTGTATCGCGAAAGGCTCCGATGCCGGTCCCGACTATCGTTGAAGGCCCAGCAACAGCATATAGAAGATATCTTGGACAACCTGCAGGCATATGGCAACCTTATTCAAGTAATAGATGCCCATGAAACGGCTGCTTATATTGAAACGGAAGTTCGGCAGTTCAATACGTACCTCAAAACCTTTCAAGCATTGTTGGCCACAAATGAAAGTGCACTTTAAACAAATAAGAACGAGGTATTAAACGTTGTACCAAAATTTGAGGGGTACTAGTCCCTAAACGGTACGTTTCATTTTTTAATTTTCATGGTTTCTATGCGTACTTGCAAAACAAAACTACCCGTGCGCTTACTTATTACAAAGCTATTTCTGTTGTATGCTACAATTGCCTATGGGCAGCAACGCGCTGTCATTACCGGCACTGTGGTCGATTCGGATGACCGTCCCGTGGTTGTGGGGGATGTACTGCTCTATGAAAGTGGAGAAGAGCGCTTGTTTAAATATGCAACAATACAAGAGGGGCACTTTTCGGTTGAGGAAGTTCCGTCTGGGGTGTATGTTTTGAAAGTGAGTTGTATTGGCTTTCAAGAAGCGCAGCGCACCTTGGATGTTTCCGGTAATATAGCGCTCAATATACGGTTGAGTACGAAAGTCACTGAATTGAATGAAGTAGCGGTTATCGCAGCCAAGCCTATCGTTACCAATAAAAACGGGAATATGAAAATAGATGTAACAAACCCGCTCTTTGAGTCAATACCGGAACCTATGGAGTTATTGGCCAGATTCCCGGGTCTTCAGGTAAGTGCCGACAGGCAATCGCTAGCGGTTTTAGGAAAAGGAAGCCCATTGATCTATATGGGCAACCGACAAATATCTATAGAAGAATTCAATGCCTTGGCGGTAGACGGTATTGAGAGTATAGAAATTATAAGAAACCCTTCGGCAAAATATGAGGCCGATGGCAGAGCGGTATTGTTGGTAACTAGAAAACGACTGGCGACCGAGGGCACTACAATAGCCCTTACGGAAACTGTATCGATGAAACAGAATTTCAATAACTATAATGGCCTGAACATGAATTTTAAGAAGGGAAAATGGACCTTGCAAAGTACCGTTGGATACAATGGATTACAGACCTGGGAAAGTAATAGCTTTGCCTTTGAAATTCCTACCCAGGATGTTTTTACCGACTATGCGGTTTTGATCGATAAAAATGATAGGGTGCAGCGCAACCTTGGCTTGGGTCTCTTTTATGAAATCAATGAAACCGATTATTGGTCGCTCAATGGTACGGGAAAATTACAGGGCGATGATTTCCGCATCGATACGAATACAACCTTAAGAGAAAGCGGCAACGAGGATCTGGTGGTCACTGAGACCTTTAATGACAATAGCAAAGACTTTGTCACTGCCAATTTTAATTATAATAAACAGGTGAAAGAGCACCTAGCGCTCTTTACGGGCGTACAATATGCTTCCTTTTTTCAGGAGTTGCGCACCGATATCGCCAATAACTACAACGGCGATGGTTTTGTTTTTTCCCAAAATCGATTTCAAAAGTACCGCATCAATGCCCTGGCCTATAGATTGGACATCACAAAGACCTTCAAAGAAGGCGAAACATTGGAATTCGGTACAAATCTAAGCCGGGCCAAGGCCGATGCCCTAACGCAAATCGATTTTTTTGATCCTTCGTTGGAATCGACACTTGCATACGATTATTCAGAGCTCTTGTATGCCGGTTATGCCCAACGTTCCGGGAACATTGCTCACAAACTGGGCTACACCTTAGGCCTCAGAGCAGAATACAACAAAGTGAAAGGAACCATCACGCAGGATACTGCGCCGATTGTAGAACGAGAGCGGTTGGTCTTCTTTCCCAAGATCCTGTTGAACGTGCCACTAGACAGTACCAAGAATCTTACATTCAACTATGCGAAGAGCATTCGCCGGCCCGATTATTCTAGGGCAAGTTCCATATCGTCTTTTATAAACCCTTTGTTGGAAGGAGCCGGTAATGTTAACTTACGCCCTACGATTACCGATGAACTCTCAGCCGTTTTTCAGAGAAAAAACGCTACCCTGTCGGCAAGCTATTCAAGGAGCAGATACCCTGCGTATTTTACGATCGCATACGAAGATGAAAGTGAACGAGCGGTGCTTTCCCAAAGAAACTTGGAACGGGAATCATTTTTAGACCTTTCGTTGAATCTACCCATCACAAGGGGAAAATGGACTTCCTCGAACTATGTATCCGTTTCGTATAGAAAGATCCAAGATGCGACAGCAGTCATTGCAAAAGCAAAACCTTATGGCTATTTCTATACCAATCAGCAATATAAAATAGGGAAAGCTACCACCTTTGGATTCGGTTGCTGGGCCTTGACAAAGCGTTCAGAAGGAATTTTTACTCGAAATGCAATGGTTGTTTTGGAAGGGTCCATTGCTACCACCTTGTTTAAAAAGGTGCATTGCTCGTTGCGTTTGAATGATATCACTAGAGCGATGAACTTTCGAGAAACGTACCAGATAAATGGGGTCAATGCAGATGGGGTATATTTTGCAGATGGTAGGGAAATTGCGCTATCGTTGAAGTACACCTTTGCAAAAGGAACGAACGGTACCTTTAAAAACAAGGATGTAGATGAAGGGTTGGATCGCATAAAATGAGTGTTAGATCAAGGTTAAAATCATTTTTGTTTAACTATTAATGATTATATTTAAACAAAAAAAATGAAATTGCTACGCTCTTTTTTGCCCATCCTTTTTATTGGTGTTTTTACCACCACTGTAAATGCACAGGAAATAACAGCCTTCTCAACTTTTTTTGGGGAACACTTTTATCAAGACAAGGAGAAAATTGGTTGGAAACAGGTTGAATCTCTAATGGAGACCAATCCAACAGCACTCAAGCATTGGAAAACATCCAAGAAACAGTTTATGGGTGCTTTTGCTGCCCAAACTGCCAATCTAGGTTTTGGTATCTGGTATCTGGTCAATGATAACAATGATAAGTCTACCACGGCCCCTATCATTGGTTTTGCCGGTACCGCGGTGGTAGGTTCTATTTTTTACTACCTTTCTTCGAAATCAAAAAAGAATGCCATATTGGAGTACAATGATGGTCTTGACAAGAAAACCACTTTTAAATTAATGCCTACTAGCAATGAAAATGGAGTAGGGTTGGCCTTAAAATTTTAGCCTCGCCCTTATCTACCGGTATAGGGGGCTTTTTTAAATTAACTGGTAAGTTCCGTGAACAAGCTTTCCAAGTTTTTGTTTTTGCGACTTAGTTGTAGTGTCTTTAGTTGATTGTCATGGGCAAAATCAAAAACGGCAGGTCGCATATCTTTGGCAGTATCGAAGTGTATCTCATAAACAAAACCCGATACGTTTCGAACATTTGTTACGTGATCCAATTGTTTTAAAAAAGCCTCTTCCACCCGATAATCGAACTCTACTTCAATAAGTTGCTCCTGTTCTTCCCGAAGGTCCGACAGCTTCTTGTCTGCGACCAACATCCCTTTATTAATGATCAATACCCGGTCGCATACGGCCTCCACTTCTTTCATGATATGGGTAGAAAGCAAAATGGTCTTCTCTTTCCCTATTTCACGAATAAGCTTTCGAATTTCAAGCAGTTGATTGGGGTCCAGGCCGGTGGTGGGCTCATCCAAGATCAATACATCCGGTTCATGCAATAAGGCGGCCGCCAGACCTACGCGTTGTCGGTATCCCTTCGATAATTGCCCAATCTTTTTATGCGCTTCGGGAGTCAGACCGGTTTGGTCGATTACCGCCCCGATACGCTTTTTCGCCACTTTATATACCTCGGCATTGAAAGTCAAATATTCCTTCACATACATGTCTAGGTACAAAGGGTTGTGTTCGGGTAGGTAGCCGATACTTTGCTGTACCTCTTTTTTGTTTTTTTGGACGTCGAAAGTATTCACAAAGGCCTCTCCTTCATCGGCCTCATGATATGTGGTCAATACTTTCATCATAGTAGATTTGCCAGCGCCGTTCGGCCCAAGGAAACCGACTACTTCGCCGCGACCCAATTCAAATGATACATTGTTTAGCGCCTTTTGACCACCAAAGGTTTTTGAAATGTTTTTAACCTGTATCGACATCTTTTTAGATTTTAGCCAAAAATACATAATGAAGTTTAAACCCGTTCGAGAACACTTCACGAGTTCATTGCGTATTCCGCATAAATAGCCCGCCAGAAACGATAATCCGTAACGATGTTCCAATAAATTCGAAAAATCCAAAAAAAATGCAGGCTGCAATTTGATTATTGAATTTAATTGTTACTTTAGCCAAAGTTTAAGTGTACAATGATCAAACAATATTTCTATAACGGTTTTTACTTTTACTTCTTTTTTAGAAGTGAAACGGGGCTGTCATAGTATATTGAAAATTGATATGATATTGAAGTCCCGCAAAAAGCGGGACTTTTTTGTTTTACATTTTTTGAGATGTTCTTGATTGTAAAAAGACATTAAGTAATTTCAAAACGAACAAGCGAATGAATTTGAAGATAGCCATACAGGGAATAAAAGGTTCAAACCATCATCAAGTGACCCGTGAATACTTCGGTGATGATGTGCAGTTGGTCGAATGCTTGTCTTTTGATTACCTGGTAGACCGTCTGCTCGATGCCACTGCGGACAAAGGAGTAATGGCCATTGAGAATTCCATTGCGGGATCTATTATTCCCAATTATGCGCTTATCTATCATAACAACTTACATATTATTGGCGAATACTACCTTACGATCAACCATAATATGATGGCCTTGGATGGGCAGGAAATTACCGATATCGAGGAAGTACGATCGCATCCGATGGCCTTATTGCAATGCAAAGAGTTTTTTAAGGCGTACCCGCATATAAAACTGGTTGAAGATGTAGATACTGCGGAAACGGCCAGGCGTATACAGGAACAACAATTGACCAAGGTTGCAGCGATTGCACCGAACGTGGCAGCCGATTTATACGCGTTGAACATCGTAGCGCCGAGCATACAGACCATTAAGAATAATGCCACTCGCTTTATTATTGTGAAAACAAAGAATAAAGAATTGCCCGAGGCCGACATTAACAAGGCCTCGATACGGTTTATTACCGACCACAAAAGGGGCAGTCTAGCGACTATCCTAAACGTAATGAGCGATTGTCTGTTGAATTTAACGAAAATACAATCACTCCCGATTATCGAAACTCCGTGGAAATATGCCTTTTTTGTAGACGTTACTTTTGAGGAATACGGAAATTTTAAAAAAGCAAAATCACTTTTGAACATCATGGCGGAGGATTTTAAAGTACTGGGAGAATACAAAAACGGAAGGCTATGATACGTACCGCAGATCGTTTGCATACAGTAGAAGAATATTACTTCTCAAAAAAACTAAGAGAGGTTCGGGGCTTAATTGCCGAAGGGCGCCCCATAATCAATATGGGTATAGGAAGCCCTGATTTGGAGCCCTCGGAAGAAATTATGAATAGTATGCAACAGGCGATGGCGGATCCCGGGGCACATCAGTACCAAAGCTACCAAGGGCTCCCCGCGCTTCGGGAGGCGATTGCGGATTTTTATTCGAAGAAATTCGATGTGGAAGTAAATCCACTAAATGAAGTTTTGCCCTTAATGGGATCTAAAGAAGGAATTATGCATATCAGTATGGCCTTCCTGAACCCTGGTGATGAGGTGCTTGTTCCAAATCCCGGCTACCCTACCTATACCGCTGTAACCAAACTAGTAGGGGCAACTCCCAAGTATTACAACCTTAGCGATGCCAATGGTTGGTTCCCGGATTTAGAGGCCTTACAAGAACTTGATTTGAATAAGGTGAAACTGATGTGGGTCGGGTACCCTCATATGCCCACCGGGGCCGTGGCGGGCGAGGCGCAGTTCGAAGCGTTGATCGCTTTCGCAAAAAAGAATGATATTTTATTGGTCAATGATAACCCATACAGTTTCGTCTTGAACAATGCACCTATAAGCATGCTGGCGGTTGAAGGGGCAAAAGAAGTGGTATTGGAATTGAATTCGTTGAGCAAGACCTTTAACATGGCGGGTTGGCGTGTGGGGATGGTTTTGGGAAGCGCAGACCACATCAATGCAGTGCTAAAAGTGAAAAGTAATATGGATTCCGGTATGTTCTACGGAATTCAAAAAGGGGCCATCGCCGCTTTAAAAAGCCCTCAAAAATGGTTCGATGAATTAAACAAAACCTATGCTTCGCGTAGAAAATTGATTTTCAAATTGGCCGATGCACTTCAGTGTACCTATGATACGAAGGCCGTAGGAATGTTCGTTTGGGCCAAATTGCCGTCGAATAGCAACGCGGCGGAGGCGTTTATCGACGCGATATTATACGATAAGAATATATTTATTACCCCAGGAACTATTTTCGGCAGTAATGGAGAAGGATATATTCGTTTTTCGCTCTGTGTTACCGAAGAAAAAATACAGGAAGCGATCAATAGGTTTTAAATAACAAAAATTAACGCAGAGATAGCATGAACGTTTTTATCATCGGTATAGGTCTTATAGGAGGTTCTTTTGGGAAAGATATCAAACGACTACGCCCCGAGACCAAGGTGTATGGTATTGATACGAATCCGGAGCATTTGGAGGAAGCATTGGCGTTAAATATTATCGATGCAAAATCAACTTATGATGCGCTCGGTAGTGCCGATATGGTGATTGTTGGAGTTCCCGTAGATGCCATGTTGAACGAGCTTCCTAAAATTCTGGATCTCGTAAATGATGATTGTGTCGTATTCGATGGCGGCTCTACAAAAAGTCATGTTTGCAAGGTATTGGAAAAGCACCCTAAACGGCGTAATTATCTTTCTTGCCACCCCATCGCCGGAACCGAGTTTTCGGGACCAAGCGCGGCGATTGAATCGCTCTACAAAGGCAAAACCAATATCATTTGCGAAGTTGAAAAAACGGCCTTTAAACTGCAGGAGAAGACGATCGAGCTTTTTCGCGAAATGGGTATGCGTATTCGGTACATGAATCCTGAAGCGCATGATAAGCATATTGCCTATGTGTCGCATTTGTCACACATCAGCTCGTTTATGTTGGGAAAGACCGTTATAGAGAAAGAGAAAAATGAACGTGATATTTTTGATATGGCGGGTAGTGGTTTTGAAAGTACGGTACGCTTGGCGAAAAGCTCTCCCGCCATGTGGACCCCGATATTCAAGCAGAACAAGGAGAATGTAGTGGAAACTTTGAATGAGTATATCAACAACTTGGAGGCATTTAAACAATTGTTGTTGAGCGATGATTATGAAGGTATTTACAACGAAATGTACAATACTAATAAGATTAGGGAGATTTTAAACGGAATACCATTAAATAAATAGCAAGGGAGCAGGCGCACAAAGGAAGCTAACTACTTTTGAAACGAAAGTGCCCCTCGACTGCACAAGTTAAATGGACAAAATAGTATAAAACAAAAAAGATAAATCAAGAGTAAAAATGGAAAATACAAAAGAAATGAGGTCGTGGTTAGATACGATGGGATTGGACCATCCTTTGGTAATCGCGGGACCATGCAGTGCTGAAACCGAAGACCAGGTAATGCGTATTGCCAACGACTTAAAGGATACCGATGTAAATTACTACCGCGCGGGTATATGGAAACCCCGTACCCGTCCGGGGAATTTTGAAGGCGTTGGTGCCTTGGGCCTAAAATGGCTCCAAAAAGTGAAGGCGGAAACCGGTATGAAAACCGCTACCGAAGTTGCCAACCGTGCCCATGTTGAATTGGCTTTGGAACATGATATTGATTTGTTATGGATCGGCGCACGTTCAACGGTAAGCCCATTTATTGTTCAGGAGATCGCAGATGCCTTGGAAGGGACCGATAAAGTAGTCCTGATCAAAAATCCGGTAAATCCTGATTTGGCCTTGTGGTTGGGAGCGGTTGAACGTTTATATACGGCCGATATTAAAAAATTGGGCGTTATACATAGAGGGTTTTCAACCTATGAGAAAACCAAATATCGCAATATTCCGGAATGGCAATTGGCCATTGATTTACAGACGAAATTCCCCGATCTGCCTATCATAAACGATCCTTCCCATATTACGGGGAAACGCGATATGATCTTTGATGTTTCCCAGACGGCCCTGGATCTTAACTTTGATGGATTGATGATCGAAACACATCACGACCCGGACAATGCTTGGAGCGATGCCGCCCAGCAAGTAACCCCAGATCGCTTGGTACAGATTATGCAGGACCTGCGCATTCGAAAAGAAACCGATGTGGAGGCCGAATACAATAGTAAGTTGAGCAACCTAAGGGCGCAAATTGATGTGATAGATAATCAATTGATCGATACCTTGGGGAAACGAATGAAAATTTCTGACGGAATCGGAGGTTTGAAAAAGCAACGGAACGTGGCAGTGTTGCAATCGAACCGATGGAACGAGATTTTGGGAAAAATGATCCTAGAAGGGGAAACGCAGGGCTTAAGTGAAGAGTTCGTGCTACGCATGTTCAAAGCAATTCACCAAGAATCGATTCGCCACCAGGAGAAAATTATTAAAGGGTAAACGGTATGTCGGTGTGGCGGTGAAGAGGTTGAATCTATGCAACCGCTCGTAGAAGAAGTAAAAAGGGCAACGGCAGTTGCCCTTTTCATGTTAGAATCGTCCATAGTACGCCTAAAAACCGTTATTTTGTGCAAATGATACGAAATCGTCTTAGCGAATGAAGGGCATCGTTTATAAATCAACGGGCAGTTGGTATACCGTAAAGGCTACCAATGGTAGGTTCTATGAATGCCGTATAAAAGGTAAGTTTCGTATTCAAGGGATTAAAAGTACCAATCCCATTGCCGTCGGTGATGAAGTTTCTTTTGCGTTGGAACAGCAAGCAGATGTCGAGGTCGGCACCATTTCGGCCATTGGCGACCGCAAGAACTACATCATACGCAAGTCGGTGAACCTTTCGAAACAGACCCATATTATTGCTGCAAATCTTGACCGGGTTTTTTTGATGGTCACCTTGAACAATCCCACCACTTTTACGGTTTTTATTGATCGTTTTTTGGCGACTGCGGAGGCATATGATATTCCTGTGGTATTGCTTTTTAATAAAATAGACACCTATGAACCTGAGGAGCTGGATGAGGTAAAATACCTGGCGGATCTTTATCGTGAAATAGGGTACCAGTGTATCGGTATTTCAGCAAAGACAGGGAAAAATGTTGAAAAAGTTCAGGTATTAATGAAAGATACGGTGAGTATGTTCGCCGGCCATTCAGGGGTCGGGAAGTCAACGTTGGTCAATGCCCTTGAACCCGATTTAAAGCTGAAGACGGCCGAGATATCGAACCAACATTTGCAAGGGCAGCACACCACTACCTTTGCCGAGATGTACGATTTAGAATTTGGGGCACGAATCATCGATACCCCGGGCATCAAGGGTTTTGGTATCGTAGATATGGAGAAGGAGGAAATAGGCGATTATTTTCCCGAATTCTTCCGGTTAAAGGGCGGTTGTAAATTCAACAACTGCCTACACTTGGATGAACCAAAATGTGCCGTGAAAAATGCTTTGGATACGAATGAGGTGGCTTGGAGCCGTTATAAAAGCTACGTGCAAATGGTGAGCGGAGAAGAGGGGAATTACCGCATTGACGAATATGCAAACAAGGATCAATAAACGAATGTTCATTACCAAACACTTTCTGGGAGTGTTTTGCCAATATAAAAAGAATGCGTGCTATATTACAAAGGGTTTCTGAAGCCAGTGTTACCGTCGAAAGTAGATTGGTTTCGGAGATCGGAACCGGACTCTTGATCTTATTGGGTATAGAAACGGCGGATACCCAAGAAGATATCGAATGGCTTAGTCGTAAAATAACAAACTTGCGCATTTTCAATGATGGAGATGGGGTCATGAACAAGTCGCTTCTTGAAGTTGAGGGCGATGCCTTGGTGGTAAGCCAGTTCACCCTGCACGCGGCGATTAAAAAAGGAAATCGCCCTTCTTATATCAAAGCGGCCAAACCCATGACGGCGGTTCCCATCTATGAGGCTTTTGTAAAGCAATTGGAAGCGCACTTAGAACGCACGGTAGCAACTGGAATCTTTGGTGCAGATATGAAAGTATCGCTGTTGAACGATGGTCCGGTGACGATTATCGTGGATACAAAAAACAAAGAATAGTATTTCAAATAATTTTTATAATTTCGCGTTTGCACCGTAGGAATTTACCAATCCTCTGTCAGTAACCAACCAACCAACAATGCGTTTTCTTTTTTTGCTAAGTTCCCTTTGTTGCCTTTTTTATGCTTCGGCACAAGAAGGGGTATATCAATCACTTTTACTAGATAAGTCACTTACCGAAAATGCCGATGCCGTGGTGCGTTTGGATCAAATGGATGTGAATGTCATCTCACAAAGCCAAATGACCTATACGGCCAAAAAGGTAGTGACGGTATTAAGCAAATCGGGAAGGGAACACGCACGAACGGTGATAGGGTATGACAAGGAAACCAAAATTAAAAAGCTTGAGGTGTTTGTATATGATCGCTTGGGAAAAGAGATCGAGCATATCAAGAAAAAAGACTTTCAAGATGTAAGTGCCGCCGATGGTTTCTCCCTCTATATCGATGATCGGTTGTTATATTATGATTATAAACCCTCTCAATATCCTTATACCTTGTCGTTTACCTATGAGATTGAGACCACCGATACGGGGGTACTCAGACCATGGTATTTCCAGTCGAGTTATATGACCAGTGTTGAAAAGAGCCGGTATTCGTTGAAGTATAGTTCCAATGCCCTCAAACCGGTCGTAAAAGAAGTGAATTTAGCGTCTTTGAATGTAGTTAAATCCGATGAAACGGGCCATTTGACCTACATTACGGATAATATTCCTGCCATAAAGCCGGAAAGTCTTAGTCCAGGGCTTGCCAAAATAGTTCCCAAACTATTGCTTCGCCTTCCAAACTTTCATTACAAAGGTCATAATGCCAAGGTCGACGATTGGAAACAATTGGGTACCTGGATAGATAGGGAATTATTACAAGGCCGAACGAACCTGCCGGAAGCCACTATGAACAAAGTGAAGGGATTGGTCGAAGGGGTCACCGATGATTTGGAAAAAGCGAAGATCGTATACAAATACGTACAAGACAACACACGCTATATCAGTGTTCAAATAGGAATCGGAGGTTTTCAACCTATAAGTGCTATCGATGTGGATCGCGTAAAGTACGGGGATTGCAAAGGGCTTTCCAATTATACAAAGGCCCTTTTAGAAGTGGTAGGGGTACCAGCCTACTATACGGTAATCGAGGCAGGGAACGATAAGGTAGATTTTGATACTGAATTCGCAGATTTAAGACAGGGGAATCACGCCATCTTGGCAATCCCTTACAAAGACTCCTACTATTGGATCGATTGTACCTCGCAGGTACACCCTTTTGGTTTTGTGGGCGATTTTACAGACGATAGAAAGGCATTGGTGGTAACACCGAATGGGGGCGAAATTGTGAAAACGGTTGCCTATCTAAATGAACAAAATTCGCAGTTGACCAAGGCTACATACATGCTTACTTCCCAAGGAAGTATCTCGGGAGAAGCAAGTATTGCCACTCAAGGGGTGCAGTATGATAACCGATTCCGTTTAGAGACTCAGAACCGAGAAGATGTGATCGACCATTACAAGGAATATTGGGACAATATCAATAACCTTACGATTGGTAACTATGTTTTTGAAAATGATCGCGATGCAGTCATTTTTAAAGAAACCGTTGCTTTTGAAGCCGTAAACTATGCATCGATCAGTGGAGAACGCATACTGTTCGGCATCAATGCCTTAAATAAAAATTCGTATGTCCCTGAACGGTACCGCAACCGAAAACAACCGTTTGAGATACAGCGTGGGTTTTTAGATGAGGATGATTTTTTAATACAACTCCCTGAAGGGTTTACAATAGAGGCATTGCCAAAAGATCAAGAAACCGATACCGAGTTCGGGCGTTATACCATAAGCATATCGCACGATAGCGAAGCCAATACATTGGCGTATAAACGAAGCTTGCTTGTAAAAAAAGGTTCCTATGCAAAAGAAAAGTACAACCTGTATAGAGACTTCAGAAAACAAGTGGCTCGTGGCGACAAGTCGCAAGTGGTCCTAATAAAAAACAACCCATAACCTTCACTATTACTAAACTATTTATTTTATGAAACGAATCCCCCTGGCACTTCTAACAGTACTGCTTTTTATCGGCAGTTCCTTGAAATCACAAGAACTAAAGTTCGGCAAAGTATCGAAAGAAGAATTACAAGAGAAGTTTAACCCGCAAGATAGTGCTGCTGCGGCAACCTTTCTCTATAAATATAGGAGTACCTATTTTCAATATGCGAACGGGGAAGGTTTTGAACTGATTACAGAAGTACATGAACGGATCAAAATCTATAACAAAGAAGGATTTGATTATGCGACAAAAAAAATAAAGCTTTATAAGAACGGCAGTGAAAAAGAAGCCGTAAATGGGTTCAAGGCCTATACGTACAACTTGGAAAATGGAAAAGTAGCGAGTACAAAAATTGGAAAAGACAGTCAATTTAACACTGAGCTTTCCGAATATTGGAATGAGCAGTCTTTTACGATGCCCAATTTAAAGGAAGGTTCGGTGATCGAATATAAATACAAAATAGTTTCGCCCTATGTCTCCAATGTAGATGAGTTCGTCTTTCAACATGATATTCCGATCAAAAGATTGGTAGCCCGTATGGATACTCCCGAATATTTTAATTTTAGGATGAGTGGGAAGGGCTTTTTGAAAATCGTTCCAAAAACCGAACGCAAAAGTAAAACCCTCAATATGTCACAAAGAGTGACACAAAAATCAGGAAATGGTTTGGGTGGCGGGGTAACTACTAAGCAAGAGCGGAGTACCCTAACGTATATAAGCACGATTACCAATTATGAACTGAACAATGTGCCGGCGCTGAAGGAAGAACCCTATGTAAATGGTATCAATAACTATCGGGCCGGGATGAAATATGAGCTAAGTTTTACCAAGTTTCCCAACTCCCCCATGAAGCAATATTCGACCGATTGGGAAGCCGTGGTAAAAACCATTTACAAGAGTGCGAGTTTTGGCGGCGAATTGAAGAAGAAAGGATATTTTGAAAAAGATGTGGATGCCCTTTTAGGTTCCGCTACGAGTGATGCCGAAAAAATCGGCATGATTTTCAATTTTGTGAAATCGAAAGTGAAATGGAACGAGTTTTATGGCAAGTATACGTCTGACGGGGTGAAAAAGGCTTATAAGGATGGAACAGGAAACGTAGCCGAAATAAATTTAATGCTCACCGCAATGCTTCGCCATGCAGGCCTGGATGCGAACCCCGTATTGGTCAGTACCCGAAAAAATGGGGTGCCCTTGTTTCCTACCCGGGAAGGATACAACTATGTGGTAAGCAGTGTACAGCTCGAAAATGGCACGGTCTTATTGGATGCTACAAGTGCCTTTAGCTCAGCGAATGTATTGCCCTTTAGAGCCTTGAACTGGGTCGGTAGGATTATTAAAAAAGACGGCTCTTCCGCTACGGTGAATCTTTATCCAAGAAAAAAGAGTAGCACCAAGGTTTTTATGAATACGACCCTTGCCGAGAATGGGGAGCTTAAAGGTAAAATTCGAAAGGCGTATTCCAACCATCATGCGGTCAATTTTAGGTCTGAGTATATCGGAAATCAGGACACCTATCTTGAGGAGTTGGAGCAAGATAACGGTGACCTGGAAATCGAAAACTTTGCTGTCAAGAATGAAAAAGATTTGGGCAAATCGGTCATTGCTTCCTATGACTTTTATGTAGAAGAGGGCGTGGACGTGATCGGCGATAAAATTTATTTTAGCCCCCTACTGTTTCTGGCGAGTTCAGAAAATCCCTTTAAATCGGATGACAGACAGTTTCCGGTAGATTTTGGATACCCCTCGACTTCCAACTATGTTTGCTCGGTAAATTTACCAGAAGGGTATGCGGTTGAGAGTTTACCGGAACCCATGTCGATAGGAATGCCCAATTCATTGGGAAGTTTCAAGTACGAAATCCAGAATAAGGGTGCCATGTTGCAATTAAAGGTAACCAGTACCATCAATGAGCCTATTATTTCGGCTGAATACTATGCTACTTTAAAAGAATATTTTAAGAAAATGATTGAAAAAACGAATGAAAAGGTAGTTTTGTCAAAAGCTTAGATCATGGATATTCAAAATGCCCAAAAGGCGGTCGATGCATGGATCAATCAACATGGGGTGCGTTACTTCAATGAATTGACCAATATGGCCCAACTAACAGAGGAGGTGGGCGAAGTGGCAAGAATCATAGCCCGTCGGTATGGGGAACAAAGCGAAAAAGAGTCCGATAAAGACAAAGACCTGGGTGAAGAACTGGCCGACGTACTTTTCGTGGTACTCTGTTTGGCAAATCAGACCGGAATAGATCTGCAGGAAGCGTTCGATAAGAAACTGGATTTAAAAGCAAAACGAGACCATGACCGTCATCAGCAAAATGAAAAGTTAAAATAATTGACTTTCGACAAGCAAAAAACCGAAAACAACCCTCATTGTTTTCGGTTTTTTGCCTTTTGCAATACAGGTTGCGGCAAGAATTCTTGAACTTGATGCTAAAAACACGAAATTCATAGGGAAAAGAAGAACTTAACATGCGTTCTTAGTGCTATCTTTGGGCTTTCTTTTTTATGCGCTAAAACACAATATTTTGAAGCTACATCTTTCCGGTCCGGCAAATACCAAACTGCAATCCACCATTCAGATTACGGGTTCCAAAAGTGAATCGAACCGTTCACTATTGCTCCAGGCGTTATTTCCTTCCATCACCATTGATAACGTATCCAATTCGGACGATGCGCAGGTGATGCAAAAAGGCTTGGCTATTTCGAACGGTGTGGTCGATATACACCATGCGGGTACCGCGATGCGCTTTTTAACCGCTTACTTTGCTTCCCAAGAAGGAAAACAAGTAACATTGACCGGGTCCAAACGGATGACGGAACGTCCTATTCGAATTTTGGTGGAAGCGTTGCAGACATTGGGAGCCGATATTACCTATGGGAAAGATGAGGGATACCCGCCCATTAAAATAAACGGGAAACGCCTGACGGGAAAAAAAGTAAGTTTGCCCGCCGACGTAAGCAGTCAATATATTTCCGCTTTGTTGTTGATAGCCCCCAGCCTACCCAATGGGCTGGAACTTGAATTGATAGGGAAAATCACCTCGGTCCCCTATATTAAAATGACACTGGGGTTGTTAAATGAAATAGGCGTTTCCTGTTTTTTTGAAGGGAATCGCATCAAGGTAGCACCTCAAGAAGCCGTTACCGCCACCATGTTGGTCGTAGAATCAGATTGGAGTTCTGCCAGTTATTTTTATAGCGTAGTGGCCCTCTGTAAAGTGGGTACTTCCATCACCTTATCGGCTTATAAAAAAGATAGTCTTCAGGGCGATAGCGTACTTTCGGAAATTTACCGGGACTTTGGGGTTGAGACGATCTACTCAGAGAATACCGTTCAACTCAAAAAAACTGGCAATGGTTCCCTGGGGATACTTGAAGAGGATCTTGCAAATGCCCCGGACATTGCCCAAACGATTGTGGTTACCTGCTTTGGACTAGGAAGAGGGTGCCATTTGACCGGGTTGCATACATTAAAGATCAAAGAGACCGATCGCTTGGAAGCCCTGTATATAGAATTGACAAAATTAGGCGCTTCCATAACGGTTACAGATAAGAGTTTGAGCTTGGAAGCATCCGATGAAAAGAATCAAAATGTTGCCATTGATACCTATAACGATCATAGAATGGCAATGGCATTTGCCCCTTTGGCCTTAAAAGTACCCTTATATGTAAACGATGCGGAAGTTGTTTCAAAATCGTATCCGGATTTTTGGAAAGATATGAGGCACTTGGGTTTCATCATAGACGGTTTGTAATTTTCAATTAATACCATATTTACTTGACATCCCCTATTTCAGGGTTGTATATTTGCAGCCGCAAAAGCCTTACTCCTGTAGTGGGTTTTTGTACTTAAATAGAGCGTCATTGCGATTTTAGTACTAAATGGGAATTGCGCTTGATTCTTTATGGAACCGTAACAACCGCACAAAAACAATAAAAAAGACTAAATGAAATTATCGCATTTCAATTTTGAACTTCCAGAGAATTTATTGGCAGAGTATCCAGCTGAAAATAGAGATGAGTCCAAGTTAATGGTCATACATCGTGAGACTGGAAAAATCGAACACAAAATGTTTAAGGACCTTATCACCTATTTTGATGAAGGGGACGTAATGGTCCTGAACAACACCAAGGTGTTTCCGGCGCGCTTGTACGGAAACAAAGAAAAAACCGGTGCACGCATCGAGGTGTTCTTGCTTCGTGAGCTGAACGAAGAACAACGTCTTTGGGATGTGTTGGTAGATCCTGCACGTAAGATCCGAATCGGAAACAAGCTTTATTTTGGGGAGGACGAAACCTTGGTGGCGGAAGTGATAGATAATACGACCTCAAGAGGTAGAACGTTGCGTTTCCTATATGATGGGTCGTATATCGATTTTAGGAGAAAGTTGAGAGAGCTTGGGGAAACCCCCTTGCCAAAGTACATCAAAAGAACGGTGGAGCCCGAAGATGAAGACCGCTACCAGACCATCTATGCAAAACACGAAGGTGCCGTTGCGGCCCCCACGGCCGGTCTGCATTTCTCAAAACATCTATTAAAGCGTTTGGAGATCAAAGGAATCGATTTTGCCGAACTTACGCTCCATGTTGGTTTAGGGACGTTCAACCCTGTGGAGGTTGAAGACCTTTCCAAACATAAAATGGATAGTGAAGAGCTCATTATCGACGAAAAGGCGACCGAGATCGTTAACAACGCCAAGAATCACAAACGAAGAATCTGTGCTGTTGGTACAACTGCAATGAGAGGTTTGGAAAGTGCGGTTTCTTCGGATCATATGTTGAATACATTTGATGGATGGACGAACAAGTTCGTATTTCCTCCCTATGAATTTAGTATTGCCAATGCAATGGTGACCAATTTTCACTTGCCCAAATCAACCCTATTAATGATGGTGTCTGCCTTTATCGGCCATGATTTAATGAAAAGAGCTTATAAAGAAGCGATTTTGGAGCAGTATAAATTCTACTCCTATGGCGATGCAATGTTGATATTGTAAGGTACTATCGTTACCGTAAGGCCGGAAAGAGCATTTAAAAATAGCATCATCCAAGCAGTGGATGACACAACAACACCAAACCCCTCTTTGTATTTTGAATAGAATAGAAAGAGGGGTTTGCGTACATGGAACCAATGACCGTTAAGAAAAAAGACATACGGGCACTTACCAAACAGCAGCTGCGCGATTTTTTTGTGGCGCAAGGCGATAAGGCCTTTAGAGGTAACCAGGTTTACGAATGGTTGTGGCAAAAGGGTGCGCATTCGTTTGAGGCAATGACCAATATCTCGAAGGAGACGAGGGCAGTGTTAGACGCACATTTCGTAATCAACCATATTCGTGTCGACCAAATGCAGCGCAGTAATGACGGTACCATTAAGAATGCGGTACGCCTTCACGACGGCCTGGTAGTAGAATCGGTATTGATTCCCACAAGTACGCGGACCACGGCCTGTGTTTCTAGCCAGGTAGGATGCAGTCTTGATTGTAAATTTTGTGCTACCGCGCGCCTAAAAAGAATGCGGAACCTCAATCCGGATGAAATCTATGATCAAGTGGTGGCCATCGACAATGAAAGTAGGTTGTATTTTGATAGGCCTTTGAGCAATATAGTGTTCATGGGAATGGGCGAACCACTTATGAACTATAAAAATGTACTCAAGGCAATTGATAAAATTACCTCTCCAGAGGGCCTGGGAATGTCATCAAAACGAATTACCGTTTCTACCTCCGGGGTACCTAAGATGATCCGTAAAATGGCCGATGAGCAAGTAAAGTTTAAACTGGCGGTTTCTTTGCACTCCGCTATCGATAGTGTGCGCACTTCCATTATGCCTTTTAATGCGACTTTTACCCTGGCCGACCTTAGGGCGGCTTTGGAGTATTGGTATGAAAAAACAAAGAGCAGGATCACCTATGAATACGTCGTTTGGAAAGGAATTAATGATACCCAAAAAGATGTGAACGCCTTGGTCGATTTTTGCAAATTTGCTCCTTCAAAGGTCAACTTGATCGAGTACAATCCTATTGATGATGGGGCGTTTCAACAAGCCGGGAACAAAGCGATCGATATGTATGTGAATACCTTGGAAAGAAATCAGATCACGGTGACCGTAAGACGTTCGCGCGGTAAGGATATCGATGCCGCCTGTGGTCAATTGGCCAATAAATCGTAAAAACAGCGATTACTGGGTGTCTCCTATCGAATTAGTGTCATCTTTTCCCTAATTTTAGCATCCCCTACCGAGCCACAACGCACAAAAGAAGATCGCTTGAAAGTTGTATCGCAGATAAAAGACCCTATACGTCCTGAAATGGAACTTTTTGAAACAAAGTTCCGCGATTCGATGTCCTCAAAAGTGGCGTTGTTTAATCGTATTACCCACTACATAGTCAATAGAAAGGGAAAACAAATGCGGCCTATGTTCGTGTTTTTAACCGCGAAATTATTGAACAACGGGCAGGTGAACGAGCGCACCTATCGCGGAGCTTCGGTGATCGAATTAATTCACACCGCCTCCTTGGTTCATGACGATGTGGTAGATGAAAGCTATAAAAGAAGAGGCTTCTTCTCGATCAATGCCCTTTGGAAAAATAAGATTGCGGTCCTGGTAGGCGATTTCTTTTTTTCAAAAGGACTGCTCCTATGTATTGAACATGACGATATTGATCTCTTAAAGATTATTTCGGAGGCGGTGCGCGAGATCAGTGAGGGCGAATTACTTCAAATTGAAAAAGCACGCCGGCTTGATATTACCGAAGCGGTCTACTATGATATTATAAGGCAAAAAACGGCCACCCTTATAGCCGCTTGCTGTGCAATGGGCGCGCAGTCGGTAAAACCCGATTCAGGGGAAGTAGCTACCTTTAAGAAATTCGGGGAACTCTGCGGCATGGCATTTCAAATAAAAGACGATTTGTTCGACTACGGACAGGAGCAGATTGGCAAACCCACCGGTATCGATATCAAGGAACAGAAAATGACCTTGCCGTTGATCCATGTATTAAATCAGTGTACGAAGCAAGAAAAAAGCTGGTTGATCAACTCCATTAAAAACCACAACAAGGACAAAAAGCGTGTCAAAGAGGTAATCACCTTTGTGAAAAAAAATGGAGGGCTCGAGTATGCTGTTCAAAAAATGATTTCTTTTAAGACCCAAGCGCTTGAGTTATTGGCCAATTATCCCCAATCGGATTATAAAAGTGCCCTTGAACTCATGGTAAACTATGTGGTAGACAGAAAAAAATAAATTGTAAATTTCTGTTATTCAGTTTATTGTAATTTATTTTCAATTTTTATTATCCCTTGGGCAACCTTTGGAACCATTCATGCGTCTATCCAAATAGAAGACAACCAAAACCGTTTTGAAGATCATACCATTTTATAAGAACGAAAAGCAGCTGATTAAAAAATCGGCCGCGGGCAACCGGGAAGCACAACAACGCTTATACGATACCTATGCCCCTAAAATGTTGGGTGTTTGCAGGCGTTATGTCAAGGACCTTCAATTTGCCGAAGATGTAATGATCAACGGCTTTGTAAAGGTTTTTAATAGCCTGGGTACTTTTCGGTTCGAGGGTAGTTTTGAGGGTTGGATACGGAGGATTATGGTACGTGAAAGCATTTCGCACCTTCGAAAGCAGCAGTTTGTGGTATACGACGGGGAGTTGTATGAGGAAACAGCGAATAAAAATGAACCTTTGAGTGTTGAGTTAGACGCGGATCACATTCAATCATTGATCGATGCCCTGCCCGATGGCTACCGTACAGTATTTGTACTCTATGCGGTTGAAGGCTACAAACATCAAGAAATCGCAAGTTTGTTGGCTATTACCGAGAATACCTCGAAGTCACAATTGTTCAAGGCCAGAAGGCTCTTGCAAAAGGAGTTAAGAAAACAAAATATTATTGGTTATGGAACCGAATAAATTTGAAGATAGTATTAAAAAGCAATTGCAGGGGCGTGAAATACAGCCTTCGGCAAGTGCCTGGGAAAAGGTAAGCGCACGCTTGGATACCGAGCAGAAAAAAACACCTTCTAGTTATTTCTGGTTGGCCCTTGCGGCAAGTGTTACCGGCCTCTTGATTTTTTCCCTATGGTTTTGGAACGGTTCGGATACGGTACCTAAAGCGACTCCTCAAATAGTGAACGTACCTGAGCAAAAATTGGATGTTCGATCAAAGAAATCGCCTAAAGTTCCAAAGGAGCAGATTGATCTGAACGTTGCGCTGCCCGCCGAAAGCGATTTGGTCGAAAACGATGACAACTACAAAGAAATCCGAAAAGAATCCTCTAAAACAACGAATCGGAAGGTAGCCGAAATAATTTTGGAAGACAACTTGGCAGAAGTATCTGCACCGGTAGGCACCGCTTCACTCGTTCTCTTTGATGATCGGGAAAAAAGTATAGATAGTAAGATTGCCGAAGTACTGGCGCAGGTAACGAGCATGGAAGAAAATGCTAAAGCACTTTCAGATGCGGAAGTGGATTCCTTACTGCTAAGGGCACAAGAAGAGTTGTTATCAGATGATATTTTTAATCATAGTAATAAGGTAGATGCCATGGCCTTGCTCGCAAATGTAGAAGACGAGCTCGACCAATCGTTCCGAGATCAAATCTTTGACAAACTAAAAACGGGTTTCCTTAAAGTGCGCACTGCGGTGGCCCAACGCAACGACTAATCTAATCTAAATAGCATACCAAGTACTTCATTGTTTTACAATGGAGCAGGGAGAAGTTTATTCATCAATCATTAATCGAGCCTTCTAATCCTCCCCGAAAGGGGAGGTTGTAGAGGCAAAAAACCAAGTAGAAATGAGAACAGTAACACTTTATATTATCGCATTATTGCTTACGGGGATGACCGCTAAATTACAGGCGCAAGAGGACTATGAAAATAAAATAGAGCGTTTAAAATCCCTTAAGAAAGAAATCGCCGAACAGGAGAAGAAAGCACTGAAGCAAGAAGTTGAGGATATCAACAAGCGTTTGGAATCAAAGGTAATTACCTTGGAAGAAGCAAAGATTCTAAAAGAAAACGCCGCAAAAAAAAGGGCGTTGAATATCGAAGATCGCTTGGCCATCATTGATAACAGGATTGCCCTTTTGGATCGCAACAAAGGGCAGGTCATGAATGTCGTGGAAACGGATACAAATGAGGTGGCCGTGCGTTTCGGGATCGATTTATCGGGCAAGGACGGTTCCGAATTCATATGGAACAAGAAACAAGTATGGCGTAGGGACGTGAAATACGATCGTCGCACCTATTCTGATTTTGTAATTGCCTTTGGGTTGAACAATGCAATCATAAAAGGGCAGTCTTTAGAGGATTCCCCCTATAAAATTGGAGGAAGCCGTTTTGTGGAACTCGGTTGGAATTGGCGGACGCGGGTGTTCAAAAATTCAAATTTTCTACGCTTCAATTACGGATTCTCCTTCCAATTCAATGGGTTGAAACCAAAGGGAAACCAATACTTTGAGCTGGTAGATGGGGAAGCCACTTTGCAGGAATTCGATTTTGAACTGAGTAAATCAAAATTCCGGATGGATAATTTGGTCTTTCCCTTGCATTTGGAATTTGGTCCTTCCCGTGTAAAAGAGACCGAAGAACGAATTCGGTACTCGATCGATCGTAAATTTAGAATTGGTCTGGGAGGATATGCCGGGTTCAATTTGGGTACACGGCAAAAATTAAAGTATAATAGGGACGGGGAGACGGTAAAGGACAAGCTAAAAAGAGGGTATAATACCACCGATTTCGTTTATGGATTAAGTGGCTATATCGGAGTGGGCGGAATGCAAGTGTATGCCAAATACGATTTAAGTCCCATTTTTCAGGATGCGACCATAGAACAACGCAATGTTTCCTTAGGACTTCGTTTTGATTTTTAGTTAAAAAAAGGTTTTTGGACTGCCAATTATGGTGAATACATAGCAATACCAATTGTAGAAAGCAAGGGCGAGGTCAACCATTGAAGGGGTCGATTTCGCCCTGCTTGTTTGGACCCCCACTACACCGTACTGGGCTGCTGTACCATACATTTTCTTCAAAATATCCCCAAAAAACACCTTAAAAAGAAGTATCCATACATTGGGGGAATTTACCGGCTTTCTTCACTATAGAGGAGTACAATATGAACTATTAAATATAAGAATATGAAGAACAATGATGACAAAGGTTATGCCTCGGATAATGAATCTTCAAGTGAGGATGAGAAAAAAGACCAAAAAGAAAAAAAAGGGAAAGGAAAAGCAGCAGAAGATAATCCTACCGTCCGTGAAGCAAAGTCTGAAGATACAGCATTGGGTAGGGAACAATCAAATGGTTCTGAAGAAAGTTTCTCAAATCACGTATCGGGTGGTGACCAAGAAGTAGATAGCGCTGCAGGTATGCGAAAAGAAATGGATGCCATATGGGATGCCTACGAAAAACATGCAGCACGCCGAAATAATAGCGGTGGACCGGATTTGGGCGCCTTGGGTGCGGACGCACAACCTAAGATGACCGAGGAAGATCATTTAGCGGCTGTGGCAAGGGCCCAAAGGAAAGCTGCCCAGAAGAGTGATACATCCCTTACAAGAGGAGCGGCGCGTGCTGCCGGTAAGCGAATGTATGGCCCCAAGTAATGGTACGCAAACGGAACCATGATTTTACGGGTTCCGATTGGAACAGTGGTATAAACCATGGGTTTTAAACTGCCTTTTGTTTTTGAAGCTATTGCGAAGTTGAGCATGAACCAATTAAAGTCGGTAGACGTGCGAGCGAATTCGATTGTTTTTTCCAAAGTTTCCCAATGGTTTTGAACTTCTGGTTTAAGGCAGATAGGCTTCCTAAGCGTTTGTTAAACTTTGTGTGGGTTTGGGGGAATTCAACCAATTAGGACACTCTAAGGTAAGTAAATGCGAATGGTCTCCCTTCATGATAAGAACACGAATTTTCTTACCAGTTGCAAAAGAAGCATTTTATGGCAGCTTGAAAAGGTTTAGGCTTTGAATGGATATAGGGATACTAGTTGTTTTAAAACTTAGTATTAATCTTTTAAAAGATATTGAAAATGGAGGATACAGGGTCAAGCGATGATGAACAGCAAAAAGGGAAAAGAGTACCTGAAGGAGATAAGCAAGACGAAGGAGTAGAAGAACAGAAAGGCCAAGGCCAAGAGGATCAAGACAGTAGTCTAAGAGAGGATGGCAACAGTACAATTCCTGGCGGTGATTACTTGAAAGGTTCCGACTTGGAAAGAGAATGGCCTGACGCGTTTAAATTTAAACCGTTGGAAAGAGTGGAACCCAGAGATGAGTCCGAGCGCGATACCATGAATCGCAGTCCCATCGCAATGGGGGATGATAGGTTGCCCGAATACGCTGAAAGCAAGCTAAACTGGGAGCGTGAAAAATTGGAACATAGGCAGTATGTAAGAAATCTGGATGCACTAGGAAAATCCCCCATGACAGAGCAAGACCATAAAGATGCCGTGGAAAGGGCATTAAGACGGACTCAATCCGAGGGCAAAGGCCAAGGCGAAGGTCGTTCTTTCGATGACCGTAAAATGCCACGCGGCAAAACACGATAGGAAATCGCATTTGAAAATGGTTTATAGCTGTCTTACTTTTAATAGGTGTTGAAATGGATGATAAAGATCCAAGTAAAGAAGAAGAGAAAGAAGAAGAGAAAGAAGAGCAGAAAAATGCGGGGCAAAGCATAGAAGGGCAAAAAGAAGATGAGCAAAGCGAAGATGAAATCAGCGATGCCGGAACCGTTTACGATTATGGCAGTGCCTTGGGACCAAACGATTACCAAAAGGGGAAAGAGCACGAGAGAGCCAGTAAGGCTTCTTGGGCCCGTGTTTTGGCAGGTGCCCCGTTATTGCCACCCAAATGGACGGAAAGGGACCATTTGGACGCCGTTTCGCGGGCCCAAAACAAGGAGGGCAAACCAAGAGTTCCTTCCTTCGAAGCACAACAGGCGGCTCGTGCGGGCGGGAAAAAAAATCATGCCCCAAAGCGGGGCTAAATGTACTCAAAACTGAAGATGAATCCATCGTAATGCGTTTAGGTCGTGTGCAATTAATGGGAAGTTCGTTAAGAACCTTTTTGTTGCGGTGACCAATTAACAACCGGGTAGTTCAACACATGGCATGTTGAAACGATCTCAATTCATGAATCGTTTCAAATCGGTTTGCTTAAAAACCCATTCAGGGGTAACAAGGTTTCCTTCGAAGGTTGCTGAATACCACGGACTGTTCGCTGGGGAATTCGGATTAATTAGTAGCTGCAGCTCTTGTGCCGGCATATAACTTTGCGCCAAAAGGAATACTCGCTCGCCCGTAGAGGCATGGGTCGCCATGTCTACTACAATAACGGCATGCCCTGGGAAGCCCCCCTGAATAAAAACATCTCCGATTTGCATGTCTGCCAGTGCTATTTTTGTTAGTTCCTTTGATAAGGAAGCCGTGCCGGCATAACTGAATACCATTTGGAGGTATTTCCAAAAGTCGCTGGGTTTGTCTGAGGCAGTTGCGCTCCGTTTCCAAAATACCCGGTTGTCGTCTACCACTATTCGTTGTCCCGTGCGCCATTTGGCATAGTCTGCCCGAAACCCGTTGGTGAAGTTAAAATGGATGCTGTCATATTTTTTTTGGGCGAATAGATATTCGGCACGCAAACGCATTACGGCATCGGCACATTGGTGCAAGTCTCTTTTGCCGATGGGAAGATCGATGACCGCCGTGTAGACGTCCCTTTTCGGTTTTAGGGTCCCATCATAATAGTGAACAAGGGCGTCTGCTGGTTTCAAAGGAAGGTTTCTTAGGTATTGGGCAAAGCTTGAACGATCTTTTACCGTGCGTTCAAAGCCCATTGGGGGGGTAAATCTATCGGAAATAGTTCTCCCGGAAGTATCAATGACCGCCCCTTCTACAAGCAAGGGGTTGTTTTCAATAATATTTTTCGGATGTTTTTTTTGTCCGCATGCGACGAAAAACGGAATCAATAGATATGCAAATCCGGCCCATAGTTTTGTACACTTTTCTTTCATTCTTTAAAAATAAAAAGAACCCTATTCAACATTGAAAATTACAACTAATTCTCATAGTGAAAAGGGTTCTAAAACAACCAACTAAAATGTGTTATAAGAGTTCAAAGGAAACGGTGATATAATACTCTTTCTCCTTAAAGTTACTCCCGTAGTAAAGTGATTCATTGATCTTATGACCGTTTGAATCGTTAATGCTAATCGCTTTTCCGATTTTTCTGCCAATCTTGGCGGCAATGCCGGCTGCCTTTCTTTTAGCTTGATCAAAAGCCTTTTTAGCGTATTCAGCCATTTCGGCCTCCGAAAGCATGGCCTCCATGATGGCATCGGTCTTGGTGACACCGATCGATTTTACCAGTAGGAACTTTTTCATTTCTTCTACCGATCGGGTGCTAAACTCAACAATGGTACCCTCTTTATCGTAGCCCATCATCGCATAGTACAGATCGTCTTGCTTTAAACGATCGCTACTAATACCCACTTTCGCAAGTTTGTCAAGATAGCTCGATTTGATTTCTGACAAACTGGTGGTTTGCTGATCGTAGTACACATTGGCCATGCTTACGGTCATTTTGGCACTGTACTCGGGGGCAATGGCGTATTTATGTGTACCATTCACCGTAATGTGATTCGGATTGGTCTGAGCCATCATACTCCAGCACAGGAACATAAAAGCAATACTGGCAACAAGTCTTTTCATGATGTTAATTTTAGTGGTTTATCTTTTAGGCAATCGTATAAAGGAAGGATGCAATGATCATCCATGCCCCTACGGCCAATCCCATGATACCAAGCTTGCCTTGTTTGGGTGCGATTTTTGCCCGTAGTTCTTCGGCTTTTTCTTTGGCAGCTTCGTTTTTCGAAAGAAACAATTTGTTCATCAAACCAATACCCAGCATAAAACCAAGTAAAGCCGAAAGTAGGTTCCCTACCAAGTAGGTGACCCACAAAATAGGCGCTACACTAAGCCAACCGACGTTCAATACGGCGGAAATAATACCCCAGATGCCCCAGAAACAGAATACAAGTCCGATCCAGCCTTGGTACGGTTCAATTTTTTCCAATAGTTCTTTGGCGTTTGGTTTTTTTGAAAGAAGTAATGATGGTACTGCAATAATGCTTAATAGGATAAGTGAAATTCCCCAACTCATAATGTTTGTTTTTAAGGTTATTAAAAAGGGTTAACTGAAATGCTCAGTTGTGGTGTTTGTATGGTACAAAGTTGCATGATTCCCCTAGGGGTGTATACCCTTCGCCTAGTGAAAATATACTCCCTGAAAATGGGGGTGCGTTTTTGGAAACTGGGATTTTAACTTATATTTACCGACTGCCTTTTGAACTTTTAAAGAACTCGTTTTTGATTTCAAAATCTACCATAGACCAAGTATATGAAACTGCCCGGCTAGAGGAGGTAATCGGGGATTTTGTACAGCTTAAAAAATCGGGTTCGAATTTCAAAGGGCTGAGTCCGTTTAGCGATGAACGTACCCCCAGCTTTATGGTATCGCCGGTAAAACAGATTTGGAAAGACTTCAGTAGTGGAAAAGGAGGGAACGTGGTCGCCTTTCTTATGGAACACGAACACTTTACCTATCCGGAAGCAATTAAGTACTTGGCGAAAAAATACAATATCGAGGTAGAAGAAACCGAACGCAGTGATGAGCAAAAAGAGGCGGCCAATGAACGGGAAAGCATGTATCTCGTTTCTGAGTTTGCGCAGAAACACTTTTCCGAAATGTTGTTGGAAACCGAATTGGGCAAGGCGATTGGTCTGAGCTATTTCAAAGAAAGAGGGTTTACCGATGAAACCATCCGTAAATTTAGTTTAGGCTATTGTTTGGACCAATGGGACGGTTTCACGAAGGCCGCGCTGGAAAAGGGATACCAATTGGAGTATCTTGAAAAAACCGGACTTACCATTGTAAAGGAAGATAGCCAAGACCCTGCCAAAAAGAAAACCTTTGACCGTTTTAAGGCCAGAGTATTGTTCCCGATACATTCCATGAGCGGTCGAGTATTGGGTTTTGGAGGTCGTATTTTGACCAATGACAAACGAGCGGCAAAATACCTGAACTCCCCCGAGAGCGCCATTTATCATAAGAGCAAAGTACTTTATGGTATTTATCATGCGAAACAAGCCATTGCTAAGGAAGACAATTGTTATTTGGTAGAGGGCTATACCGATGTAATTCAATTGTATCAAAGAGGAATACACAATGTGGTATCTTCTAGCGGTACGGCCTTGACTCCTGAGCAAATTCGTTTGATCAACAGGCTTACAAAGAATATTACGGTGTTGTTTGATGGCGATGCTGCCGGGTTACGCGCCTCTTTGAGAGGAATAGATCTTATTCTTGAGCAAGGAATGAATGTAAAAGTCTGTACATTTCCCGAAGGAGAGGATCCCGATAGTTTTTCAAAAAACAATGAACTGGAAACGGTGGTCGCCTATCTCGAGGAGAATAGCAAGGACTTTATTCAGTTCAAAGCGAATCTTTTGGCCGAAGAGACGGCCAATGATCCTATTAAAAGGGCCGATACGGTGCGCGATATCGTGAATAGTATCTCCAAGATTCCGGATGCTATAAAAAGGGAAATTTATATTCAGGAGTGTGCCCATATTATGAAGGTTTCCGAAGGGGTATTGTTTAGTACCTTGGCGCAGATTGGCAAGAAAGAACTGTCTGATGCGGCCAAAAAACCGACGCAAACCCAAAGAGCGTTCGAAGTTGTAAAAAGTGAGCCTGCCGTTGAAAAAGTAGACGTGCAGTACGAGCTCGAAAGAAAAATCATAGAAATGCTACTGCTGTACGGTCTGAAAGAAGAATCGTTCGAAGATTTGGTGCTGAAAGAAAATGAAAGTGGCGATCTGGAGTTAGAACCTGAATCTTTTGAGGCCAAGGTATATGAGAAGGTGTTTTTAGATTTACAGGAAGATGAGATAGAGCTTGCAAATGAACATTTTAGGGAGATTTACACCAAGCTGATCGAAGAATTGAACGCAAATGAAAAGTTCTCTATCAATAGTTTTATGACGGGCCTGGATCAAGAGATGATTTCTCAGATTTCTACTATTTTGATGGAAGAAGAGAAATACACCTTGCACAATTGGGAGCGAAAGGATATCTACCCCAAGGAAAAAGATGCCGGTATAGCACAATTGGTCAGTGAAACTATTTTGACCTTGCGTTGTTTTTTAATTAAAAAACGCATGGCCGTACTACAAAAAGATACGGAAGATGGGCAAGGTGACCATCGGGAGACCTTGGAGGAGATTATGAACTATATCAGTTTGAATAAACTGCTCAATCAAAAATTGAACCGGGTGCTTTCGTGATAGAAAAGGCTGGTATACCTGGGATTACCGCATAAAAAAAGCCCTAACAACTGTTAGGGCTTTTTTGAATTGTTTGGAAGATATTAGTAAAGCTCCAAGGCTTTCGCTTGTTGCAACAAATCTACCATATTGTCAACGTTCAACTTTTTCATTAAACGTGCTTTGTAAGTACTTACTGTTTTTTCGTTGAGATTAAGACCAAGGGCAACGTCTTTATTACGTTTACCGCTTGCCAATAATTTCAACACTTCTACCTCTCTAGAAGAAAGTTTTCTAAAGAATCTTCTGGGCCGTTGTGTTCCTTCATCAAAGGCAAGGCGCTGGGCTAGTTCATTGGTAATGAACATGTTGCCTTCAGCTACTTTTCGAACGGCAGAAATTAAATAATCAATATCGGATGATTTTGCAAGATACCCAAAAGCACCGGCACGAATAGTACTGAGCGCATATACGTCTTCCGACTGACCGCTATACATAAGTACTTTTACATCTGGGAACTCTTTTTTAATCTTTCTTAGAGCTGCAATACCGTTGATTTCTGGAATATCCATCTCCAACATTACTACGTCTGGGGTAACTTTTTCTAGTTTTTCAAATAATTCGTTCGTTGTAGAGACATCGTCGATTACTTGAATGCCAGATGCCGCTTCTAGCACATGCTTTACGCCCATCCGAATAATAGGATGATTGTCGGCAATCAGAACTTTAATCATAATACAGGTTTATATCTATTTGGTACGTGGTTGGCATGTCCCATAATACTGACATGCAATGTAAGGCTTAATACTTAAACTCTTTATCAAAAATGCAATTTTTTTTACACAATTTGCCATTTTTACAATTTTATTCGACTATACCACAACAATTTAGGTTGAGATGTCACAAAAATGAAAGAGGAATCCTACAAACAGGTATAGGAACCATCTTGTGGTGGTTTGCATTGTTGAATCTTGTAAATATAACAAAAACTTCCTTTTCGCGCCCTGAAAAGTTCTCCGCGGTTTTTCCCAGGTCCTTCATTTTCATGGCCCATTCCAGTTCCGGATAGGAAGCGCCTATTTGATCTTCATCTGTACGGTCGTCCCCCCAAAGGCCATCGGTAGGCGCTGCAGCAATGATTTCATCATTGACGCCCAAGTATTCCCCTACGGCATATACTTGGGTCTTTAATAGGTCGGCTATGGGGCTAAGGTCAACACCGCCATCACCGTATTTGGTATAGAAACCTACCCCAAAATCTTCCACTTTGTTTCCGGTACCCGCGACCAGATAGCCCTGAAGCGCGGCAAAATAATACAAACTTGTCATCCGAAGCCTTGCCCTGGTATTCGCCAACGACATAAAGCGTTCTTCTTCATTTTGTACGGCGGGAAAGGAGGCCACCAAACTATCAAAAACCGGGGTTAGGTTTACTTCCTGTCTTTGTACATGATCAAAATTGTCCTGGAGCCATTCAATATGACGCGATGCCCTACTGGCTTGATTGGCTGCTTGGTGTATGGGCATTTCGAGGCACAAAAGGTCGAGTCCGGTTTTGGCACATAAGGTAGAGGTGACCGCAGAATCGATACCACCAGAGATACCGATTACAAAGCCCTTCATATTGGCTTTCGTGGCATATGATTTCAACCAATCTACGATATGGTCGGTTACTTTTTCAGTTTGCATGGAATGGCTTGTAGTTTAAAACGATTAACTTTGCCCCGTAAAAATAAAGTGTAGATGCCTAAAACGAAAATCAATACGCTATTTCTTGGCCGGTTTGGAAGAATTTTTACCACTTTGGCATTGTTTGTTGCTGTTTTAAGCTGTGGTGATGATACAAAGGTCGCCAATGAGATTGCGGCAATTCCGGTAGATTTCGAAGTGGTACGGTTTGATCGGGAATTTGATAACGCGGGCCCAGGCGATATTCCCGCATTGAAAAAAAAATACCCGTACTTGTTTCCCGAACGATTTGCCGATAGTATCTGGGAGGCGATGCTGACCGATTCGCTACAACGGGTTGTTCGTGCCGAAGTGAATCGTGCTTTCCCTGATTTTAAAGTACACGAGGAGGAATTGGAGCGGCTGTTTAAGCATATGAAGTATTATTTTCCCAAATTCAAGGAGCCGAAGGTCATTACCATGACCAATAATGTGGAGTATCAAAATAGAATTATTGCCACGGATACTTTGGTCCTGATCGGGTTGGATAATTATTTGGGTCCCGACCATGAATTCTATCAAGGCATGTCAACCTATATTGCGGCCGATTTTGACAAAGCCCTTATCGTTTCCGATCTTGCGGCGTCTTTGGTGAAAAAAGTCGTGCCCAGACCTAGAGATCGCAGTTTTCTGGCACAAATGATTTATTATGGGAAGGAGCTTTACCTCAAGGATCAGCTACTACCGATGCTGGAAGATGCGAAGAAAATCAACTATTCGCAAAGCCAATTAGATTGGGCCACAGTGAATGAGGAACCTATTTGGCGCAATTACATCGAGAATGAATACCTCTATAGTACCGACGCCAAACTAAGTGCGCGTTTTTTAGATCCGGCACCTTTTTCCAAATTCGGGTTGGAACTGGATAATGACTCCCCAGGGAGAATAGGAAGGTATATCGGTTGGCAGATCGTAAAGGCATTCATGGATAAAAACTCGGTTACCTTGGCCCAGTTGCTGAATTTACCGGCAGATGATATTTTCAAAAGAAGCAACTACAAACCAAAAAGATAATGGCAAAATTACATAACTCGGAAATCACCCTTCGCGTAGGGTTGGATGATAATCGCGTACCGGAAACGCTCAATTGGTCCGCTGAAGACGGCGGTATCGATAACGAAGAGGCAAAAGCACTGTTTCTTTCCGTTTGGGATAGTAAAAATAAAGAGTCGCTAAAAATTGACCTCTGGACCAAAGATATGCCCGTAGATGAGATGAAAATATTTTTCCATCAGACCTTGGTAGCCATGTCGGATACTTTTATGAAGGCAACACAGGACGAAAAGATGACGGCAACCATGAAAGACTTTTGCGCATATTTTGAAGAAAAGATGGAACTGAAGCAATAAACGGGTCTCGGTTAGACCAGTTTTTTGGTCATTACAAAATTCTCATAGGTATTCGTCTCCATTACAAAATCTACGATACCCCTATTCTGATATCCTTTTGATTCATAGAATGCGATGGCACGCGGGTTTTTTGAATAAACTTCCAAGCACATTTGTGTATACCCCTTCCGCACTACTATTTTTTCAATCTCTTTGAGCAATAAGTGTCCGATAGCCTTGCCATGAAATCGCTCTAAAACATATAATTTGTCAAGTTCGGGCATTTGAACCTTGTCAATACGGCAGGTACTGTCGTGAATAACCTGTACCACGCCGATAGGGTTGTCCTTGAAATAAGCGATAAGCAAAGACTGGCTTGCCTTTTCAATGTTGTCCGCCACGGCTTCCGGTGAAAATTTTCGAGATATAAAATTGGCAAACTCATGGCTAATACCCTCTTTTGCGTAGGTCTGTAAATATACTTGCTTAAAGAGGAGCGATATTCTTAAAGCATCTGTAACCGGTGGTTTTTGAATGGAGATTTCATGCATGGGGAAAAGCTTATGCGTTGGCATGCTTCGGATAAAAGTACCAAAAATCTTGCATAGGCCGCATAAAACTATTGAAGGTTGCGAACATCTTCAGTTATGATTCTCGATAGTTCCTTCAAACGGTTTTTCTCGAAAAGTGTCGGCAAATCTCGCAATGCGGTTCCTATAGGTGCTTCGTAGTTGATATAATCTTGAAAGCGAACACCGTCTATGGTACGAGGGTTGTACGCGCTTCTGAATCGCACCCCTCCGTCATTTGTGCTATAACTGTAGGCCAAGTAGTCGATGGTTTTTTTCTCATGGTGAATCCAGTAATGAAAGGCATCGTCAAAATCGGTACCGCCCCCTTCCTGTTTAAAGGTAACCCCTAGCACATCATATTGCACTCCCTTTATAAGGGTAGTGCCTTCATATGATTTAATGACGGCCTGGTCGTTTAATTTGTGCGGAAGGGTTGCAAAATACACCACTGAGTTTAATGCTTCGGAATACTTGGCAATGTCTTTGTTCGACAAACTTACTTCGTTGTCGTTTACAGTGCGGGTGAGCCTTCCGTTTTCGAGTACATCATAAATCTCACTCCCTTCTTTGCTGCTTTTTACGGTATAGCGATACCGTCCGTTGTTGTTTTTAAAGGTGTATTGTTTTTTTCGAAACTGAAAGGCAAAATGTGCTTGCTCATATAGCGCGCCCCCATGTGCCTCAATGGTTTCGTCTAAAAGAAGTTGTTCTTTTTCAGTCATGGAAACGGTTTCCAAAACTTCCGAATTCGGCGAGGCTTGCTTTTTTGTAGTGGTTTGGCAGGCGCTTAGTAGTACTAAAAAGATGATGGACGCGGATTTGGATAAATGGGTCATTACTATGGGTTTGGGTTATACGGTAACCGATCCGTTTGGACATTGCAATTGCAATTTAAGGGCCGGTGCCGTTCCTTTGTCGATACGCAGTTCAAATCCTAACTTTTCAAACAATTCATCAAAGACTTCTGGATGGGGGTGTATTCCCGAAAGCCCTTTAAAGGAACAATTCATATCTGGAAGCATTTCGGTAGGGTGTTGTTCGGTTTTGCTCCAATCTATTAGAAATGGCGCCAACGCTACCTCAGGATTTGGCAAGGGCATTGAAAGCTCCCAACTTAAAAGAATATCATCGATCGTCTTTCTTTCCCCTTTTTTAAGTAGGCCCATTTGTGGATGGAATTCTTGTAGTACCCTACTATCCGTATGCAAGTGGTTCGATCTAAGGGCCCATCGTGTAATTTGATTTTTGGTCAAACAATCTACTCCCATCCACCTTGGTCTTGGGACTGCGGTATTGTTCGTATCGGCGGCCAATAGTTCCAGATATATGCCATTGTCTAGATTTATCAAGGCATTTTTGGTGCCAAAATGGTGGTGGATACCCCCAAAGATTGGCCGTACACCTAACAGGGTTTCAAAGGTGTCCATTGCCGCGTCCAAATCAGAAACGGTATACACGATATGGTCTATCTGTTTTTTGATGTTCATTCCTTTTAGCATTGTAAAGGTATGGTATATTGCCATTTGAATATAGTAGAGGCAAATTTATAGACCACAAAATAGGAAGCTACCTCTTCCCTAAAAAGTACTTTCCGAAAAGTACCATTCATTCTCCGATACGGACTACATTCTCTTTGAAGTGCAAAATACCTTTGTTGTTCAATTACTAAAACAATTCATATGAGCAAAAGAGCATTGATTATAGGAGGAAGCAGTGGTATCGGAAAAGCGACTGCCGAGCATTTATTGAACAAGGGTGTTCAAGTACATATAGTTGGCACCAAACCAGAAAAGCTAAAGGCATTTGAAAATGAAGCATCCGGCGTTTTAGTGACACACAAGGTCGATATTACCAACAAGGATGAACTGTCCGCTTTAAAGGCAACTATTGATGGATGGGACAATCTAGATTACCTGGTAAACGCATCAGGTATTTTTGGACCTAAGCCATTTTTAGATCATTCGGAGGCTGACTACGATTCCTACATGAACTTGAACAAGGGGTTCTTTTTTATTACGCAGACGGCGGCAAGAAAAATGGCCGATACCCAGGGCGGGGCTATCGTAAATGTAGGTTCTATGTGGGCCAAACAGGCAATAAAAGCAACACCATCCTCGGCATACTCAATGCAAAAGGCCGGTTTGCATTCCCTTACACAGCATTTGGCAATGGAATTGGCAGATCATAAAATACGGGTCAACGCGGTTTCGCCAGCAGTAGTAGAGACCCCCGTATATGAGGGAGTTTTTGGAGGAAAAGAGGAAGCGTATAAAGGTTTACAGGCTTTTCATGGCTTTCATCCAATAGGCAGATATGGTACCCCCGAAGATGTTGCCAGTACCATTGGCTTTTTGCTTTCGGATCAGGCGTCTTGGGTAACCGGTGCTATATGGGATACCGATGGCGGCGTCATGTCTGGGAGAAACTGAAAGAAACAATGGTAAACCAAAAACAAGAAATTATGTATCACATGGATAACCTAAAAAAATTAGGTACTTTAGGGGGGCACGTACCAGATGCTATGAAAGCATTTCAGAAGCTGGATAGGGCTGCGCTTGCAGATGGTGCGATTCCGAAGAAATACAAAGAACTAATGGCTATTGCGGTAGCGTTAACAACACAATGCCCTTATTGTTTAGGGATTCATAAAACGAATGCACTAAAGGCGGGCGCGACAACTGAGGAACTCGCCGAGGTGACGTTTTTTGCAACAGCATTGCGCGCGGGCGCCGCTGTCGTACATGGCACCCATTTACGATCGTAAAAATGGCAACTACTTTTTCAAAGTATCTTATTGTGGGTGCAGGGCTGTCGGGTTTAACGGCCGCCTTTGCCTTGCAAAAAGCCGGTGCTACCGATGTGACAGTACTAGAATCGAGAGCTAGGATTGGTGGGCGAATTATGGAAAGTAATGGCATCGATTTTGGCGCCACTTGGTTTCAAGCGCACCACCAACACGTCTTAACACTTTTAGAAGAATTAGGTGTTGAAAAGTTTCATCAATATACCAAGGGAAAGAGTGTATTGGTCTATAGCACGATGGCGCCAGAGCATTACTTTGAAAACGATCCCAAAGCTTCTGTGGCCTACCGCGTAGCTGGTGGTTCTATGGCGATGATCAACGGTTTGTTGGGAGTGGTGGATGCCGACATACGGTGCAATACCAAAGTGATCGCTGTTGAAAGGACAGATAGGTCGCTGACCCTTAAAACCGATCAAGGGTTTTTTAGCGCAGAAAAAGTAATTATGACCATTCCCCCAAAGATTGCGACCCGTATTAATTTTGAACCAGCACTTCCCGAAGAGTTGATCTTGGCAATGAGCAAAACCCATACTTGGATGAGCAATGCAATGAAAGTTGGACTCACTTTCTCAAAACCATTTTGGAAAGACAAAAAATTCTCGGGTACTTTGATAGGTCAGGTGGGGGCCGTGACCGAACTTTATGATCATACCGATGTGGCCGATCGACAATATGCCTTAATGGGATTTATGAACGAGGGGCTACGAGAGTATTCAAATGACGTGCGAAAGGAACGGGTCTTGTCATATTTAACGAAGTATTTGGGATCGGCGATAATGGATTACCGTACGTATGAAGAAAAAGACTGGTCTCAGGATTGGCATACCTCTTGCGAAGCCATTAAATCTATTTATATGAGTCCGTCTTATGGAAATTCATTGTTTCAAAAGGGGTATATGGGGAGCAGATTATTTTTTTCAGGAGCAGAGACCGCAACCGTCTATGGCGGATATATGGATGGTGCCATCGCCAGCGGTTTGAGAGCTGCTGCCCAAGCAATCGAAGGAGCAGTATAAAATGGAAAAGAAAAACAAAATTGAACAATACCATCTTCATAAGGCGCATCCAGAAAAGTTGCAGTTCGAACTGTATGATTTAAATACATACCGCAAAAGAAGCGGTAAGCCAGCGGCAAGGCCCCATTCCCACAGTTACTATCAGATTATCTGGTTTTTTGAGGAGGGAGGAAGCCATACGGTCGATTTTAAAACCTTTGATATAAAAGCGGGTACTCTTTTATTCATTGCAAAAGATCAGGTACATGCTTTCGACGAGAACCTAGCAGTAAATGGTTGGTTAATTCACTTCAATGAAAGTTTCTTTATGCATTCGGAGGTGGATATTTTTCTGAAATACAACATCTTTAATTCCAACCAAAACCCTTGTTATGAGATCGATGCCAAGACAGCGAAAATTGCCACATCGTATATTTTATTAATGCGGGAAGAACTTTCTAAAAGGGGTTCTTTTGGATATGAAGCGGTTATTCGGTTTTTGTTGAAAGCCTTTTTGATCAATTTGGAACGTATGCACCAAAAGGGAGATGAAGATGTGAGAACAATGAACCTAAATAGTGCTTATGATTTACAGTTTTATAAGTTCAAGGAATTGGTCGAGGAGCACTTTGAGAACCATTGTACCGTACACGCTTATGCCGAAGCCTTGAACGTTTCTTCAAAGACTTTGACCACCATAGCCAAAACGGTTGCCGGGAAAACCCCTTCGGTAATAATTTCGGAACGCCTCCTATTGGAATCGCAACGGTTATTGCGTTATACCACCCTACAAATAGGAGAAATTGCCTTTCGATTGGGTTTTGAGGATACGTCTTACTTTATTAAATTTTTCAAACGCCATATGGGTGATTCACCCAATAAGTATCGTAGTATGACCACAAATTAATTTGCCATAGGGATGGTAATGGGCCATCCTTCAAACTGTTTCGCATGTTCTTTCGTAACGTCTACATCTCGGGCCCAACACTCAAAGGTAACCTCATTTTTGTCCTTGTT
Source organism: uncultured Flavobacteriaceae bacterium (assembly GCA_947500385.1). Lineage (GTDB taxonomy): Bacteria > Bacteroidota > Bacteroidia > Flavobacteriales > Flavobacteriaceae > Pelagihabitans. Next base: position 258,984 of record CANMSA010000004.1, on the reverse strand, counting down.
AAAACGAATTAGGCCATAGCCACTTCCCTTTGAGGGGCTTTCGGGGTTTACATAGGCCATCATGCTTATTTTGTTATCAAATCCATCGAGGTAATCACCGGTCCAGGGAAGTGTTGTATGGGTGTTGGGGCGCTCGCCCGCCTTTTCGTCTTCGGGCCACCACCATCGACTGTAGTAGTCGTTTACGATAGCGGGCACCACAAAGGCCCATGGGCCATCACCAAACGCATCAATGCCATGTTTAACGACCGTTGCCAAGTGCTGGTCACCGGCAATGTGTACGGCATTCGCCTTTTGTATGAGGCGCAATGCTTTTTTTCTGCCCGTTTGTGGCCAACCATTGCTATCGAGGTCGGCATGCAATCGGTTGTCCAAAGAGCCATGAATGTGCGCTCCCCCGCAAAAACCCGTTTGCGATAATACCACTTTGGGCGTTTTTGGACGAAGACTGCCCCAGGTCTCCAGGAAAGCTAATTGGCGGTCGCCCAAAAGTTTAAGCCCCTCTAAATCGATAGACGCCGGGTCATACTCCGGATTGCGAATATGATCGGGTCTTGGTCCCTGTTGCGGTATTTTTCCTTCGGGCCCGGACTTAAACTTGCGGTCTTCCAAAATGGCGAAGTCGATACCTCCCAGTAACAGATTGGTATAATACACTCCAATGCCTCTTTGTATAGGGGTCGGATCAAAAGGGTCGGGCAGATGGGCCGTTTGGCAGCGCTCTACCATTTTTACATATTCGGGATGGTACCGATACCCACCATCGGGACTTCCTTTGGTTTTTGAAATTTTACCGTTTTCCCCCCATAGGTTTCCCTGGCCAATATCGTGGTCGTCGGGTATGGTGATACAAGGCCGGTTTCGGAATATTTCCCGAAATTGAAGCCCGAACTTTAACCATGCCGCCGTGTGTTCGGTGTGGTCGTACGATTGATCGCCTGCAAAGAAGACCAAGTCGGGATTTTGATGATTAATATTGCGCACATAATTCGCACGCATTCCGCGGTCTTTGTTAGAGTTGCAGGATAGGGCCGCCATTACAATTTCATCCTTGTCTTTGGGGTCTTTTCGAATGCGCCCTTGAAAATAAGCATGTTTTCCATGACGAATACGGTAATGATGGTCTTTAGAACTGTCCCAATTTTCGATTCGGAACAGCGCCGACCAACCAAGTTCGTTTACCTGCTGTTCTTGAATCGGTTTCCAGTGGTTTCCATCTTGTATTTCTAAACGAATTTCTCGACTCTCATCAGCGTATAACGGGTATAGCTGAGCGCTTAATTTTAGGGTGTTTTTGGAAACGGTGTAAAGTCCAAAGGCCACAACGCTATCGCGTGGAACCTTTAGGTCAATGATGGGGTTTTCCCCCCGGTTCCACCAATCATTGATTGCCAGGGTGTCTACATCTGAGAAAGGGGCCGTGAAGGTGGCAATCCGTTCTTTTTTTGTTTCTGCACATCCGAAAATGAATGCTAGAAACACAATAAGGCCTAGGTGTTTTTTCATTTTAAAGGTTTTAAGGAGATACTTGCTTGAACAGGGTTTCCGTATAGTTCAGTAGTTCCATCCCTCCCGGGTTTCCATGTCCGGGAATTACAATTTTCAAATTTGGATAGGCTTTTTTGATTTTGGCGATTGTGGTGCTCCATTCATCGGTATTGGCATCTCCTAGGTAGCCTTTTTTTGCATTTACGGATTTTACCATGCATCCCCCAAAAAGAAGATTTTCCGACGCTACATAGGTCACGATATTATCCGAGGTATGTGCTTCGCCAAAATAACGATTCGATACGGCGGTTTCTCCGATAGTGAGTGTCATTTGTTCATTAAAACCGTTCTTGGGAAGTATAACACCTTCTTTTTTAGCAAGCATGATCGTTGCTTTGTTGGCGTACGATGGCACATTTTTTTTATGAAAGTAGGCCAGCCCGCCCAAGCAATCCTCGTGAAAATGGTTGATGACCACCGCCTTTGGAGTATGCTTCTTTTCTTCCGATATCCAGCGTATTAATTCCGCTGCGGTCGCGTCATCCGAAGGGGTGTCGACCACCAAGGCTTCCTTATTATTCAAATAAACATATCCGTTACAGGGTACCTTGCCGTACTCTTTGGTATCTAGATAGCTGATATGCTGAAAGCTATTCTTGGACAAGGCGATGATTTTAAGGGTTTCGGAACTGTAAGCAATGGATTTTTTGGTAGACTTACATCCTAGAATTAAGAAAACGAACGTGATGCAAACAAAATAGGGATGCTTTTTGGTGTATGGCACAGGATTGGGATTTAGCGTACCTAAAGATAAAACTTTACCTTTCAAAAATGTATAACGATTCCTTTGAAAAGTTAATTTTCGTTTACAATGCCGATTCCGGTTTGCGGAATATGGTATTCGATAGCGCCCATAAGATCTTTAGCCCCAGTACGTACGAATGTAGTCTTTGCGATATCACCTATGGCGCGTTTACCGAGAATACGATTTGGAAAAAGTTTCGAAAGAAGAGCGCTATTGAAATGGAATTTCTCCATAAAGATGAGTTCGCAAAAACGTACAAGTCCAAATTTGGATATAAGTTTACGTATCCCATTGTGCTGGTTTCACGGAATGAATCGCTTGAGGTAGCGGTAAAGACCCAAGAACTCGATACCATGAAGCGGGCTACAGATTTAATAGAGCTGTTATCAAGGCGAATTTCAATTTTGAAAGTACCGTAAGTTACGACTGTCTTGCAAAAAAATCGGTATTCACTTGATCTACAAATTGAAGCAGCGCCTCGCGCCCGATTTTTTTGGAAGAGGAAGTGACAAAGTACTGGGGAGCTTCTTCCCACATTCCCTCGGTCATTGTTTTTAGATAGGCGTTGACGTTGGTTTCGATTATTGCAGGTTTTAGTTTGTCGGCTTTCGTAAAAATAATACAGAAAGGAATACCATTTTCACCCAGCCACTGCATAAACTCCATGTCTATTTTTTGCGGTTCGTGGCGAATATCGACTAGGACAAAAGAGCAAACAAGCTGTGCGCGTTGTTCAAAATAATTGGTAATATATTTTTGAAAGGTTTTTTTATCTTTTTTGGATACCCGCGCATATCCGTAGCCCGGCAAATCCACTAAAAACCAATTTTCGTTGATTTTAAAGTGGTTAATGAGTTGGGTCTTTCCCGGTCTGCCAGAAGTTTTGGCCAGGCTTTTACGGTCTGTGAGCATATTGATCAAAGAAGATTTCCCCACATTCGATCGGCCGATAAACGCGTACTCGGGAATATTCTCATTAGGACATTTCTCCACATTGGAGTTGCTCATTACAAAATTGGCAGATTTTATTTTCACAAGGTCGTTTTTACAAGGAGTTGTCGGTATTCCTTATGCCATCCTTTCAAATGTCGCTATTGTATAAGTAATGGTAAGGGATTTGATCAATAGGAACAACACTTCCGATACATCCATAGATAGGGCTTAGAAGCCTCTCTTTTCTAGCCAAACATCCAGTATTTCATTGAATTCCTTTGGGTGCTCCATCATGGGGGCATGCCCACATTCCTTCACCCAGAACAAATCGGAATCGGGAAGCAGTTCATGAAATAGTTCGGCAACATCCGGAGGGGTGACGTTGTCATTTTCTCCCCAAATGATACAAGTAGGGGTTTGCATTTTCGGCAGGTCTTTTGCCATATTATGGCGAATAGCGCTTTTTGCGATGGCCAAGGTGCGAATTACCTTGTTGCGATCGTTCACGGTTTCGAACACCTCGTCTACAATGTCCTTAGTCGCGACCGCTGGGTCGTAAAAAACATCTTCCGCCTTCTTTTTAATAAAATCATAGTCCCCTCTTCTAGGGTAGCCATCTCCCATGGCACTCTCGTAAAGCCCGGAGCTTCCCGTTATTACAAGGGCCTTTACCATTTCTGGATACATCTTGGTGTGTAAAAGACCGATATGCCCACCTAGGGAATTGCCCAATAGGATGACATCTTTCAAGCCTTTGAACTCAATAAATTTCTCAAGAAACTTGGCGAATTGCTTCACGTTGGTCTTGATTACCGGCATGTCGTAAATAGGCAATTCCGGGATCAGCACCTTATATCCCTTGGGAGGAAAGTGTTGGGAGACACCGTGGAAGTTGCTCAAACCACCCATAAGCCCGTGCAATATGATAATAGGAGCACCTTCCCCTATTTCAATATACCGGTATTTTCCTTCTGTGATCAGTTGCTCCTCCATGTACGGAAACTTGATGGCTTTTGGGCAAATATAGGTATTTAACATAGAATAGCCTCACCAGAAAAAAACCGAAATGGCGATTTAAAAAGCTTCTTGCTAATCGACTTTCGACGCAAGAAAGCATACCAAAGAGACTAAAATTATCAACAAAGTGGTAATTTGTGGTAAAATGTGGTAATAAAATTTGTAGTTTTGAGTTATTAAACCAAAAACCAGCCATTTAAGGTGATTAATTTCATAGGGTCATACGATTGTAAAGCTGATGCCAAAGGTAGGGTAATGTTACCTGTTGCCCTAAAAAATCAGATGACTCCTTTGTTGAATGAAGGGTTTGTAATCAAAAGGTCGGTCTTTCGAAATTGTTTGGAGCTGTATCCCATGCAGGAGTATAATTTGATGATGGAGAAGATGAACAAGAAAAACCGCTTTATTAAAAAGAACAACGATTTCATTCGCCGTTTTACCGCCGGGGTAAAAGTAATCGATATTGATTCCACAGGGCGTTTGTTGATTCCTAAGAACCTAATAGCGGTTGCGAATATTAAAAAAGAGATTGTACTCAGTTCTGCGATCAATATTGTGGAAATCTGGGATAAGGAAAGTTACGAGCAGGTATTGGAAGAGACTGCCATAGATTTTGAAGCGCTTACCGAAGAGGTAATGGGAATGGACGGAGACGAAACGGATAATGTATCATAACCCGGTATTGTTGCAAGAGTCGGTGAACGGGCTCGAGATTAAAGAGGATGGTGTGTATGTGGATGTGACCTTCGGGGGCGGAGGGCATTCCAAAGAAATAATGGAGCGGTTGGGCGACCATGGAAAATTGTTCGCCTTTGATCAAGATGAAGATGCATTGAATAACGCGATCATTGATGATCGGTTTGTATTGATCAATGAGAACTATCGCTACATCAAACAGTTTTTGAAGTTCTATGGCATTCGTAAAGTAGATGGTATCCTGGCAGATTTTGGGGTGTCCTCGCATCAATTTGATAAGGCTGAACGTGGTTTTTCAACACGGTTCGAAGCTGATTTGGATATGAGAATGAGTCGGCGTAATCCCATTTCCGCATATAATGTGGTGAACAAGTATGGTTATGACGATCTCCGCAAGGTATTGTTCGAGTATGGAGAGCTACGAAATGCCAATGCGATGGCCAAGGCAATCGAAACGGCCCGAACAGCGCAGCCAATAAAAACATCAGTGGCATTGAAAACGGTCTTGAAGCCCTTTTTACCAAATGCCAAAGAGCATAAAATATTGGCGCAGGTGTATCAGGCGATCCGTATTGAAGTGAACCAAGAGATCGAGTCGATCAAAGAATTTTTGCTTCAAACACAGGAGCTTTTGGAACCAAATGGGCGATTGAGCATCATTAGTTATCACTCGCTTGAAGATCGTTTGGTGAAAAGGTACATCAGGGCCGGGCGGTTCCAGGGAGAGCCTGAAAAAGACTTTTATGGGAACATTGATGTGCCCTTTAAAAAAGTAGGTTCCCTGATTGTGCCCTCGAACGAAGAAATAGCATTGAACAACAGGGCGCGTAGTGCCAAATTACGAATCGCGAAACGCCTTTGAGGAATTTAGAATAGCGGATTTTGAAAAACGGAATATTAGACATTTTGAGAGGAAAGTTTTTGGTGAGCGATGATGCCCCCAAAAACTGGCTTTTTATCATTTTCGTCTCTTTTTTGGCCACCGTTATGATCGGAAGCAGTCATAGCGCAGATCGGAAAGTGCATCAAATAGCGGCCTTAAACGAGGAGGTAAAGGAATTGCGCAGCCACTTTATAGACGTGCATAAAGATGTGCAGCGTCTCAAATTGGAATCGACTATCACAGACTCTGTGCAAAAAAAGGAAATGTACCCGTCAGAGGTGCCTCCCCGTAAAATCCGTGTAAAATCTGAAGTAGAATAAAGTGGCAGTAACCGATAAGAACATACTTTCTCGCCTCTATATCGTAGCGGCATGCCTATTTTTATTTGCCCTTGCCGTGATGGTGAAGTTGGTGAGTATTCAGGTGGTCGATGGTGACCGGTATCGATCGTTGGCCACGGATCGCACATCGAAAATGTTTACGATCGTTCCCAATCGTGGAAACTTGTATTCCGACGATGGTAGCCTGCTGGCAACTTCCGTATCGCGGTATACCGTGCGGTTTGATGCGGTGACGGTGAGCGATGAAAACTTTAAGGAGTTTTTAGTACCGCTTAGTAACAAATTGTCAAAATTGTTCGGGAACTCATCTTCTCATTACCAACAACTATTGCGAAAAGCCAAAGAGAACCAGCATCGGTATGCTTTGATTGCACGCAATTTGGACTATTCGGACTATATCGCGGTAAAGGAGTTCCCCTTATTCCGTTTAGGGCCCTATAAAGGAGGTCTCATCATTGAACAAAAAACGGTTCGCGAACACCCTTTGGGAAAAATAGCCGAGCGCAGCGTCGGGTATGAACGGGTTGATGAAAATGGGTACTACACACGCGTAGGCCTTGAAGGAGCTTTTGGTGAGTATTTAAGAGGTACCGAAGGCAAGCGCTTAAAGCAGAAAATAGCAAAAGGACAATGGAAACCGATCGGGCAGGACAACATCGTAGAACCCAAGGATGGGTATGACGTAGTCTCTACCATTGATATCAATATTCAGGATATCGCGCACCATGCCTTGTTAAAACAATTGGAGCACTACAAAGCGGAACATGGTACGGTCATCGTTATGGAAACCAAAACAGGGGAGGTAAAAGCCATTTCCAACCTAGGAAGAACAACCGATGGGAAGTACTACGAACGTTTAAATTATGCCATAGGTGAATCGCACGAACCCGGGTCTACCTTTAAGTTAATGAATCTCGTTGCCGCCCTTGAAGATAAAGTAATCGACACCAGTGATGTCATTGACACGGAAAAAGGGATTTGGAAAATTTACCGGCACCGGGTCCGGGATTCAAAACATGGCGGGTACGGGAAGATTTCTATTGGTAAGGCTTTTGAAGTGTCTTCCAATACGGCCTTCGCCAAAATGATCCATCACGGGTACAAAGAAGCTCCGGAGAAATACGTAAACCGATTAATGGCCATGAACTTGCATAAAGAATTGGGCCTTCCCATTAAGGGAGAAGGCATTCCTGTGCTTCGCTACCCTGGGGATAAAGGCTGGTCCGGACTTTCTTTGGCTCAAATGGCATATGGGTACGAGGTGGCGTTAACGCCCTTGCAAACGCTCACCTTTTATAATGCCATTGCGAATGATGGGGAGATGGTAAAGCCCCGCTTGATCAAAGAAGTGCGCGAATGGGACCGTACGATTCTAAAATTTGAAAAAGAAGTAATCGATGAGGCTATTTGTTCCAAAGAAACTGCGTACAAAGTGCAGGAGTTATTAAAAAATGTGGTAGCGAAAGACCATGGCACCGGACATAAGCTGTATTCGCCCAATTTTTCTATGGCAGGAAAAACAGGGACGGCCCAGAAAAACTATGAAGCAAAAGATAAAGATAAACTGGGGTATATCTCAACCTTCGCCGGGTACTTCCCCGTGGAAGACCCCAAGTACTCTTGCATCGTAATTATACATGAACCGGACAAAAGCGTGGGGTATTATGGGGCAGATGTTTCAGGGCCGGTGTTCAAATCAGTGGCTCAAAAAGTATATGCAAATTCTCCCTTGATCGATGAGGTGGAAATGCCAGGGAATATCAATGAACGTCTAGAAGAAAACTTTCAAAAGTACTATGCCGAGGCACAGAAAACGCATAGTAAAGTGCCAAATGTAAAAGGGATGAGCGGTATGGATGCCATTTCAATTTTGGAGAATTTGGGATTGCAGGTAGAAATTCACGGAAATGGAAAAGTACGGAAACAGTCTATATCACACGGAACGGATATCGAAAAAGTAGATAAAATAGTATTGGAGTTGTCATGAAGTCTTTAAAGGACATATTGTATGGCGTAGGTCTCACTGCGGTTAGCGGCACCACTAACATGATGGTGAATGCCGTGTGCTTTGATTCTAGGGTCGTAGGAATGGACGATGTGTTCGTAGCGATCAAAGGCACCTTAACAGACGGGCATAAGTACATAGACCAAGCGATCCACAGTGGTGCAAAGGCCATCGTATGTGAAGATATGCCCGAGAATTTGGTAAATGAAATTACGTATGTAGCGGTACGAAACGGGCATACCGCCCTTGCGGTAATGGCTTCTAACTTTTATGACAATCCATCCAAAAACCTACGATTGGTGGGAATTACCGGAACCAATGGAAAGACGACCATAAGCAGCCTTCTCTATCAGTTGTTCAAAAAGGCGGGGTATAAGGTGGGCCTGTTATCGACCATTAAAATAATGGTGGATGAACAAGAATACAAAACAACCCACACAACGCCCGATGCTTTGGCCATTAATTACCATCTAAATCTAATGAGCGAGGCGGGCGTCGAATATTGTTTTATGGAGGTCAGTTCCCATGGAATAGATCAAAAACGTACCCAAGGTTTGGTATTCGAAGGTGCTATTTTCACCAATTTGTCGCACGACCATTTAGACTACCATAACAGCTTTGCCGAGTATCGGGATACGAAGAAGATCTTATTCGACGAATTGCCTAAAAAGGCCTTTGCACTGACTAATATTGACGATAAGAACGGCTTGGTAATGTTGCAGAATACGAGTGCGCGAAAATATACCTATGCACTTCAGAACTATGCGGATTATCGTGGACAGGTATTGGAAAATCAATTTGACGGGCAGCTTCTAAAGATCAATGAAAGTGAACTTTGGTCAAAGCTCATAGGGCATTTTAATGCCTATAACATGCTTGCCATTTATGCCACGGCAGATCTTCTGGGACTCGAACAGTTTGAAGTACTGCGATTGTTAAGTGAATTGGACAATGTAGATGGACGATTTCAATACTTCATATCGAAAGAAAAAATAACAGCTATAGTTGATTATGCCCATACACCGGATGCGCTAAAAAATGTGCTTGATACTATCAACACATTGAGAACTGGAAATGAAAACGTCATCACCGTTGTGGGGTGTGGTGGCGATAGAGACAGGTCTAAGCGTCCGGTTATGGGTCATATCGCCTCTGAAATGAGCAACAGGGCCATTTTCACGTCGGACAACCCGAGAACAGAATCGCCCAACAGTATTATCGAGGAAATGGAAGCAGGGGTACAGCCCCAAAATTCCATGAAGATCTTGTCTATCGAAAATCGAAAACAGGCGATTAAGGCGGCTTGTCAGATGGCCGCTGCCCATGACATCATTTTGGTGGCAGGAAAAGGGCATGAAACCTATCAGGAAACCAATGGCACTCGTGTAGATTTTGATGATTTTAAAATTGTAAAAGAGCTATTGGCGGCGCTTGATAAATAAAATAGAAAACGTAAGAATGCTATATTACCTATTTGATTATTTAGAAAAACAGTACCAGTTCCCGGGTGCAAGCTTATTTAGCTACTACACCTTTCGGGCGGCTATGGCGGTATTGTTCTCCTTGATAATTGCCGCGGCATACGGGAAACGGATCATCCTCTTCCTACAAAAAAAACAGATAGGTGAAACAATCCGCGATTTAGGACTGGAAGGACAAAAACAGAAGGCAGGTACCCCTACCATGGGCGGTTTGATCATCATCATGGCGACTTTGATTCCTGTGCTGTTATTCTCCAAGCTCGATAACATCTACGTAATACTATTAATAGTGACCACTTTGTGGATGGGCTTAATTGGCTTTGCCGATGATTATATCAAAATCTTTAAAAAAGATAAGGGGGGGCTCAAAGGCCGCTTTAAGGTTTTGGGCCAAGTGGTTTTGGGTTTAATGGTAGGTGCGGTCCTCTATTTTCATCCAGAGGTGACCATGCGAGAAAGAAACAGTACAAAGATTACGGACGATTTTCAGGTAGAATTGGTACAAGGGGAAGAAATTAAGTCGACTCGTACGACGGTTCCTTTTTTTAAGAACAACGAACTCGATTATAGTGAGTTCATTGCATGGACGGGTGAAGGAGCCACTGGTTACGCTTGGCTGGTTTTTATTCCCATAGTCATTTTGATTGTTTCGGGCGTATCGAACGGAGCGAATCTTACCGATGGGATTGATGGTCTGGCGGGAGGTACCTCGGCAATTATCGTGTTCACCCTTGGGGTGTTCACGTGGATTTCGGGAAATTATATTTTTTCTGACTACTTGGATATTATGTTCATTCCCAACGTGGCCGAACTCGTGGTGTTCATTGCGGCATTTCTCGGGGCCTTGGTGGGTTTCTTATGGTACAATGCGTTCCCTGCCCAGGTGTTCATGGGCGATACGGGCAGTTTAACCATAGGTGGGGTCATTGCCGTGATTGCCATTATCATTCGCAAAGAACTTTTGATTCCCCTTTTGTGCGGTATTTTTTTCGCAGAATCGTTGTCGGTTATGTTTCAAGTAGGCTATTTCAAGTATACGAAAAAGAAGTTTGGAGAAGGCAGGCGTATTTTTTTAATGGCGCCTTTACATCACCATTTTCAGAAAAAGGGATACCATGAAAGTAAAATTGTCACGCGGTTTTGGGTAGTCGGAATCATTTTGGCCATCATTACGTTCGTGACTTTAAAGATTCGATAGAATGGCTTTTTTGGTCGTATTGGGCGGTGGTGAAAGTGGCGTAGGAACCGCCATTTTAGGCAAACAAAAAGGATACAGGGTATTTGTCTCCGACCGTGGAGAAATAAAGGAAAAATATAAAAACGTTCTTGAACATTTTGAGATAGACTGGGAAGAAGGGAAGCATACCGAGACCACCCTATTAAAGGGGGACTTGGTCATGAAAAGTCCGGGCATCCCCGATTCGGTACCCCTAGTGATGGCTTTGAAAGAACAGGGCACTCCCGTGATTTCGGAAATCGAATTTGCCGCGCGCTACACAGATGCGGTCATCATAGGCATTACCGGAAGCAATGGTAAAACCACGACCACCATGCTAACAGACCATTTGTTAAGGGCCGATGGGCGCAATGTGGGCATGGCAGGGAATATTGGGGATAGTTTTGCGAAGATGGTTGCCGAAAACAACTATGATCCGTATGTGTTGGAGATCAGCAGTTTCCAATTGGATGGTATTGTTGATTTTAAACCGCACATCGCGATCATCACCAATATCACGCCAGATCATCTGGATCGCTATGACTATGAATTTGATAAGTACATCGCTTCCAAATTCAGAATTGCCGAAAACCAAACCCCCGATGATTACCTGATTTACGATGCCGATGACGAGGTATTGGTAGATTGGTTGAAGCGGCATCCGGTCCAATCAAAATTAGTTCCCTTTTCCCTTGAAAAGCAATTACCGGAAGGGGCCTGTCTCAAGAACGATCAAATAGAAATAACAACAGCGAACAATACAATAACGATTATGAAAGAAACCCTCGCCCTAGAAGGAAAACACAATTTAAAAAATACAATGGCCGCTGCCACGGCGGCAAAGCTGGTAAGTATTCGCAAACAGACCATACGGGAGAGCGTCATGAATTTTCAAGGGGCCGCCCATAGATTGGAAAAAGTGCTGAAAATACACCATGTGCAATACATAAACGATTCCAAGGCGACAAACGTAAATGCAACCTATTATGCCTTGGACAGTGTGTCCGCGCCAACGGTATGGTTGGTAGGCGGGGTTGATAAGGGGAACGATTATCGGGAGCTCATGCCCCTGGTGCGAGAGAAGGTCAAGGCAATTATTTGCGTCGGGAAAGACAATACAAAAATCAAGGAAACTTTCGGGAACGTGGTGGATTTAATGGTAGAAACCTTTGCGATGGACGAGGCCGTAAAAGTGGCCTATAAAATAGCCGAACGCGGTGATACGGTTTTGTTATCACCTGCCTGTGCAAGTTTCGATTTGTTTGAAAATTACGAGGACCGCGGGAACCAGTTTAAAGAAGCGATTAAGAACTTATAATGCTCGATCTAGTCAATAAGATAAAAGGTGATAAAGCCATCTGGGCCGTAGTGGCACTCTTGGCCCTATTCTCATTTTTACCCGTGTATAGCGCCAGTAGCAACCTGGTATATGTGGTGGGGAAGGGGACTACTATTGGGCACTTGCTAAAGCATGCTTTTTTATTGGTATTGGGTTTTGGAATCATTTATGGGGTGCATCGCATCCCAACCCATTTTTTTAAAGGTTTATCATTGATAGCCTTACCCATCGTGCTGGTGTTATTGGTCTTTACCTTGGCGCAGGGTACGACGATCGGTGGGGCAAATGCGAGCCGTTGGATCAGCGTGCCCTTTGTAGGAATCAGTTTTCAGACTTCAAATCTGGCATCGGTCGTTTTAATGATTTATGTAGCCCGATATCTTACGAAAATAAAGGATCAGGTAATTACCTTTAAAGAGAGTATACTGCCTTTATGGCTACCTGTGTTTTTAGTGTTGATCCTGATATTGCCTGCCAACTTTTCCACTGCTGCCATTATCTTTTCAATGGTATTGCTACTGTGTTTTTTGGGAGGGTATCCTTTGAAGTACCTAGCGGGAATCATTGGTACCGGGTTGGTGTGTCTTACCCTGTTTGTGCTTACAGCAAAAGCCGTTCCCGATTTGTTCCCCAATCGTGTCGATACTTGGATCAGTAGAATTGAAAATTTTTCGAACCCGGAAGATACCGAGGCCGATTACCAGATCGAAAAGGCAAAAATCGCCATTGCGACCGGCGGTATCGTAGGCAAGGGGGCCGGGAAAAGTATACAAAAGAATTTTTTACCGCAAAGTTCCTCCGATTTTATCTATGCGATTATTATAGAAGAGTATGGGTTGGTAGGTGGTTTTGCATTGATGTTTTTTTACTTACTGCTGCTGTTCCGAATCGTGGTGGTCGCCAATGGCAATAGTACCATTTTTGGAAAATTGCTGGTTTTAGGAGTAGGGTTGCCCATTGTATTTCAGGCATTGATCAATATGGCGGTGGCGGTAGAATTGTTTCCGGTCACGGGGCAGACGTTGCCATTGATCAGTAGTGGGGGTACCTCCAGTTGGATGACCTGTTTGGCCATCGGAATCATTTTGAGCGCCAGTGTCAAAGACCGTGCAAGAAGCAAGAAAAACAGTAGTGAGGAAATAGCGAATAACCCTTTAGAAATTCTGAGTGGACAACTATAGGTTTATCCTTTCCGGGGGCGGTACCGGAGGTCATATTTATCCGGCAATAGCGATTGCCAATGAATTGAAGCTACGATACCCGCAGGCAGAGTTCCTTTTCGTAGGGGCAAAAAACCGGATGGAGATGGAAAAGGTACCACAGGCCGGGTACCAGATTCAGGGGTTATGGATTACGGGGTTGCAACGGAAACTGACCCTTAAGAATATGATGTTTCCTTTTAAATTGATAAGTAGTTTGATCAAAGCAGGTTCCATAGTGTCGAAATTCAAACCACATGCCGTAGTCGGTACGGGAGGGTTTGCGAGCGGACCGCTATTACGGGTTGCTTCCGGTAGAGGCATTCCGTGTGTGCTACAAGAACAAAATTCATATGCCGGCATTACCAACAAGCTGCTTCGAAACCGTGCGGCAAAAATCTGTGTCGCTTATGATGGTATGGAGCGTTTTTTTCCGGCAAGTAAGATTGTGAAGACCGGAAATCCAGTGCGGGGCGATTTGGTAGAAATCAAAGCCGAAAAAAAAGAAGCGCTGGCGTTTTTTGAACTAGATGCCTCTAAAAAAACTTTGCTCGTCCTTGGTGGCAGTTTGGGGGCCAGAAGAATCAACCAGTTGATCGAAAAAGAACTCCATTATTTTGAGTCGTTGGGAATTCAACTGATTTGGCAATGTGGTAAACTATATTATGATGCCTATAAAAAATACCATTCAAATAATGTGAAGGTGGTCGACTTTCTAAATCGAATGGACTATACCTATGCCGCGGCAGATTTGATTATTTCTAGGGCAGGGGCAGGATCGGTATCCGAACTGTGTATCGTAGGGAAGCCGGTGGTTTTTATTCCATCGCCCAATGTGGCGGAAGATCATCAAACCAAAAATGCCGAGGCACTGGTCAAAGAAGAAGCTGCGATCTTATTAAAGGAAACCCAGTTGGAAGCCGATTTTGAGACCGTTTTTTCGAAACTCAATGCTTCACAAGAAATGCAGCTTGCCTTGGGTACGAATATTCAGAAATTAGCGCTGCCAAATGCGACCGGGCACATAGTAGATGAAATTGAAAAACTATTGTAAGAAAAGAGGAAGGAAGTTCCCTTATGAATATAGCGGGGCTTTAAAATGAAAAAAGAGAAATGAACTTGAACGCCATACATCATGTCTACTTCATCGGTATCGGAGGGATCGGTATGTCCGCATTGGCACGTTATTTCAAGTTTATAAACAAAAATGTGGCAGGGTATGACAAGACTGAAACCCCGCTGACCCAAGAACTGGTTGCCCTGGGCATTGCCATACACTATGAAGATCGTTTGGAGCTGGTTCCCGAGGGCTGTTTGGAGAAGGAAAATACCTTGGTGGTCTATACGCCTGCCGTTTCGACCACGCATACGGAATACCAATACTTTTTACAACATGGTTTTGAAATTAAGAAGCGTTCTGAAGTGTTGGGGTTGATTACCCAAAGTACCTTTTGTTTGGCCGTAGCGGGCACTCATGGCAAAACGACCACCTCTTGTATTTTGGCTCATTTGCTCAGAGAGGCAGGGGCGCCCCTAACAGCTTTGCTGGGCGGTATCTCGGAAGATTTTGACAGTAACTTTCTTTTTGAAGGGAACGAGTTTTCAGTGGTGGAAGCCGATGAATTTGATCGTTCTTTTTTACGCCTTTCGCCCAATGTGGCCTGTATAACCTCTATGGATGCAGATCATTTGGATATTTATGGGGATGTTGGGGAGTTGCATAAATCGTTTCGGGACTTTGCCGAGCGCATAAAACCAGGCGGCACCCTTTTCGTGCGTCAAGGATTGCCTATGAATGGCATAACCTATGGTATTGACGATGATTCGGATTATTGCATCCGAAATTTAAAGATAGAACATGGCACCTACATATTCGATTTGGGAACTCCCGACACTGTTTTGACGGGGGTTAAATTTAACAAACCGGGCAGGCATAACCTGCTCAATGGTCTTGTCGCTTTCGCAATGGCGGTACAAACAGGTTCCCCAGTGAACCGCCTAGCGGAGGCCCTAGAAACTTTTAAAGGGGTGCAGCGGCGTTTTTCCTATAAAATTAAGTCGGACGATTTTGTTTTTATAGACGACTACGCCCATCACCCTACGGAAATAGATGCTATGTATGCCGCGGTCTGTGAGATGCATCCCTCAAAGAAAGTGTTGGTGGTATTTCAGCCACACCTGTATTCAAGAACACAGGATTTTGCCGATGCGTTTGCCAGGAGTCTTTCGAAGTTCGATAGTGTCTTGCTCCTCGATATCTATCCTGCGAGGGAAGAGCCGATAGCAGGCGTCACTTCGAATTGGTTGTTGGATAAAATCGACAATCGGAAGAAAGGGCTTGTTGAGAAATCGAATCTGATCGATCAAATAAAAAAACAAAACCCGGAAGTGCTGGTAACATTAGGTGCTGGTGATATTGGGCTTGAGGTTACTAAAATTAAAAGAGAGTTGGGATATGCGCATTAATTGGAACTACATTAAACTGCTGGCATTGGTCCTTATCATTGGTGGACTCTATGCATTTTCCGGGATTCGGAACCAGCAAAAGAAAATAGATGGAATGCATGTTGAGTTTGTCGGAGATCAGAATCTTTACATAGATCAAGACATGGTTAATAAATTGTTAATACAAAAATTCGGAGGGCTCGAAAACCTGCCCAAAGAAAAATTAGTTTTGAATGCGATGGAGAAGGCCGTTGAGGCCAACAAAATGGTAAAAAGTGCCCAAGTTTATCTTACTGTAGACGGTGAACTTACGTCCAAAATTGTTCAACGCAAACCAATCGGACGAATTGAAGGGGACTCAAAGTTCTATATGGATGATGAGGGGAATCGCATGCCCTTGTCCTCCATTCATTCGGCCCGCGTGCCCATTATAACGGGTAAAATAACGGGTGAGAGCTTAAAGGATGTGTATGAAATATTGAAATATATTAACCAAGACGACTTTCTGAGAAAGAATGTTATCGGGATACACATCGAGGATGTCGAAAAATACCAATTGAAATTTCGAGTAGAGAATTTCGTGGTGCATCTAGGGAGTATCGAAAACCTAGAGCAAAAATTTAGCAATTTCAAGGCCTTTTATACGAAGGCTAGAAAAGATGAAACCTTGGAAAATTTTGCCATGGTGAATTTAGAGTTTAACAATCAAGTAGTGTGCACCAAAATTTAAGATATGGAAGTAGGTAATTATTCAGTCGGGTTGGATATCGGTACTACGAAGATCGTGGCCATTATCGGGAAAAAGAACGAATATGGCAAGATAGAGGTCCTGGGTATCGGAAAGTCGAAAAGTTTGGGGGTTCACCGCGGGGTGGTAAACAATATTACCCAAACGATCAAGTCTATTCAGCAGGCGGTGGAAGAGGCGGAGTTAAATTCAGGTCTCAAAATTGGTTCAGTGGTGGTCGGTATTGCAGGGCAACATATTCGTAGTTTGCAGCATAGTGATTATATCACCCGTGCCGATTCTGAGGAAGTAATCAATGAAGATGATTTAGACACTCTTTGCAATCAGGTGTATAAGTTGGTGATGCTTCCCGGGGAAGAAATTATTCACGTATTGCCACAGGAGTATAAAGTGGACGGGCAAGCCGAAATTAAGGAGCCTATCGGAATGTACGGGGGCCGACTCGAAGCCAACTTTCATGTAGTAGTTGGGCAGGTATCCTCTATTAAGAACGTAGGTAGATGTATCAAAAGTGCAGGGCTTGATTTGGGGAATATTACCTTGGAGCCTTTGGCATCCTCCGATGCTGTGCTGAGTAAGGAAGAGAAAGAAGCGGGGGTGGCCCTGATCGACATAGGAGGTGGTACGACCGATTTGGCCATTTTTAAAGATGGCATTATTAGGCATACCGCGGTAATTCCCTTTGGTGGTGGCGTGATAACGGAAGATATAAAAGAAGGCTGTTCGATTATCGAAAAGCAGGCGGAACTCTTAAAAATCAAATTTGGATCGGCTTGGCCCGGAGAAAACAAGGACAATGAAATTGTATCCATACCGGGATTGCGCGGAAGGGAGCCTAAGGAAATAACCTTGAAGAACCTTTCTAAAATTATTCATGCCAGGGTAGTGGAGATTATCGAGCAGGTCTATGTCGAGATTAAAAACTATGGCCATGAAGAACAAAAGAAGAAACTAATCGCAGGGATTGTGTTGACCGGGGGCGGAAGCCAACTAAAACACCTTAAGCAATTGGTGGAATATATTACGGGAATGGATACGCGCATCGGATATCCAAACGAGCATTTGGCCGGAGATTCCGATTCTGAAATAGCGAGTCCGTTGTACGCTACGGCGGTCGGCCTTTTGATGAATGCCGTGCAGAACGAAGCAAAAGGAGCTGTTGTCGCGGAAACGGATACCGATACCACCGAAAAAACTTTGCAGGAAGAGGGAGAATTGGTAATGGCCGGCGAGGAGCCTGAAACAATGCAACGCCCAAAGCCTAAAACAGAACGCAAGTCGGTGTTCGACAAGTGGTCGGAAAAACTGAAAGACTTTTTAGACAATGCGGAATAACCATTGGGGTATTCGCACTAGTACATCATCAATTAAAAATAAAACCAGTAAAAATATACTATGAGCAACAACACGGATTTTGAAGGAATCGCTTTTGATCTTCCCAAGCATCAAAGCAATGTAATAAAGGTAATCGGCGTAGGAGGCGGTGGTAGCAATGCCATTAACCATATGTTTCAATCGGGGATCAATGGGGTCGATTTTGTGATCCTTAATACCGATTCACAAGCATTGGAGAATAGTTCAGTGCCCAATAAAATACAATTGGGAGTTTCGCTTACCGAGGGCTTGGGAGCCGGTGCGAACCCAGAAGTAGGGGAACAGGCCGCCATTGAAAGTATGGAGGAAATTAAATCAATGTTGGACACCACCACGAAAATGGTGTTCATCACCGCCGGAATGGGTGGGGGAACAGGTACTGGTGCTGCCCCTGTCATTGCGAAACAGGCAAAAGAAATGGATATCCTTACCGTGGGGATTGTTACGATGCCTTTTCAATTTGAAGGTAAAATGCGTTGCCAACAAGCGCAGTTGGGAATCGAAAAATTGCGCTCCAACGTAGATTCCTTGATTGTTATCAATAATAATAAGCTGCGTGAAGTATATGGGAATCTTGGTTTCAAGGCCGGTTTCTCAAAGGCGGACGAAGTCTTGTCTACTGCAGCAAGAGGTATTGCCGAGGTAATTACCCATCACTATACGCAAAACATTGACCTTAGGGATGCCAAAACGGTGCTTTCAAACAGCGGTACCGCCATTATGGGGTCTTCGGTCGCTACCGGGTCTGCCAGAGCCAATGAGGCGATTATGAAGGCGTTGGATTCCCCCTTGTTGAATGATAATAAAATTGCCGGAGCCAAAAACGTTTTATTGCTCATTGTTTCAGGTTCTCAAGAGATTACCATCGATGAAATCGGAGAGATCAACGATCATATTCAAATTGAAGCTGGTCACGGTGCGAACATCATTATGGGTGTAGGGGAAGACGAAGATTTGGGAGAATCGATCGCCGTTACCGTTATCGCTACCGGGTTTAATGTAGACCAACAGGACGATATAGTGAATACGGAGTCGAAAAAAATCATTCACACCCTCGAAGATGAACAACGCGCCGTACAAAATTTAAGTGCTCCGGGTACCGTAGTACACCAATTGGTTGAGGAGCCGGAAGTACAGACCAAAGAAGAACCTACGGTCAAGTATGTTTTGGAGGAGGATGAGGAATTGGGAATGGATTTGATTCCGACCAGTAACTACATTAAGAATTTTAATGTTTTCTACGAGGAGGTCATCGAAGAAGTTGTAAAGGAAGTAGTGCAAGAAGATGATTTTATTATTATCGATTCTACGGATGTTCTGAATGATATAGAAGTGATAGACCCTCAAGAGGTGATCGCCAGTAAGGATGAAGATCAATTTGCCATCAGTTTTGATATGCCATTGGTAGAAAACGAAACGCAGGAAGAACCGGAAAATGTGGTGACCTTCAGCTTGGATGACGAGGTAAAGGATATCAATGTTAAAGACCATGTGGAGGTTATTCCGGTATTGGAGTACAACAAGAACGGAGAAACACGGTATAGCCTGGATGACTATATGGAGCTGGAAAATCAGCTTACCGGCGCAAAATCGAAGGCAGAGGAATTCGAACCCAAAATCGTAGAAGAAGAGTTGGTGTTTGAAAAGAAAACCTTGGAGGTAGCGGACACCGTGGAAACCCCGGAGGAAGAAGTAGATCCAATGGATAGTCCTATTGAGGCATTGCTAAAAGAAAGAGCCGATGAACGAAGAAAAAAGCTAAAGGACTTTAACTACAAGTTTCAGAACAACATTAATAGCATCGAAGAGATAGAAAAAGAGCCCGCCTATAAACGACAGGGTGTTGATTTGAGCGAGAAACCAAGGGAGAATAAGGTTTCTAGAACTACTTTAAGCGAAGATAGCAATGATGAGATTCAGTTGCGATCTAACAATTCATTTTTGCATGACAATGTAGATTAGCTAAAAGTTCCTCATAAACTTTGGGCCCCGACTACAAGCGTCGGGGTTTTTTTATGGCGGCAAAGGATATTTTTTTAGGGATTGACTAAAGAGTTTAAACGAGTTCTTTATATATTCGCATTCCAATTTAAAAGTGATGGGCTTACAAGACAAGGTAATGGAGCAAATGAAGGCCGCTATGAAGGCCAAGGACAAGGTAGCCTTGGAATCATTGCGGGCTATTAAGTCTGCCCTGCTGTTGGCCCAAACGGATGCCGGTGCAGGGGATGGGCTGTCTGAGACCGAAGAAGTCAAGTTGGTTCAGAAGTTGGTAAAACAACGCAAAGACAGTGCGGCTATTTTTATAGAACAAGGCCGTGATGACTTGGCAGCACCAGAATTGGCACAGGTAGCGGTGATAGAACAGTTTTTACCGGCACAGTTGGGAGCCGCCGAAATTGAGAAAGTAGTAGTGGCTGTAATCGAGGCCACGGGTGCTACCGGGATGAAAGATATGGGAAAGGTGATGGGAATGGTATCGAAACAATTGGCAGGCCAAGCCGACGGGAAAACCATTTCGACGATAGTAAAAAGTAAATTGACATCTTAAGTAGGCAGTAGGCAGTAGGCAGTAGGCAGTAGGCAGTACATATTTTCACTAAGAACTGCAAACTGTTATGGGTGTATTTACCACATAAATGGCCGCGTGGCGCAACTGAATAGCGCATCAGATTTCGGCTCTGAGGGTTGGGGGTTTGAATCCCTCCGCGGTCACTATAAGCAGAAAGTCCATTCGCAATGCGAATGGACTTTCCATTTTCAAAACGAGGGTATGAAGAAAGGCAGGTCCATTCTGTCGCGGTCACTAGAAGAAAATTCCCGGTAAAGGGAGAACCTTGCAAATTATCGATTTTGCAGAGCTTCGTTGTTTATGGGCTATCCTTTTATTTCAAATATCAACACCCGCTAATCAAACAGCGAATCGTGGTGCCCGTGTATCGTAAAGATCAAGGACCGTCCTTGATATGTAAAAGCAACTTACTAGTTGTTCAGTGAGGAATGATACCGATCGAGACGTTCTAGATAACGGATTGTTTCCTCCCTTTCCTTTTTGTTCAAATCTCCAAGTACATCTTCCATGGTCTGGAAACCCTCTAGAATTTTAAATAATACTTTACGACCATTTTCACTCAGAGAAACTAGTTTTTCCCTTTTATCGTCTGGATTCACTCGTTCTTGAATCAATTTTTGTTTGAACATTCTTTTTAGCATGTCCATTCCCGTGGTAAACTCAATCAAGTTTTTTTCGATTAGGTACTTTTTGGCAGTTTCCTTTTCATTCAAAAGGGTGGTCATGATTGAAAATTCATCAAAAGAGTTGAGCCCTACATCAGACATTATAGGTCGTGAATACATTTTGGAGAATTTGTATAGTCTAAATATGGCTTGACCAGCTTCAGCCGTCAGATAGGGATAATCTGCAGACCTTGGAGGTAAACCCTCTATTTGGTTCGGACCGCTTTTACTCTTTTTCTCAGCTTCATCCAGAATGTATTTTGCAAAATCTTCAATTCCAGTTCCTTGATCGGTTTTTAAAAAAGCTTCCCATTGCTTTATGAGCGGAATATAGGATATGTTCTTTATCATTTTTTCTATTTGCAGGCAGTGAAATTACAAAAAATAACGAAAACATTTTTTATTACAACGAAAACGTAATATATTTGAAACGAAAACATAATTAATTATGACGACAACCATAGTAGCTGAAACGAAGAACGCCTCAAAGTCATACAAATCGGGAGATACTGTAATCTTGGCCTTAAAGGCAACTTCCATTACGATCAACCGCGGTGAACTGGTTTTGCTTTTAGGGCCTTCCGGCAGTGGAAAAACAACGCTATTGTCTTTGCTGGGCTGTGTTATATATCCCACTGAAGGCGAAGTATTTCTAGCAAACCAATCGATTAATGGATTGAGCGATATGGAATTGTCCGATTTGAGATTGAAGAAAATAGGTTTTGTTTTTCAAAATTATAACCTGGTAGGTCCCCTCTCGGCATTGGAAAATGTGCTACTACCACTTCAACTACAGGGTATCGGTAGGAGTGAGTCACGTGAAAAGGCAATAAGTGCCCTGGCCCTGGTGGGAATGGCAGATCGCATGCACCAAACCCCAAGAAAACTCAGCGGGGGCCAACAGCAACGCGTTGCCATCGCAAGGGCTTTGGTAAACAATCCATCCTTGATTTTATGTGATGAACCTACCGCTTCTCTGGATCCAAAGAGTGTGGTATACATTATGGACCGATTTAGGAAGTTGGCCGATGATGGAAGGACGATGGTAATAGTTACACACGACATGCGACTGGTTTCATACGCCGACAGAATTTATACAGTGGATAATGGCCATGTGAAGGAAACCGATATATCCAACTTAAAAGAAAATTGATTATGCGACAGTCATTCAAAAGGTTGCTTCTTGTAGCAACTCTTCTAACGTTCTCTTGTTCAGGCAAAGAGGAGGGCGCTACTCCCGAAGTTAATGAAATTGAAAGGATGGACATTTCGGAAATTATAACGAGTGCATTTGGAAATGGCCGCATTGAGACCGAATACCCTCTCATACAACTCGCCAGTCCGTCAACGGGAATTTTAGCCAGCATCCTAAGAAATGAAAATGATACGGTGTACAAAGGAGAGGTGATTGCGAGTTTACAAAAAACGTCGGAGGAGGCAGAAATCAAAAGAATTCTTGCGAACATAAAGCAACTTAGGGCTCAAGGCCTCATTGATGAGGAAGAGATAAAAGAAAAAGAATCCAGAACTTCAAAAGCCCTAAAGTCCTATCAAAGGACGATACAACTTTTTGACCTTGGTGCGGAAACATTGGAAGTGCTTGATGAGGAAAGCCTTCAGTACACGGTTGCGAAATCAAATCTAGCCAAAGCCCAAAAACAGAAATCGGTTACGGAAACCAAATTTCAGGGATTACATGCCCAACTCACTGCCGCTAAGGCGAAGTTGGATGAAAAGAATATCAAAGCGCCGTTTAATGGGAAAGTGTTAGAGTGGAAAATCACCCCGGGCGAAGGGGCACAGGTCACGGAAACTGTTGCCCAGTTTCTACCCGAAGGAAAGTTTATTGCCACTTGCGAGATTGACGAACTATTGGCCGATAGACTACGATTGGGGCAGCGAGCAATAGTTCGTAATCAAGCTGGGGACAAGGTCATAAGTGAGGGGGAAATTACATTCCTCTCCAATTTTCTTAAACGTAAGTCCATCTTCGGTGATACTACTTCCGAAGCAGAGGACAGAAGGGTGCGCACGGTGGAGATAGCGCTCGAAAAGCAGTCCGGTATGCTCATCAATAGTAGGGTGCAATGTGAAATCATACTTGACTAAAGAAGTAAAAAACTCAAAAGCTATGTTTGTACTATCCACGGCTATCCGATTTATCCGCTTTGACAAGGCCAAAAGCGTCGGTGTTACCATCGGAATCATCATCAGTACCTTCTTGATTGGTCAACAATTGGGTATCCTGAATTTTTTGACCGGCCTAATGGTCACCACGGCTAAAAATTCGGATGCGCAGATTTGGGTTATAGATGAAAGTTCAACAGACATCAATCAATTGGGTAGGTTAGATGTGCGAAAGTTGAACGAGGTTCGCAGTATTGCTGGGGTGAAAGAAGCCCACCCCATAGTACTTGCAGGTGGAAGTGCTACCTATCAAAGCGGGGCCACGGCGAGTTTACTTTTGGTTGGGAGTGAAGGCCCCCGTTTTCCGGCAGGCCCTAGAATGAGTAATATAAGGAAAGGAAGTCAAGTTGATTTACAACAGGACTTGGCCATTAGTTCAGATTTTTTTGATACGGAAACCCTAGGCGGCACAACAGAACCGGGGACTTTGCTCGAAATAAACGGGAAGCAGGCCAAGATTACCGTGCAAACCAATGGGGTGAGGGGATTTGGTGCGCCCATAGCCTATACAAGTATAGAGAGGGCCCGTTTTTATGGGAATGTACCTTCAACCGGCATCAATGCCGTTTTGGTAAATGTTACCGATACATTCTCCGTAAACCAGGTAACCAACAATATCAACGGAACACTTTCGGGTGTGAGGGCATGGCCTGTGGAAAATTTGAAGGAGAGTACCATTTCGACTGTATTGGCTTCGAGCGGTATCGCGGTCAGTACGGGTTCTTTGATTGTTTTTGCATTGATTTCAGGCTTTTTTATCATTGGCCTCACCTTATACTCCAGTGCACTCGATCGGTTACAGGATTATGGAACCTTGAAAGCGATCGGAGCCAAGAACAGTTATATCAGAAAATTAATTCTCACACAGGCATTTCTCTTTGCTGTAGTGGGTTTTGTAATTGCCTATATACTATTGGAACTATTTAGAAAAGGGGTTGCCAATACAGGACTTATTTTTACCCTATCTCCATTAACCTTACTAGGGATGTTCGTGGTGATAATAGCCATTTCCATGGGAAGTTCGGCATTTGCTCTTAAAAGAATCAAAGGGGTCGAACCGGCTTCTGTTTTTCGGTAATACAAATCTTGCTAAAAATGAAACCAACAATACAATTACTATTTCTACTCATATTTGGGGTTGGTTGTGCACAGCAATCGGGCCTTTCTTTGCAAGAATGTACGGAGCTTGCCTTAAGCGAAAAACCAAATTATAAGGTTGCCCAGCTAAGGAGCGAGAACGGGGCCATAGATGTAAAAGCGACCAAATCTTCCCTAGGCCCTAAACTAGCACTTTCGTATGCCTATAAATACAATGCTATTATACCAACTTCATTGGTGCCGGGAGAACTCGGGGGAACGAGTGCTATGGGCAATGGCGGAGACTTTCTCGAACTGCAATTCGGAACAGCATGGCAACAAGATTTGGGAATAACCCTCGAGCAGCCGTTATTCAACTTAAAAGCCCGCTCTGAACTAATGGAGCGCCGTATTAAGCAACGTATTTATTTGCTCGAGGAAGAACGTTCAAAAGAAGAGGTGCTATATAATGTAATAGCATCTTACCTTCTGTTGTCTCGGTGCGAGTTCGAGACAAAGTCCGCAATATTGGATACCCTTAGAACATATCATTCCTTAAAATTGATTTCGAACGGGTATGAAAATGGCCGGGTCTTGAAAATGGACCTGAACACCGCCAGAATAAATCACAATAATGCCAAGTCCATACTTACTTCTGCTATTGACCGTGCCGACACGGAACGGTACAATCTAGCTTTTCTAATGGGCTCTGATCGCTTGCCCTATATTGACGTAAACCAGTATCAAGAAATAAATCTGTTTTTTGCGAAAAAAAGAAAGGAAATCCCTGACAGAACGGAAACTACCAACAGCAGGATAATAAAAATTGAAAGTAAACTGCTAGGACAACGGATAAAAACCCTTAAAGCCGCACGTCTTCCAAATATTTCTTTTGATGCTTTTTATGGTGCGAATCAATTCAGTCAAAGTTTAAGTCCTTTTGAAAAACAAACATGGTTCGGAAACAGTTTTATCGGTATTTCCATGAAGCTACCCATATTGAGTGTTGAGGGCTCATCCAGTAAAGTGGCCAGACTTAGGGGAGAACAACGCATTAAAGAACAACAATTACTGGAAGAGACAAACAATACCCGTTTTGAATACAAACGACTTCGCCTTACCTTGGAATCTTTACAAAAGGAAATCATTTTCCTTGAACAAAACCTAGCTTTACGGAAAGAGAACATGACCTTTTATCAGGCACGCTTGTCCAAGGGAAAAGTCAACGCTTATGAACTTAACGAACAAGAACTATTGGTACAAAAAAATAGCAGTGAACTTTTCAAAAAGAGAACACAACTTTGGGAAGCTATTCTTAAAAAATATAAAGCCCTAGGGCGGTTACAGGAATTGATTAATTTTTAGATTATGAAATAAGCCATAACTATTTTGGATACCCACCGAAATGTTCAATGGCGAATTACATCTGACCGATTAAAAACAATAAAACTTGAACAGATGAAAAAATTAAAGCGAATAACCAAGGTTCTAGGATACGTCGTTCTAGGAATTGTTATCCTTGGAGGTGTTGTTCTTGGCGGATACTATATAAAATGGATCACTGTCTCCAATGGCAATATGAATCGTCTTGAAAATCCCGCACCGGAATTGAGCTCAGGCACTTTTAGTTATAGGGATTTAAACAAAAATGGAAAACTGGATGTTTATGAAGATCGAAGGGAAACGGTGGATGATAGAATCGAGGATCTGTTATCACAAATGACCTTGGATGAAAAGGCGGGACTCATGTTTATAAACATGATTGCCATGAACCCTGATGGGACATTAAGTGAAACCCCTAGTTTCAAGGACCCCATAACGTTTGCCTTTGATGCCAACTCCACATATGTTGCGGCAAAAAAAATGAGCCACTTCAACATTATTCAATCACCAGACGACCCAAAGGTGTTGATTAGATGGAACAATAACATTCAAAAACTTGCAGAACGAACGAGGCTTGGCATACCGATAACGATTGCTTCCGACCCCAGGCATGGGGTCCGGGACAACCCAGGTGCGGGCATCGAATCAAGTCTTTTTTCAGAGTGGCCTTCGCCCCTTGGTCTGGCCGCTACTCGAGATTTCAAATTGGTACAGGAATTTGCCAAAATTGCAAATCAAGAATACCGTGCGGTGGGGATCCGCTTAGCCTTGCACCCCACAGCGGACTTGGCAACGGAACCAAGATGGGCTCGAATTAGTGACACCTTTGGAGAGGACGCGTCGTTGAGTGCCCAAATGACATCTGCCTATATTCAAGGATTTCAAGGAGATAGTATAGGGACGGAAAGCATAGCCTGTATGACGAAACATTTTTCGGGTGGCGGACCCCAAAAGGATGGTTGGGATGCGCATTTCGAAAATGGAAAACAACAGGTGTACCCAGGCAATAATTTTGAGTATCACCTAATTCCTTTCGAAGCCGCTATAAAGGCCAAAACCGCTCAGATAATGCCCTATTATGGAATACCGCAAGGACAGTCCTCCGAAGAAGTCGCTTTTGGATTTAACAAGGAGATTATTACCGGATTACTCAGGGATACATATGGTTACAACGGTGTGGTATGTACAGACTGGGGTATAATTAGCGACATGTTTGTAAAACCCGCTTCGGACTGGGGTATGGAAAATGCTTCTCCAAAAGAAAAGATAGCCAAAGTTCTAAATGCCGGCTGCGATATGTTCGGAGGTGAATCGCTTCCTGAATTGGTCGTTGAATTGGTCGGGGAAGGCACGATTCCCGAAAAACGACTGGATAAATCAGTTCGCAGAATACTGAGGGATAAGTTCAATCTAGGCTTGTTCGATGATCCATATCTCGATGAAGACAACGCTCGACTCTTGCGACAACAAAGTTTTATTGACAGGGGAAAAGAGGCGCAACGGCGTTCCCTGACATTGCTTAAAAACGAGAATGGTCTTCTTCCTATAGCCGAAAAAAGTAAAGTTTACCTGCAAGGATTTAGTGATAATTTTGAGTACTCGGATATTGAACGCGTGGCAAACCCTGAGAAAGCGAATTTTATAGTGTTAAAACTCAGTACGCCGTTTGAGCCGAGCGACGGTTCTATTTTAGCGCGTTTTTTCAAACAAGGGCGTTTAGACTTTCCGAAAGAGGAAAAGGAAGAGTTGTTAAGGCTGATCGCATTGAAACCTACCATTGCCGTTTTGACGATAGATCGCCCGCCGGTGATACCCGAAATCAACAAGGCAAGTAGAGCAGTAATCGCAGATTTCTTTTCATCGGAAGAGATTATCATGGATTTGATCCTGGGAAAATTTAACCCAAATGGAAAACTTCCAATTGAGGTTCCCTCTTCAATGAAAGCGGTAGAAAATCAGTTGGAAGACGTACCTTATGATTCCAAAAATCCTTTATATCCTTTTGGACATGGGCTACGATATTGAAAATTTCAACTGAAACGGGGCGTAAAATGGGCAATAAAATATAACTAATTGCAAAAAAATCATCACTGCCTTTTTGAACCCGAAAACTATTGCAAGGAACTTTATCTACTACAATGAAGAACTTTAAAACAATTCAAGAATATTCCGTGGCTACCGGAATACCCCCTGCCAGACACCAGCACTTTGTCGTGAGGAGTTTTCAAGAAAACATGCCCACTGTAGTCCATAAAATGCCGGCGTTCAGGCATGCGTTTTATGCAATAGCTTTAAAAATGAATGGAGACGGTAAAGCACTAACTAGTCACTATTCCGAATTTCCAGATGGTTCGGTTGTTTTTTTTAACTCACCTTTTCAGATTTTGTCTTGGGATATTGCTCCAAATTGGGAAGGGTATTATGTTTTAATGACTCGGGACTTCATTGCCCAGCATCATATTTTTAAAGATTTTCTAGAAACATTCCCGTTCCTAAAAATTGATAAATCAATTCCATTTGAGGTGAACGAACGGGAAACAAAAACACTCCTAAATATTTATCAAAAGATCAACGAAGAATATGAGGGTGACAAAACCGACAAATTTGATTTCATCAGCAGCTATGTTCTTCTACTCTTAAATCATGTCAAAAGATATTTCAACAAAGAAACATCCGCGGAAAAAGCGGACCAAATCATTAAAACGGCAGATTTGAAATTAGTAAGTCGTTATCAAGAATTAATAGAGATGCATTTTCGGGAAGATACCCGTTGGGACTATTCTAAAAATGTACATTCACCAAGTTTCTATGCCGATATAATGAACATTCATCCGAACTACTTGAATTCCATCATAAAGAATAATTTGGGTATTACGGCATTACAGTATATTCACAAGCACTTAATTCATTTGGCAAAATCATACTTGACCCAAACGAAGTTAAGTGTGAAAGAAATCGCTTACCAACTTCAATTTGATTCGCCAAACAATTTCAATAATTTCTTCAAAAAACAGACTGGGAACACTCCTGGGAAATACCGTAAATCAGCGAATGTTTGAAATTCATACTTCTTGATTTGTTTTCATAAATAAGTCAACCTTTTGCTGTTCGCATCTTTGTATCAACAAAAAATAAAAGATATGAAGAATTCAATAATCGTCTTGATAGTTCTATTAGCAATGACGTTAAACGCACAAGAAGATAAATTACAAACATTTAAAAATTACACTATGAAAAAAGTAACATTCAAAAGCGCAGGTTTAGAGCTAGTAGGTCACCTTTATTTACCAGCGAATTATGAGGAAGGAGAAAAATATCCGGCAGTACCCATTCTAGGCCCCATGACCTATGCTAAAGAGCAAGCGCCAACTGAGTATGCGAAAAGATTTGCGGAGCGCGGCTATGTAGCATTGGCATTTGACCCCCGCTATAGAGGTGAGAGCGCCGGAGCACCCCGAGAACTGGAAGACCCTAGGGCCAAAGTCGAAGATGCTAAGGCCGCAGCTAAATATCTTGCCGCTCTTTCAATGGTCAATAACCAGCAAATTGTTGGATTTGCTGTATGTCAAGGGAGTTCAGAAATGTTAAGAGCCGTATCTGAAGACGACCTATTCAAAGGATTAGTAACGGTTGCTGGTCATTATCGTGACCGAGAAGGTGATATTCAATGGATGGGAACCGAAGAAGCGTTGGAAGAAAGAATCGCGGAAGGGAAGGTAGCACTGAACACTTTTAAACAAACGGGAGAAGTGATAAACGTTCCGGCCGTTGACCAAACCAGAACGGATGTAGGCATGCCCGGTAAATTTGTTTGGGATTGGTACCATACATGGGCCGACCAAGGAATTTGGACGAACAATTATCCAAAAATGAGTGATGCAATGCTTTTCGAGTACGAATCATTGACCGCGGCCCAAAAATTGGACAAACCTTATTTGATGATTCACAGTGATAACAGTTTCTTGCCAGATGCCGCCAAAAGACAGTTTGAAGCCGTACCAGCGACCAACAAAAAATTGCAATGGGAAGGTGAAACAGGACATCTTCAGTATTACGATGACCCGGAAATTTTGGATCGAACGGCGAATCAAGCCATTGAATGGTACAACGCCATATTTGGTTAAGAGGTAACTCACTATGCAAAAACCAATTAAGACGTACAATGCGGTATGAAGGTACAAGCGGTCTGAGTCTATGCTCAAACCGCTTGCGCATTAAATTAAGTATATTTCATATTCATAAGCGATAACGACTTTAGTCTCTAATGCTTTTATCTGAAACCCCTGACCCACATAAAATAAATGGCGCACAGAAGTAAAATTCTAAATTTTCAACAAATGAATGATTTGTACGGTCATATTAATGTGCCCGTGCGCACTGCTAACCCAAACCTTCATATCTATAGATTTTCTGACTTTACTAAAGATTCGATTGAGTTAATTCAACCACACACCAAAGAATTTCATCAAGTATCGTTTATACAAAGATTTGGAAACTCTGAATTAAACATAAACGACCAAAGAGTAAACGACCTTAAAAGTGTGCTGTATTTTGTTTCGCCAAATCACATATATTCGTGGGTTAGGGACCAAAACATTGATGGATACATATTAAACTTCAAACAAGACAATCTTTCAGTAAAACCTAAGGACTTTAAAAAGCAATTTTTATTCTTTGAACTCGATCGGTTCAATGCAATTCCAATAGAGGAAGAAGAAAAACAAAGCGTGATTGCTATTTTCGAAGAATTTTATTCAGAATATCATCAACCTAGAAATTCATTTTCGGAAGAAATTCTCGGACATTGTTTACAAGTGCTACTCTACAAATGCCTTGACTTGTATAAGAAAAGAGAGCGGACAGTTGATGAGTTACCTAAAAATCAGGGACTTTTTATGAAGTATCAAAACTTAGTCAATAACTACTATCTGTCGAAAAGGAGTATCAAAGAGTATGCAAAATTGCTAAATATAACACCAAATCACCTGAGCGACGCTATCAAATCTTCTACGGGAAAAAATGCGTTACACTATATCAATCAAAGACTTCTTCTGGAGGCAAAGAATCAATTAAAATATGGCCATGAAGATATGAAGCAAATTGCTTATACCCTGAACTTTGCTTCCCCTTCACATTTTGGTAAATTCTTCAAAAAACATACCCTAAAAACACCAGCTACTTACAGGAAAGAAAAACAATCCGAGAATTAGGACATTGCTTCCATCTTTTGTTATATCGAGGCTGGATTTACTGTAATATTTTTACATCAACAAAGTTAAAAACGATGAAAAAAGGACTATTCCATTCGTAACACTTATAACATTTACAGTAATGAAAGCACAAGAAACACTAAAATTCAGAGTAATTGGAGGGTATCAATTCGCAGAAGGTTATGCTATTGAAAACAAGGAACCATCTGTTTTCGCCCAAGCGGGGCAATTAACAGGTTCTTGGCGTTGGGAATTCGAAAACGGCAAACAGGGGAGCACGCACATTAATGGAGCTACTGCGAATCGAATTCTATTCAATGGAAAACATGAACTGTTCGGAACTATGAAAATCAACATGTTCGAGTTCGATGGCTCCGCGCCCGAAGAGGGTGTATTATTCTTATCCTATAAGTCACAAGAATTTGAGGTAAATGGAAGCAAAGTTACCATAACAGTATCGGGAGAATTCACCGGTGGAACGGGAAAATATCAAGGTGCAAGAGGTAGGTTAACGGTTACTTCGACTAATGGCTTCTTTGAAGATGGAAAAGGGGAAATAATTCTAGGGGAGATTCCGGAGGTAAACGAGGCACAAGTGTTAAAGTGGACTAATGCCTATTTCAAGGCAACACAAAGTGGAGATGCCAAAACTTGGGCAAACTCTTTTGCTGACAATGCTTACATAAATGACCCCTATGGTAGCCAAGCACCCAACAGCCGGGAGGAAATTATCGAAATTGGAGAAAATTTTATGTCTGCATTCAAATCGGCCGGACTTTATCCGGACTACATATTTGTCAATGGACTTGTAGCTACATCCAAATGGACGGGTAAAGGAACTACCAATGATGGCAAAGAAGCCACTTTTGAGGGAATAAATAGTACTACCTATAACGAAAGAGGCAAAATTGTAAGTCATATTGGATACTGGGATCCTGAAAAAATGGTAATTAACTAAGTCAGTTAAGCACAAGCAAATTTTTAATACTTCTGGGATGGTTTGACGATTCTTTGATATAAAACCAATCCCGCGCTACCCATAAAGGGCATTTTTAGTAGGGGTGTTGGGTATACTACCTTAGGAACGATGCGGCTCCCTGAACCTGCAACAGTATTCCGGTCAAGGTATATAGTAAACGATCCTATTGGGGGTAAAAGCCGATTTATACTACTATAGTATAAATAGTAGTAATCAATAGACAACATAGTATGGCTAAAAAAGAGGCATTGGACGAAATAGAAAGGTTCGCTGAGCAACATGAAGAATTTCAGCAAAGAACCGGATTTTGTGATGTAATAGATTTAGAGGATAAGGATTTAAAACCTGAAGATATTGATGAGGTATTCGAGGCGATCATTAAAAAAGCTCCTGGTGTAACGTCTTTGGATTTATCAGAGAATGAACTTACCCGAATACCACCAATCGTTGGCCGTCTTACAGAGCTGACCCATTTGCATTTAAATGACAACAAGATAGCAGAACTGCCTCGCGAATTGGGCATGCTACCAAAGCTTGAAAAATTAAATATGTCGGAGAATGAACTTACTCATTGGCCACAAGCATTCTCCGTTCTCCAAAACAACCAATGCCAGGTCAAAATCAAAATAGAGAACAACCTGCTTGGCCCCAAGGCAGTGGCGGATTTTCAAAACCGTATAGATCCAAGCGAAGCGACGTTAGCTGTAAAAGGTTTGGATACACAAAAATTAGTACGAACTGGGCCAAATGAATTAGGAGCGGATTCCGTGGACCCAGAAGCTGTGGTCGGACGGCAGTGGTGGGTAAAATCAATAAGCGGGAGCAAGGATTGATCCTGCGGAAAATCGCAGGAGTATGGGTTTTTAGTTTCGGTAGTCATTTTGCGCTGGGGGCATTTTTTAGATACGCCCCGTTCAGCGACTACCTTTTTTATTAAAAAAAAGCAATGACAAAGTAGTGTCGCATTTACTTCAAATAAGTGAATTACCAAAAATAAGAGAAGCCATAGAAACCTGGTATGCTATAAAGGAGTATGACCCATGGGCCCGGCAATACCCAAAAGAAGATTTTCCGAAGGCAACAAACCATTTAAGCGGAGACGAAGCACTTAAAGTTCATAAGGAGTGGGCTGCAAGCGAAAATATTCGACATACACCCATTTTTTACATCAATGGCTATCTTCTAAGAGCCCCCTATAAATTGACGGATCTGCAACATTATATACGGTTTGTGGCGGATAGGTTTGCTGGTGGGTGAGGTAGAATTGTAAAG
Source organism: uncultured Flavobacteriaceae bacterium (assembly GCA_947500385.1). Classification (GTDB taxonomy): domain Bacteria; phylum Bacteroidota; class Bacteroidia; order Flavobacteriales; family Flavobacteriaceae; genus Pelagihabitans. The sequence goes on along the minus strand of CANMSA010000004.1, from coordinate 225,669 downwards.
TTCTTAATTTATGACGGCTAGGACGTTTAGCGGTCACCGAACAAAAAAAAGACTTGCAGAGGCAGTCACAAAATACAGACAGCGGAAATTATTGGGGGCGCTGCGAAGTTTCAAACTTCGCGTAGCACGGGGAGATAGAACAAAGCAACTCTAACTTGGTGATTTCCCTAGAGATATTTTTTAAACTAACTTTTCAAATAGAAGCGATAACTGCTCGTTTGTTTTTTTACAACAAACGCTCAACCTTTTACGGCCGCAAACTCTAGATTATTTTTGAGTTTATCCATGAAGTATTTAAACCTTTCGCCCAATGCTATTTAAGGTTTATCCCGTGCCTTACTAGGTTTAGCACTAGTGGAAAGATATACTTACACTACAGAAGAAGGGGTGCTCAAGGCGGACCTTACGGAGAAATTGGTATAATGAAAAAACCACAACTTTCGCTGTGGCTTCTTCAATTCATCAGATTTCGTTCATTTATGACTTACTGTATACGGTATGAGCGTGACGCTTGCTCTAGCAGTGAACCTGAAGAACCCAAATGATACAAGCTGGTGCTCAAAAATAAATGTTGCTCACTACAATATTCTGCAAAGTTCCACGTTTCGCGACTTTGCAACAAAGTATGTTATTTGACGTAGAACGGTCTAGTTACCTGAAAAGTTGTACTCATTTTTCTGAATTACCTTATCATATGAATCTGTGGTATATGTATGACGATTAAATGAATCATAGACATAGTTTGTTGCTTCTTTACGTTCATCTAAAGTTCTTACAATTCTTCCTTGTTCATCATAGAAAGTTAGATTTATAAAGGAATTTGGTAAACGATCATATAATTTTGATAGCTCAACTTCTAAAGAAGTATTGTTTAAGTTTTGTAAGTTATTATAAGATACATCTAATTCATTAATGACATCTGAATACTCAGCATTTTGAATTATCGCTACGGGATATAGATTTGCGTTAGCATAGATTACTGTTCTAAAAACGCCCAAACCATTGTTGCTTTCCTGAATATTGCCGTAAGGATCTATCCTTGTTGTTTCGTTGTTTACTCTAAGACTGTTAGACTCAATACCTGAACTATTTTTATCTACATATACCCTTCCTCCTTGTTGTTTCCACAAGGAACGTTCAATTGCTACCGCTTTTCCATTAATTACAGATTTTGTTTCGTAAGGAAAACTGAACATATTTTTGTTTTTCACAAAACTATATTGTTGAAATGCGTAGCGGGTTTGAGAAGTTTCAAGTTCTCCTTTACTGTTTGTTTTACTTACACTGGTCAGCATTCCATAGATATCATAACTAAAATCTGTTTCCTTTTTGACTTCTTCGCCATTTAACGTTAAGGTCTCGATTTTTTTATCTACAAATATGAAATACCCAAGACCCACTTTCAATGAAGTCGAATTGAAATAATTCTTAAGGTATTTATCCCATATCGTTTCATCAACACTTTTTAGATTACCATTTTTATCTTCAATTATTGTCTTCTTTAATAATCCTGCTAAACGCAAATCCTCTTCCCCTGTATGAAAGTACCTTTTTATTTTGCCATTGCTAAAATTTCCAAATCCCTTATTCTCTACGATAACTTCTCCGTAAAAAGTTGACACGTCATTGGGTAATGAATTGGGATTATTATAGGTGTAACTTACTTTTCTTATTTCACCCTTACCATTATCAATTTCTATCTCGGAAACGACTACGTCGTAAACATCATTGTTTACTTGGTCGTCCACAATACGATATAAATCTGTTAAAACTCCGCCCTGAATATCCTTCTTTAAAAACATGCTTTTAAAACTCATAAATGGATTATAACCTCCAAACTTATAGTTGGAATCTATATGTTTCCTATCACCAAGATCAATGGTCTTTATATAACCGTCTTTCTTGTCGGTATATACAAACAGGCTATTGGAAAAGGACTTGCCGCCGGAAGCATTGCCATTCACATCGTTTGCCAGTTCAACGAAACTGTAGTTGAGCGTGTTGGAATAGCTGAAATTATTGTACAAAGGCAAGGTGATTTCGGGCCCGAATTTCGTCCCGTCATTTTTTAGTTTAATGATTTTGTTTCCTGCAATAATAAAATCCCTATTGTAGCACACAGCTGCCCAATAATTATCTGAATCAAAAGTATCGTTGAAAATCCCTGAATTCCAATTATTGTTGTTTGGATCGTAAAAATAGTAAGACACTTTTTTTCGATTTGAATAGGAGCGGTCATACATTAAAATAAAGTCTTCCCCAAAAGCAGTTGTACTGTAACTATTAAAACTGTTCGGATTTAAATCAATAGGGCTCCAACTAGAACCATTGAATCTGATTGATTTTTGGGGATAGCTATTGAACCAATTGACCTGAATGGTGAACATTGAACTTAAGGAAGGATAAATTGGGTTCGAATCAGGATACGCGCCTAATTCATCATCCACGGATATAAGATTATAATCTTTATCCCATCTTAAAATGTATTCAGGATTATTTTCTGCTACAAAAGCAGCCATCGAATTGTCGGCGAAGAAGGTGCTTACATCTTTAATTGGATTAATTTGGGTATTCGCAAATGCAGACCAAGACTTGGTTCTCCATATTTTTTCGGCATCTAGATAATGAATATAGTAATTGTCGGGATAGCTGATATTGGTTACCATATCGGGACCACCATCTTCATCTAGGGCTAAGATGTAATTACTTGCCACACCATAATAAAATTGGCCTTGACCTTGCTGAATTTCTCCTGAATTCCATGAAGAACCATTCCAAGTATATGTGTAGACTCTTCCCGAGCGGTTCGTTCCTATCATAACAAAGTCTTTAGAAGACATTAAAACAGGATCTTCTTGCTTGTTTTGATCATTATAGGATTCTATGGTAATATCGGCAATATGTGATTCTTTCCAAGTACGACCATCGTTTTCCAGATGAAACAAATACAAATCACCTTCATCGGTATCTCTATTGAACCAAAGAAATCCATAGTAATCTTCTTCAAAAACGGAAAGAAAACGATCCATTACTTTTCCTCGAATGAATTCATCGCTTATTAAGGGGGGGAGCACGAATTCACTGGTTTGCCAAAGACTACCATCCCACCAATGCCTAACCATTTTAAAGCGGTATTTGTTTCCAGAAACATAATTGGTTGATCTATATAACCTAAGAACATAATTATCTCTGGCATACGCTGCATAAAAGGTATAGCCAGCGGTAATTATTGAGCCCGCGGGATATCTATTTGCGGTGTTGGTATATAAGAGCTTATTTTCATAGTTGTAGGTAACAGAACCTCCAGTCGGGTAGGTTACTTTTTCCATACAACCTACAAAGTCACCGGACGTATAATAGTCAAATTCGTGCGCAGGCATTGCTACACCGTTTGCATCCTTAAATGTAAGACTCTCCAAATACATTTTGCGTTCTCCTAGTGCCTTTAACTTGTAGTCGTAGGTAAAATCATAGGTATTGATTAATTGTTCTGCGCGGTCGTAGATATCCAAAGTCTCTAAAAATTTTCTTTCATACCGCTCTTGATATGCATCCGGTTCTTGGATTTCGGTATGAGGTTCGTGATATTCCAGTATTGTTTTATTGCCGTAATTGTAAATTATTTTACCTCCAGAAGATGAGGTGATTTCTTTAATATAGGAAGCTTCTGTATGTTTAATTGCCGATGAATTATGACCTTGTTCTGTTTTTTCATAGGTGAAGTCTAAACTATTTCCCCATTGATCTTCTATTTTGGAAAGATTCCAGATAACGGTACTTAGCGAGGCTCCGCTAGTATTTTTTGACGAACCTATCCAATTATCCCAAGCGATGACATTTTCTCTGGTATTATCGGTATTTCCATAAGTGTAGGTAACACCGCTGTCATTGATAATCTCCCAGTAGTCTTGTACCGTTGTAATGATGTTACTGTTTACTTGATCGATAGTCTTAATACGATATTTGATTTTATAAGGTACATATTTTTCAGTTTCAAATTCCTGATAGCTATCCCCGGAGTTTGGAAAGTTTACGACTGTTTTTTTGGTGCAAATTAGCCTTGTATTGTTGGTGTCATCCTTCAAAAAGAACTCATCATCATCCCTTGCGGCCGTTCCTTTGTTGTCAACAATAATTCTGGGCACACCGGTATTAAAACCAACCCCGACCGTCCCTGTAGGGCTGTATTCGTTTAATTGCTGTGCTATATCAAGAGCTGAAGCTCCATCATATGTGAGGTTTACCGGGAACGTAATCGATCGTGATGCAATTGTAGCCAAAGGGATTGAGAAAGTGACCTTGCCCGTTACCTCGTTCACAGAATTCTTTACTACACCCTCGATATTGTTACCTACTTGAAAAGGCGAAGCTTTTGGGGTTAAAATATCAGACTCCTGAGCTAGTCCGTTGATGAACGTAAATACCAGAAATACTACGGTAGTAATTTTTAATTTCATGTTCTAATGCTTTAATTATAGTTGTGTTAAAACTTCTAATCAATTGAAATTGTTCAATGTAAATTCATTTCCTTTATTAATTCAATATGCTTTTATCAAGCTTTATGGTCAATGGTAGATACTCAATGTGTTTTGCACCTTTTATGATGATGGTATCATTTTCCTGCTCCATTTTCTTATAAATTTCAAGAAAAACCTCCATGTTTTTTTGAGCGGTATCAATATCCTGTTCGTAGAGTATTTTTTTGTCATCTTCCAACAAAAACTTTGAGTACATTTTATCTTCTTTGAACTGAATAATCACTGCGGCTTTTAATTTTTGGCCAAACAGCTCAATAGCTTCCTCAAGAACTGTATGGTCTGTGTTAAGATTCATTTTTATGCCTTTATGATACGCAATTTCACAAGCATCTGATAATTCAGGATTTTTCATCAAGGTGGCCGAAGCTTGTAAGCCTTTATAAGCTTCATCCCATAAAAACCTTTTTTGATCTAAAGTATTCATTGCTATAAAAACATCCGAGTCAAATACCGCGTAATAAGATAAATGGCCGTTTGCATAGTAAGCTTCATTTTTTAAGCGGTTAGGAAACAGTTTGTATGCCCTAGAATTGGAGAAAGTAACATTGAAAAACTTAATTTTTTTACCTTTATAAAACTCATTCAACAAGCTGTTAAGCAAGGTCGAGAGCCCAAAAAAATCTGATGTTAGGTCCCTAAGTGTTGCCTCTCCATCTTTAAACCAAAAAAGTGTTCTTCCAATTTTCATCAATTTAATTTTATGGGCATTCTAGTGTCAAAATCAACAGGAAATGGAATTTTCATTCCTGGCAAAAAGTAGTCCCCAGTAGTGTTATAGTGCAAACTTCGCATATATTTTTCGGATATGTGTGCTTTGAATTTTGGTTTAATATCTGAATATTTTCCAAATGCATTAGGCCCAGCTTCAATTAAAGATTGGTTGTATCTTTTGAGATCTGCCCCGGAGACGCCAAATTTATATACGGTTCCATCCTCTAAAAATATGGTGTAGTTCCTGCTTGGTTTTAATGACTCGGAGGATGTTGTAAGCTCTATGGCAGGAATATTGAGTTCTACCACCTCATTGTTTTCCTGGGCCAATAGTTTTTGTTTCTTTGCTTCTTGACGTGCTTGGTGCTTGCCTTTGTAGTATGCGCCAGTGGTACTAATTCCACTAATGACCAATGACTGTGGAATATTATTGAGACTATTTGAAAAAGAATCATTTAAACTCTCTCCCATAGCAACTCCTACGGTAGTCTCGATAATAACACCGGAACTAACATTGGAAACGGCATCTACGGCATATTGAGAAAACAATGAACTGCTGCTCCCGAACAGCTTGCTAGTATGTGTGGCAATGAAAGGAGATAATTTAGAACCAATACCGGCCGTCGCCGCGCCGATAGTAGTATCGAATAAAAGCTGATCAACTTCTACATTTCCGTTGTTTTTGTCATATTGGGTGTAAAAACTATTGCCGCCGGCAAGAATAGCCCCACCTGCCACGGGTCCACCATATAAGGTAGCTACTCCCGATACACCCCCAATGCCAAAATAGGACAGCCCATCTCCCCAGTCATCTATATTATCGTAATTCGCAACAACATTTATAATACCTCCTATAAGAAATGCGGCGGCATCATCCCATCCAGTGTACTCACCATCGGGATCTGTAAATGAAATAGGATTGTTACCCATCGCCAAATAAGGGCTTCCAAACTGGTTTTGAGGGTCGGGCACCATCCAACGTCCTAAATAGGCATCGTAGTTTCGAGATCCGAAGTCATGCCAATTAAGGCCATTTTCCGCCTGATATTCTTTTCCTTGAAAAACATAGTTATAGTTGGCGGCCAGACTGCCCGTAAATTGTTCGGAATGACTAGCGCCAAAAGGATAGTAGTTGGTATTTGAATTTAACTCCGATACGGCAATGTTTCCATTCTCATCTACATCTGAATAACTTACCCTATTGTTCCCTAAATGATCCCTATAGATATACATATATTTATAGGTATTGCCAGATTTATAGACGTAGCCTTGGGTCGTAGGGAAAAATTGTAGTGTACCGTTCACGTACTGGAAGCCATTTAGATACTCAGTATCAGCTACTATGGTATTGCCATTTTTGTATTTTTTTTGAAGTTTTTCGCCGGTAGCAGAGTACATAAAAGATAAACTTCTATTGCTTGCGAGTGATACATTTTTTACAAGATCTAAATGATTATAGGTAATAGAAGAAATCCCCTTATTTAAGTCTTTTATCAGGTTCCCATTGCCATCATAAGCATAATCATTACCGCTAGTATTACCATCGATAAAGCCTACTGAAGCATAAGTATCCGAAACTGCAAATAGTTGGTTTCCATTGGCCCCACCATAATCATAGCTCAATTGATCCATGACGCCATTGCCGTCGTTTCTATTTAGTGATACTATATTACCGTTCGGGTCATATGTGATTTGGGTATTATAGTTCAATCCTGAATTCCCATTCAGATTTTCATTATATTGATAAGAGCTTGATTTAAGTCTATTTAAGGCGTCATAAGAATAGGAGTAACTCTTTTTAGTGTTATCGTATGAAGAACGCCAAATAGCCTGGGAGATACTACCATCATATCTTGATGCTACTGGTGAACCACCTTCTGAAGTTTCATTGTACCTCAACTTATAGGCAAAAAGCTTGTTTCCGAGATTACTAACATCATTCAGGGATGAAATTTGTCCTCTAATATTGTATTTATATGCATGCTCTTGCAACGCTATCGACCCTGTGGTACCACCTACCTGTTTACCAATGAGCATTCCTAGCTCATCGTAGGTGTTTTCGGCAAGTCGTTCCTCCGGTTGCGCATTTATTTTTTGGTACTGGCCTAATACGCGCTCTGCATGGTCAAAGGTGAAACGGTTGGTAATGTTTAAAACGGTTGCGGAAGAATTCTTTTTATGCCTGGTATACGATTGTATTGTTTTTCCTCTAAAATCTAATTTACTAGAACTTATGGTATGCCCGCCTTGATGGTTTTTACTGTAAATTCGAATGGCTCTGCCTTTACTATCGTAATAGCTATAAGTCTTGTTCCAAGTAGATTCTCCAAGCGTTTTAGTAAAACTGGCCGTTAGAAGACCTTTAGTTCTGTTCGTGACGGTCTGCCCTTGCACATTTGAGGATAATCCGGTAGGCTTGTCATTATCAGTGAATAAATAATCATCATAGTATTGTAATGTCAACACTTCCGAGATGTTATCAATGGGAAAGGCGTTGTTGCTATAACTCATTAGTAAACCACCAACTTCGATAGAAGTGGTTGTTCTCTTTTCTGCATTTGCCAAATTACTGGTATTGCCCTGAATGTAGCTATCTATGCTTTGCTGTAGTTGTTCTGGTGTCTGAGAAGACACATAAATACCTGAATATATGGGTCTGCCAAAAACATCATACTTTGTAAAGAGCCATTTGTTGTCCGCTTTAAGATTAGCATCCTGGGTTAAGACTGGCCTGTCCAGTCTATCGTATACCATGTATTCCCAACCTCTGCCTGGAACTCTTTGTGCAATTTTCCTGTTGTATTGATCATATCGATATTGAAATACCAAGTTTTCGTTAATTTGAAAATTGCCTGGGGTGGTTGTTACGTTTACTAAAGATTTTGGGGGCAGCACATAACGTAGTCTACCATAAATGTCATATATGTTTTGAGTAATTCTCTTTACAGAAGTTCCGTTAGGGCCTTCTTCATATGTAATTTGGGCAATTGTCCGATCACTCTTGTCTGAATACGTTTCTACGGTATTTAAAGATCCGTCGCCGAGCTGCCAATTTTCATTTTTTATTGTATTTTTTAGGAGTTCTTTTGTATCGTAGCTGCCTTTTATAATTAATGGCGACGAACCAGAGTCATCTATTGAAAACTTTATGACTTCTGTGGTAGAAAGGTTGGTTCCATATTCGTACTTAACGGTATGACCATTAACATTCCCAGAAAGAATACGAAAATCAGTTCCAGGGGATGACGATTCAACAACTCTGTTTAAGGGTGATTCATCATATTTATTAAAGCTCAATCCGTATGGATCATCGTAAGCGGCTCTGTAATAGTTAACTTGCTCATTTACTGGATTATCAATAGCATTACCAGAATTCTGTTGAACCGAGAATGGTAAATAGGTTGATGATTCTCTGCCAAATTGATCATAGTCGGTTAAACGTATGATATCATTTCCATTTGCACTTTGCCCCCTAGCAATGTTTTGAATAGGCCTTCCAAGGCCATCGTAATAGGAAATGTATTCCAATAGATTTTCATTGAAATCAACAATTCTTGCGCGAACTGTTCCGGTGGCGTGAAACCCATCCGTCAAGTTTATTCTTTCGGTGGCAATATAATCTCCGGAGGTTACGGGCAAATTCAGGGAAAGGGTATTTGGAGTGCTACTATTACCCAATAAATTGTCTAGTTCACTAATATTATACCCCGCTTTCGGTTCTATGGTTTTGACATAGTTCTCGTTGTCTGATTGTGCAAGGGAAAAGAACAAAGACAATAAGAAGAAGGTGGTGAAAAAATGTTTCATAAATCCTTGGTTTAGGTTGTGCGAAATTTGATTTAATGATGGAAAGTACTCCCTAATTATCATTTTTCAATTCATTGATTTCCTTCTTCATTTCTATGATATAGAGTGTCAGTTCCTCTATTTTTTCCAATAGCAACTTGTTCATTTCCCCCACTTCCATACCATCGGAATGCACTTGACTTGCAGAGGGGATATTCATTAAGTGCCCGTTTTTTTTAATGTGCTCCTCCACCTCCGTTAGAGAGGGCAAGGGGTATTCATCTGTAAACACATAGTCGGGCCAGTTGGCCTGTTCCACTACAATCTCCTTAGCTCGTATGTGTCCGTTTACCGCCAACTTATAGGTGCCGGGAGTAGCTGTTCCAATACCTATATTTCCATTATTGTAGTAGAGGTCAGTGTTGTTTTGAGCCAGGCTCCAGTACCCTCCCGTATCTCCGACATTTGATAATGTAGTGATGGTAATTACCGATCCGCTAGATTCGTTTCCGGCAGCGTCAAAGGCAGTAAATCGCAGGTAGTACTGGGTTGCAGGGGATAAACCCGTTAGTTGATAGTTGGTTGCATTCCCTATAGTGGCAAGCAAATTCCAATTGGTTGTATAAGGATTTTCACCTTCGTAGATTTTGTAGCCAGAGACGCCAACATTATCTGTAGCGGCTGTCCAGTCGAGGTCTACTGTGGTACTTGTAACATTGGAAGAATTTGGAAACAAAAGCCCTGTCGGAGGTTCGGTATCTCCAGGGGAAGAATTAGTTACAGTAACCGGTAATGTGCTACTGGCCGGGCTAACATTATTTTCCGCATCGTATGCCCTGACGCTAAACTGGTATGTTGCCCCTTCGGTCAAAGTCGGGGTCTCGTATGTTGTTGCGTTTCCCGCGTTGTCGTAAAAACTATCTTGGTTGTATACCCTGTAACCTACTACGCCCACATTATCGGTAGATTCCGTCCATGTTAAGGTTACTTTGTTATTCGTTATTGAAGGGTTCGATAAGTTAGTTGGAGCTGTTGGTGCTTCCGTATCTCCTGTATTCGGTGTAAAGGTCACTTTTAATTTAGGCCATTTTGACGATGGTGCTTGGTCGAAAATGCTAGAGGTCTCGGGCCCCATGGAGGCGAAAGCAACGTCCGAATTCGTTGTATGTTTCAGAACAATGGACAATAGATTGCTGCTGTCCAAAATAGTAGTATTTAGAGCAAGGATCTTAACAGCATTGTTGGAATGTGTTCCGGGAAAAGAACCCAAAGGAGCACCTGGAGTGGTGGGCTTGTTTGAATTTGAAAGGTTGTTCTCATTCCAACCGGTTCCAATCCCTTTATAAACATTGATGGTACCACTTCCTGGATCAGTGTAAACAGTTAGTTCCAGTTCTAATGCGGTAATGGTTCCATTAATACCTGACAAATCAAATTTCAAGTAACTATCCCTTACTCTGTTGCTTGAATTTTCTACACGTAAGGTCTCATCATTGTAGCGAGTTTCGCTCGTAGAATTAAAAGACGAACGTTGCAGATAAGCGTCGGATACAGGGTTTAAAGTCGTGACAGATTGAGCTACTCCTTGTACCGATGCAAAGAATAGAACTAGTAGGGGCAAAGAACGCCATATGCTTAGTTTTACGAATATCGTTCCTAAAGTCGGGTTCAGTTTTTTCATAGTATTGGTTTTGAAATTGGTAGTGGTCACAGCAAGAAGGTTTTGAACTTCTAATAATCTAATATCATATTATAAAAGATAGCTTATGGTTTTTGTTTCAAGAGGTTAACTTCGTTTTGTAGTTCTGAAAGCCCAGTTTTTAGGGTTTTGTTCATTTTATCCTGTGCTAGAATATACAGGGTCAACTCCTCTATTTTCTCCAACAACAACCTGTTCATTTCACCCACTTCAATACCGTTCAAGTGAACTTCGCCTGCCGAGGGAATATTGATAAGATGCCCATTTTCCTCAATGTGCTTTTCTACTTCTTCCAAGGAAGGCAGCGTATGTTCATCAGAAAATACATAATCTGGCCAGTTGGCCTGTTCAACAACAATTTCTTTGGCCCTTATATGGCCGTTTACAGCTAACTTGTATGTGCCAGGGGTTGTCGTCCCAATACCTACACTACCACTATTATAGTAAACAGTCGAGGATGTCTTCGACCAATACCCGCCCGTACCGTTGGCGGGGGAGTCAAGCGTAACGACGCCTAGACCACTTTTAGGACCTTCAAGATTTGCAGCATCAAAAGCGGCAACAGCAAATTGATAACCCGTAGAAGGAGTCAAATTGGCTATTTGAGTGCTGGTGACATTTCCCAAGGTTTGAACCAGGTCTGTAAAAGAAGGATATCCTTGGTATATCCTGTACCCGACAACACCGACATTATCGCTTGCCGCTCCCCAACTTAAATCAACCGTAGTATCTGTTATATTCCCCGATTGAAAGGAACCAAAGGGTACAGTGCTAGGAGGCTCCGTATCAGAACTATTTATTCCCTCTACCTCAATGGCGGAAATAATCGGGTCTCCTGCTGATGCTGAGAAGAAAATAGTAAGTTGTCCGTCTGTTACATTGGCGGTATACTGTGGACTATAAACCACGTTTTGACCAACTCTATCTAAAATGTCCAAGTCATTTTCCACGAGCTGTCCCTCAAGGCTTACATCAAATACGCGACTGCCAACACCACCATTGCCGCTAACACCAAAATAAATCTCTAGAAAGTGAAGCGTAACGGTGTAGCTCCCATTTTCTACCGGTATGCTATAATTCATCGTGTGTTGCCCGGTCGTGGGGGTTTTTGTGAACCGGATGCTCTTAAAGGGCTCTGCTAGGGTAACATACGAACTGGTAAACTGTCTTTCACCATCAAAGTATTGATCAGCGGCAAATTGACCCGTTGCACCCGAATTACCACAGTTGAGTCTAAGTTCAAAATCTGGATCGTATTGTGCACTTAGTAAATGAGCGACAAATAGGAATGGTAAAAAGGAAATGAAAATATGTGATTTTTTCATTTTTCTGGGTTTAAGTGTTCGTTAAATAGCTACACGGGCACTTCAAAAGAGGCATGTTAAAAGCCTTAGGAAGGTCGTATAGTACCTACAAGGGTAGTAATAATTGTACCTAAAAAGTTCTGAAAATAGCAAAAGTCGAAGATTCAGGACTTCTTTTTTTGCTTGCGAAATTGGTTGGGCGTCTGCCCCGTGAATTTTTTAAAGGAAGTGTAAAAATTCGATTTTGATTTGAAGCCCGATTCAAGTCCAATTGACTCTATAGTATAGTGAAAAAATTCCGAATCCAGCATCATTTTCTTAGCAGCTTCGACCCGTTGCTGATTGATGTAATCGTTGAAGTGACTGTTGGTGTGCTGATTGATCAACTTTGACAAATACCCGGGAGTGATCCCAAATTTACCGGCGATGGTTTCAAGACTAATCTCACTGTTTAAATAGTGTGCCTCGCTCGTGATGTACTGCTGTACTTTTCCGAACATGACCGCCCCGGTGCTACTACCAGTACGTTCCTTTTCGTCTGCCGACCTTCCGAATTCAACTTTGTTGACCCCCACATAGCCCACCCAATAGATACAAGAGGAGAGTAAGATGAAAAATGGATAGATCATAAATGTAGGGTCGATATCGGATGCTGCGATAATACCCAAGGTTACGGCTCCGAGGGATATGCAAATCGTTGCCAATACGATAATGCGTTTATAAGTTTGAATCTTTTTTTTCGCCAGCTTTGAAGTATGCTTACTGTTCTCTAGATACATATTCATTTTTTTTACCAAAAAGAAGAGAACAATTCCATTAAAGGCGAAAGAAAGGATGTCTGTGAACAATAGCAAACTGTGATCATAATGGTCTGGTAACTCAGCTATTTCCTGGGTCCTGGTCAGGAGGAAAAAATGGACTATATGAATGAAGGAAACAATAAAAAAAGTACCAATGAGTATATAGGTAGATGTTGATTTTAAGGCATTTTTGTATAAGAATTCATTGATATGGATATAAACAAACGGAAGAATTAACCAATGCAAAGGGATATACAACTTTCGAAACACATTATCTTCCTCCCAATACTCCGCATCAATGGCCATATGCTGTAGAATGCTCATGCCGGTACAAAAAACGACCAGCCCCAGAAAAATGTTCGCTCTACTATTGTATTTTTTGCTAATGAATATGATCAGACTAAAAATGATGGCCTGGAACGAGCCAAGCAGAATGATGAACTGAAAGAAGTTGATATCGAGCGTTTTCAAAGCTAGGTTCCTAAAAGGTTGGCTGGATTTTCGCTCCTAATTTACAGTATTAATATTTTTAGGGACATAAAATGGCATTAAATGTAAGCGGTAGGGGAATAAGAAGGGGTACTTCTTACTTAATGGAAGACGAATATACCTACAAAGATATTTTGTACAGATGAATTGCCGAACCGGTCTTTCAACCTTTTTTAAAATGTCCAAGTAGTATTGATAGGGTGTTCTAAGTTGATGAAGGAACCGGCATACCATTCCTCATGTTACTTATTTGGTCCGAACAACCTGGTTTGCAAAGAAATCTTTAGTCTTGCAAAAAGAAGGATTTTTTAACATCCTTTCAACGGCCATGAATCCTGTGGAATACCAGTATAGCTGAAACTATTCTGGGACAAACATAAGAAGGGTTCCTAGTTCGACCCAGAACAGTATTACCAAATTACTTTACCACGACCGCTTGTACTTCTATTTTGTTTTGGGGACGGCCGCTTAGTTGGGCCATTAGTTGCATACCCAACTCACGGGTTTTGTTTTTACCTTCTTGATTTCTCGTTTGAGGGTGGTGTGTATTGTAATTGGTTAGTATTACCACGCCGGTTTTTAAGGTGTCGTTAAAGGCTGAAAAGGATTTGAAACTGTCGGTCGCCCCACCATGCCAGAGGATGGTACCCTTTGGGGTCGCACGGTGGATCCAGCCATTGCCCATGATACTGCCTTTCCAATGTGCTTTAATATCGTGTGACTGTTTTAGATCATCGTACAGACTGCCTTTTTCCGCCTCCAAATGAGCCGATAACCATAAAACCATATCGCTAACATTCGATTTGATGGCGCCGGCAGGGTTTACAAAGCCCATTTCCCATAGTTTTCCTGCTTTCCCATCGGCACGATACCCCTGTACCAGGGTTTCCTTTTTTAGCGCCTTGGTAACGGTAGGATAGCTGTGGTGCATGCCCAAAACATCGAAGATTCCCTGTTGTATGCTGGTTTCCCATGAGCTGTCCTCCATTTCGCCCACCAAATGCCCCAATAGGGCAAAACCAAAATTGCTATAAGCCCAGGGGTGCTCGACAAATTCATACCCCTCCTCTTTACGAAGGTCTTTTCGGTAGTGTTTCCACTTTATATATTTGTAGGGGCTTTTGGGTGAAAAAAGCGCCCCTTTTAGAATGGGCAAGAACATTCCCGAAGGTTCCTCACTTAAGCCCGAGGTATGGGTAATGAGGTTTTTTAGGGTGATTTTTTTTGATTTTAAGCTGCTTACCTTATCCGATTTTGGCAGATGTTTTCCTATTGGATCGTTCATATGGGCCTTGCCCTCGCGTATTTGTTTGATTAATAAAGCCGCCGTAAATGTTTTGGTAATGGAACCGATCTCAAAAATGTGACCGCTATTGTCCACCGCAATTGCTTGGCCGTTTTGAATGCGATACCCTTTTGTTTCAATAGACTTGCCGTTGATAACACCGATGGCGATTTCCATGTTTTCGGGCAGTCCCTGGAGATACGTATCGATCAGTTCCTGTGTGTTACTGTCTTGTGCATTTAAGTGACTAATCGATAAAAGAAATACGGTTACGATTATATATAGCTTTTTCATAAGATTGTTTTTTTAGTTTCTAATGATGTATGACGGCAATTTCCGAGAATCTTATAGCACCACAAAAAACGATTGGTTGGCGGTAGAAACAAGTTGACCAAATCTCGGTTTGGTCCGCTCGTACATAAAAAGCGCCCGCTTATCAATTCGCCGTATTTGGCTTTTGGGGAAATGGTTACATTGCAGCAAGAATTGTGTATTTGCAATGGAAAGAACCAAGGGGTATCTGTTTTTAATCGTCTTAAAACATCTGGGTATTTGGGTGGCGGTCGTACTTTTTTTTACCGCCAGTAGTTTGGGCTGGGGATGGACGATTTCTACCAAACACGAAACCTGGTTGTCCCATGGTTATGGAGCCCTTACCAATGCGACGATTTTCTACCTCACCAGCTTTTACCTAATTCCGAAATTCTATAACCAACGGCGTAAGAAAAGGTTTGTATGGTATAGTGTGGCCATGCTCTCCGGTATATGTTTGCTAGAACTTTATATCGACTCCCGCTTGGGTATGTGGTATGATAACAAGGCGTATTTGATCGATTCAAAACTGTCCTGGTGGAACTTTATACTAATGGGGCTGTTGTACATTCTTCCCTTTAATCTGCTTTATTTTATTCTCGGGTTTATGTACAGACTTCCTAAAGATCGTAAGGAACAATACCAGCGTGAACTGCAATTGGAACATGAGAAGTTAGAAACCGAACTGAAATATTTAAAATCACAGATCCATCCCCATACCTTGTTCAATGGGATAAACAGTATTTATCATTTGGTAGATACACGGCCAGAAAAGGCAAAGAATTTATTGCTGAACCTATCCAATGCCTTGCGATATCATCTGTATGAAAGTTCGGATGAATTCAGCTCTTTAACAAAGGAACTCGAGTATGTACGCCAGTATATAGCCTTAAACGAAATACGAATAAACGAAAACGCCATCACCCGCTGTGAGTTTGAAGATTTTGAAGGAGATTATCTCATAGCGCCCCTATTGCTAACGCCCTTTATTGAAAATGCGTTCAAATATGTGAGTCACCATCCGGATAAAAATAGGAATACGGTCACAATTGGTATCAAGGTCTTGGAGAACGACCGCTTGTATTTTGAATGTATCAATACGATCGATGTTGGGGTGCACGAATTGAAAGAAGTGGGAGGCATTGGGCTTGAAAATGTAGGATCGCGGTTGCAGGGTATTTATGGGACAAGTTATCGTTTGCAATGTGTGAAAAATGCCGATGTATATACCGTGGTGTTGGAACTTCCCTTAAAAGAAAAGTTATGAGACGATTAACATGCGTCATTATCGATGACGAATCGATTGCCAAAAATGCGATGCAGGGGTATGTAGAAAAAGTAGATGAATTGCAATTGGTACATTCGTTTTCCAATGGCCTGGCCGCAAAAGATTGGCTTGGTGTCAATGAAGTGGATTTATTGTTCCTCGATATAAATATGCCCTTTTTAAACGGACTGGAGTTACTTCGGTTGTTAAAAAAAGAACCTTCGGTCATATTCACTACGGCCTATACCGAACACGCTTTGGAAAGTTATGAATTCAATGCCATCGACTATTTGGTAAAGCCGATTTCTTTTGAACGCTTTTTACAATCGGTGAACAAAGCCCTACGCTTTATGGAACGTCGTCTGGCAGGGGAAGAGAAATTTTTGATTTTAAAAGAAGGCAGTGCGATCATAAAAATTAAAACCTCCGAAATTCTTTATGTTGAGGCGATGCAGAATTATGTAAAAGTACATCTTGATGGGCGCACACATACCATACTAATGACGATGAAAGAACTGCTACAGCAATTGCCCAATGAAGAGTTCTCCCAAACACATCGATCTTTTATCGTTCATCTAAACAAGGTGACCGAAGTGTCGGGAGATCTGATACGGGTAGGGGCAATTCAAATTCCCTTAAGTAAGCGCAGTAAAACACTGTTTCTAGAAAAGTTCAAAAGCTTTTAACTATTCCCTGGGCAGTTGATACAACGAATAATCCACTTCCTCTTTTCTAAAATCCGGATGAATACTTAGAAGTTTATGAATTCGCAGAATGTCTTTTTGGTTGTGATTTCCCATGATAAAGAGCATTCCCCAACTATTGAGGCTGAGCGTTAAATTTCCGTTGGATGAGCGCATATCGATCAAGATCTCATCATTCATCCAAAGGTCTATTTTTCCATTCGATTTGAATCCTGATTCCGATAGTAATTTCATGAGTTCAAACAAGAAGTAATCGGCATCTTCGGGGATGCCGAATTCTATCAGAAGGTTCGATGAACCGTAGCCTGGTCTTAATTTGTAGGTATAATTGGGACACATATTTATGGGTTTTGAATGCCTGTATTTTCATAGCACGACATTGTCAGATTTGTGTTGTTATCAACATCGGGGCCGTATCACTTTAAGGGGATGCTTATAGAAAAGCCAAATCGCTACCCTCCTCAAAATAAGTGTCTACTACTTCCCGAATGTGTACTTCTTGCAAGGCCGAGTTTGCTGTGATGTACTCTTTTTGGATGAGTTGTTTCGCAGGAAAGGTTTTGCATTCAACTTCTTCTCCGGTTTCATCGGTTACCTTAAAAGTGGCGGTACCGCTTAACACATTTTTTCCGGAAATGGTCAAGGTGAATTCATGTTCCGTCTCCGGGTTCAGGGCAGAAAAGGGTTTTGTAACCGTCTTTTCCAAAAGAATGTCAGACTTGAATTCTACGGTCTGCTGAACTGTTTCTGTCTGCTTCTTATCGTTGCTACAGGAAAGGAAGAGTGCTGCAAGGGCAATACAAATTTTTAATTTCATCGTTGTACTTTTTAGTGGTTTTGTATAGTACAAAGATGGCCCGATTACCAAGGGTTTTTTAGGCCTGAAATAGGGAAAAAAGGCCCCGGTTTTCAGGGAAGCCCTTTATGGGTCAAAGAATAATGCTCTGGTATCTCCCTATTTGAATACGTTCTGTTGCCTAAGAATCTAAAAGTCCCATTTTAATGGCGTGCTTTGTAAGTCCTGCCAAGTTCTTTACCTGAAGCTTGGAGATGAGATTTTTGCGATAGCTCTCAATGGTGTGCTTGCTTAGAAATAAAGTGTCGGCGATTTCTTGTGTGGTGTTTTCCTCTGCGATAAGCCTTAAGACTTCTATTTCACGATCGGTAAGCGATACCTCTTCTTGTTTTTTGTTTGCGAACATGGCTTCGGTGTAGGCCTGTTTGATTTCTGTTGAAAAGTATTTCTCTCCTTTTACAATAGTGCGAATAGCGGTCAGCAATTCTTCTTTTTCAGCATTTTTAGGAACATACCCGTCCACATTGTTGCGAATCAGTTGATCGATCATACTCCCATCGATATGCATGCTGACCACTAAGGTCTTTAATCCGGTATAGCGCTCTTTTACAATTTTGTTCAATTCAATCCCGTCCATTTCGGGCATCGTAAGATCGGTTATTAAAAGGTGCAGGTTATCAGTACCATTAATTTCCAAATACTTTGCAACCTGTGCGCCATTTTTGGCGGTTAGCGTAATTGAAAATTCAGGGGCATCTTTTAGAATACTCGTTAAACCGTCAATGAACATTTTGTGGTCGTCGGCGATAATCAGATTATACTTCATGTGTTGTTTTTTTAATAGGGATTTCAATGGAAATTACCGTTCCTCGTTCCAAAGCGGAATCGATATGCAAGGTACCGGATAATTCCTTAATTCTATTTTTTATATTCTTGAAACCGATGCCTTCTGCCGATTTTGAACTATCAAAGCCCACTCCATTATCTTCGAATAGTAAGGAAAGCTCATCCGCTATCAGGCTCAGATGTATATCTACTTTCGCAGCATTTGCATGCTTCAAGGTGTTGGTCATTAATTCTTGTATGATCTTGAACAACTCCATTTGGAGTTTTTCATCGATTTGATTGATTTGCTCCTCCGGATGTGGATGAAAAGTTACCCCTAATGTTCCGGCACTAGCGATGGAAGTTGCATAGGTTTGTACCAACTGTGTAAAAATGTTGTTGCGAAATTTTTTGGGAATCAACGTATGAGAGATATCGCGAACCAGTTGGTAGGTCTCATCTAGCTGGTTGCCAATAGTGTCAAGTTCTTCGGAACCCTCATTTAGACTAGCCAATTGTAGCTTTATCCCTGCTAGGTTGCCGCCAATACTGTCATGCAATTCCTGGGCAATTCTCTTTCGTTCCTCATCCTGGCCTTCAATGGCCGCTTTCACCAAATTGAGTTCTTGCTCTTGTTTTAGGGAGGTTACCTTTTGCATATTGATTTCCGCTTGTTTTTTGGCAAGTTCGCTCTGAGCCTGTATTTTTTGATAGTAAGTATAGAGTAGGGCGATAACAGGCAAAAGAATGACTAAAAAACCGATGAGAAAGGCGTTCTTATAGGTTTTTTGCCGCTCCAATTCGGAGACTTTCTCTAGCTGGTCCTCTTTTAAGTTTAGAATTTCTTTTTCCTTTTGAAGGGTT
This sequence comes from uncultured Flavobacteriaceae bacterium, assembly GCA_947500385.1. GTDB lineage: Bacteria > Bacteroidota > Bacteroidia > Flavobacteriales > Flavobacteriaceae > Pelagihabitans. Next base: position 206,289 of record CANMSA010000004.1, on the reverse strand, counting down.
TCATATTGCACCTCAAGTTCTTTACTGATTTTTCGTTGTTGTTGTTGGTTGATGCGATTTCGTACAACGGCCAACTGGGTCATCAATGCATAGGCATTTTTATAATCATCCGTGTCCGCAAAAAGCTTCCGTTGCAGTTCTAGAATTTCTGCTTGGTAGTGCAGATTTTCGCGCTCCATGGCATTAACGTAGGCGATTCCTAGGACCATTTTGGCGGCTTCGTAATTTTCTTCAAGAATAAAAAGAGCTCCGACGCGAATGGTACCTTCAAAATAGAGTACATTAAACCCTTCTGCCAGTCCCCTTTCCCGCGTATTATTATAAAGCGAAAAGGCATCTTGATAACGTTTTTCATGCTCCGCGATACGACCTAGCTTTAGGTTGGCGAGAAGTTCGGTTTCCAGGTTTTTGGTCGCTTTACTACCCTCGCGCGCTTTCTCATACATTTTGGTCGCTTTTTTTAGCTGGTTGGAATGGTAGTAGGCATCCCCTAAGTTGATGTACGCCTCATTGGAGTAATTGGGCCATTCTTGGCCGAAACGCGCGAATGCCTTTTCTAGCAGGGCAATGGCTTTCGTATAGTCTTGTTTTAGGATGTAAATTTTCCCAAGCCCGATCTTATTCAAATATTGGTATTCTGTAGTGGTAGTTCTCTCTGCGGCCGTAACGCCTTTAATATGCCATTGTACACCGTTATCCAACAACCCATTGTATTTGGCTCCCACTCCTAAAAAAAAGTATGCCTTTGCATAGTAGGGTTGTTTGTCTTCCTCCGTTTGGTCCCAGTTTGCTAATTCTTTTAAATAAAGGTTCCCGTAATACATGATGGAATCGGTATCTGCTTTTCCAATATGGGCCTGTATCAATTGCTCAAAAATTTCAAAACGTTGGGTGCCATAGGAGGCTTCCCTAAGTGCTTGGTAATAGGGTAGAAGTGATTTTTGTTGAGAGACGGGGATGGTCGAAAAGCGAAAGGTTTTGTCAGTAGTAACGGTATCGGTCTGTGCTTTGATACCGAAGGTATCCATCATGAATATGGTCAACAGTAAAAAGTACAGAAGACTACAATTAGGAATCCGATTATGGGAAGTATGTACTGTTTTATGGGGCATAGTTAGTTTTGGGTAGGCGCACCGGTACCGTATGTTTTTACTTCAATATTGTTCGCCCTGGCATAGGCGTTCACTTCCGTATCATAAGCCGTATATACCGCTTCTTGTTTGTCGTAGATTTCGTCGAGATAATCGCCCAAGGGTTCGAGTGCTGTACTGGCTTCTTCGAAGTTCGCCGCAGTTCCTGCGGCTTCAAAAACTTCAAGTGTTTTGGGGTTTTCGGCAACTTCTATTCCGAACTTTACTAAATCAATACTGGCTTTGATCATTGGGTCGGAAGCTTCGTTTCCCAATAGGCCTTCCAACTTCTCTAGTGTATTTTTGCTAAAGGAAGTATTGAGTTGCGTACTATTGCCAATGTTCTCGGGTTGTAGCGTCATTCCAGCTTGCAAACGTTGCAGTCGATTTTCCAGTGCATTCAGGGTAAGCGTACCATTCCCGGCGCTAACCGCACTGTTGTAATAATCGGTCGGAGAGTTTGTATTACAAGATACCACTGCCAATAATGAAAGAAAGAAAAGTAGATTTGATTTCATACTCAAAATTTAAGGAATTAAGATACTACTAAACCTATTAGGAACAAAGGAAAGGCCTTACCCGGGCATAAAAACCCATTTGAGCTGGTTTCCCTCCAATTGAACCATTTTTTGATCAATATATTTTACCAGGTCAGGGCAATCACGGTCAAAATCTTGACAAACCACCGTTTTTTTACGCGCACCCTGCTCCAAAGTTACGGTAACGCTGCTGGTACAGGAAGCACTTGTAGTGTAATTACTTTTGAGTTCCCAAAAACCATTTTGTTCTAGATGTTCGAACACAGCGTTGCGTTCGGTATCGTTCAATACCTTGATCGTTGGTTTGTTATACCGGTCTATACTTTTAGAAGCGGTAGTATCTGGCAGGTAAAAAATACTATTTCCAATGATTTGAAAAGCATCTTTATGAAACCCGCCGCGCACCATTGTCAGTGTATAAGGCATGGTATTCTGAAGGGTGTTTTGCTTTTTTCGGGTATTGTAACCACAGTAGATTAAAAAAGCTGCAAAAAGAGCTATTGCCTTAGGGAGTAAATATCGCATCGTTGTTGTTTGTTTGGAACAAAGATGACCTTATATAGGGAGATCTAAAATGCCGAAAGCAGCCAATTTTGTATCCCTGAAAACAGGGGTAAAGACTTTTTAGGAAGTAGTATTTATGCCATTTTTGATCGTATATCCGCAATGATCATAGGCGCATGAATTCGTGAATTTTCTATAAACCATTTATGTGTTTCCATGCCACCGCAGATAACGCCCGCTAAGTATAATCCTTTCACATTGGTCTCCATGGTTTTTTCATTGTAACATGGTAGTTTTTTTTCATCTTTGGAAAGTTCGATACCTAACTTTTCTAGAAAGGAAAAATTGGGGCGATAGCCGGTAAGTGCCAAGACAAAATCGTTTTGTATCGTGATTGTTCCCTGAGGTAATCGAAGTATAAGTTCTTCCTCCTTTATTTTTTCAATGGTCGTATTGTAGTATGCTTTGATGCTCCCTTCCTCAATACGATTAACAATATCTGGGCGCACCCAGTATTTTACACGCTGCCCTACCTCGGGTCCGCGAATGATCAAGGTTACTTCGGCACCTTTTCGATAACATTCCAAGGCAGCATCGATGGCCGAATTGCTGGCGCCGACAACGGCCAGTTTTTGATGTGCGTAAAAATGGGGATCTTTATAATAATGCGCTACTTTCAAAAGGTCCTCTCCGGGTACGTTCAAGTAATTTGGTAAGTCATAGAAGCCGGTGGCAATAACAACATTTGCAGAGTTGTAGGCCGCCTTGTTCGTGTTGATGGAAAAACCATCATCCGAGCTTTTTATCCCTGTCACTTCTTCAAACAACTGAATATTCAATTTGTTGCTGCTTACAATTCTTCGATAGTATTCCAAGGCCTCGTTCCGCTTTGGTTTTGCTTCATTGCTAATAAAGGGAATGTCGTCTATTTCAAGCCGTTCCGAGGAAGAAAAGAACTGCATATTTACCGGATAGTTGAAAAGGGAATTCACAATGGTCCCCTTTTCAAGGATTAAATAGGAAAGTCCTTTTTTTTGTGCCTCCAGTCCACAAGCAATGCCAATAGGCCCTCCACCAACAATAACAAGGTCAAAACGCTGCATTATCCCGCAATTTGTTTGAGTTCGGAGATGGTCTGTACAGGGGTTTTGCTTTTGAATACGAAGCTCCCGGCAACCAGCACATCTGCACCGGCTTCCGAAAGCGCCTTCGCGTTTTTTGAGGTTACGCCACCATCTATTTCAATTAGGGTCGACGCTCCCTTTTTTTGAATAAGTTCCTTGAGGGCTTTTACTTTATCGTAGGTGTTTTCAATGAATGATTGCCCTCCGAACCCCGGATTTACGCTCATAAGGCAAACCACATCGATATCTGAAATGGTGTCCTCTAGAAGCTGTATGTTCGTATGTGGGTTTAACGCCACCCCGGCCTTCATTCCTGCCGCTTTAATGGCTTGCAGCGTTCTATGTAAATGTGTACAAGCTTCGAGATGTACCGTTAAAATAGCAGCGCCCAATTCTGCAAAAGTGGTAATATAACGATCGGGATCTACGATCATTAAATGCACATCCAAAGGTTTGGTAGCGTGCTGTGAAATGGCCTTTACAACAGGCATTCCATACGAAATGTTGGGAACAAATACGCCATCCATCACATCAATATGATGCCAATCGGCTTCACTTTGATTCACCATTTCAACATCGCGTTGTAGGTTTCCGAAGTCTGCTGCCAATAAGGAAGGGGCTATTTTAATACTGCTCATTTGAAAATACTTGTATCAATTCAATACAAAAGTACACAATTGGGGTGGGATAGGGGAGCCCGCTTTTAGAATTCGAAGGCTTGTCGAAATGTGTAAATGAAACTCAAAAAAAGGGTTGTGATTCTTTTCATACCTCAGCGTACTACTTGAAAGCGCAATACGGTTTTCAATTTTTCAGAAGCTACTTTTCGGAAATCGGATAGGTATATTTCTCTATGTATTTTTGATTTTCTATGGAATCCCTTTTGGTTGGCAAAAGTTTCCATAATCTCAAAACTCTCCGATTCGTTGTCATAACTGCCAATATGCATCATCTGAATGCAAAGGCCTTCGTCGATTTTTTCAAATTTTACCTGGTCTAGTAGGGGGTGTGGTTTTCGAGCCTTTGTGAGCACTTTCATCTTTTGAACAAAAGTGGCAGTTACAAAATGAGGTTGTCTGATCATCAAGGTAAACACAAGATCATCTTTGTTTAGGATACCATCGAAGGTCTTCTTTGCTTCCTCGCTAATATCCCAAACGCCCTCCAAAGAGTATACCGTATAATCGAAGTATCCATCAATTTCTTGTTCTTTTTTAAGGGTCATTTTAATGGCGTACGACATGGAATACAATACGCTGATGTACTCGAAAAAAGCTTCATTGTTTGGATTTCCCTGCCCTGAAATGGTCAGAAACTGGTAGGGGGGTATTTGAACCAATTCGGGTGTTTTTTTTGGTAGGTACCGGCTTTTTTCCTTTTTGCGCCATTCGTGTTTCATGGAGTAATTTGGATTTGTATCTGTAAAGTTAGTTAACGGGAATGACAACTGGTTGTCAGCAGGGTAATGGTTCTAATCGATTTTTTCCGCAATAATTTCAACCATTAGGCAGGTAGCGATCGAAGCGCCTGGGTTTTTTTCTAACTCATCGAGTTCCGAAAGGGCTTGTTTTACCTCTTCCTTCGTCAGATATTTGGTGGCGACCAATCTTGGAAAGTAACTTTGGAAAAAAGTTTTTGGCCATTGCCAAACACTTGCCGCAGGTGTCGCTATTTTGGCCATTGGCCTGTACCCAACAACCTTCATCCCTAAGTTGGATACTATTGATGGTAGATGCCTGCCGATATCAATTTCATTCTCAGAATCTTTAAAGCTTTTGAGGGCCATGGCAATTGCTTTCGATAGCCCTTCTTTTTTAGGTTCTGTTTGAAGTAATGACCAGTCGTAGTATTCATGAATGACCATTTTGCCTCCCGGTTTGAGGGCGGTCAGTACTTTTTGAAGAATTTCTTCGGGATTGGGTATCCACGCCAATGCCCATCGGCAATACATCCCATCAATACTTTCTGCAGCGAGTTGCATCGCATCGAAATTCGACGCGATCGCTTCTATGTTTAGGTGGTATAAGGCAGCCGTTTTTTGAAGGTGTTCTATAAAATGTTCAGATTTGTCGATACCGATTACCTTTCCATGCTCACCAGCAATAAAGGCAAGTTCTTTGGTGCAGTACCCTGGGCCACAACCCAAATCCAACAGGGTTTGCCCGGCACTGAACTGAGCTGTACGCCACCCTTTTTGGGCTTCTTCGGCCCATACCTGATGCTGCACACCCAGACGGAACAACTCTTGTTGATCGGTTCCTAAGATATATGCTTTTTTTTCCATTGGTCGGTGCTTGGTTATTCTGATTGGTTATTTTTTTTCGTGTATACCGCATGTGATGCGTCTCCTCCCGACGTCAAATAAGCGAATAAATCCAATACTTCTTGTTCGTTCAATCGGTTCAATAAGCCTGATGGCATGGGCGAAATGGGCGAAAGCTCTCTTTTAACCACCTGGTTTTTTGCCAATTTTACCGTATACGCCTCGTTAAAGGGATTGGGCATAAGTGCTATGGAATCACCCTCTTCGGTCTTTATTCGCCCGGCAATCTTCTTTCCATCTGCTAAATGAAACAAGGTATTGGCATATTGGTCCGAAATTTCATCATTGGGGCTGTAAAGCGCGAAGAGCATTTCATAGCTGCTAAATTTGGTATGTGCTTGGGTCAGGTCGGGCCCCGCGGCACCACCTTCCCCGCGCATTCGATGGCAGAGCACACACATGGCCGCCTGATAGGCTCGCTCCCCGGCGGCAATGGTGCCTTCATAATCGTCCATACCACCGCCCCAAAGAATTTGGCTTATAGCATCGCCAGTGTAACTGCGTCCTGGCCCTATCGGCTCTGGCAAATCCGCTATCGCCGTAGAAGGGGAATATACCCCCGACAGTTCTTGAAAATGGTCTTTTTGACCGTCGGGTACATGGGTCATTGCCTGCAGGCGTACATCCTCCATATAGGCCTTAAAACTCATACCACCCTTGGTACCCAATACATCATAAAACCAAAGAAAGTAACGCTCCCGTAGTGCTTTGGACCAATCCTCTGTTGCATGACTTAACAGCATACCGTAATAAATAGACTCGCTTGGAGGCATTTTAGCGATGACTTCCCGGATAAGTGGCCCATATTGCTCACTTCGTAGGGTTGTTTCCTCAGAAATCATGGCAACATCCTTGGCAATGGTCTTTTCCTTGGTATGTTTCTCTAGGAGCTCTACCAGCTTTTCGGTGCAGCCATCAGACTTTAAATAAAGCAATAACTGTCCCAATTCCCGGGTAACGGCATTGTTGGCATGTGGGAAATAGACATTTAATTTTTTGGCGGTCGCAAGTTGGTCTTTAGGAGAAGGCTCCCCCATTCGAATAAAAGTAAGACTATAGGTCCTTAAAAGGGCTATTTTATAATAATCGGAAAGTTGTTCCAATGGTATCGAATGTAATTTTTTCAAAAGAAGCGATTGCATGCTTTTATCCCCTTGGTGCGCTAGCGCAATGCCCATCTCGATAATGGTTCGTTCATCTGTTTCTTTGGAAAAAAGGTCGATCCAGTTAGCGACGGGTTGGTGTTCCAAAACGATGCGGGCGGCATAGCGAATATGGCGATCCGGATGGTTCAGATGTTCAATGGCCAGATCCACCCCTTCGGAATCTTGTGTTCCGTGAAATTTTTCGAGCTGATGCCGCAATACGCGAAGGTCTTCGGTATTATCCCTGGTAACCGCTACGGTCATATCTTCTTTGGTACCGGTGTATCGCAAACGGTACAGCCGGGAATCAAGTCCGCGTCCCCCCGTGGCAAAATAAAGTGCGCCGTCAGTACCGTTGATCATATCTGTGAGGGGTAGGGGCGTTCCTGATAGGAATTCCTCTCTTTCTGCTTCGTAGCTGCTTCCTTTGGGTATTAAATCGATGAAGTAAACGGTACCGAAACTCCAGTCCATCACAAACAGGCCGTGCTGGTATTTGGTAGGAAAGGCCAAGTTGGCCCCGGATAGGACCGCGGTCGGGGACCCCTGCTCCAAATTATGAACCGCCGGAAGATTATCCGCATAGTAGGCGGGCCATTTCCCCGATCCGGTACGCCAGCCATATTCACTGCCACTGGTTACGTGGCAGATACGCGTTGGTCGATACCAGGGCATGCCAATGTCCCATTCCATATCGGCATCATAGGCAAAGAGTTCCCCATCTTTATTAAACGCCATATCGAACGGATTCCGATACCCTGCCGAAATAAGTTCCCATTGGTTCCCGTCGGGATCAAACTTCGATATCCATCCCCCGGGAGCTTTGATGTCATTGGCATGCCCTCGGGCATCCAAAAAAGGTGGAAAAAGGTTGTCCTCACCCCAATTCGTTGGTAGTCTACTCGTGGCCAAAAGCGAATTTGGAATTGTAGTATGGTTCCCGGCGATAAAATAGATCGACCGGCCATCTGGTGCCAAAACGAAACTATGGGGGCCGTGTTCGCCATGGCCTTCCAGTTTGAGTAATCGGGTAATCTTGTCTAATTTTCCGTTACCATCACTATCCTGTACACGGTAGATGCCGCTTCCATTTTCTTGTGCATCGGGAACAGCGTCGTCCCATTTCTTGTTTACCGCAACATACAGACTCTCATGAGCCCAAAGAAGGCCATGGGCCTGACCAATATTTAAGTCCAAACTATCTACTTCAGTGGGGTGTAGTCGATCTCCAATTTCCGGGGTGTTAAAAAGGTATATTTTACCGCGTTGATCGCATGCGAAAACCGTGTTATCAGGACCTTGTGCCATGGCCACCCAAGAACCTTGCCCATGTTCGCTTGGGTGGTAGAGTTCCTCTAGTTCAAAACCTTCCGGAATGGTAAATTCAATGGTATTTTCATTTATCGCTACCTCCTTTTCAGTTCCTGTTTCACAGGAAAATACCAAGAGCAAGAGTAACAAAGCAATAGGAATTCTGTACATTGTGGATGGGTCTTAGGTTGTATCTAAAGATACAAAATGTACCGCACCAAATAGCTATTTTAGTTGTTTCAAGCCTTCATAAACGGTAATGGCCACGGCATTGGCCAAGTTTAAACTACGTATATGTTCGCTGTACAAAGGAATTTTGAAAACCGAATCAGGGTTATCGGATAAGAGCTTTTTGGATAACCCGACAGACTCTTTCCCGAATACGAAGAACATATCTTCTTCATAGGTAATTTCCCAATGTGTTTTTTGCCCATGACTCGAAAGAAATACCATTTTTTTAGTACCCTGGGCATTAAAAAAGGCTTCGGTGCTTTCATATTCAAACACCGATAGGTACTCCCAGTAATCGAGCCCTGCCCGTTTTAGTCGCTTATCGCTCAATTCAAATCCATAGGGTTTTACCAAATGGAGGTTCGATCCCGTAGCCAAGGCCAATCGTCCTATATTTCCCGTATTATTGGGAATTTCAGGCTCTATGAGAACAATGTTATATCCCATAAGTGTACATTTAAACTTTATGTTTTAGGGATTTTAAATACAAACGCTCTACTTTCTCTCTTGCCCAGGGAGTTCTTCGTAAGAATTTCAAGGATGACTTGATCGATGGGTTGCTCTTAAAACAGTTGATATTAATTTTTGAAGCCAATTCTTCCCAACTATACTTTTCCGTTAAGTATTCCAGGATATCCACTAGTTTAACACCGTGTAGGGGATTGTTTGGTTGTACATTTGTATCGGGCATAGTGTAAAATAATTTGACATATTAAGGAACGGGCGGGGCGACGCAAAAAGGTCTTAAATGAAAAAACTCCGGTAATCAGCCGGAGTTTATTCATCAATCAAAAAACGAACAGTCATGATAACTGCTTGTACTGGTAAAATTACAATATATATGCCAAATTTCCAATTTATGGAATCTTTAACACGTAATTTTTGGGATTTTAACCCAAATAGGTCTTTAAAATTTTACTTCTAGAGGTGTGTTTCAACCTTCGAATCGCCTTCTCTTTGATTTGGCGTACGCGTTCCCTGGTCAAATCGAAAGTTTCCCCGATTTCTTCCAAGGTCATGGAGTGCTGTCCCGCCAAACCGAAATACAAACGAATTACATCCGCTTCCCGAGGGGTTAAGGTTTCCAACGCACGCTCAATTTCTGTGCGAAGTGATTCGTGTAACAACTCTTTGTCAGGGTTTGGTGATTCCCCACTACGCAATACATCATATAGGTTGGAATCTTCCCCATCAATCAATGGCGCATCCATCGAAACATGGCGTCCTGAGTTTTTCAAAGATTGTTTTACGTCTTCGACCGTCATATCCAATTCCTTTGCGATCTCCTCTGCGGAAGGCTGGCGCTCGTGTGCCTGCTCCAAGAAAGCAAAAGTCTTATTGATCTTGTTGATCGATCCAATTTTGTTCAAAGGCAACCGTACAATACGGGACTGCTCTGCCAATGCCTGGAGAATCGACTGTCGAATCCACCAAACTGCATACGAGATAAATTTGAAACCACGGGTTTCATCGAAACGCTGTGCCGCTTTGATCAATCCTAAGTTTCCTTCGTTGATCAAATCCGGTAAAGTAAGGCCTTGGTTTTGGTACTGTTTGGCAACCGATACCACAAATCGAAGATTGGCTTTTGTTAGTTTTTCAAGAGCGATCTGGTCGCCTGCCTTGATGCGTTGTGCCAATTCTACTTCTTCATCTGCCGTAATCAAGTCTACCTTGCCAATTTCTTGCAAGTACTTGTCCAAAGATGCGGTCTCCCTATTGGTGACCTGTTTTGTAATCTTTAGCTGTCTCATTTAAGTAAATTAAGTTCATGTTGCATTGACTGCATATACTTATACGTACAAAACTTGGAAATGTTACAATTCGGTAAAAAAAACTTGATTTTTTAGTTAAACGGCCGTTCCGTTACCTTTTGTCGATGTTTTTTACACATTGCCAAACGCTTGTCCTACGTATTACAGGTAGCTTCTACAGCAGGTTTTTCAAACCTTTGATATATGAGTCGGTAATTGTACCGAAATATTACAGTTTAAGGGTAAGCCCGGTTTGGACACCAAGGGTATACGGCCGCCGATTCTTGTAGGCATTGTCGAAGGTATTACTGTGATACCGAAAAACGGGTTCGAAATCAATTCTAATTTTTTCATTGAGTTGGTACCGTAGTCCGAGCCCTATTGTAGGTGCAATCGCTACCTTTTTAAGATAACGCCCAGAACCGATCGTAACCGAACCAGTATTGTTTGAAATGGCAATGGTGTTCTTTCCTAGCAATAAAATATTGATTCCGGCAATGGCGTCAATCGTAATTTTATCCTTATAGAAGGTATAGTATGTTTCAAAGGGAATTTGATTATAGCTAAGTTCCTGGGTTATCTTGAACCTTCCTCCATTATTGATAGAATCTGAAATAGAAGTAGGGATGGGAACCGCATTTCGCGCAATAGCGGCGTCTCTAAACAAGGGGTTGCCGCCCAAAACATCTTGACCACTTACGGCGTTCTTGACCGTAAGTTTAAGATTTGATCGTCTGTATCCGAAACGAAAAGTGAACTTATCGGAAATGGGCATATTGATAAGCACGCCGTAGGCTAGTGAAACGGTGCCTTGCGTTTTTCCGGTACTCAGGCTTTCTTCAAAGGGATTTCCTGTTGAAAGATAATCGTAGTAATTGGGTGCTATTTGTACCGAAAAAAGCCATTTAGACGGGTCTAATATCTTTTTAAGCGTTTCATCTTCCTCTTCTTCCGAGAGCGGTTTTTTAGGGGTGAGTATTTTTGCCAGGATACTATCTTTGTTGACTTCTTTGGTAGCACTTTCAACGCTATCACTTACTTTGGGGTGCGTTGTTTTGGCTAGTGCTGTTTTACCATTGGTTTTTGCAAAGGGAGCACCCGCACTTGCATTTGCGTTTTCATCCGCACTATTTTTGAAATTCGGCTTTGAAAGTGCCTTTGTGCTGCGTTGATGGGTTTTGGCGGAAAGAACTGTTGTGGAGGCTTCCTCACGTCCTAAGGGGGGTCTTTTTTTGCTATTCTCGGAAGCCTGCTTTTGATCGTTTCGCAGCTCCTTTTTACCCGGATGCAAATTACCTTTTATAGGTTGGAAATCAGAAACGGTCGTTGACAGGGGGGCAATAGGTTTTTCAGTGGTACTATCTTGTGTGGTTGTTCCTATCGTTTTGTTTTTGGGTAGCTGGATCTGTGTTTGTTTAGTTGGTGTTTCAGAATCAACTAGAGAATCCTCTTGACTTGTTGGAATGGTTTCTTTTGGTTCTGAAGCTACTTGAGCGGGTGTTGTATTTGAGGTAAAATAAAACAACATAAGAATCCCAAATAATGCTACGGCACCACCCCACAACCAGAAAAAACCTACCCTTCTTTTGCGTTTTTGGTCGAGGGTTTTTTCGATAGTGGCCCATAGATCATTGGCAGGCTCCGCTTCGGCGTCTGCCAAACGTTGCTTGATCAATTTCCCCAAGTCTTTTTTATCTTCCATGGTCGTTGACGGTTTTGAGGGCCCCTTTGTTTAAGTTCGAAATCTTTTCTTTTAATAACGCCTTGGCACGATGCAGGTTTGATTTGGAGGTACTTTCGCTAATTCCCAATCGTGAGGCAATTTCTTTGTGCGGATAGTCGTCCAGTTCATATAGGTTGAAAATGATACGGTATTGTGGGGGCAACGCATGTATCAAAGACATAATAGTGTCAAAGGAAAGCGGTAGCTCGTCGCTGTATATGGTACTGTCTTCCGACAAGCGTACCGCTTTGTAATCAGCCAATTCAAATGTGTTCTTTTTTTTATAGTTATCAATTGCCTTGTTAATGGTGATTCGTTTCATCCATCCTTCAAAAGACCCTTTGCCCCGGTATTTTTTGATGTTTTCAAAAATTGTAATAAAGGTGTCGTGCAGATGGTCCTGCGCTTCGGAATAGGAACCACAGTATTTGAGGCACACGGGGAACAACTTGTTTTTGTAAAGATTATACAGTGTTTCCTGTGCCTGTCGGTCTTTCTTGATACAACTTTTTATTAGTTGGTCTATTTGCAATTCGTATGAATTTTGCGCTTGATGGTTATTGTTTTTTAAGATACCATATTTGTGGTTATTTTTTAGAAATGATTAAACGCTGTCCGCATCCAACGAGATGGTTCATGCCCATTCCCTCCAATGTACCCTCGGTAAAATCGGGTGAGAACTTTAGTATAACGCTGTCACCGTTATTGCCTTCTACCAACTCCATAGCGCCCGATACCACCTTCCAACTAATTTCTGCAGCTTCTATATTGGTGGTGAAATTATAGGTTTCCAGAGTGCCAGGGGCTACTTCTTCGGCTCCTATCACACAACAGGCGCTACCTTCGATATCCTCGAAAAGTGCCGTATGGTCGGTCACCAGAAGTTCTTCGCTTTCGATCGATGACAAATCATCCGATGTGCATGAAAAAACAAGTATTAGGACGGGCCCTCTTAACCATTTTTTTAAAAACCTTTGTGAACAGTACATCATTCTTATGTTGTCGTTAGTTAACTCTTAGATAATCTCTGTTCGAATTATTCATTCTGGAGTTTCATCGGCTGCTTCTTCGCAGATTTTCTCCAATGCATAGGTGATGTTTTCCGAGTTTTTGATTTCGATACGATCCTCATCGATTGAAACGATTCTCCAGTCAAAATTCCAATCTGCTGTTTTGAAGATGGGCTCGGTATCAATTTCATCTTCAGAAGTCTCTGTGGTCGCAAAGTTCATGTTCATATGAAGTTCGAAACCGATAAAGTAAAATATCCAGGTGCCTTTTGGCTGTTCGTTTTCACTTACATTGAATACAACACTGCCATCGGCTCCCATGCTAAAATAAGAATCGATATATACACTCTCCTCGATGCTACTTTCTGTTACACGCCAAATACAATCCTCTATGATATCATTGCAATTCCCTAGAATAATTTCCAACTCATCTTGAATACAACTTTCCAAAGAAGCTTGTAGTTCTTCGTTTGAGCTTACGGTTATTGAGCTACCATCGGCAAGCGTACCGGCTATTGGATAGCTTAAGCCGATTGAGTGTCCCGTTTCCAAATTGGTAAGTAAGGCCACAAAGTTTTCGTTACCGGTAACTGAAAATTGTTGTACATATTCGAGCTCCTCATCATATTGAAAAAGTATGAAAGGGTATATGAACTCTACACACCCTAAATCGGTAAGTTCGCTGTCCGATTCTTGGGAGACCAAACCAAGATAACTATAAAGAGTATCTTCTTGGGCAATGGCATCGATTGCTTGCGGCGTACCACCATAAGGCTCTATTTCACAGCTTGTGGTACAAAAGACGATTAGAAGGCTAAGTACGTAAAAAAGCTTGTTTTTCATTTGTTTGCTTGTTTGGGTTACAGTAGGTAGTCTTGTAGATGATAAAAAGGTTGCGTGTACCCATAAAAAAAAGCCCTGACTATTAAGGTCAGGGCTTTTGTATGATAAAGAAGTAAACTATCTAGTCTCTTCTAGGCTTACGATCGCGATTATCTCTCCCACGACGGTCGTCTCTTCTTTTGTTATCGCGTGGTGGTCTTTCAACATATCCTTCAGGTTTGGGCAACAAGGCTTTTCGGGATACTTTATCCTTTCGGGTCCTTGGGTCTGTTCCCATATATTTCACATCGAATACATCGCCCATATTCACAACATCTGAAACCTTTTCAGTGCGTTCCCATGCCAATTCCGAAACGTGCAATAATACTTCATTGCCCGGGGCGTCTTGGTATTCGACAACGGCCCCAAAATCGAGCATTTTGATAACTTTCACTTCGTAAACACTACCCGTTTCGGGTTTGAACATCAATGAATCTATCTTGGCCAATACCGCGTCGATACCATCTTGATCCGTTCCCAGGATTTCAACAATACCTTCTTCGGTTACAGGATCCTCATTGATTACAATGGTCGTACCTGTTTCTTTTTGAAGTTCTTGGATTACTTTTCCACCAGGTCCGATAAGGGCACCGATAAACTCGTTAGGGATGATACGTGTAACCATTTTAGGAGAATGTGGTTTCACATCTGCATTTGGTGCGGCAATCGTATCCGTTAACTTTTCTAGGATGTGTAAACGACCGTCTCTTGCCTGGTTCAAGGCATTTACCAAGATTTCGTAAGACAACCCTTTTACTTTAATATCCATTTGACAAGCCGTAATACCGTCTGCCGTCCCGGTTACTTTAAAGTCCATATCGCCTAAATGATCTTCATCGCCCAAGATATCGGAAAGTACGGCGTACTTACCAGAATCGGCATCAGAGATGAGTCCCATAGCGATTCCGGAAACCGGTTTCTTTAATTGAACCCCTGCGTCCATCATTGCCATGGTGCCCGAACAAACGGTCGCCATTGAAGAAGAACCGTTTGATTCCAATACTTCGGAAACCACACGTACCGTATATGGGCAATCATCGGGAACCATTCCTTTCAATGCACGTTGGGCAAGGTTACCGTGTCCTACTTCTCTACGAGATGTACCACGAATGGGTCTTGCCTCACCTGTTGAAAAAGGCGGGAAGTTATAGTGCAGGTAAAAACTTTCCTCCCCTTCGTAAGACGGCATGTCTATTTTATTGGCGTCTCTTGAAGTTCCCAGGGTGACCGTTGCCAGCGCTTGTGTTTCCCCTCGGGTGAAAATTGCGGAACCGTGCGTAGACGGTAAATAATCCACTTCACACCAAATGGGACGAATTTCATCTGTCTTACGACCATCTAAACGAAGTCCTTCGTTTAAGGTAAGGTCACGTACCGCCGCTTTTTCCGCCTTGTAAAAGTATTTGGAAACCAAGCCTCCAAAATCTTCCAATTCTTCTTCGGAAAAAGTAGCTGTTACCTCTTCTTTGATTTCAGCGAATGCGGCACTACGCTCATGCTTTGCAGAACCCTCCTTGGCAATTGCATACACTTTGTCGTAAGCAAGGTCGTACACTTTTTTCTGAAGTTCTTCATCTTCGCGCTCTCCCTCGTATTCACGCACTTCTTTTTTGCCAAATGCTTCGGCCAAACGAATTTGGGCAGCACATTGTACTTTAATGGCTTCGTGTGCAAACTTAATGGCCTCTGTCATTTCTTCTTCGGAAATCTCATCCATTTCACCTTCTACCATCATTACCGAATCGGCAGAAGCACCGATCATCATGTCGATATCCGATTCTGCAAGTTGAGCTCTGGTCGGGTTGATTACGAATTCCCCGTTAACGCGGCCCACTCGTGCTTCCGAAATGGCACATTCGAAAGGAAAGTCAGACAACTGAATTGCGGCAGATGCGGCCAAACCTGCCATGGCATCTGGCATTACATCCTCATCATGCGACATTAACTGAATCATCACCTGTGTTTCAGAATGATAATCTTTTGGGAAAAGTGGTCGTAGTACGCGATCCACCAAACGCATGGTCAATACTTCCCCATCACTTGGTCTTGCCTCACGCTTGAAAAAACCACCTGGGTACCGCCCGGCGGCTGCAAATTTCTCACGATAATCGACTGTCAATGGAAGGAAATCCACATCGCTTTGTTTGTAGTTGGAAACAACCGTACATAATAACATACATTTTCCTGATTGTACCACAACAGAACCATGGGCTTGTTTGGCCAATTTTCCGGTTTCGATAGAAATTTCCCTACCGTCGCCAAGGTCAATGACCTCTTTAAATACTTTTGGAATCATAAATTTGATTTTCTCCCGAAACGGTTTCGGGATTGTTAAACAATGGTCTTTCCGACATTTTTGCCCGTCAATGCGGCCGCATGGGTTTAAGACCTGGTTTTATACATTGTACCGGTCGCTTAAACCGCACGAAAGCGTTGATAAGGCATTGGTCGGAGTTGTTGTGTTGCGTGTTGACCAATGAAAAACTGTGTGCAGCTTTTTGTGTTTGCCTTTTGTACTATACAATATTCAAGGACTTTTGAACACTATAAAAAATGGGGAAGCAAGGCTTCCCCATTTTTGAGATTTATTTTCGAATCTTAAGCTCTTTGATAAGCTCACGATATTTTACAATATCCTTCTTTTTTAAATAATCGAGCAAACTTCTTCGCTTTCCTACCAAACGAACTAGGGAACGCTCTGTATTGTAATCTTTGTGATTTTTTTTCAAGTGCCCTGTAAGGTGGTTGATGCGATGTGTGAACAACGCGATTTGCCCTTCGGTAGAGCCCGTATTTTTTTCTTCTCCGCCGTGTTTCTTAAAGATTTCGGCCTTTACTTCTTTGGTTAAATACATTCCAATATTGTTTTAAATGATTTTTATGTATCCGACTGATTTTCAATCAGGCTGCAAAGATAAAAATATTTTTTCGATGCGCGGCATAGATTTATTTTAATCTTGAAATTAAACCTTTTTGTATTGGGGCGGTCCTAGTTAAATAAACCTTAAAAAAAGTTATTATGAAAAATTGCTCCAGAAAATTTTTGAAAGTACTGCCCTTAATGGCCATTGTATTATTGGCATCATGTAACAAGGAAGATAATGCCAACGATTTGGACGAAGGCAGTGACATTACCGCGACCGAGTTAGTGGCAAGCGATGAAGCTGAACTCATTTCAGAGGATATTGTGGGTATTGCAGAGGATGTCTACGCAACGGATGAGATTACGGCGAGTGCAAAAAGTAACTACCGTTCTGATTACCTTCCAGAATGTGTCACCGTTACCACTGTTGTGACAGAAACGACCAAAGAAAAAACGATTGATTTTGGGGACGGGTGTGAACTTCCGAATGGTAATGTGCTGAGCGGCGTTATAAAGCTTTCGTACGCCAAGGATATGGAAATGGCATCCAAAACTATGTCGTTGTCTTTGGAAGATTTCACATTTAATGCCGTGGCCATTGTCGGGAGCGCCTCTATTGTTCGAATGCGGAACAATGGGGAAGGGAATCCTGAGTCGAATGCGTCATGGAACTTTAACGGAACATGGCCCGATGGGGATACCGCCAGTTTTAATGGCACAAGAACCCGTGAATGGATTGAAGGATATGGTTCCGGTTTTTGGGGTGACAATGTTTTCTTGATTACGGGACTAGGCTCCTACACTGGAAAGCTGGGCAGCACTTTAACAAAGGAAGTAACAACTCCGCTACGGAGGGAATGGTCTTGCAGATTTATCGTGAGCGGGGTTTTGGAAATTACCCGGAACGATGCGGTGGCGAGCCTTGATTTTGGAGATGGCAGTTGCGATGCCAAGGGGACTTTAACCTTACCTAGTGGGGAGGAAACAGAGATTTTGTTGCGAAGATTTTTTAATAAATAACCGCATCATTTTTTAGTAGATAGCTATCTTGTAGTAAATGCCCGGCGAAAGCAAAGGCCTTACTTCGCAAGATAGCTTTTTTGTAAATCGTTGTTAAAAAGCACACTTATCTGGTTGTGGAGCACTATTTTCAAGCGTTTCGGCAAATGTTTTATCCAGTTGGGCAACCGTAAAACCATTGGCCACCGAACCTTCTAGTACAGCGGTTCCATAGCCTGTGTTGTTCATATGGGCCCGGACATATACTTCGGTCGTTTTAGAAATTGCCACTGGTCCGCCAGAACGTGTAAAAGGTTGTTCTTCAACATGACTATGGGCAAGGACGCGGCGATAGATAAGATTTCCATCGGTATCGATCACTTCCCACCAGTCGGCATATTGCTCACAACCGGTATCCGGACTTGAAACGGTTACACTAAAGGAATAGGCATTTTCGTCGCCTGAAATCTTCACCTCTGTAACCGAGGCGATGCCATCAGCACTTTCCCGGGCTGCATCTGTAGTATCGATCAACGCATCTTCAACTTTATCCGTTGAACAACAACAGAAAATGCAGGCAATAAAAAGGTATAAGTGGGGGAGGAAGGTTTTCATCTGTACTGCTTTTAAAGTAAGTAGTAATGAACATTTACTTTTATAAGGAACAAAGAAAGACTTAGAATGTTAAAGGTAGTGCTATCCTATGCCCGTACCGGATTGTTCCCGATAAGATCAATATATAGATTTATTTTTTCTTTTAGCTTGCTTCGATGAGAAATAAAGTCCAAAAAGCCATGTTCCAACAAAAACTCGGCGGTTTGGAAGTCTTTTGGTAAGTCTTTTCCGGTAGCTTCTTTTACCACCCGCGGTCCGGCAAAGGCGATTAGTGCACCCGGTTCGGAAATGGTAATATCCCCCAACATGGCGTAGGAGGCCGTTGTGCCACCCGTGGTAGGGTCGGTACAAAGAGAGATATAGGGAATTTTTGCTTCGGCCAATTGAGCCAATTTAGCAGAAGTTTTTGCCAGTTGCATCAGCGAAAGTGCAGCCTCCATCATTCGGGCCCCGCCCGATTTTGAAATCATTAAAAAGGGCACTTTTTTCTTAATTGAATGATCAATGGCCCTGGCGATTTTTTCGCCTACTACACTCCCCATCGAGCCACCGATAAAGGAAAAGTCCATACAGGCGATGACCAAATCCTTGCCCAATGATTTTCCGATGGCGGTGCGAACCGCATCTTTGAGGCCGGTCTTCTTTTGAGCCGCTTTTAAACGGTCGGCATATTTCTTGGTGTCCTCGAACTTTAAAGGGTCTTTTGAGGAAAGCTTGGCATCTAACTCGGTAAATTTATTATCATCGAAAAGGATTTCGAAATACTCTTTGCTTCCTATTCGAACATGGTAATCATCTTCCGGGCTTACATAGAAGTTTTTGGCCAACACTTCGGATTCTACTATTTTACCGGTTGGCGATTTGTACCACAATCCTTTTGGAGTGTCTTTCTTTTCTTCGGTCGCCGTTTGTATCCCTTTTTCCTTACGCTTAAACCATGCCGTCATATCGCCCAATTTTGCTTAGTAGATTTTTTAGTGGTCTCTAAGTTATAAAGTATTCACGTTATTTAGGTCCTCAAACGCTTTTTTTAATCGATCAATGAAACTCTTTTCGCCTTCACGAAGCCATACACGGGGATCATAGAACTTTTTGTTAGGCTCGTCCGCACCATTGGGGTTTCCGATTTGCGCTTGTAAAAAGTCTTTTTTGCCTTGGGTGTAATCGCGAACACCGGCCAGGAAAGCGTATTGTAAATCGGTATCAATATTCATTTTGATCACGCCATAGCTGATCCCCTCCCGAATCTCTTCCACATTAGAACCCGACCCTCCGTGAAATACAAAATCGATATGGTTGTGTTCAACCCCATATTTTTCACTGATGTACTCCTGAGAGTTTTTCAAAATTTTAGGGGTAAGCTTTACATTTCCAGGTTTGTAAACACCGTGTACATTTCCAAAGGCCGCCGCAATGGTAAAACGAGGGCTTACTTTTGACAACTCTTCATAGGCGTACGCCACCTCTTCCGGTTGCGTGTAGAGTTTGCTGTCATCCACGTCTGAATTATCGACTCCGTCTTCTTCCCCGCCTGTGATTCCCAATTCGATTTCCAAGGTCATATCCATTTTCGCCATACGCGCTAGATATTCTTTACAAATTTCAATATTCTCTTCGATCGGTTCTTCCGATAGATCGATCATGTGGGAACTGAACAATGACTTTCCGGTTTCGGCATAGTGTTTTTCACTGGCTTCCAGCATACCATCTATCCACGGCAGTAATTTTTTAGCACAGTGGTCCGTATGCAAAATAACGGTAGCGCCATATGCTTCCGCTAATTGATGCACGTGTTTTGCACCTGCAACAGCCCCCTGGATCGCTGCTCGTTGGTCTTCATTTGAAAGCCCTTTACCTGCATTGAACTGAGCACCGCCGTTGGAAAACTGAATGATTACGGGAGCGTTCAAACTGGCCGCAGTTTCTAGTACCCCATTAATGGTATTAGATCCTATTACATTTACTGCGGGAAGTGCAAACCCTTTTTCTTTCGCGTAATTGAAAATTTCCTGTACTTCGTTACCTGTGGCAACACCTGGTTTTATTGTATGAGACATAATGAGTAAGTCTGTTAGTTTATTTTTTGAACGGGACAAAAGTAATAAAATAAGTTGTAGACAAAGATCAATTTACAACTGAAACCCTATCAACTGCCGATTCCTCATATTTCAAGGGATGTGATTGCATTTAATGTAATTTAATGGGGAAAGCAGTACATTAAAATGGATAATTGATACCTATCTGTAGTACCGAGTTGGCAAAATTATAGTCTCTAAACCATCTTTTGGAGGGTTCGTCGGCCGGATTATAGGTCTTAAAGCCCAAATCGGCCCTGAAGAGGAAATAGGTGAAATCATATCGCAGTCCAAAGCCAGAGCCCAGGGCAATGTCGGCTAAAGAGTTGATGCCTTGAAATTTTGCATCGGGGTCTTCCACATTATCAAAAATATTCCAAATGTTCCCGGCATCGGCAAAGAGCGCGCCCTTGAAGTTGCCCGTTATCGGAAAACGGTATTCGGCATTGACCGCAATTTTAAGATTAGCCTCATTGAAGTCATTGATCGCATCGGTTTTTCCCGGCCCAAGGGAATAGGGGAACCAACCCCTGTTATCATTGGCGCCCCCGGCAAAGTAACTGCGCACGAACGGTATACTGTTCGAATTGCCATAGGGTACGGCAATGCCAAAGAACGAACGAACGGCCAATACATTTGAACGGCTTAGATCCCAATACTTCACATATTCAAACTCTGTTTTAAGGTATTGGGAAAAGGCAACATTCAATATTTGGGATTGCTCCTCTTCCTTTGTAAAGGGAATAATGTTGGATAGGCCGGCCAAGAGATTCCCGGCGCTTTCAAACTTAAATCGAAATCGATAAAAATCATTGTCGGCAATATCTATCCTACTGTTTAGGTTCAGGGTGTAGTTGCTTGCAAAAATAAGGTTGTTCTGTACCAGTCGTGATCGTCTTTCAACAATTCTGGCCACCTCGGAAATTTGTGATGGAGAAATGCCATCGACCAAATTACTATCGATCGCCGCAATGAAGCCATCGGTTCCATTGGGGATGCTTAGTTGAGGGTCTTCCTGATCATCAAAAAAACCGACCAGGTCATCATCCTCCTCAAAATCATCTGCAATCGCGTCTAACTGGGAATAGGAGCTTTGGTAAAACCGAAAGAATTGCTTGGGCCGCACATTGTTTACAAATTGTATGTTCAAAAGCTCTACCCCGTGGTTTATTTTTTTGGACGGAGTCCAATTGTAACCGAGTACGGCATTGAAAGTTTGCTTGTCGAGCCCAATGTTTTGTTGAAAGCTAGTACCTATGGAAAGTCTGGTTCTAGGCAAGGTATAACTGGGAATAAATTTTTCGGTCTTTAAAAATGGGAACCAAATTCGCGGAAAATCAATGCTTAGGTCGATTCCATATTCTTGAATATTGAAAAAACGGTTGTCCGCGATATTCTGATCGTTTGAATTACCGACGCTCATTCGTGCAGAAAGACTAAAGTTCTCCGCTCCCCTGAAAAGGTTTCTCGCCTTGAAAGAAGGGCTTACCCCAATACCAATTTGTTGAATGCTTGAGGTGGTTACATCCAAATTAAAACCAAAGGAGTACTTGGGCCGGGCCGCCAAATAGATATTCGAATTCAACTTGGTATTGGTACTATCTGGATTAAACGTAATGGTGGGGTATCTAAATACATTGAGGTTGTTGATTTGCTGGTAGGTCCTGATTTGATTTATCTCTCTGTAAATACTATCTCTTTCAAAAAAAATGGCATCCGCCAGTGTTTTGGGCTTGAACCGTAATTTCCCCCTGTAAAAAATAGTATACCCTTTGTAGCGAATAAATTTCTGTTCAAGGTTCTGTTGGTCAAACCGAAAGTCGGTGAAAATATTAATGTTCTCGAATTTACTGACCTTGTAAGGTTCGGTAGTGACCGAATCTTCCCCCCTTTTACGAAGATCATCAATATTGAGTACCACCCCCATCTGTGGATCATTGCCCAACTTTGTTGTATCGGCGACAAGATCAAAATTGATGGAGCTTTCCTGAAAATTATAAACACCATTGTTCTTGAAAAGATCGGACAATCGTTCACGTTCGTTATTAAAGTTGGTAAAGTCGAACTGGTCATTTCTTTTTATGAGCGAGGCTGCTCGGTGTTGGTTGTAGATAGAGTCGATTGCCGGGGAACGGATAGAAGTACTTACGGAATCGATCATGAAGGGTTTGCCCAATGTTATGCGGTAGGTGACTTTGGCCCGTTGCTTTTTCGACAGGGTGTCTATTTCGTAAAAGGTGTTATTGTTGAAATATCCCTTACTGCCATAATGCGCGCTAAGTCGGGCAAGACTTCTTCTGGTCAAGGCCGTGTCCAATATCACGGGCGCCTCCCCTATGTCCTTTAAGGTTTCACTGAGACCTTTTACAAGAAACGATTCTCCGAGTCGCCTTACCTGTTTCGCCGAGAGCAGGCGTTCGAGTCTATCTTTCCTTTTTTCCTTTTTATAGAGCCATTGCTGAAAGGAGGAGTCGGGGTCTTTTTTCGCCAGGTTGTAAATGTTCAATCGCAACGGATATCCCAATACGGTGCTATTGGGTTTCTGAAGCAAAAGGCTTTCGATATCCTCGTCGATTACTTTGAGGCTATCGGTAAAAATTGAATTTTTTTGCACCAGTAATTCCGTATCGCCTACCCGCTTCAAAGTGTTGCAAGAGGTAATCACTATGGCTGACAATAACAGGCTAATTTTAGCACAGCTTAGTTTCATTCGCGAAATACCCCTCATAGAAATCAAAAATACATTGAATTCAATTAAACTTTTTATTTGGAACCAAAAATATCGGCTTTTCGGTGTTGATGCATTCTTTTTTTACGCATGGCGTGACGGTTTTCTCCAAGAATATAGAAATATGATGGCAAAATGTGATATTTGCAGATAAAACTACATCTAAACGAATTCATTAGTTGCATGGTTGTGAAAAACCAAATAAAATTTGTAAAAAGGCTACAGCAAAAAAAGTACCGAAATCGTTCCGGTATGTTCGTAGTCGAAGGGGTGAAGTCGGTTCAGGAGCTGTTAAACTCCCATTATGCCTTAGAGAAGGTATACACGACAGATGCCGATCTTTTTGATGTAACGCTACCGAATATCGAAAAAGTGGCGCACGAAGTGTTGGGGCAAATGACCGGCTTACAAAATGCCAATACCGTACTGGGTGTTTTTCATATTCCGACACCTAAACCTATCGATTACAACGATTGGGTACTCGTTTTGGACGATGTGAGAGATCCCGGCAACCTGGGAACCATCATACGCTTGTGTGATTGGTTCGGCATAAAGCATTTGGTCTGTTCGGCCAGTACGGTAGACTGTTATAACCCAAAGGTACTGCAGGCTACCATGGGTTCTATTACGAGAGTGAATATTGGATATACCGATTTAGCGCGTTTTTTAAAAACAACAACAACACCGGTCTACGGCGCTTTTATGGAGGGTGAAAGTGTGTATGGGACCACTGTTCCCGAAACGGGTGTTTTAGTGATGGGCAATGAAGCAAACGGTATTTCGGAAAGTATCGAAGCGCTGATAGCAAAAAAAATCACGATTCCTAGATTTGGCGAGCGCGCTACCGAAAGTTTAAATGTGGCAATGGCAACTGCTATCTTATTGAACGAACTGCGTAGGGGATACTAGCGAACTATTATTCAAAAGTGAAATTGATAAACAGGCCGCGGGTACGCATGGCATCTATATTTCCCGTCCATGGACTATTGGGGTCCACATCGGGGACCAATTCGTTGTTAAGGGTGAATACCCCTCGAATAGAAGGTGTGAACTTAAAATACTCAAGGTAGAAATCGATCCCAAAACCCAATTCGTAGTTATAATTCCATTTCTTCATGCGAAAAGTACCGCTGCTGTTATCGTCTACATTTGTTTCATTGCTGCCCAGGTTTAAGGAAGCAGAGGGTCCTCCGATCAGAAAGGGTTTAAAATTGCCGAACCTTTTGGTACTGACTTTTAATAATAGCGGAAAGTTGATATAGGTAGATTTTACCTCCCTTAAAATGTTTACCGGTGTGTTTTCGGGAGACGGGAACTTGGTATACACCAGATTTCGTGCGTTGTAGTGCAATCCTGGCTCTATTCGGATATCCAAGAATTCATTGATGCGCATTTCGCCGATCAAACCAACATTGAAGCCTGTAGACTTATCAACCAATACCTCGTCAACCTCGCCCAAATTCGTTTTATAATCGAATTTGAAGTCATATGAATTGAAACCAAGGAAATAACCGTAATTGAGAAACTTTTTGTCCTTGTTCTCTATATTCAGTACCGGATTTTCTTTGAACTGCGCCGAGATAGGTTGTCCTAGCAAAATCACTGCAAGCATTAGAAAAAAGGTATTCCTCATAAGTTTACTTTGTAGCAACATATATTGATGCCACCCCGAAGGTTTGGGGCTTGTTTTCTACCTCTATAAACCCGATTTTCCGTAAAATATTGTTGAACTCCTCCCCGTGAGGGAAAACTGCTGCAGATTCACTAAGATAGCTATAGGCGGAGCGGTCTTTTGAAAATGCCCGTCCGATCAGTGGTAGTATATATTTGGTGTAGAGTCGATACCCTTGTTTATAGGGGGTTTTGGTAGGTACAGAAGTCTCTAAAACTACAAAAGTGCCATTCTTGTTCAACACCCGGTAAATTTCCGCTAGCCCCTTTTCGAGCGTCTCAAAATTTCGCACACCGAACGCCACGGTCACCGCATCAAAACTTTCGTCTTCGTAGACCAGGTTCTCACTATCGCCAACGACCATTTCGATTACTTGGTCCATGTTCTTGTCATGCACCTTTTTTTTACCCACTTCGAGCATTCCAGGGGAAATATCAAGACCCACGATCCGTTTCGCCCCCGTTTGTGTTAAATTGATGGCCAGATCTCCGGTTCCGGTGGCGATATCCAGAATACTGGCCGGATTTTTTCTTTTGAGTAGTTGTACGACCCGTTTCCGCCATTTAATGTCGATTCCAAAGGAGATGACCCGATTGAGACCATCGTAGTTGGTACTGATGGTATCGAACATTTTGGTTACCTGTGCTTTTTTTCCGAGCTCGGAATCACTGTAAGGGGTAACTTTTTTTGCCATTTTAACAATTTTCGGCAAAGATACGATTTCGCTTTGGTGATATATGCCATTCCAAAGACAATAAAGACGGCCTTATCAAGTTTTTAATAAGCGTATTTTGAGGTCGACCACGATAAAATGTGTAATTTTGCCCTGCATCAAATGCAAATCTTATCAACATATGAATTGCAATAAGACCCTTCTGGTTACCAAAGCATTTCTTTCTCACGGGCGGCTTAGGATAACGCCTAATTATACACCATTGCGTTACTAGATGAAAATTATAATCGCAGGAGCAGGTGAAGTAGGTTTTCATTTAGCAAAACTGCTCTCATACGAATCTCAGGATATCACCCTGATCGACAATGATAAAACCAGTCTTGCCTATGCCGACAGTCATTTAGATATTCGGGTATTGCGGGGAGATGCAACTTCTATTTCCGTATTGCAAGATGCCCGCGTGGAAAATTCGGATTTGGTAATAGGGGTAACTTCCTCCCAAACAACGAACATTACCCTTTGTATGTTGGCCAAGCAGTTGGGGTGCAAACGAACCATTGCTCGAATTTCGAATACCGAGTTCGTGGATAATAAAGATGTGGTCAAGTTTGCCGAACTGGGTATCGATGAGTTGATTTCTCCTGAAGAGCTAGCGGCTACGGAGATTCAAATGTTACTGAACAAATCGGCCTTTAATGATACCTACGAGTTTGAAGATGGCACCTTGATCATGGTAGGTGTCTCATTGCCTAAAACGGCCCCCTTTGTTGGCAAAATGGTCAAAGAGGCGGCCACTATTTTTCCAGAACTGCACTTTATGCCTATTGCATTGCAGCGAACGGGTACCCAATTTACGGTTATTCCTAGGGGAGATACTGTTTTCAAGGAGGGCGACCAAGTATATTTTATCACCGTGAAAGAAGGGGTCGATGAACTCTATAAACTCACCGGAAAGAAAAAACAGGACATTAAAAATGTAATGATCTTGGGGGGCAGTCAGGTAGGCTTCAAAGCGGCTAGAGATCTTTGCGCCAAAAAATTCAATGTAAAACTTATTGAGCAAGATAAAGAGAAAGCCTTTGACCTTGCCGACGACCTTCCCAATGCCCTCATTATTAATGGAGACGGTAGAAACGTAGAATTGCTGGAGGAAGAAAGCCTTGAGTCAATGGATGCCTTCATCGCGGTTACCGGGAATTCAGAGACGAATATCATGTCTTGCCTGGTGGCCAAATCAAAGTTTATCAAGAAAACGATCGCTTTGGTAGAGAATATGGATTATTTTCAACTTTCCCATTCTATCGGTATCGACACGTTGATCAATAAAAAACTATTGGCGGCCAATAATATTTTCCGCCATATTCGTAGGGGAGAGGTAGTAGCTTTAATGCGCCTCAATAACCTAAATGCGGAAATATTGGAGTTTGTTGTAAAAGCCGATTCCCGGGTGACGGGAAATATTATCCGCGAACTCGATTTTCCGAAATCGGCGACGATTGGGGGAGTGGTGAGAGACGGTCAAGGCTATATTCCCTTAGGTGGTTTTGAAATTAAAGAAGGAGATCGTGTGGTGGTTTGTTGTTTACCCGAAGTAATACCTACGATAGAACGATTGTTTTTATAGATGGCGCTTAACTCCAAAATTATAATGCACATCATGGGCCTGCTGTTGCTTTTCAACGGGGGGTTTATGTTGATTGCCGCCTTGGTGAGTGGGTTATATGGAGACGGGGTAACCCTTGATATCTCATTGGCATCTATTACGGCTATGTTCACCGGAGTGACGGCCATGTATTTTACAAGGGGACACAAAAAGGAAGTAAAGCGAAAAGAAGGATATCTTATCGTTACCTTGGGTTGGATCGTTATGTCGATATCGGGAATGCTGCCCTATATCTTTTCGGGAGCTATTCCCAGTGTAACCAATGCTTTTTTTGAAACCATTTCGGGCTATACCACCACCGGAGCTTCTATCTTGGATGATATTGAAAGCTTGCCGGAAGGAATATTGCTATGGCGCAGCTTAACCCACTGGATAGGGGGTATGGGAATCATTGTTTTGGCCATTGCCATTTTACCTTTGCTAGGAATTGGTGGGATGCAATTGTTCGCTGCGGAAGCTCCGGGACCTAGTACCGACAAGTTGCACCCAAGAATTACCGATACCGCAAAACGGCTTTGGTTGATCTATGTTGGATACACCGCGGCGGAGACGCTGTTACTCAAACTGGCCGGGATGAATTTTTTTGATGCTATCAACCATTCAATGGCTACCCTTTCCACAGGCGGTTTTTCTACAAAGAACTTAAGCATGGCCTTTTGGAACGACCAACCGCTGATCCAGTATATCGTTATACTGTTCATGTTCTTGGCAGGGAGCAATTTTGTACTCAGCTATTTTGCGTTCAAGGGAAAAGTGCAGAAAATTATCAAAGATGAGGAGTTTAAATTTTATACGTCCTTTATTCTGGGTTTTGCCATGTTGGCGGGCATTGTTATTTATGTGCAGGCAAACGTACCACTTACAGAATATCATCCTATGATTTTTGGAGCAGGGGAGAGTGCCTTTAGGCATGCCCTTTTTCAGGTAGTCGCCGTCATAACCACCACAGGTTTTGTCACGGCCGATTTTACCAGTTGGACACCCTTTTTGACTATTTTCTTCTTTGGTCTTATGTTTTTGGGAGGATCGGCAGGTTCCACTGCCGGAGGAATCAAGGTAATGCGTCATTTGTTGATCATAAAGAATGGTCTGTTAGAATTTAAACGCACCTTGCATATCAATGCCGTGATACCGGTACGCTACAATAATAAAACCGTTAAGGAGCATATTGTTTACAACATCATAGGCTTCTTTGTCCTCTATATGTTGTTGTTTATCATAGGGGCCCTGGTGTTGGGTATTTTAGGACTCGATTTCGTGAGTGCCATTGGTGGGGCCGCTTCGGCCCTGGGCAATGTGGGGCCTGCTTTTGGTAGCTTAAATCCCTTGAGCAATTTTAACGGTCTCCCCGATTTGGGTAAATGGTGGTGTTGCTTTTTGATGTTGGCGGGAAGACTAGAGCTTTTTACGGTCTTAATTTTGCTGACACCGTATTTTTGGAAACGTACGTAAACAGGTAATACGCTATGAAATGGTTTGTCCATGCATACGTTATCGGGCCAGTTTCCTTTTTTCTCCTAAGGTGTTAGCTGCTTGAAATTAGATTCTCAACTACGAATTCCTCGAATTTATTTAGTGCCTGGGGAATGCCGGCACGCCCAAAACCAATTCTAAAATACCCTGGAAAATTATAGATGCCCCCAGGTAATAGCAGTACTTTTTTATCTTTTAGGGCGCGTTCCGCAAACGCCATGTCGTTGGTGTCGAATTTCATTTGTACCAAGGCTATAGGGCCGGCTTGCGGACGCCACCAGGCAAATAAATCGGAGTATTTTTCGAAAAAAGCATCAAACAAACCCAAGTTTTGTTGCACTATGCCCAGATTTCTTTCTAAAATAGTTGCACGGTTTCGTAAGGCGACCCCGGCTAAAAACTCGCTAGGAGCAGAGTTGCAAATGGTAGTGTATTCTTTTAAGATGGCAATCCTCTCCAAAATTTCTTGGTTCTTGCTGGCCACCCAACCAATTCGCAAACCCGGTAGGCCATAGGATTTTGATAAGACCCCAACGGATACCCCCAACTCATAGGCATCTGCAAAAGCAGGTATCGTATGGGCGGGGCCGTGCTCCAATTCCCGGTATACCTCGTCGCAGAAAAGAATAATATTGTTTTTTCTCGCAATCGTAATCAGCTCCTCTTGTGCTGCTTTTGAAAAGTGAAACCCAGTGGGATTGTGCGGTGTATTCAGGAAAATTACCTTGGTCTTATCCGTAATTAGATCAGAGAGCTGTGATAGGTCAAAAGTAGGTCGCGTGTTTTTGTATACGACATCCCATCTAGATACGCTACAGCCGATACTTTCGGGAACAGACTGCAGCGATTGATAACACGGCGTTTGTACGATGACGTGATCTCCCTGTTTCAAATGGGCTTGCGAAAAGAGAAATATAGGTTCTTGGGCCCCGGCACAAACCAAAAGATCGTCGGGTGTAATCGTGGAATAAATACCGCTAATATCATTCCGCAACGAGGGGTTTCCCTTACTTTCGGTATATCCCAACCACTGATTTTGAAACTTTTCGGCGGAACCGGTTTCAAGCGCTAATAGTTCTTGAATCGTCAGGGCCTCACAATCTGAATTACAGAGGGAGAACTCGGCCGAAAATTCATGAAGGGTGTAATATCTTTCTAGTTTAAAGGGTGCTATGTTCATAGTTACATTGGGTTGGATAGGGTGTTATCACAAAATACGATTTCTCTGATCCCTGTACATGATTTTTTAAATTTGAAAATACCAATGGCTTTGTTATCCGCTATTGATCGTAGTAGCGAATAATACGCCCATTGTCCCGGCCGTTCACACTACGTTCATATGCCTTAACAACCTTGCTCATTGGAATGGGGTTGTGTCCTGGGAAAAAGTTTTTGTACTTTTCGTATGCATCTTCTACCATACCCAAGGATACGACATTGATGCGATGGCCATTTTCCATTTCCAATGCGGCGGCCTTCGCAAAACTGTGAATACCCCCATTTACCATAGCGGCGCTCGTTGTTTGTGCAACCGGATCGTCAGCTAAAATACCGGTGGATAAGGTGATAGAACCAGTGGGGTTTAGAAAATGCCGTCCGATCCGTACTAGATTTACCTGTCCCATAAGTTTGCTTTTAAGGCCAATATAGTAGTCTTCCTCGTTCATTTCACTGAAAGGCGCCCACTTGGCTTCACCAGCAATACAGATAATGGCATCTACCGTTCCTATCTTTTCAAAAAGGGCCTTAATAGAAGCACTGTCTGCAATATCTACTTTTTCATCACCGTTTGTACGACCCGCGATAATAAGGGTGTTGTGCTCGCTAAAGTAGGATGTAACCTTGTTGCCGATGGTGCCATTTCCACCTATAATAAGTATTTTCATAATATTGGTTTTATTTAATATTCGAGATTATTATGCATTGCCGCTAGACCTATTTGATCGGTACTCTCCCAAAACTGCAATTATAAATTCTTTATTGAATGGTGCGCTCTTTGAGCATGGGACAGTAGGCCTTTGGTTGTTTTTATTTCATATCCGTATATCGAAATATATCGATATAAAACACCAAATTTTTTAAATTAAGGTATTCGCATATTGCTGAATTAATGTTTCATTACGCTTAAAATAGGACCACTTACCATGCCGTGTCGAGATGAGTAATCCACATTTCTCCATCATGGACAGATAGGTTGAAATAGTAGACTGCGATAGGTTGGTTTTCTCCTGAATATAGGTAGCACAAACCCCATCGTTAAAATGCCTTACTACATTGTGGGGGGGGAAATGATTTTCCGGTTGTCTCAGCCAATTTAAAATCTTGAGTCGCATCGGATTCGAAATACATTTACTAATATCCACTACCAATCGGTCATCCATGTCTCAAACATATTGATAAATCTCGATATATCAAAGTGAAAAGATAAAAAAACCCCTGAAATAGTATTCAGAGGGGTATGCCGTAATAGGGTTTTGACTAGCTTAAAGCGGCCTTTATTCTGGAGACGGCTTCCCGAATCTCACTTTCCGAAGCGGCATAGGATATTCGAATACAATTCCCATTGCCAAAGGCGTCGCCGGTAACCGTGGCTACGTTGGCATATTCCAATAAGTACATGGCAAAGTCAGATGCATTGTTGACGGTGACCCCATTATAGGTTTTACCAAAGTGGGCGGTGATATCCGGATAGACATAAAAGGCACCTTCCGGTTCATTACATTTGAATCCTGGTATCGCATTTAACAATCCCAGTATAATGGTTCTACGTTGTTTAAATTCATTGATCATGTACTGCACTTTGCTGGGTGCTTCGGTCAAAGCGGTAATTACGGCACGTTGTGCAATACAATTTGCACCACTGGTCACTTGCCCTTGAAGCTTATTACAAGCTCTTGCAATGTACGTGGGTGCGCCAATATAGCCAATGCGCCAGCCGGTCATTGCAAAGGCCTTCGCCACACCATTTACCGTAACGGTACGATCATACATATCTTCGAAGCCCGCCATAGAGGCATGTTTTGTAACCCCATAGTTAATGTGTTCGTAAATCTCATCGCTTACTACAATAATTCTTGGGTGTTTCTGCAATACATCGGCCAATGCTCGCAATTCCTCTTCACTATAGATAGAGCCACTTGGGTTGCAAGGAGAACTGTACCAAAGCATTTTGGTATTTGGAGTAATAGCCGCTTCCAACTGCGCCGGAGTGATCTTAAAATCGCTCTCTAAAGAGGTCGGTATTTCAACGGGGACACCGTCGGCAAGTTTTACAATATCGCTATAGCTGACCCAGTATGGGCATGGCAACAGTACTTCGTCCCCTTTGTTCAACACTACCTGTGCTACATTGTACAAAGCTTGCTTGGCGCCAGTAGAGACCACAAGTTGACTATGCTCATACGTAAGGCCGTTGTCGCGTTCGAATTTGGTCACGATGGCATCTTTCAAAGCTGCGTAGCCGTCAACAGGGGTATACGAATTGTAGTCGTCGTTTACCGCTTGTATGGCCGCGTCTTTGATGTAATCCGGGGTATTAAAGTCAGGCTCTCCCAGACTCAAGCCAATGATGTCTTTTCCGGCGGCTCTCAGCTCTCGCGCTTTGGCGGCCATTTCAAGCGTTGCGGAAGGCGTAACGCTCATAATTCTTTCAGAAAGTTCTTGGGTCATTTGTAATGAGGGTGTCATGATGAAAGCTATATTTGAACCGAAAGCCGTTAGTCAAGTATACCGGTCATTCCAAAAATTGAATGAGGAACGCCTTGCTGTTTCTAATACTGTAAAGCGGGTCGCTTGCCTAACTCTTTTAGATGTTTAAAATGCGAAATTATAGCTTTTCTAGTAGTTTTATATTCATTGTAGGGCAAATTAAATTCTTTGGCCGTTTCTTTCACAATTTTAGAAATTTTTGTGTAATGAACATGACTGATATTTGGGAAAATATGATGTTCAACTTGATGGTTCAGACCACCGGTGAACCAATTAACGATGCGATTTTTAGTCCCAAAATTCACGGTGGTAAACAGTTGGTGAATCGCCCAAGTATTTTTCATCGTTCCGCTTTCATCGGGTAGGGGGGTGTCCGCTTCATCCACTACATGGGCCAGTTGGAACACAACGCTTAAGATCACACCCGCAACATAATGCATAATAAAAAAGCCCAACAAGATTTTCCACCAGGCGATATCCACAAAAATCAATGGGAGCACGATCCAAATAACGATGTACAACAATTTGGTAACCACCAAGGTGCTCCAGTTCATGGCTGCACTGGGTAATTTACCATAGGAGAGCTTTCGCTTCATGTATCGGTACATCTGCTGAAAATCAGTCGTGATGGCCCAGTTAAAGGTTAGAAGGCCATACAGGAATACCGAATAGTAGTGCTGAAACCGGTGGTGCTTCTGCCATTTCGAATGCTTGGAGAAACGCAAAATACGCCCCGCTTCCAGGTCTTCGTCATGTTCATGTATATTGGTATAGGTATGGTGCAATACGTTGTGTTGTACTTGCCAGTTGTATACATTTCCCGCAAGAATATAAATGCTACTGCCCATGAGTTTATTTACCCATTTTTTGTTGGAGTAGGCACCATGGTTTCCATCATGCATGACATTCATGCCAACACCGGCCATTCCAATACCCATTACGATGGTCAACAGAAGGTTGGCCCAGTTGGGTAGATTCAAGGTCAGAATTAGGAAGTAAGGGGCTAGGAAGAGTCCAAACATTACAACAGACTTCAAATGAAGTCTCCAGTTACCTGTTTTTTTTATTTTGTTTTCTTTGAAGTATTCGTTTACGCGCTTGTTGAGTGTTTTAAAGAACTGTGCGGAATCTTTTCTGGAAAATCGAATGGTACTTGGTTCCATGTATTACAATCTTTTGGGTAAATATAATCCAATTAGAAATGAAATTTCTGAATTGTTTCCTAAAAAGGAAATTTTAAAGTATCCGAATATACTATTTTTGCGGAAAAGGAATATCCATTTCGTAATAAGTGGACGCATCAAGTAATAACCGTATGACCGCGCAACTCATTTTTGATTATTTCCCATCCCTGACCGAAACACAAAAAGAACAATTTGTTTTGCTTGCGGGGCTCTATCAAGATTGGAATCAAAAGATTAATGTAGTGTCCCGAAAGGATATAGATGAGTTATATCTACGTCATGTACTACATTCTTTGGGGATTGCAAAGATACAGCAGTTTCATCCTGGAGCATCGGTACTCGATGTAGGCACCGGTGGGGGTTTTCCGGGAATACCCCTGGCAATACTATTTCCGGAAACGCATTTTACGTTGGTCGATTCAATCGGGAAAAAAATCAAGGTTGTAGAAGAGGTGGTGCGGGGATTGCAGTTACAAAATGTAACGGCCGTAAACAAAAGAGTAGAGGAACTGGGTCAACAGTATGATTTTATTGTGAGCAGAGCGGTTGCGGCGATGCCCACTTTTGTACATTGGATAAAAGGGCGCATTAAAAAAGAATCTACCCATCAAAGACGCAATGGAATTCTATACCTAAAAGGAGGCGACCTGTCTGATGAACTTAAGGACTATCGAACAGCTCAAATTTTTGACCTGACGGATTATTTCAAGGAAGACTTTTTTGAGACCAAAAAAGTAGTGTACCTGCCTTTAAAATTTAAAGGGTGACCTTAAATGCTCCACATTCGTAGGTACGAGTACCGACATTTCCTTGCATAATCTTTTAGATATCTGGTTGCTTTTTTATACCATGCAACAGGGTTGTTTTTTTCTGCCTTTTGTGGAACATGCTTCTTCATGTGAATACGATTTAGGGATTCAAAGACTTAAGTTACATAAAATTTACAATAAATTAACATTAAGTTTACATTAAATTGTATTCTGGAAGGTTCGTTGAACAACAGAAGCCTTTCAAGGCCTTCAAAAGCAGCGGTTTCAATTTAAATCCGGGGGAGGCAGCATTTGATTTAATTTCAACGTGGAATCAATAGTCGAAAGCTGCGCGCGGGCCCCAGCACAAAAAGTATTACACATTGTAGGAAACTGCAGCTTGGAAGATGGCATAGGAGTAGGGTCACTTTAATTTTTTAAAAAGTACCCCTGTTTCTTCTAAAGAGTACCCGATTACTTCTTTGACCTCATTTCTTTTGAAGAAAACAGGTTCGCTGCGCACATCCGAGAAAATATCCCCATTTTCGTGATACAAAGGATAAGGAATATTGTTCACTAGTACGTATAAACCGTCATCGGGGTTGTATTTTATTACGATTTCAGTTCCTTTTTTGTATTCATAGGTGCCCACAAAATCTATAAAGGCCTCGGTCGATAATGTTTTTGTATATGGATTGTTTGTGGTTAAGAGCAATCCATCTCCCACTTGCCAGTTGTCATACTCCATATAATAAGCGGTTCTTTTTGCAGCATTTACCCCTTGGAGTTTGGCAACCAAATGTAATGCACCATCAATCCCTGCTGAAATCCCTGCAGTGGTAATCACTTTTCCATTATCTACAAAACGTACATTATACCGTACATCAACAGCAGGGTAACTGTTTTCAAGGTCATCTAGGGCGTCGTGAAAGGTAGTGGCCACTTTTCCATCCAAAGTACCCGCCTCGGCGAGTATAAATGCACCCGTACATACCGAAAAGTAATAATGCACGTCTTGCTGGTTTTTCACCCATTCGATTACTTTGGGATTGGTAGATGCTGCGGAAGCATTGCCTCCAAAAAATGCGAGGATATCTGCTTTTGGCGCATCCTCAATACTATACGCTGGCATAATGTTCAGTATACGTTGCGATTGGATTATCTCTTTTTTTTCTGAAACGGTGAATACTTTATAGCCTGCATACGCAAAAACCTCCATTGGTCCGGCAAAGTCCAAAACTTCTACACCGTCTTGAAGGTAGAAGGCAATGGTCTTTGACTTGTTTTTTGGCACCAACACCATATTACAATGAGCACAGACTCCCGGTCGATCATGAATGGCATCATCGCAGGTACTGTTGCAAGGTGGGCAAATAAATGTGGTGTTGGTCCCGATATCGGGTTGACTGTACATTAATCGAAAAATTAAGATACTGGTGAATACTAGAAGCTTTTGCATTGGATTGATGATTTGCTCAAAGCTATCAATGTTGCGAGAACTTTTAAAGGACAATTTTACGCAGAATCAGGACATTACGACCGCAATTGGGAGGGTAATAGATCGGTGTGTTTTTTGAGAAGTGTCCTTAGCTGATTTGCACTATTGAGGCCACAAGCGTTGCTTACAACATCTACGCGCTCCCCTTCGGCGAGCAATAACATGGCCTTCTCGACCCTTAGCTTGTCTACATATTGCCCAATAGTAATGCCGGTTGTTTTTTTAAAAAGCCTAGTCAAGTTTCTAGGACTCATATGTACCTCCTCGGCCAGTTTTTGGATCTTCGATTTCTGATGTACCGCTTGGGCCAAGAGATCTTGTACCTTGTGAATACGGTTTTCCAAATGATTGCGGTATTGGAGAAAAACACTGAGCTGTGGATCGTGTTCGGTACGTCTTAGAAAAATAACTACTTCCTTGGCTATTTTGGCAGCAAAAACAGGACCGAAGGCCTCTTCTAATAAATAGAGGGCCAGATCTATTCCCGACGAAACTCCAGCGCTTGAATATAAATTCCCATCCTTTACTATGAGCCGATCGTTTAAGACACGGGCTTCGGGATATCTTGCACTAAAATCTTCTATGAACTTCCAGTGGGTGGTACATTCCTTATTGGCAAGCAGGCCGGCTTGCGCGGATAGATAGGCTCCCGTACAAACGGAACATATTTTGGCCCCGGCGGTGTGCTGTTGATTGAGCCAATCGTAAAATGGCGCGTTGCTTTTTTCAAAATTGGAGTGTACTAAAAGGTTCGATTCCAAACCCGGTAGAAAAACCCAATCTGTTTTTCCCAGATTAAAATCGGCAAATTGCTGTAGATTGCCCAGCGAAAGGCCTGAGCAAGAGGCTTCCTGAACCGTATCGGTGAGGCTAATGAAAACATTCTCAACCGCTGCACCGTAAGCCCTGGCCTCATAGAACAGATGGGCAGGGCCAGATATATCGAGCAGTTGAACTGCTGGTGGTACAACAAAAAAAGCTCTGAAATTATTGTTTTTTGACACTTAGTGGGCTGTTTTTTCCAAAAGTAAAATTTTCGGCGAACTAGCGGGTGATGGGAAGCAAAAAAAGTAGGGATACCCTGCTACTGGTACAATGCATTGCCATCAACTTCCGTCGTTTACAGAGTTAGTTGTCGATTTTCAATAGTATATCGGCCTCTTTCGGGGAATCATCTTTGCTACCGATGGTTGACATAAAAAAGGTCCCAATAGGTGCCATTTTAAAAAACCGATAGAGCATGTTGTAGGGGACTGCAAACAAAAAGGCCTCCAAGCGGAATGCTGGGAGGCCTTCTAAATAATAGAACTATCTTATTTGCTCCAAGGTGGTACGACCCCGTTCGAACGAGCATAGGCAATGAGTTGTCCTTTGTGTTCTCCATTATGTTCCATCATGGCAAGGAGACCGCCCATCATGTTCATTTTGGCAAAACCAAAATCAACTTCCTCATTTAATTTGGCCGTTTCTACCTTCATGATAGTGGCGAGTACAAATTCGTTGGAAGCTTTTAAAGCGGCTATAACGTTTTCTTTACCGGTAATTTTGGAAAGTCCCATCATATCCACTCCCTCAGGCGGAGGGAAGCCCATTTTGGAAGCTAAGTAATAATTGGCCGCAGCTACATGCAATAGTGCTTCGCTTACAGAGTTAACACCTTCAGTGGGGCGCCAATCGTATTGCTCTTCGGAGAAAGCCTCGGCAAGGGCCACCACTTGTCCTTGATTTCCTTGTAAAACTGCTTGAATAGTGGTTTGTGCTAGATTGTCTTGGGCTTGCATGCCGAAATAGGATAAGCCAATCAGGCAAACTGTTAAAAACTTCATTTTCATCGTAATGGTATTTAGTGTTAAACTTCTGGTTTACAAACGAGGGGGAATGGTAAATGTACTAAAAACAAATTAGTCTTCCCCTAGGAACGGATAGCGGTAGTTCACCGGAGTTACAAAGGTCTCCTTGATCAAACGGGGCGATACCCAGCGCAACAGGTTTTGTGCAGAACCCGCTTTGTCATTGGTTCCCGAGGCACGGGCACCTCCGAACGGTTGTTGCCCTACAACGGCTCCGGTTGGTTTGTCGTTGATATAAAAATTACCGGCACAATTTTGCAATGCCGTAGTGGCCTCCGCAATGGCATAGCGATCGGCGGAGAGCACGGCTCCGGTCAATGCATATTCCGAAGTAGCATCTACGAGCGTAAGTGTATTACTCCAGTCGTTGTCTTCATAAATATATACGGTAACCACCGGTCCGAACAATTCGGTTTCCATAGTGGTGTAATTAGGGTCTGTAGTAACAATAACGGTAGGCTCTATGAAATATCCTTTTGACTTGTCATAACCTCCTCCGAATAGGACGTCTGCATCGGCATCTTTCTTTGCTTGGTCAATGTAACTGGCAAGTTTGTCAAAAGAGCCTTCGTGGATAACGGCGGTTATGAAATTCGACATCTCTTCCGGAGATCCTGGTTTTTTCATCGATTTTAGATCTTCCCCTACAAGGTCCAAAATAGTTTGGGCGGTCGACTTGGGTAGATATACTCTCGAGGCCGCACTGCATTTCTGTCCTTGAAACTCAAAAGCACCGCGTACGATGGCAGTGGCCACTTGCTTCGGATTTGCCGAAGGGTGGGCGAGGATAAAATCTTTTCCTCCCGTTTCTCCTACAATTCGGGGATAGGTTTTATACCGGTCGATATTGGTGCCGATTTGTTTCCATAGAGATTTGAATACATGGGTAGAACCTGTAAAGTGAATTCCGGCAAAGTCGGGGCTGGCCAAGACCGTGTCGGTAATCATTACCGGGTCGCCATACACTACATTGATCACTCCGTCGGGAAGCCCCGCTTCCTTAAAAATATCCACGATTACTTTTGCCGAAAATATTTGGCTATCGCTTGGTTTCCATACCACTACGTTCCCCATCATCGCGGCGCTTGCCGGTAAATTCCCAGCAATGGCCGTAAAATTGAACGGGGTAATGGCATATACGAAACCTTCGAGCGGGCGATATTCCACACGGTTCCAGATACCTTCTGCAGAATCGGGCTGCTCTTCATATATCTGGGACATGTACTCCACATTAAAACGTAAAAAGTCAATAAACTCACATGCCGCATCGATCTCCGCCTGGTGAATGGTCTTGGATTGGGCGATCATGGTGGCCGCATTTATTTTGGCACGGTACGGTCCGGCGATAAGCTCTGCGGCTTTTAGAAAAATGGCCGCACGTTGTTCCCACGAAAGT
This sequence comes from uncultured Flavobacteriaceae bacterium, assembly GCA_947500385.1. Classification (GTDB taxonomy): domain Bacteria; phylum Bacteroidota; class Bacteroidia; order Flavobacteriales; family Flavobacteriaceae; genus Pelagihabitans. Next base: position 167,467 of record CANMSA010000004.1, on the reverse strand, counting down.
GCCGCCCAGGCACTCCGTGATTCAAGACAATTGTCAATAGCCTGTGTAATATGGCTTTTTTCGGCCAAATGATAGGTGCCGACCTCATGTTGGTGGTCGTGCGGTGGGGACATTGGTTTTGTATTCCCGGTCTTGATCTCCGCACTTCCGATATAAAGTGGTACCTCGATATTACCGTTAAAATATGATTTGTATTGTTGTAGTACGGCCTCGCGCTCAACAGAGCCTGGGGCATACCCTTTAATAGGTTCGTTAAATGCAGTCGGTACTTGAAAAAAACCTTTGCCCATGATGCTATTTATTTTTGAAATTAGTCAGTTGCAAAGGTAACGGTAGTTAACGAGAATTAAAAGTGTCCCAAAGGGCTAAAACTGCCAAACAACTGAAATAAAAAGGTGGGTTTTGGGTAGAGGATAGGAGCGATAACTACGCCTTACATACATGGTGTGTACACCCAGCATTTTGATGGTGCAAAGGCCAAAAAACCGACCTATAATGGCCTTGTGCCAACAGGGTAATTCAAGGCAATGTATCCAAAAAAATAGAAATAAAACTTAGTTCAGCGCAAAAGGCGCGCTAAATTTAAAAGTAGGAATGTACACCCTGAATTTTTCAGTACTACTGAAATTCACCATGTTGTAGTGGCCTTTCATAGCGCCGATGGGTGATGCCAACAAGCAACCCGAATTGTAAGTGTGCGATTCGCCGGGCTTGATTACCGGTTTTTTCCCGATGACTCCCTCACCATCCAAAATCTCGAGATCGTTCAACGAATCGAAAATTTCCCAATGCCGGGAGGTAAGTTGCACAGAGTCTTTGCTTTGGTTTTCTATGGTAATCGTATAACCAAAGGCAAAGTGCATCTTGTAGTTTTTGAAGAAAGTGCCTTCAAAACTAGTATTTACTGAAACTTTTATGCCTTTGGTAACTTGTGTGATCATAGTACTAATCTTCTAAAACGTAATCATGCTTCCTGTGAGAAAAACAACTATCGACAACGTTGCTAAAATAATAAATATGGTATTAAAGAAAAGATATTTAACAATAGTTTTAAATCTACCTTGTCTATAAAAATTCCGCATTGATTTGTACAGATAAACAGAGAATATCAAAAGAAAAATTCCATTTGTTGTCCAGCCAAAAGCGGTGTCTAGCAAAAAGCTAATAATGAGCAAGATAAATAACAAAGATTGATTGTGAAAGCTAAAGATTAAATGATCGGTGTAAGTGTATTTTTTTCTGATGTACATCAACCAAATGAACAGGGCGAACACGGGTAAAAAGAAAAATATCAGAAATGGCAGTTTCGAAATCAATGAACTAATGAAGGTTCCGGGCCTTTTGGAGACCTTTAAGGCACTTCGGGTGGCGTTGAAGGTTTTTTTGTTTTCGAAGGTAGATGCTACTTGGTATTTTTCCTGAACATCCTCGAAGGTATATACACTGTCTTTTCGCAATAAAGTGTTGAAGAATTCAGATTTATGTGCCAGACGTTCAAAAAAATCCTTGTTGTCCAAGGTCTGGAAGTGGGTTTTCGGATCGGTCAGAATGGTCGAATCCTTTTGTTGTGTAATCGCTTTGGTATTCCATGAGTTGATCTTGATGGAATCTCCATTTTCAAGTTGAGCCTGTTCCAGTCCGTCCCTTATTTCGTCGACCTCCGGAGAGTCGAGCATAAAACTAAAGGGACCGGTCATTTCTATCGGTTTATTGGCCGACTCCCCAAAACGATCTAAATCGGTTAAATTTCCCGAAAAGTTCAACATTAAAAAATACACAATTGCCAGGCTCAACAAAAATCGAAACGGGTTGGTATAGGAGGTTCTCTTCCCTTCTATATAGTCTTTTGTAATTCGCCCCGGTCTCAGTAAAAGGGCCGAGAGGGTTTTTAGGAGTTTGGAGTCGTAAGAAATCAAGGATGAAAAGAATTCATCGAAGAAATCCTTCAGGGACAATTTTTTAGTACTATTTGCCTGCGAACAATTCGGACAATACCGATCGCTAATGTCTAGGGGGTGTTCGCAATTGAGGCACTGGTTTCCTCGATATTGAAGTTGGTATCTTCCTTTTGTGGTAACGGTTGGTTTGTTGGTCATTGGATGTCCCCGTTTTTACTAGACGGCATTTTGGTCAATACAGTATTCGTTGGCAATCGTTATCACGCAAATTACGTAGGATAAAGACAAGGGATAAATATAAACTAATTGCTGATATTTCGCGAATTCGCAGACCCGACCCCAATGATGCTATCGTACAGATCTCCAAAATTTCGATAGTATACCAAGATGAGGTACGTATTTTCAGTGAAGTGAAAATTTCCTGAAATGGCATTGAGGTCAATGATGCCCTCTTCCGTCTTTAAGACATATTTGTAGTTGTAAAAACCTTGTTTTAACAACAGATTGCCCTGCATCATACCATTGTCTTCGTTATAGGTAAGCTTGTTTTCCTCGGTAAGGGCGTAGTTATTGAATTTGCCGAAAACATATACATCGTCCAAATTCAACAATTGGTCGTATGGAAGATTAAAATGTATTCGAGTATACTCTGCCTCCCGGGCATCATCTTCCCCTTGTAAGGTGCGCACTACATAGTCCCCATTGATATCCGGATAATAGGTATACGGTACATTTACTCGAAAGATATCGCTAAAAAGATGATGATTATACACATCGGTGACTTCAATTCTTGATATGACCGAACTCGGGGCCCGAAGGTCTTTGGTATCGAAGTTCAAGAATTCGTTGCCTCCGAAAAAACTGGTTTCCTTGTCATATTTATATACCAGTTCCTTTCCCAGGGTGAATTGGGGGGGTACGTTGTAAATTGCCGAAGGCCAATAGTAATTTTGAATGATGGCTACCTTGACCTCCTTTTTAGGATTCACAAGTTGAAAATTACCGGGATTAATATTGAACTGAACCACCTGTTTTTCATTCAGGTAGTCAAAGTCCCTAGAGCGTTTGACAACACCGCCAACTTTTACCAAATCTTTATACACGACGAAACGTCTTGAAAATTGAAGCTCATAGCTATTGTTGTATATCTCAAGAACATAGTTGCCGCTCACCTTTAATTTCACATTGTCATTCGGTATGGTTAAGCGATAATTCGAAAACGGTTGCAAGGTGGTGTAGCTATTTCGATAGTCAATGATGCGCTGGTTATCCACCCCCGTGAGGTATTGTGATTTTAACAGGTCGGACGGGGTCCAATCGTAATCACAATGCACAATTTTATAATAGTAGTCTTGCTCGCTGGCAGAAGTATCGTCGAACTCCAAATAAATAGGTTCCCCGATCTGTACCACCGGAAATTGATCTCCCGTAGGACCGTTGAGTACAATCGATTTAATATGGGAAGGAGCAACAACCTCTTCCTGTACCTGACCAAAGAGCGACTGTACAAACAGTAAAAAGACAATCTGTTTAAGTATAAAGCACATTTAAAGGCAAATTTTTGGGCAAAGGTAAACAAAAAGCGTACCTAAAAAATTTAGATCGTTGTAATGCCCAAATTTATATGCAATAATTATGAAAACATACGTTTTAGTAGTAAATTTGCGCAACTTTTGATAACCTAAAGGTCCATCATTTATGTCTAAAGACATTCGAATTAAGAAAGGTTTAAACATTAACCTTGTAGGTGCCGCGGAACAGACTATCTCAAAGGCGGTTTTAAGCAATGTTTACGCTCTAAATCTCAACGATTTTCACGGAATTACCCCTAAAATGTTAGTAAAGGAAGGTGCAGAAGTCAAAGCTGGCGAGGCACTTTTCTACAATAAAAACTACGAAGACATGCAGTTTGTTTCTCCGGTAAGTGGAGAACTGATTGAAATCGAAAGAGGTGCGCGCAGACGTATTTTGACCCTTAAGATTCTGGCCGACAAAGAGCAGCAACACGTTGAGCATGGTAGTTTTGATGCCGCCAATGCATCAAGCGCGGAAATCAAGGCATTTTTGCTCAAAGGAGGGTGTTGGCCTTTTGTAAAGCAGCGCCCCTATGATATTGTGGCAAACCCGGATGCGACCCCGAAGGCAATTTTTGTTTCGGCTTACGTAACCGCCCCCTTGGCCGCTAATCCTGATTTTGCCCTTCAAGGAAAAGAAAAGGAACTGCAAGCGGCGCTGTCCGCTTTAGGGAAGTTGACCCCGGGTAAGGTGCATGTCTCTGTCGGAAAAACTTCCAATTCCCCGCTGGCAAGTCTAGCAGGTATTGAGCTGCACAAAGTATCCGGCCCGCATCCCGCTGGTTTGGTAGGTACTCAAATCAATAAGATAGACCCCATAAATAAGGGAGAGGTTGTTTGGACGGTTTCCCCACAAGATCTGGTCATTATCGGGGAATTACTCTTAACCGGTAAGTTCAATGCGGAACGGGTGGTGGCTTTGGCAGGTTCCTCTGTAAAAGCCCCCAAATATTACAAAACCAAAATTGGTACTGAAATAGCTACCTTTCTATACGCCAGTGGCGTGAACGGGGAGAATTTTAGAGTGATCAATGGCGATGTGTTAACGGGTTCCAAGAGCAGTCAAGATGGCTATCTTGGGTTTTATAACAATACGGTTACGGCCATTCCCGAAGGAGATGATTATGAGTTTTTCGGTTGGAACAAACCAATTTTTAATAAGGTCTCTAGTACCAGGGCCCTTACGTTCTCTTGGTTGCAACCGAAAAAGAAATACGACCTTACGACCAATACCAACGGGGAGCACCGGGCATTTGTGGTGACGGGGCAATATGAATCCGTTTTTCCTATGGATATTTTTCCGATGCAGTTGCTCAAAGCGTGTATGGTGAAAGACTTGGACGAAATGGAGCAACTAGGGCTGTACGAAGTAGCGCCAGAAGATTTTTCATTGACCGAATTTATTTGCATATCAAAACAACCCCATCAACAAATTATACGGGAAGGGTTGGATTTATTATACCAAGAAATAGGATAAGAAATGAGCCTAAAATCAAAAATGCATGAGTTGAAGATGAAGTATCAGGGCAAGAAAATGGCCCCCGCCTTCAACGCATTCCACACCTTTTTATATAGTCCGAACGAAACTACCCATGCCGGTGGTACCCATGTAAAAGGAGCAGATGACTTAAAAAGAACCATGAACACGGTCATCATGGCCTTGGTTCCGATTTTACTGTTTTCGATGTTCAATGCAGGGTATCAACACTTTTCCGCTATCAATGGTTTTCCCGAGAACTTCTCGGTGATGGAACATTTCCTGACCTGGGATAATTTCTGGATCGGTATCGTGAAGGTGTTGCCTCTGGTGGTCGTCTCCTATGGGATAGGATTGATTGTCGAATTCATTTTTGCCGTGATCAAAGGGCATGAAGTAGAAGAAGGATACTTGGTGACCGGTATGTTGGTACCGTTGATCGTGCCGGTAGATACACCACTTTGGATGTTGGCAGTAGCGGTTGTTTTCGGAGTTGTAATCGGAAAAGAAGTTTTCGGGGGTACGGGAATGAATATCTTAAATCCGGCTCTTACGATCCGTGCGTTCCTATTTTTCGCTTATCCTACATGGATGAGCGGTGACAAGGTTTGGGTGCACGGTGCGGTTGATTTGGCCGGGGGTCCCGATGCCATTTCTGGGGAGACTGTTTTAGGTTTCCTGGCGCAGAATAAAGAATTTCAATATTCGGTCTCCGATATGTTTTTTGGGTTTATTCCAGGTTCGGTAGGGGAGACTTCGGCATTTTTATGCCTTTTAGGGGGGCTGTTCCTCATCTTTAGTAAAATTGCCAGCTGGCGTATTATGGTAAGTGCCGTTATCGGTTCTTTGGTGATGGGCTTGGTGTTCAATCAGGTAGTGGAATTGGGATGGATCGGTGAAACCAGTAAGTTTTACGGTCTAATGAGTTTTGATTTTTGGAAGCACCTTATTGTAGGTGGTTTGGCCTTTGGAATCGTTTATATGGCGACCGACCCGGTAACGGGCGCTCAGACCAACCGCGGAAAATGGATCTATGGTTTCTTGATCGGTTTTATATCGGTAATGATCCGAGTGTTCAACCCGGCGTATCCAGAAGGGGTGTTCTTGGCGATTCTGTTGATGAATGTATTTGCGCCGACCATTGATCATTACGTGATTCGTGGCAATGTAAATCGCAGGATGAAGAGACTTAAAAACGCGGTAATCCTCCCGAAGGATTCCGATGGCAAGGCAGAAGAACTTAAAGCAGAAACCGTTTAGTTATGGCACTTAATACAGAAAAAAATTCATATACGGTCATTTTTGCCGCGGTGATGGTCATCATCGTCGGCGCTATTTTGGCTTCCTTCGCTTCCGGTCTAAGTACGCGGATCAAGGAGAATGAACGTTTCGAAAAGCAACAGAACATTTTGTACGCGATGGGCGTAAGCGAGAATACCGCCGATAGCCCTGGTAGTGTGAACCGTATCCCTACCGACAAGGTGGAAGGGGAATTCACAAACTTTATCAAAGAACAATTGGTCATTGATGATCAGGGGCAGATTACGACGGACGACAATGCCTATCTAATCGATTTGAAAAAGCAATTGGCCGCTAAGAAAAAAGGGATGCCCTATAAGTTGCCATTGTTCATTGGTGAAAAGGACGGGAAGAAATTTTATGTATTACCGATGTATGGGAAAGGTCTTTGGGATGCTATATGGGGCTTTGTCGCACTAGATGATACCATGACCGTTCAAGGGGTGTACTTTGATCATAAAGGTGAAACGCCCGGGTTGGGTGCCAATATCAAAATGCGCTATTTTATGGATGATTTTGAGGGCGAAACCATTATGAAAGGGACGCAATATGCTGGTATTGCGGTGGCAAAAGGGAATAACGACCCTTTAAACAATACTAAGGATGACAATGAGGTAGATGCGCTTGCAGGAGCTACTATTACCGGGAATGGTGTGGCGGCGATGATCAAGGAAAGTGTGAACCTTTACAAAGACTATTTAGAAACAATAAGAGTTAAATAATGGGATTACTAACAAAAAAAGACGCTGGTCTTATACTCGACCCACTTGCCGATAATAACCCGATTACGATTCAGGTGTTGGGAATCTGTTCAGCATTGGCGATTACGGCAGAGCTAGAGGCATCCGTGGTAATGGCGATATCCGTGATATTTGTACTGGGTGTAGGGAACGTGGTTATTTCGTTGATGCGCAATATTATTCCATCTAAAATTCGAATTATCGTACAGTTGATCGTCGTGGCTACCTTGGTAATCATTGTGGATCAGGTATTGAAGGCCTTTGCCTATGAATTAAGTAAAACCCTGGGAGCTTTTGTTGGGCTTATCATAACCAACTGCATCATCATGGGAAGATTCGAGGCCTTTGCCTTGGCCAATGGTCCATGGAAATCATTCCTAGATGGTATCGGAAATGCCTTGGGATACGGAGTTATTTTAATACTTGTGGGCTTCTTTAGAGAACTCTTAGGTTCGGGTACCTTGTTCGGTGTTCCGGTCCTGGGAGACCCAATTGAAAAAACAGGATTGTATGCCACGGGATATGAAAACAACGGGTTTATGATCATTCCCCCAGCGGCACTTATTGTGGTTGGTATCATTATCTGGGTACAACGTTCCAGAAACCCGGCCTTGGTAGAAGAAAACTAATTGAGTATTTAAGTCTAAGAATATGTTAGAACATATAGAATTATTTTTTAAATCAATCTTTATCGACAACATGGTATTTGCCGTGTTCTTGGGAATGTGCTCTTATTTGGCGGTATCCAAGAAGGTAGCGACAGCGGTAGGGCTTGGTGCGGCGGTTATTTTCGTATTGGCGGTAACCGTACCCTTGAACTGGTTATTGGATAAGTACTTATTACAAGATGGAGCCTTGGGTACTTGGTTGGGTCCTGAATATGCAGATTACAATCTTGGCTTCCTATCGTTTATTCTCTTCATCGCGACCATTGCAACGATGGTACAGCTGGTAGAGATCATCGTAGAAAAGTTTTCTCCCTCCTTGTATAACTCCCTGGGTATATTTTTACCATTGATTGCGGTTAACTGTGCTATTTTGGGCGGGTCTTTATTTATGCAAGCAAGAGAAATCGAAACCTTTGGGCTGGCATTGAATTATGGAGTCAGTTCGGGAATCGGTTGGTTCTTGGCTATCTTGGCCATTGCGGCCATACGCGAGAAAATAAGATATTCAAATGTTCCTGCACCGTTGCGGGGATTGGGAATCACTTTTATCATCACGGGCTTAATGGGTATTGGTTTTCAAAGTTTTGGAGGCATGCTTACCGGGGGCGACGATGCGGCCCCAGTGGAAGAAACCACTGCTGAAAAAGCCGATTTAAAAAAGGAAATAGAAGAAGACGAAATCGACGAAAAGGAGATTTCTTATAACGACGCAATACAAGAATAATATGTTTTTAGCTGCAAGTACCGGTGGAACTGTAATGATTACGGTAGTATCTTTTATGATACTGTTGATGGCATTGGTTGCCCTGTTATTGTTTACCAAACAAAAATTATCCCCTTCAGGTCCAGTAACCATTACCATTAATGGTGAGAAAAAAGTAGAAGTAGCTTCTGGAAGCTCTTTGTTGACCACGTTGGGAAACCAGAAAGTGTTTCTTCCTTCTGCCTGCGGCGGTGGGGGAACTTGTATCCAGTGTGAGTGCCATGTGCTTTCGGGAGGTGGAGAGGCATTGCCAACGGAAACACCACACTTTTCCAAAAAAGAATTAAACCATGGTGCCCGTCTGGCCTGTCAGGTAAAGGTGAAGCAAGACATGGAAATTACCATCCCCGAAGAGGTTTTTGGTATTAAGAAATGGCCTGCCAAGGTAGTACGTAACTATAATGTGGCCTCTTTCATAAAGGAGTTTGTTGTTGAGATTCCGGAGGATATGGGTTACAAGGCCGGTGGATATATTCAAATCGAGATTCCGCAATGTGAAGTGAAGTTTGCGGATATGGACATCACTGCCCATCCCGAGGAGCACGAGACGGCAGATAAGTTTAAAACGGAGTGGGACAAGTTTAACCTATGGCCGTTGGTTATGAAAAATCCTGAAACAGTGGAAAGAGCTTATTCCATGGCCTCTTTCCCAGCAGAAGGCAGGGAAATTATGCTAAATGTGCGTATCGCGACACCCCCATGGGACCGTGCTAAAAATGGATGGATGGATGTAAACCCGGGAGTCGCCTCTTCGTATATCTTCTCTTTGAAAGAAGGTGACGATGTTACGATATCGGGACCTTACGGAGAATTCTTTATCAATGAGTCCGAGTCGGAAATGTTATATGTGGGCGGAGGAGCAGGGATGGCCCCCATGCGTTCACATCTGTATCATTTGTTCAAAACCTTGAAGACTAATAGAAAAGTGACCTATTGGTACGGTGGCCGTTCGAAAAGGGAGTTGTTTTATTTAGATCATTTTTATCAATTGGAAAAAGACTTCCCGAACTTCAAATTTTACTTGGCACTTTCTGAACCGGCTGAAGAGGATAACTGGAAAGTGAAAGAAGATATTGATGCCGAAGGTGATGGTTTTGTAGGCTTTATTCACAATTGCGTCATCGATAACTATCTAAGCAAGCATGAGTCGCCAGAAGATATTGAGCTGTATTTTTGTGGACCCCCTTTGATGAACAAGGCGGTGCAGAAAATGGGCGAGGATTTTGGTATCCCGGATGAACATATTCGTTTTGATGATTTCGGAGGATAACGATTCGTTCAAAATAATTAGAAATTATAAAACCGATATTTTTTTAATGTCGGTTTTTTTGATAAAATGAACATGCAACCTCTCACCGAGCAAGAACTGCATAACTTGGCCATGAATATTGTGGGTAAGCAATTGGAAAAGGAAGGCTTTGAGTTTATGGCGGTCAATAGTGAACTTCGAAAAAACCCACAGTTTGTTTGCTTACGCCATAAAAAACTTCATTTTGTGGTAGTAAAAAGTATTTCATACCCCGGGGATCCGAAGGATATCGAATTGTACCAAAGTGATTTGAATAAAATGAAGGAGCATGCACTGAAGTTTGAGGCGGCCACTTTTTATGCCCCTGTGGGTCTGGTAAACGCCAAAGACTATAACTTGCCGGTATACCTAAATGAAGAATACATTGTGGACTATGATGGTCTCATAGAGATATAGTGTTTACAAAGTGTAACTACGTGGAGCATGGTTTTAATAGTACCGTAAGAAATTTAAATGAAAAGATTACTTCTATGGGCGTTTGTTTTAGCACTCGGTGCTTGTGACCGGGGCGGGCCTCAATTTTTAAAAAACGTTCGCACGGGCGGTGCATTGGGTACCTCTTACAGTCTAATTTACTTGGGAGAGACCAAACTAGATCTTCAAGTACAGATCGATTCGGTTTTTAAGGTGGTCAACCAGTCGTTATCTACCTATATTGCCGATTCTGATATTTCTAAGATCAATAGGGGAGATACCACCGTGGTCGTAGATGCGATGTTTAAGGAAGTATTTGAACTTTCCAAAAAAATACATGGTACCACCAAGGGGTATTTTGATCCTACTGTGGGCGTTTTGGTCAATGCGTGGGGCTTTGGTCCTGAAAAACAAATTGCGATGGACAGCGCCCGTGTAGACAGTTTGCTGCGTTATGTGGGTTTTGATAAAGTGGCGCTTACTGACAAGGGGCAAATAAGAAAAGAATACTCCAATATCTATTTCGATTTCAACGCCATAGCAAAAGGGTATGCGATAGATCGTTTGGCACGAATGATGGATGCAAATGGCATTGAGGATTACTTGCTGGAAGTAGGGGGAGAGGTCGTAGCAAAAGGGGGGAATCGTATGAAAGAAAAACCATGGCTCGTAGGGGTCGATGACCCGCAGGCGGAAGCGGGGCGTAGTTTGAAACAAATGCTATATTTAAAGAATAGGGCCCTGGCCTCTTCCGGGAATTATCGGAAATTTAGGGTAGATACAACCACCGGAAAGAAATATGTGCATACAGTAGATCCTAAGACCGGTTATACCAGAAATGGCAGCACCTTGGCTGCTACCGTATTGGCGAATGACTGCGCCACCGCGGATGCCTATGCAACCGCTTTTATGGCAATGGACTTGGAGGCTGTTAGCGAACTTCTTTCAAAACAACGGAGCTTGGATGCGTACATTATTTATCTAGATGATATGGGTGATACCCAAGAGTTCATGACCACAGGTTTTCGGGAGTTGGTGGTAGAACGGTAACTACTTTTGTACCAACGGAATTATTTCTCCCTTCGCCAAACGATACTCATCAACCTCTGCAGGGTCGAGGGAAGCGGTATAGTCGACTTCCGCAACTTTAAAACCAATTGACCGCAGTTTCTCGAAATAATCCCTGCCATAGATCCGAACATGATCGTACTGCCCAAAAATTTTGGCCCGTTCCTTTGTATCCGTAATACTGTCATCTTCGAAAGTAGTTGCACGCTGTAGGTCTTGTGGAATTTGGAAGATGCCCCACCCTCCCGGGCGTAAGACCCGATACAATTCTTGCATGGCCTTGGTATCGTCGGGTATATGTTCTAGTACATGGTTGCAGAGAATTACATCATAGCTGTTTTCCTCAAAAGGCAGGTCGCAGATGTCGGCCTTTACATCGGCCAAAGGCGACAGTAGATCCGTAGTGGTGTACTTTAAATTCGCAAGTTTTCGAAACCGCTTATAATACGCTTGTTCGGGGGCAAAGTGAAGTACTTTAAGCGGGGCTTTGAAAAAATTAGTTTCACGTTGTAGATAAAGCCACAGCAACCGATGGCGTTCTAATGATAGGGTAGAAGGGGATAACACATTCTCCCTGGGGCTTTCGTACCCGTATGGTAAAAATTTCCGAAAACTTTTTTCATCTATTGGATCTGTATAGGTCTTTCCCTTGTAATACAAGGCGAAAATAGGCCGTACCCAATAACTCATGCTAATGAGCAAAGGTCTAGGAACGATTCGTAAAATTAATTTGAATAAGCGTTTCATGTATTTTCGGGAACAGGAACATTAGTTTCGAAATTCAACTTCCTCATCACTTTCGATCCCCAAAGCTTCGTAGATATATTTGAAAGTAGAGAGCAGTTCAGGTTTCCCATTTACAAGGGCCACGTTGTGTTCAAAATGGGCGCTGGGTTTTCCATCGGCGGTCAAAATGGTCCAGCCGTCCTTTAATTGTTTAATTCGGCGGGTACCCATATTGGTCATGGGTTCTATCGCTACTACCATGCCTTCTATAAACCGTTTTCCCCGTCCTCGTTTCCCGTAGTTGGGCATTTCAGGGTCTTCGTGCATCTTTCGCCCCAAACCATGGCCGACCAATTCACGAACCACCCCATAACCGTGGTCTTCCGTAAATTTTTGAATGGCATACCCCACGTCTCCCGTTCTATTGCCAGCCTTGAACTGTCGAATACCAACATATAAAGACTCCTTGGTCACGTCGAGCAGTTTTTGCACTTCCGCACTTACCTCACCAATAGGGAAGGTATAGGCGTGGTCGCCATAAAAATCGTTTTTAAGAGCTCCGCAATCAATTGAGATAATATCACCTTCCACCAATGGAGTATCATTGGGAATACCATGTACTACCTGCGCATTGGGACTCATGCAAAGCGAATTTGGGAAATCATAGAGTCCCAAGAAACCGGGTACGGCGCCATGGTCCCGAATAAAGGTCTCGGCAAGGGCGTCTAGTTTCAACGTTGTGGTCCCTGGTTTTACTTCGCTGGCAAGCATTCCAAGGGTTTTGGAAACAATGAGGGCACTTTCGCGCATTAACTCGATTTCTTCGGCTGTTTTGGCTATAATCATAAGACACAAAGGTAAAACATTTGTCTAAGTTGACTATACCAATGCATGACGTGTCATCAATGCGGGTTGTGCGATTCCCATCATTTTTAGAATAGTAGGTGCAATATCGCCCAAGACGCCATCTTTGATCGTTTTTAATTCGGTATCGACCAGAATCAGGGGTACTGGATTCGTAGTATGTGCCGTATTCGGACTCCCGTCGGGGTTGATCATGGTATCACAATTTCCATGATCTGCGATTACAATGGTGCTATACCCATATTCCAAACCTTTTGAAATAACGGTTTCGGCACAATTATCGACTACTTCACAAGCCTTGATCGCCGCTTGCATATCTCCAGTATGTCCTACCATGTCGGGATTGGCAAAGTTTAAACATACAAAATCAACATCGCCCTTTTCCAACTCGGGAAGGATTGAATCCCGTATTTCATAGGCGCTCATCTCTGGTCGCAGGTCGTAGGTAGCTACTTTGGGTGATGGGCACAGAATACGTTCTTCTCCTTCAAAAGGGAGTTCTCGACCACCATTGAAAAAGAAGGTTACATGGGGATACTTCTCGGTTTCGGCTATGCGTATTTGTCGCTTACCGGCATTTGCTACAACCTCGCCCAGGGTCTGCTCAATATTGTCTTTGTCATAGACCACATGAACACCTTTAAACGAATCATCGTAATTGGTAAGGGTTACATAGTGCAGCGCCATTTTTTTCGTTTCCTGTTCCGGAAAATTGTCCTGACTCAGCATCTGAGTGAGTTCTCTTCCACGATCGGTCCTGAAGTTGAAAAAGATGACGACATCTCCTTCCTGTATTCTGGGTTGTGGAGTACCGTCAACATGGGTCATCACTAAAGGTTTGATAAATTCATCGGTAACTTCGGCGTCGTAACTTTGCTGCATTGCACTTGAAATATTCGAGCTTTTTTCCCCGGTGCCCCGTACCAGAAGATCATATGCCATTTTGACCCGTTCCCATCGTTTATCGCGGTCCATAGCGTAATAACGACCAATCACGGAAGCAAGGGCTGCATTTTTATCGGCACAGAAGTTGGTCAGGTCTTCTAGAAAGCCTTTTCCACTTTTGGGGTCTACATCCCTACCATCCGTAAAGGCATGTACCAACATTTTATCTAGACCAAATTCGGCACCCGCTTGAATAAGCCCTTTGATATGATTGATATGGCTGTGCACTCCGCCATCGCTTACAAGTCCCAAAAAATGTACTGGTTTTCCGTTCTTTTTGGCGTAGTTAAAAGCATCATTAAGTACGGGCTCGTTTTGAAGCGTTTGCTCCGTAACGGCTAAATTTATCTTAGCAAGATCTTGATATACAATGCGACCTGCGCCGAGGTTCATATGCCCCACTTCGCTGTTTCCCATTTGGCCCTCCGGCAGGCCTACGTTCATCCCATCGGTTAACAGATCTGAGCTTGCATACTTGGTATACAAGGAGTCTATAAAAGGGGTTTTGGCATTTGCAATGGCCGAGACTTTAGGGTCGGGAGATTTCCCCCAACCGTCTAAAATCATCAATATTACTTTTTTATTCATTTGGTGTACATTAAGATGGCCCCAAAAGTAGCCCTCTTTCGGATGTTTTTCAATTATTATCAGGTCGATTTTGTCTTTTAAAAATGGAAAGATGTTAAATAGTAAGCCATTTTGCCCTTTATGTGTTAAAATTTAGTGAATTAACGTTCTTTCCTGAAACAAAAACATATAGACGGAGTCTATATTTGTATAAGTTTATCTTATTCATCAATCTAAATCATTCATCATGAAAAAAACATTTTTTGCCTTAGCCGTTGCCGTATTGGCAATGGGAACCGATCTGTCTGCCTCTACGGGAGGTGAGACCAACGCTGTTGTGCATACCAGCGATGTGGAAGTGAAGGGTATCAGTTCTTTTTGTAAAGCAATTATGCAAGGGGATGTAGCGACCGTAAAACGTATGATCGATCTTGGCGAGGACGTAAATCAAAAGTCACTGGGAATGACTCCCGCGATTTTTGCGGCCCGGTACAACAAGGCCGAAATTTTGAAAGTTCTGATCGAAAATGGAGCAAACCTGAATCGTACGTGCGATAAGGGGTGGTCTATTGAAAAGCATGCAAAGCTCTCCAACGCGCAAGACGTTTTGGATATATTGCGAGAAAATAGTTGATAGCTACCGTTTATTCATCAATCAAAAAACCCCATAGGTACATCCTACGGGGTTTTGTGGTTTACTTATTCCCTTCCAATAGTGTTCAGGTAAAAGAGCGAATAAATAGCGATTAAAATTCAAATCCATTTAATGCCCTTTCTGTCAAGGCATATACTGCCATGAACAACATAAAGGCGGCAAAAACGGAATAAACTTTCAATAACACGACTGCAATTTCAGGTTTACAATCCTCAAAGGCGCGTGTATAAAGGTTCTTAAAGTGTACGAGCGTTCCCATTATAGTTTTCTTTAATTAGTAATTAAAGCTATAAGGGTTAAATTTGAGACGATGAAGATTTTGGGAAGGGTAAATATAAGGAAAAAAAGGTAAAAAGACCCTGATTTTCAATTAATTAACAGTATTTTGTCGAAATTATCAAACACTTTAACGGAGATTTATGAACCCGATTGGATAGGTGCAAAAAGGACGTTCAAACCGTTCGATTCCTGCTTGGTTTCTACACACTTGCCTCGTTGAAAACGAATTACCGTCCTTGGTACTTTTGAATAGCCTCTCTGATTTTTTCGATACGATTTTCCGGATCAGGATGCGTACTTTGAAATTCGGGAACCCTATTGGGCCCCGCCGCAGCTTTTAGGATCTTCATTACCTGAATCATTTCATTTGGATCGTATCCTGATTGTATCATGAAAAGTACGCCCAGTTCATCACTTTCAAGCTCGTCACCTCGTCCATTTTTAAGCAGGGTGTTTTGGCCAATTCCCCCAAGAATATTCCCTAGGTCCCCGGCACCTACCGTGGCACCCATCGTAGCTGTTTTCCAAGTATTGCTGTCGGCGATACGTTCTGCGGAGTGCCGCCCGATTACATGGCCAATTTCATGGCCCATTACCCCCGCCAACTGCCCTTCATTTAATTGAGAGAAGAGTGCATAGGTAATAAAACACTGACCACCTGGAAGCGCAAAAGCGTTGATCGATCGGTCATCGGCCAACAGGTGAAAATCAAATTTATAGGGCGTTTCCCGTGCAATACTGTTTTGTACCAACTTGTTTCCCACAGCTTTGACAAAAGATTGTAAGCGTTCATCTGGGTACAGACCGCCATGTTGTTGTGCCATCTGGGGAGCACTTTGAAGACCTATGGCAATCTCTTGGTCGGCATCCATGGTGATGTGTTGAGACCGGCCGGTATACGGATTCACTTCGGTATTGTTACATTTTTTAATAAAGGCAAAAGCTACGATTGCCAACCCTATAGCGATTCGAATTTTCCAACTACTTCTTCTCATGATGTGATATTCGTATGTTGGTTAAGATACAAAAGACTTATAAAAGTTCTTCGTTGATATCCAAAATATTGTCCTGAATGTAATTTTTAAGAAAACCGTTTGTAAAGTGCTCAGCGCCTAAAAAGTCTTCTTTTTCAAGGAGTTGAAGAATATTTTTTCGACGAAATTGTGTTAGCATGGGTATTGAAATAGGGGCGTAGCTATAATGCCATGGTTCATACTTAAACCCCTTTCTTTTCGCATCGTTCGTGTAGACCAAATGAAAGTCAAATTTCTTTGAATGTTCGTCCATCCATCTTTTAAAATTTTCATAAGGTCCGCCAGCTTCAAATTTGGATGGTACCAGCACATCACCGCTTACTTTTTTAGAACCATCTACCAAATCAATATCGGTACCCCAGTGGTGCCTGCTTGTTCCGGGAATGGTTGAATATTCGATTATTTTATCGATGGCTTCAATGGGTTTCATATGTTGTTCATCGGTATATTTTATAAATTTTCGTTCCCAGATGCCTTCTTGTCTCGCAAAGTTGCGATAGCTCGAAACAACTTTGATGACAATACCGTCTCCAAGCGCTGCCTTTTTCATTTCTACAAAAGCATCATGTGCCGCTTCACGCAGGTTGATATCTTTTCCAAAAAGCTCAATATCGGCCTTGCCCATGAGTTCCAAAATGGAATACTCCTGTTCTTGGGAAAAGGCTATTTGAGGCATTGTGGTTAACGCAAGCCCTACGGCACTACTTTTTTTAATGAATGACCTTCTTTGCATAATGATTCGTTTGGTTAACAATCGCTGATTCTATAACTGCTTAATTACAAAAATGTTGCCAAGTTATAATCCATAGCAAATACCTACTATTCAAAGTTAGTATTTTTCTGCCGTATGCTTCAAAACCTAGGACAGTTTTGGTTTCATGGGGTCTGTACCTTTTTTAGCACCTACGCCGCGAGGTAGGTTACTGGTTCAGAGATAGAAAGCCTTGATGTTTGACACCGATATCCTTAAGGGTAAGAATATAAAAGTAAATACCATCGGGTAGTTTTTTGTTTGCTACTACCACAAAGTTCTGATTGGCGTTCCCATCAAACGTATTTTCATAGTTCTTCGCATAATAGACTTGTCGTCCCCATCTATTGAATATGGAAAGCTCGTTGTTCGGGGATAAAGCTACTGCATCAAAGTACAATACGTCATTGATGCCATCGTTGTTTGGGGTAACCAAATAGTTTCCTAGGTCAATATTATCGGTACTTAAACTGCTGCCAAAGGTAATCGCGGAATAGTTATCAGGTGTAAAAAGATCTGAAGTTAACGCTCCATTGTTAAAATCCCCGGTTATACTATTACCTCCTAGGTTTTCCCATAGACCGTCTTGCGTATTCCATCCTACGATACGAAGGTTTTCTATGGCATCGACAAACGTACTTAAGTTACTATCGGTATCCCAAGATAGTTTGATACGCGCCGGACTTTCAGAATTTAAATCCCAGAATTCATAGGTGCTTACAGCGGTCAGGATATCGGTGCGCATAGTTGTATCGAACTGCAATGGGAAGGTAGAAGGGGTGTTGGGGTCTTCAAAAAAGTAGGCGCTTTTTGCCTCTGAGGTCGAAGCATCGACAAAAAGTTCCAAGGGCCTCAATTTGGGTCCGTCCCCAATGGGGAAAATAAAATTTCCTTTGTTGGTGCTTGCTGCATAACCGTCAACTTTGGTATTATCTGTCTCACCGGTATAAAAGGCATCCCTTATATAATCAAGGTTTATATCTAATAGGTTTCTTGGGGTAAATACGTTTCCTACTACGAAATTGGTGTTGTTGGTAACCCCAACACCCACATCTAGGAACAAATCATTGGTCACCATAACTTCCAAATCTTGAAAAATTGGTCGGAAAGCTCCAGAAATTAGGCTGCTATCGGTATTGTAAAAACCGGCAAGGCCTTTATTATCATCAGAGACTCCATCATTGATAAAGTCATCGTGAAAACCAACGGCCCCATCATCATGAATTTTGAGATTCCCATAATTATGCACGGGCTCTTGACCAAGGATCGCCAAGGGCAGGGTCATACCGATCAGTACGACCAGGAACCATGTATAGGACCTTGTAAAATAGCTGTCTTTATCTATATGCTTCATATATAACAAGAATTCCACCTGTAAAATTATCAGTGTTTACTGTAAAGCCATTTGAGTTAAAACTCGCGATACTAGCCGTTGTTAAGCCGAGGTTGTCCCCGTCGTTGTTCGCATAGCGAATACCTATGCTATGGGTGCTGGATGCATATCTCGAAATATCATTTACCGAAGCCCCACTTGCACCATTAAAAATAACTTGTTGGGTAGTCGTTCCGCCATTATCTCGTGCAAAACCTTTCATTGAACCATGCACGTTCACAAAAGTATTATCATTTTCCGAGGTGCCATTATCGGCATTTACGTTCGGACCTGCTATATTGGCATAAGCGGTAAAGGTAATGCTGGAAGGTTGAAACGGCAGACCGGAAACAACCACATTTCCGGTTCCACTTATTTGAAACGTACCTACATAGAAACCCGAAGAAACATCATCTGCGGAAGGAACCGCTTCAAACCCCGAGGCGGTGTTCAAATACATTTTTTCTTCTTCCGAATTGTAAATCAAAGACCCCTCGACAGGGTTGGTAATGGTACCCATTTCTGCGGTAGTGGCCTGCACCAGCCCTAGAAGGAGTCCCCCATCTATTTGCGCCTTCATCGATAGGGTAGCTATGAAAAGAAACCCTGTGATTGTTATTTTTTTGATCATCTGTTTATATTTATAGGTCTAGTATCGTAAACATGAATTCTGAGTCGTAACGACTTCTATCGCTTCCACCATTATCGTTGTCCCCCGTAATCACCTCAAAACTGGTCGCTGTTTGCGTATTATATGAAATACCTGGGTCATCGTTTCCAGAACCGCCTCTACCGGGTTGTGAGAGTTGTATAATATAATTTGCATCCGATACCAGTCCCGTTGGTAGGTTTACCCGGTATCGTCCGGTACCCAATTTGGTGATGGTAATTCCAGGGGTTACTCGGGTTAATCCTCCGGCAGCGGAAATCTTACCAAAAGCTTTTATCGGACTTTCAAAATAAGCACCGCCGTTGGCACCACTTGTGATGCTATTGTCCGTTTCTGCACCTACCACATTAGCGGTTTGGGAAGCACTTGCCTCGTTTGTATAGGTAATGACACCAGTACCCGTGTCTTGGCTTAAATTCGTGGTGGTCTCCGAAGTCGAGGGCAGGGTTACACTATTAGATCCGGTCGCCGGGTTGGTGAGGGTAAGTACGTTTCCACTTAGGCTGAGATCCGTTAGTTCGTTGGTCACACTGCCATCGATTTCTGTAAAGGTATTGGCGATTACGTAGGCGTCCCCGGTGGCCCCTGTTCCCGATACCGAGATATTGCTCCCGGCAGTGACCAAGGTTTCCGTTCCGTCTGCCGAGGGCAGTGTTACACTATTGGATCCGGTCGCCGGGTTGGTGAGCGTAAGGGTACTTCCGCTGAGGCTAAGATCCGTTAGTTCGTTGGTTACACTGCCATCGACTTCTGTAAAGGTATTGGCGATTACGTAGGCATCCCCGGTGGCCCCTGTTCCCGATACCGAGATATTGCTCCCGGCAGTGACCAAGGTTTCCGTTCCGTCTGCCGAAGGCAGCGTTACACTATTGGATCCGGTCGCCGGGTTGGTGAGCGTAAGGGTACTTCCGCTGAGACTAAGATCGGTCAACTCGTTGGTGGCATTCGAATCCGCATCTTGAATATTGATGGTCGTATTGCTTCCTCCGGAAATCTGTATTTCCACACTCTCATTTGGAGTTACTACGGCATTGCTAAGCCCCTGACTGTCGGTGCCTACACCACTGGCATCGACCCAGTCTGTACCCGTAGCTGTGCTACTCAATACCTGGCCTGCTGTACCGGGATCCCCGTCTTTATCTTCAAAACTGCCATCTAGTCGCATATTTCCTGCTACTTGCAACGCTTCGTCTGGTGTTGTGGTACCTATTCCAACATTTCCGGAGGTATCGATTCTAAGCGCTTCCGCACCGGCTGTACTAAAAGCTAGTTGGTCCGTAGCGGCCCTAAACATTCCGGTATTACCGTCATTATTGAATCGGTATGAAGGAGCGTTGGCCGTCCCATCTGCATTTGCAAAAGAGGTCGCGCGAACCTGTCCCGTTACCTGTAACTTATGGGTGGGACTGTCCGTACCGATTCCTAGTCTGTTGTTGGCACTATCCCAGAACAGCTGTCCGTTGTTTTCAGTAATGTTTCCGGCGGCACCTGCAAAAAATACAGAACCTGTAGTCCCGGTATAATCCAGTGTGCTAGAATCGACCCAAGCTACGTTTCCAGAAGAATTGGTGGTCAATACCTGATCATTTGCGCCTGGGGTAATTTCCAAGGTCACATCGCCTAATAAGGCATCGGCTTCGCCGCCTACCGTTAAGGTGGAGGAAGAAATATCTCCATCACCGATAGCTGTTGTGGGATCTATTTCCAACGATCCATCCGTGGCTTGTGTCAATCCCGTTCCGGCTACATTTGGGTTTATTTTTGTTCTGTCTACCGCATCGTCCGCAATCGCGAGTGTCACGTTTCCAAAAGTGGCATTTGCACCACCGGTTACAGTAAGGTCGGTAGCGGAAATAGTTCCTGCGGCCAAACCATCTACATAATTTTTCGTAGCGACATCCTGTGCATTTACAGGGTCATTTACGCCAGTAATACCATTGTTTCCCATGGCCAAGGGGCCAGTCATGTTATCACCAATGATGTTTACGTACCGGGCATCGGCGGTTGCCAAATCGGTAGTGACTTCTTGCCAACCCGTTGGGTCATCATAGATAAACGCAACCCCATTTCTGTCGGTATTTGGAGCTACTTCCCCTGATACGATGTAAACATCGGCATCTACACCTGTTGCTGGTAAATCTGCCTCGAGACCAGTACTTACACTTGATAGTACGACGGCAACATTTCCATTGGCCGCTGGGTTAACACCATTGACACTTCGTACAATATTCGGAATAGTAGTAGTACCACCGGTCTCATCAGAATACACCAAAGTGCTTTCGGCTCCGGTCGGACTGGCCAAACCTGTTATGGTCTCATCAATTTCAACCAAAGTTCCATCAGCTTCCGTTACACGCGCTATGAGGTGACCATCGATGACGTTGGTTATTTCAAAAGATGCAACCTCTGCATCCACATACGTTTTTACGGCATTTTGGGTGGGGAACAGTACATCCGAGTTGCCAAGAGCCACATCGGTAGACTTATTGGCTGCGTCTTCTTTGAGGGCAATGGCGTTTGTGTTGGCAGTAATATCCGCTGACTCTTCCAAGGCCGTAAGGTCGGCACTGAAGGATGTGGTTCCTTCATCCACGGTAAGGTCCGCCCCATCGAAGGTAACAGCGGTGATATCATCGTCCGCGGTTGCGGTAATCTGGGCATCGACATACGTTTTTACGGCGTTTTGGGTCGGAAAAAGTAAATCCGAAGCACCAAGGGCCACATCGGTAGATTTATTGGCAGCATCTTCTTTAAGGGCGATGGCATTGGTGTTTGCCGTGATATCTGCCGATTCTTCAAGGGTTGAAAGGTTCGCACTGAAAGTGGTTGTTCCCTCCTCCACGGTAAGGTCCGTCCCGTCGAACGTAACATCGGTAATATCATCATCGGCGGTGGCCGTAATCTGTGCATCTACATAGGTCTTGACGGCGTTTTGCGATGGGAAGAGCAGATCGGAAGTACCCAAGGCCACATCGGTGGATTTGTTTGCGGTATCCTCCTTGAGCGCGATGGCCGCATCGGCATCGGCCTCGTTGGCATCCACATCGGCCTGTACGGCTGCTATTGCGGCATCGGCATCTGCCTCGTTGGCATCCACGTCGGCCTGTATGGCGGTTTCGGCTGCGGTCGCCCTTGTGACCTCATTTGCGATGGCGTTGGCATTGGCTGTGATATCGGCGGATTCCTCGAGCGCCGAGAGATCGGCACTGAAAGTGGTTGTTCCCTCCTCCACGGTAAGGTCCGTCCCGTCGAACGTAACATCGGTAATATCATCATCGGCGGTTGCGGTGATCTGTGCATCTACATAGGTCTTGACAGCGTTTTGCGATGGGAATAGCAGATCGGAAGTACCCAAGGCCACATCGGTGGATTTGTTGGCGGTATCCTCCTTGAGCGCGATGGCCGCATCTGCATCTGCCTCGTTGGCATCCACGTCGGCCTGTATGGCGGCTTCGGCTGCGGTCGCCCTTGTGACCTCATTTGCGATGGCGGTGGCGTTGGCTGTGATATCGGCGGATTCCTCGAGCGCCGAGAGATCGGTACTGAAGGTGGTTGTTCCTTCCTCCACGGTAAGGTCCGTCCCGTCGAACGTAACATCGGTAATATCATCATCGGCGGTGGCCGTAATCTGTGCATCTACATAGGTCTTGACGGCGTTTTGCGATGGGAAGAGCAGATCGGAAGTACCCAAGGCCACATCGGTGGATTTGTTGGCGGTATCCTCCTTGAGCGCGATGGCCGCATCGGCATCTGCCTCGTTGGCATCCACATCGGCCTGTATGGCGGCTTCGGCTGCGGTCGCCCTTGTGACCTCATTTGCGATGGCGGTGGCATTGGCAGTGATATCGGCGGATTCCTCGAGCGCCGAGAGATCGGCACTGAAGGTAGTTGTTCCCTCCTCCACGGTAAGGTCCGTCCCGTCAAAGGTGACACCGGTGATGTCGTCGTCGGCCCCGGCTATTGCAGTATCGGTTATGGTCTTTAACTCATCAATAGCATCCTGTACGGTGGTCGCTGATAATCCTGAGACTCCATTCGTATAGTTATTTGAAACTGCATGGGTATCAATAATAGTAATGGACCCTCCGCTGTTCATAAAAGAATAGGTGCTGTCTCCATTGTTTTGCAAGGATGCTTGCGAAATGGTAACATCGGTTCCGGCTTCATTGGTATAGGTGAACGTACCGTTTCCATTGTCGATGAGTGCCGTCACTGTTTCGCCTGCCGAAACATTCACACATAGGCTGCTCCAACTACCGTCGTTAAACTGAAAGAGGCAATCGTCATCTGTATTGTAGACCAATGCTCCATTCAATGGGGTGATGCCGTTCATTTGAATAGTGGTGACACGAGTGACGACAAAAACCTTGGAAGCGCTTTCCAACTCCATAATAGAGGTGGCATCTATCGTATTAATGTTGTCGCCTATTTTTACCTGGCCGAAGGTTATTGAGATACTAAAGAGTACCATCAAGGTAACGATTGACTTCATTTTTGGGGGATTAATAAGTTCTAAATATTTCCTATAAATTATGGAAATGGAAAGCGGTAGTTAAAAGAATGTTGTGAACTAAGGGGAAAAGGATGGTGAAGTAAGGGGAATAAGTGGTGTGGAATAGTTGGGACGAGCTGTATTTAGAGGCTTGATCGATAAAAGTAAACTTCAAAAAATGCAGGTAAATACATCTTTTTTGAATTGTAAACAGTACTAGGGCCGAGCGGATAAATACAAGAATCCCTGGAACTCAAGGTCCAAGTCGTACAGCGAAGCAATATAGAAGTACACCCCTGAAGGCAAGCCTCTTTCTTGTTTCATTACAAAACTTCCTGAGGTGGCCAACCCATCAAACTCATTGGTATAATTGTTTTTTTCGAATACTTTTAGGCCAAAACGATCAAAGATCAATAGTTTGTTATTGGGCGATTGTTCCAATTCGGGGATAACTAATACATCATTTACCCCATCTCCATTTGGTGTTACCAGATAGTTGCCCAAATCTACCGGGTCGAGTGGTTCTCCTGCGGCACCAAAGGTAATCACCTCATAATCGTTCGGTACAAATGCGGTTGATGTGGTAAACCCTTCGGTTAAATCGCCAACACCTCCGGCGTTCCCAAGTGCCACCCATTGACTGGCCGATTTACTCCAGCCGACCGGTACAATGGTCGTTACATCATCGGTAAGTGCGGTCATATCACTTAGGGCATTCCAACTAATTTGAATGGTAGACGACACGCTGCCTTCCAAACGCCAAAATTCCCGGGTACTGATGGTTCCCAGTGAACTTGGTTTACTTTCGGTATTAAAGGAAATTGAAAATGTACTTGGGTCATTCGGATCTTCCGAAAAATAAGCACATTTAGCGAATTCGTTCACTCCCTGCGAATTTAGAATCAAAGGGCGAAGTTGATCAAAATCTCCCACTGGAAACGTAAAACTTTGTTGTTGGGTTAGGCTCACATACCCGTCTACTTTATTGGAGTCGCCCTCCCCATTATAGAAACTGTTTTCAAGAAAGTTAAGGGTCACTCCCGGTGTCTCTTTCGGTGTGAGGACATTCCCGGAAATAAAATTACTGTTATTGGAAACATTTAGACTGGTTCGGAGAACGGCAGTAAGGGTTGTAGCGAATTCTACATCGTTCAGGGTTGCCGGTACCGCTCCTAAAATATCAATGGTATTGTCTCCGTAAAAACCGGCAAGGCCTAAATTTTCATCGAAAATACCATTGTTGATCAAATCTGTATGAAAGCCTATTTTTCCATTTTCATGAATACGTAGGTTACCCGAGTTTTGCAGCGCGGTTTGGGCATGGCACTGAAATGCAACAAACAGGGTTAAAAATATAAGCTTAGTTTTCATTTTTCATATAGGTTAAAGTGCATTAAAAGTGCTATTTCTTAGGTGCAACCTCTGCTTGAAGAAGTAGCCTTATTTCCGTGATATCCTTTTTTAATGATTTTAGTTCCGCGGATAAAGATTGATTTTCTGATTTCAATTGGTCGATTTGCTTTGCTTGTTCAATGGTGTGCAAATAAAGCTCTTCAATTTTTTCAAGATTTATTAGCGATGCGTTGGTCAAGTTCCATTTACCGGTTTGCTTAATTTCGTCGGCCGATTGAATTCCTGGTAAGTGCTTGTTTGTTTTGACGAATGCTTCGATTTCTTGAAGTGTTTTAAAACCATACGTTTTATTTCTGCTCGAAAATCCATTGTAGTAGGTTTCGAAAACGTAGTCAGGGACTTGAATGGCGGTATTTGAAGAGATGAAATCTCCATCTGCCCTTATGTTACCATCTACGTGTAGTTTTTCAAGAGGAGTTAGACCAATACCCACGTCTTGATTGGCAATGATTCTAATGGCTTCGGTACCGTTTGTGGAAAAAGCCAATTGATTGGCTGCCGCCCTATACATTCCCATATCACTATCATCTGAAAAGCGATATGAAGGCAGACCAGCCGTACCGGGCGAATTATTCAGTCCCGAGGTTCTTGTTGTGCCGCTAATAGTTAATTTATTGGTCAAAGCGGTGTTGGTCCCTACTCCTAATCTATTGTTGGCCTGATCCCAAAATAGTTGATTGTTGTTTTCAATGAGTGCTCCTGTGGAATTGTTTGCAAAAAAAATGGATCCTGATGTTCCCGTGGTACCTGTGACGGATAAATTGTAATCGTTTGCTGATGGTGAAGTTATCGTAACAGAGCCGTCCGTAGAGGTAATTGTTTGAATCTCGTTGGTGCTATTGGTGTCATTATCCAAAGCCGCAGAAGCGGTAATGGCAGCAGCTACGTCAGAATCGAGGGCAAAATCACTCAAATCAACATCCTCATTTGTGCCATTTTGAATTCCAATGGTCAAGGTTTCTCCTGTAAGATTGGAGCCGGTAATGTTTTGATTATCAGAATCGGCTGCTGCAATGGCGTTCAGGGCCTCTTGTACGGTGGTCTCATCGGTCAGGTCGCCATCGAAGTCGGTGGGGGTCTGCAACGGTACCTCCGAATCATCTTGGTCGTCGGTACTGTTCAGGTTTAGAGCGTTCAGGGCCTCTTGTACGGTGGTCTCATCGGTCAGGTCGCCATCGAAGTCGGTGGGGGTCTGCAACGGTACCTCCGAATCATCTTGGTCGTCGGTACTGTTCAGGTTTAGAGCGTTCAGGGCCTCTTGCACGGTGGTCTCATCGGTCAGGTCGCCATCGAAGTCGGTGGGGGTCTGCAGCGGCACCTCCGAATCGTCTTGGTCGTCGGTACTGTTCAGGTTTAGGGCGTTCAGGGCCTCTTGCACGGTGGTCTCATCGGTCAGGTCGCCATCGAAGTCGGTGGGGGTCTGCAACGGTACCTCCGAATCGTCTTGGTCGTCTGTACTGTTCAGGTTTAGGGCGTTCAGGGCCTCTTGTACGGTGGTCTCATCGGTCAGGTTGCCATCGAAGTCCGTGGGGGTCTGCAATGGTACCTCCGAATCGTCTTGGTCATCCGAACCGCCCGCTGCAGCAATTTCGTCGATCGCGGCCTGTGCGTCGGTGGCAGCCAGCAAAGAGGTCGTATTGTCATAAGGTACCTCACCCGCGTTCTGATCATCGGTTCCCCCTGCGGCCGCCAGCTCATCGATTGCCGCTTGAGTATCAACAGCGGTCAATAATGAAGTGGTATTGTCATAAGGTACCTCACCCGCGTTCTGATCATCCGTTCCGCCTGCTGCCGCGAGTTCGTCGATCGCGGCCTGTGCATCGGTGGCAGCCAACAAAGAGGTCGTATTGTCATAGGGCACCTCGCTGGCATCCTGATCATCGGATCCTCCACCGGCAACCGTGGCCCAGGCAACATTCCCGCCGGCATCTGTGGTCAATACTTGACCAAAAACGGCGGAAGGTTCTATTTTTATCGGGGTGATTCCCGCGTCGGGTACCGAAAGTGGGGTAGCCGACCCATCTCCAACAATGGTAAGACCATCTGTGGCGACCGTACCGATTCCTGTAGGTACCGAAGCCCACACCACATTCCCGGTCGCATTCGTACTTAAAAATTGACCATTGACTGTCGAAGGTTCAATTTTAAAGGGATCGGCGACGGAACCTACACCTGTAAGGGTGGTCCCATCAACCACTTGGGTACTAACGATATCGGCCAACGAAACAGTGGTATCGTTCCCTCCTTCGGTAATAATCAAATCTGTGCCGGTCAAGACCGCATTGGTAATTAGTTCATCGGTTGCATTGGGGGTTCCTGCGAATCCGCTTAAGTCAATTTCATCATCGGCCCCCGTCGGATTCGAAAGGGTTAACAAGTTCCCTGTAAGTGAGAGATTTTGTACTTCGTTCTCAGGATTTCCATCCAAATCATCCGCAATTGCCGTGGCGTTGGCAGCAATAGCATCCAATACAGGTTGTTCATCATAAAATGCACCTTCATCCGTACCGACCGTAAGCGCATTCCCCGCATCGGTGCTAACCGTTTCAGAAAGATCTCCCGCGGTCAGAAAGGGAACATCGTTAATGAAAAAACTTAAAGGAAGACTATCCCTGTCAATGGCGAAGGGACCTACCGCATTTTCGCTCAGCGCAATTTTGGTGACCGAATTACGGGCCAATTTATTGGCTCCAATTGAATTGTCATTGATATCTTCACCGAAGATACCACCATCCACGATTTGCTCTGTTCGAATGCTATTGGGCGCCACTTCCAGGTTGTTTCCAGCGGCTGTTTCCGTTAAGACAATGGTACTAATTGGGTTGACGATAGGATCTGTTGTCACATTGATACTGGCCCCTTCACAGAGATTCACCCATTGCGTACCGTCATAATAATGAACGCATTGCGCATCGGTATTATAAATAATGGCGCCCTGTCCGGGAGTAATGGCTTCCATCTGCTCCGTGTTCACTCGCGTGATGATCAAAGCCATCGTCGTACTTTCCAATTCCAATACGGCCGCAGGGTCAATGGTTTGCGGGTTATCACCGATTTTAACCTGCGCGGTGATAGGAATGCAACAAAGTATCCCGAAAAGTAAGGACAATCCCAGTGTTCTCATAGACTAAGATTTATTCAGATTTTTAAATATGGCGGGTTGGCAAAAATATACTAATCTTGCTAGTAAGCCACTATTATTAGTTAAATTGAACTTAGCATCCGTTAAAAAGCAAACAATCCCCGTTTAAGGACGCTTTTTAAATTTGCACCGGGATGTTCGGTAAACGGCTTTAAAAGCAGTTTTGCCTTAAGAACAAATTAACAAAAGTTTAGTGGTGCGAGTTTTTTTATCCACCTAACTTATATTTTCTTTATCCATATGAAAACAACTACCGCACGAATTACCCTATTTGTTCTGCTTCTTTTTTTTAGCGTCTCTTGCATTTTTGGGCAGGAAGACGACCGCATATTATTACGGGGACAAGTATTGTATCGAAACGTAAACGTTCCCAATGAGAATGTCATCAACATAACTACGGAAAATGGAACGATTACGGATGCGAAGGGGCGATTTGCGATTCGTGTGAAAGCTGGGGATGATTTGGCTTTCACCGCTGTTAATTTTCAGCTTAGGGTTGTGAAAATTACCGAGGAAATTATTAAGAATAACCGATTGGTCGTCGAGGTGAACGAGAAGGTGACCGAATTGGAAGAGGTGGTGGTCACCCCAGAAGATCAAGAACGGTTTGTAGAAGTAAAAAGTTCGGAGTTTAAGAAGTACGAGTATGAAATTGATCGCTCTTCCGAAGTGGAAAACATAGCCCTTTCGCAAAGTGAAAGAGGCATGACCGATGGCATTAACTTCGTGAATATTTTCAAAGCGTTGCTGAAGGCAGGACGTAAAAAGGCTGCAGATGACGGTCCTAGTTTAAAACCTAGTGAAGTGTTACGACAGGTATATGATGATGAGTTTTTTGTGGTTGATTTAAAACTTCCCCAAGAGCAAATAAATGGATTTTTGTTTTATGTAGACGATAAGATGCCGGCAAAAACACTGCTCAAGAAAAGCAATGAGTTTGAACTGATCGATTTCCTGGTAACCCATAGCAAAACGTATTTGAAAGGACTTGATGGGGAAAAGTAACCTATTGCTGGTTTTCCTTTCATTCATGGGAACGAGTGTCTTTTCGCAAACACTTGGCCCTCAGGAACTGAACGGAAAAGTATATAGTCAAGATGGCGATGTCGCGGCCACCCATGTACTAAATATTACTTCCCAGCGCGCTGCGATTACCGATATTGATGGTTTTTTTTCCATCACCGCGCAATTGAACGATACCATTGTCTTTTCAGCAGTGCAATACAAGAAAAAAGAATTGGTGGTGAGCCTAGAAATGCTCAAAAGCAAGTTTCTAATGGTACCTTTGGAGGAAGCGCTAACGCAATTGGAGGAGGTGATCGTGATGCCCTATAACTTAAGTGGGGATATGACCAGAGATGCCCAACGGTTAGAAATCGATCCCGTCGTCACTGCTTCCACTTTAAATTTACCCAATGCCTATGTAACCCCTCCCAACCAGACACAGCGCATGCTATTGACCGCGACCGATCCGCGAAGTCTGGATTTTATCTTTAATGCCATCTCGGGGCGTACAAAAAAATTAAAAAATCAAGTAAAACAGGAACAGACGTATGCACGCACGGAAAAGGTGCGCACCTTTTATAAAGATTCTTTGATTGTCAGTGATTTGAAAATACCACAAGACAAAATCGACGATTTCCTGTATTACTGTGAAGTAGATAGCGGTTTCCAAAAAGCCGTTGCGACCAAGGATCGTTTAAAAATTTGGGATGTGATGCGTATAAAGAGTGTTGCCTACAGAAGAAATAACGAACTTGATTAAACGCAGTTGGTATGCCTATATATCGCCGTCACTATTTCTCGACCGAAAATGACATGGGTGTTGCTAAAAGTATCTTTGGCATGTGATTTGTTTATTTTTGTGGGAATAAATTGTTTGCTATGAAAAGTTTAAAAAAATGCCTTTTACTTTTTTTGCTTCCTCTTTTAGGGTTTGTAGCGGTTCATAAATTTTATGTCAGCGTTACAAACGTTAATTATTCTACGAAAGATCGGGCATTACAGATTACCAGTCGCATTTTTATAGATGATTTGGAAGATTTGCTATTGGAACGCTATGAAATTCACGGTAGGTTGGCCACCGAACTTGAATTGGAATCTACGGAGGCCTACATCGAGAAATATTTAAGACAAAAAATTGCTTTTCAAATTAATGGAGAAGCGCGCAATTTTGATTTTTTGGCAAAGAAGTATGACAATGATGTAGTCATCTGCTATTTGGAAGTGCCCGATGTGGATTTGGAGGCAACCCAATCGATAGAAATACACAACCAATTACTTACCGATCTTTATGACGAACAACAGAATGTAGTGCACTTCAAAATCAATGGAAAGAAAAAAAGTTTTGTACTGATCAAAGAGAACTATAAAGGAATGTTAAACTTGTAACATTTATTAACAAATTCTCAGAAAAACTTTACATTCCCGTGCTAATTAATTAAAACGATGATGACTAAAATTAAGTATTATGCTGTGGCCATGCTGTTTCTTTTTTCAGCGGTTGCAGTTGCTCAGGAAGGGGCACCGAAAGAAAAAGAACCAGGACATACGAATCAGAGTCTGTTCAAACAGTTGAAGGAAGAATTTTCTACCCCAAATACGTACCGTTCTGCCTCAGGCGCTCCAGGCCCCGATTACTACCAACAACAGGCCAACTATGTGATGAACATAGAGCTTGATGACAAGAATCATCGAATTTACGGGGACGAAACCATTACGTACATAAACAATTCTCCAGATGATCTGGAGTACTTATGGGTGCAATTGGATCAAAACATCCGAGCCAAGGATTCAAAGGCCAAATTAAAAAATGGTGAAAGTGTGGCGTTTGCACAACAAATTGGGGCCTTTGCGGACAAATATATGGGAGAAGATTTTGACGGAGGCTTCGTCATCGAACATGTTAAGGATGCCGCGGGAAAACCGTTGCCGTATACCATTAATTTCACTATGATGCGTATTGACCTCCCTAAACCTTTAAAGAGCAAGGAACAGATTTCTTTCTCTATTAAATGGAATTTCAATATTCCGGATCATACGGTGAATCGTGCACGGTCTGGTTATGAGGAATTTGAAGATGGAAACAGGGCGTATGTAATAGCGCAGTTTTTTCCCAGAATGGCTGTCTACAATGATGTGGAAGGATGGCAGAACCATCAATTCTGGGGCAATGGTGAATTCGCCCTTACGTTTGGGGATTACGAGGTGAATATTACCGTCCCTGCCGATCATATATTAGATGCCACCGGTACCTTGCAAAACAGAAAAGAGGTGTTTTCCAAAACCATGCTTGCCCGATATGCAAACGCAAAAAAGTCGTATGACAAACCCGTTGTTATCGTAAATCAAAAAGAAGCGGAACAGGCTTCAAAAGGTTTTTCCGACAAGAAAAAAACATGGAAGTTCAAGGCCAAAAATGTACGGGATTATGGCTTTGCGACCTCACGAAGGTTTATATGGGATATGCAAGCGGTAAAGGTGGGTAATAAAGACGTTATGGCCGTCTCATTATACCCTAAAGAAGGAAATCCGCTTTGGGAGGAATACTCTACGAAGGCAGTTGCGCATACCTTGTTATCGTATTCCGCGCATAGCTTTGATTACCCTTATCCCAAGGCAATTTCGGTACATGCCAAAAATCAAGGCATGGAGTATCCCATGATTTGTTGGAACTATGGTAGGCCAACACCCGATGGAAAATATTCGGATCGTGTAAAGTATGGGATGATCAGTGTCATTATCCATGAAGTAGGGCATAACTTCTTTCCGATGATCGTGAATTCAGATGAACGTCAATGGGGTTGGATGGATGAAGGTCTTGATACCTTTATGCAGTATATGGCCGAGCAAGAGTTCGGGGAAAAATTCCCGGAAGCCATTGCTCCGAATGAAAACTATCCCTCTCGTAGAGGTGCGCCGTCTAAAATTGTGCCGTATATGGCCGGTGACCAAACTACGATTTCCCCGATCATGTCAAATCCGGAGAATGTATACCAATTAGGCCCCAATGCCTACGGGAAACCGGCGACAGCTTTGAATATACTTCGTGAGACCGTTATGGGAAGAGAGCTTTTTGATCATGCTTTCAAGACCTATTCCAAGAGATGGATGTTCAAACACCCGACTCCGGAAGATTTTTTCAGAACCATGGAAGATGCCTCAGCGGTCGATTTGGATTGGTACTGGAGAGGTTGGTTCTATACGACTGATTATGTGGACATAGGGGTAAAGGGCATTAAGAAATACTATGTTTCAAATAAGCCGAACCAAAAGATGAAGGAGTATATGGCCGCCCGAAATATGAAAGAAGCGGATCTGCGCCCATTGGTTTATATGGTCGAAGAAGGTAGTGACGATTTTGACCCTTCCCTGAAAGGAAAGGCACCCTCGGAAAGCTCTAAAAGTCTTAAGGAGTTTATGATGGACAATATGACGGCCGCGCAACGTGCCGAAGTGAAGGAACCCAAGTACTTCTATGAAATCACTTATGATAAGCCCGGTGGAATACCCATGCCGATCATTGTGGAATACACTTACGCAGATGGCAGCACTGAAAATATTACCTACCCGCCTGAAGTTTGGAGAAAAAATGGGAAAGAAATCAGTGTGGTCATTGCCTCGGAATCAGAGTTGAAAGGAATCGTGGTGGATCCAAAAGCAGAGACCGCCGATATTGATACCACTAACAATAGCTGGCCTAAAAAGGAAGCGCCTTCCGATTTTGACAAGATCAAGAAAACGATCAAGGGAAAGTAATCTTTTAAGGAATTCAGTAAAAAAAAGCCCTGTCATGTACGGGGCTTTTTTATCTTGACTATATTTACAGTATGTTTTCTACCTACTTTTTATTCATAAGCGGCGGTGAAATTTTCTTCATTATGTTCATTGTCGTCATGGTCTTCGGAGCGGATAAAATTCCGGATATCGCTAGAGGTCTTGGAAAGGGTATGCGGCAGCTAAAAGATGCCACCGAAGATATCAAACAAGAGATACAGAAAAGCGCCGACAAGCAAGGGATCGATACTAGTTTCGTTTCGGATATCAAAAAAGACATCGATGATGTTAAGAAAAATCTAGGTTCTGGCCTTGCAGATGATATCAAAAAAGAAATCGACCCTATTAAGAAAGGGCTCAATGATGTAGGCGGAACCATCAAAAGAAGTTAAGCAGGTATGCTTGAGAGGCTTTTAGAATGGGATCGGGATACGCTTTTGTTTTTGAACGGTCTTGGGGTTGAGCAATACGACGCCTTATGGTTCACCATCACCAAATTCCCTCCATGGATTCCCCTTTTTGCGCTCATCATTTTTTTGGTTTTTTGGCGGCATCCATTCAAACAAGGTGCTTTGGCGATGGCCGTTTACGTAGTGATGATTCTGTTGGTGTCAACGGCTATTTTTTGGACAAAACAAGCGGTAGGACGTTTGCGCCCCAGTAGCGATCCCGAGGTAAACCCGCTAATGCGGCTGTTGCATACACCGAGTGATTTTAGTTTCTTTTCGGGTCATGCAGCTTTCTCCTTTAGTGTTGCGGTGATGGCGGTACTGTTGCTAAGAAGTCGTTATAAATGGATTCCCCTAGTTTTAGTATGGCCGCTATTGTTTTCCTATAGCCGTATTTATCTTGGAGTACACTATCCGCTCGATATTTTGGTCGGGGCATTGGTCGGCACCTCTTTTGCCGTATTTTTTTATAAGCTGCACGGGAAGTTGAATCCTAGTTATAAAAAGTAACTTAAATACGCAGCCCAGATAATCGTTTAAAGTACGCGACTAAGGGTAAGGCCATCTCGAATGGGCAATAGCACGGTTTCTACGCGTGCACTGTTTTTTAGCATTTCATTATACTCTAAAAGGGCTTTGGTCGCTTTATCTTTTGGATCTATAGGTTCTACCACCTTGCCGGTCCACAAGACATTGTCCGATAAAATAATGCCCCCCGAGCGCATTTTGGGTAACACCGCTTCAAAGTACTGCGTATATTCTTTCTTTTCTGCATCAACAAAGACCAAATCAAATAATCCATCCAACCCTGGTATAATGTCCAGGGCATTTCCCAGGTGTTGAACGATATTGTTCCCGAAACCACTTTTGTCGAAATATGTACGCTGAATCCCAGCTAACTCTTCGTTCACATCGATTGTATGCAGTGTTCCCTCCTTTTGCAGTCCCTCGGCCAAGCACAGGGCAGAATAACCGGTATACGTGCCAATTTCCAGTATGTTTTTTGGACGAATAATTTTTGAGAGCATACTCAATACCCTGCCTTGAAAATGACCGGTGAGCATTCGCGGCCTAAGCACTTTAAGATGGGTTTCCCTAGTAAGTTCTTGAAGCAATTCGGGTTCGTCTTCAGAGCTATTGGCAATATAGGATTCCAACTGGGGTGATAGAAAATGCATTGGTTATTTTTGACAAAAATAGCCATTAAATTTGCTACCTTGAAAGTCTTAATATGATTCACAATGAATGACGTTATCAAGATTCGAACAGCTACTATTGAGGACCTTTCTTCGCTGCTGCGATTTGAACAGGAAATAGTCACTGCCGAGCGTCCCTTTGATCCTACCCTACGACCAGGAGTGATCAATTATTATGATTTAGCGGAATTGGTACGCTCCGAGCGGGCCGAAGTGGTAGTAGCGGAGATTAACGGAAGGTTGGTCGCCTCGGGTTCCGCGATCATTAAGAAGGCAAAACCGTATTTAGACCATGCCTTATATGCTTATCTGGGCTTTATGTATACCGATCCGGACTTTCGTGGTAGGGGGTTGAATAAGCGTATTATACAGGAGCTACAGCAGTGGGCCGCCAAAGAGGGCTTAACGGAAATTCGGCTCACGGTATACGAGGAAAATGCCGGGGCTATTCGCGCGTATGAGAAGACTGGTTTTAAAAAGCACTTGGTAGAAATGCGCCTGCGATTTTAATCGCTCCAATATTGATATTGAAGTCGTATTTTTGAACAAAACCTTGAAATGCAATTTCAGAACACTTTAGCCTTTGCAAAATCATTGGATTGTGAAGATTCCTTGGCAAAATACCGGGAAGCGTTTCACTTTCCAAAAGTCAACGGGAAAGAAGTGATATACTTTACCGGTAATTCGTTGGGTCTGCAACCAAAACGCACCGCAGACTTTGTAAATGAGGTGATGACCGATTGGAAAGAGTTGGCCGTGGAGGGGCATTTTTATGCCGAACGGCCCTGGTGGGATTACCATGAGCAATTGGCGGCCCCTTTGGCCAAGGTCGTGGGTGCCAAAACCGAGGAGGTTTCAGTAATGAATACACTTACCGTAAATCTACATTTATTGTTGGTGTCATTTTACCGACCTACCAAAAAAAGATTTAAGATTCTATGCGAGGAAAAGGCCTTTCCGTCGGATCAATATATGTTTCAGAGCCAAGTAAAGGTGCATGGGTTGGATCCCGCGGAAACCATTATAGAAGTAAAGAAAAGAGCAGGTGAACACCATTGGCGTACCGAAGATGTCCTTGCTAAAATTAATGAAATAGGAGATGAACTCGCCCTTGTTCTTATCGGGGGCGTCAATTATTACAATGGTCAGGTTTTTGATATGGAAGCCATTACCAAAGCAGGGAAAGCGGCGGGTGCCTATGTCGGGTGGGATCTTGCGCATGCGGCCGGGAATGTTGAATTGAAATTGAATGCCTGGGGAGTTGATTTTGCTGCTTGGTGCAGTTATAAGTACATGAACAGCGGTCCTGGGAATGCATCCGGAATTTATGTCAATGAACACTACCTCAATCGCAGCGACATACCGCGTTTTGAAGGCTGGTGGGGCACCAAGAAGGAAACCAGATTTCTGATGAAGCCCGAATTTGAACCCATGCACAATGCAGATGCATGGCAAATAAGCAATGCGTCCATCCTCTCCGTGGCGCCCTATTTGGCTTCGCTTGAATTGTTTGCAGAAGTAGGAATGCCGACCCTGATAGAAAAACGAAATCGCATTGTATCGTATTTGGAGTACGTTCTTGGTGAAATTGATAATGAGGTTGAAAGCACTTTCGAGATCATTACCCCGAGAGAAAGGGGGTGTCAACTTTCAGTCTTTTTACACGGCGAAGGAAGGCCTTTGTTTGATTATTTGATGAAAAATGGAGTGATTACCGATTGGCGTGAGCCAAATGTTATCCGGTTGGCACCGGCGCCTTTTTACTGTTCGTATGAAGACATGTACCGTTTTGGTCAAATTTTAAAGGAAGGCATCTTAGCACTTCATTAGCCTTCCTTTTTCTTATGTTCTTATTCCCAAATAGGAAGAAGGTGTTCTCCGTTGGTATTTTTTGAATTGTTTGGTGAAGTATGATGGGTCGTTATACCCGCACTGATATAGTACCTCTGAGACCGATAAGGTACGTTGATCTAATAATTCAACCGCCTTTCTGGTTCTAAAATCGTTCAAAAAAGAAATAAACGATTGTCCTGTCATCGTTTTGAAAAATCGACAAAATGAATTCGTCGTTAGTCCTAGGTGAGCGGCTACCAGGTGTGTTGAAATCGGTTCTGAAAAGTGGTTGTTGACATATTGAAACACGATTTCCAAACGATGCACGTCAACAAGACTGTTCGAATTTAAGGGGACTTGTTTAAGCACCGTACGATAGGCATCGGTGGTACTCAATTGTTCTAAAATACCCATAAAAATCAGCAATTGACGTGTGGTATTTTCTGTGCCTATGCCATCGAAGCGGTCCGATACCCTTTTTTTTATATCTTGATCGAAAATAATTCCTTTTTTGGACGCTAAAATAAGCTTCTTGATTTTTGAGAACTCAGGGAAAACTGAAAGCTTATTTTCTAAAAATTCCTTTCCAAATTGCACTACTACTTCCAGGTTATCGGTTTGATCTTTGTTGCCAAAATCTGAATGGGGTAAATTGGGGCCGATCATTAACAATACCCCATCTTGATAGGGTATTCTTTCGGAATCGATCCGTAGGTTTCCAGTGCCATTTTTAACATAAACGATTTCGTATTCAGGATGTATATGCCAACTTGTAAGTTCACAATTGTGGGTATGGGTATAGGTCTGTATTTTTAATGAAGTACCAATGGCCAGATCAATATTTTCATACATGGGTTTCATAGCTGCTCCTTTTGGCTTTTTAACGGATTTTGTGATTTTTGGTTTTTTTTACTAAGTCAAAATTATCATTTTTATTCATTTGAGAGAATAGGAATGAATATTTTGTCATAGGATTGGAATAGTTACCCCTATTTGTTTTGTGAGTATTAAGAGTACTTTGCATTCCATAAACTTCTATTGTTCTTTTCAATGAGATCATTGTTCCTTATACTTTCGAACCCGCGATATTTTGGCCCCGCTTGGGTGTTTGCAAGTCTTAACATTCTTTTCGGTACTTGGGCCATCTATATACCAACGGTCAAGGAAAATTTGGCCATTGATAAATCACAGTTGGGCTTGGCAATTTTTTGCCTCTCAATGGGTGTTTTTGTTGTGTTCCCGATGGCTTCTAAGATTATCAATAAAATGGGGGTAGGGAAGGCTACCGCACTTGGGGTGTTTTTAATATGTCTCACGGGGCTTTTGCCTTTAATGGCTCCCAGCTTGTATACGCTCATGGCGGCCTTGTTTCTCTTTGGGAGCTGTAACGGGTTTACCGATATTTCTATGAATACGTTGGTGACGGAATTGGAGAAAGAGGACAAGGCGAAATTCATGTCGGCGGCGCATGGTTTTTTTAGCCTTGGTGGGGTATTGGCAGGGTTGGGCAGTTTTTTAATCGGTCCCTTGGGCAATCCATCATTACATATGCTATGTGCCGTGGTGCTGGTGTTGGGCGTTAACTTCTTTTTTATGAAGCGGTATGTTCATATCAAGGCGGCTCCTATCGAAAAAGAACCTTTTAGTTTTAAACTCTTTAAACCCTTGCTGGTGATCGGGCTGGTATCGTTTATGGCGATGGGGAGCGAAGGCGCCATTGTTGATTGGAGCGGGCTCTATTTGAAGGAAATAAGTATTGCCCCTGAAGCCCTATGGGGTGCCGGGTTTTTAGGTTTTCAGATAACCATGACCTTGGGACGCTTCCTAGGCGACAGTATTAGTGAAAAATGGGGTTCGGTGAAAATAGTGTCTTTGGGAGCATTTGTTGCCATCGCAGGGTATCTGCTGGTTTTAACGACCAATACCTATCTGGCCATCGCAGGTTTTGCGTTGAGTGGACTTGGTTTTTCGGTCATGGTGCCTGAACTTTTTCGCATTGGCGGCACTATAAAGGGAGTGGAATCTTCCCAAGGTGTTTCGTTTATAGCGGGCATGGGATATATGGGATTCTTAGTAGCACCACCCGTTTTGGGCTTTGTGGCAAAAAGTACCTCTTTATTGGTTTGTTTTGGGATTCTGCTTGTTTGTGCGGGCCTTGTACTGGGGGCTTCCTTTTTGATGAAGAAAAAAGGTCCTTAATTCTTTATATTGGTACGTACCTTGAATTCTTGATTACCCTTACCCATATTTTGAATGAAAGCTTCCATCTCATCAGTGAGCAATAGCGTATTCTGACCATCCCAATAATCGGCGTCGTACGGGAATTTGAGCTTGAAGATATCTTTAACGGCGCTTCTATTTTTCTTTACCGGGTCAGCAATGAAACTATCAGAGGTGTCAAGGATAAAACTACTATCGTACCTTTGTGTAAAGGTGTTTTTCTTGTCCGAAATCTCGACCACGGTATTTCTTTTGGCAGTCTTCATATAATATTTGTTTTTTACGGTGTCTTTTGCAAAAAGAACCGTTAATTCGTAGCGCAGGGTCCTGAATTTGATATGCTTTTCTTCGCTATAGGGCGGATTTTTAGGTGCGGATATTTGATGAAACTCCTCAATGGCATTGTTGGCGGTATTAATGACATAATATCCCTCGATACGCACTACGGGATGGTCGGGGTTCGACACAAACTGATATCGCACTTTTTCGGTATTCTCGTAGGGCTTTTCGGTGAGGGTAAAATCATCTCCTGTAGCATTGAGTCGAATAAAACTGCTGAACAGCCCGTATAAGGTGGGGAATCTGTAGTAGACCTTGTGTTCGTCTCTCACCACCCCCGTTTTTCGCATGTTCGTGAATTCAAAAATAAAATCTTTGGGTGTCAACTCCATTTTTTGATTGTAGAGCAAGGTTTTTCTGGCCAATTTGCCTTCAATGTCTTGAAGGCGAACCAGCGTCCCATTGTATTTTAACATTGCGCGAAGAAAGAACTTTTCCTTGTAGGGGGCGAACAGGTAATTATTGGTAATAGAATCTTTTACTTTTTGCCATAGATTCTTTACGTTGGTAACCACTACTTCTTCAAGCTCATATGGGGCTTTCTCTAAATAGAGCGTATCGGTCAAGGTGGCGAATGACTTGCGTAGCCGTTTATAGCCCAAACGATAGAATACCAAGGTATCCAAGGAAGAACTAAATGCATAACGCCCGTCTGCATTGCTCATGGTATAATCTTTACCATTATACACTGCCACAAACTCGATGGGTTTCTTTTCGTCTACATCGAACAGTACGCCTTCAAAACTATTTTGGGCATTACATAAACCACCGGTAAAAACAAAGAAGCCGAGAATAAGATTCCAGTGACTCATTTAACGGAAACGCCGGTAAAATAGAGTTTAAAGTTGCTGCCGGGCATTTGATGCATCTTAGCGAGCTTTAGACCGTTCATATCCTCATAGTCTTCCCAAGTGGTCATCATGGAAGGTTCTTCCTGATTCGATTTCCGAAAGACCCACTCCTGTACCGTTAAATCGTCGCCAAAGTAAAAGTCGTAGGCGTCTCCCGGGGTATACCCACCTTCGTTACCATAAACTATGGTAAGTTTCTGCATTGTTTTTTTTCCAATGGGCGCCTCGGCCTGCGCAACGTGGGAGTGGGTGATGTTATCCGCATCCCAAATCAATTGAAAAGGTGCTAAAAGCCAGTATTTATCGTTGATAAAGCCTCCATTGGTTTTATAGGCAATACTGTCCATATCGGCCCAGTTATACATCAAGGTGTCCGCAGAAATGGCGGTGATATCATTGGTTTTAGGGTGCCAGACCCAACTCCGTTCAAAATGGGTGGTATCCCGATCAACATTAAAGGTAAAACGAAGCTCTTCTACTTTTTGCCAGTTTTCAAAACCATTGGCGTTGGCCACTTTTTCAAGAATCGTAGGTTCTTGGAAACCTTTCTCGCCAACTAGGGTAAATCCTGTTGAGAGCATGCCGATCAGGCACAGTGCAACTACATAGTTCTTCATTTTGGATGTTTTGTTCAAAGATAAAAGCTTTTTGTATAGGATTTGAAAATCGAGCGATTTATAGGCATCGATTTTCACGATAAAATGAGTATTTTTGAATTGCTAAAAATTAAAGAATGAGTTCTAAAAAAGGAAAAATACAAGAAGCGATAGATGAAAAGATGTTGGAGGAACGCAAAGTGTTCCTTTGGGGAATGGTTGATGATGACTCCGCAAAGCACGTTATTGATCGCTTGCTTTACCTAGACTTGCAAAATGACAAGGAAATACAACTGTATATCAATAGTCCCGGGGGGTACGTTACTTCTGGTTTCGCGATGTACGATACCATCCAATCGCTTAAGAGTCCGGTTTCGACGATTTGCACGGGCTTGGCGGCTTCAATGGGGTCTATTTTACTATCCGTTGGAAAAAAAGGAAGACGCTTCATTCAACCACATGCCCAAGTCATGATCCATCAACCCAGTGGTGGTGCAAGAGGGCAGGCCAGCAATATTGAGATCCAGGCAAAAGAGATTATCAAGACCAAAGAGTTGAGCGCACAGATCTTGGCGGATAATTGTGGTCAAAAATTTGATAAAGTGCTTAAAGATTTTGATCGGGATTACTGGATGAATGCCCAGGAATCGG
This sequence comes from uncultured Flavobacteriaceae bacterium, assembly GCA_947500385.1. GTDB lineage: Bacteria > Bacteroidota > Bacteroidia > Flavobacteriales > Flavobacteriaceae > Pelagihabitans. Next base: position 126,436 of record CANMSA010000004.1, on the reverse strand, counting down.
TTGATTATGGTATTGTTGACGGTATTTTGGAATAGGGATACCACTCCGATATTTATGGGAGTATCCAGAATGGAAAAAGTCCTTCGCAAATAAGATGTGAAGGACTTTTTTTTGAATATATATAGACGCCGAAGCGGAAAGTTCATAAGATATACGCATGAAAGTAGCAGTTAGATTTTTCCTACATGTTAAAAAAAAGATAAGACGCTAATGGATCTCGATGCCGAAGGGTACAAGGGAGTAACCAATACTTTTTCTATTTTGTTATCTTTAGCGTTTGCGGAATGTTGGTTAGAACAATGGATATGAGACAGACTCCTAAAAATATTGCGGTAATCGGTTCGGGACTTGTCGGGTCGCTGTTAGCGCTGTACCTTAAGAAATCGGGACATCAGGTGACGGTGTTTGATCGTAGGCCGGACATTCGCAATGTGGAATTTTCCGGTCGTTCTATCAATTTGGCGATGAGCAACCGCGGTTGGAACGCACTGCAAGGAGTAGGCATTGAAGAGGAGATTAAAAAAATAGCGATTCCTTTGGATAAAAGGGCGATGCACGTGGTGGGCAAAAAGCAATATTTTCAGCCCTACGGAAAAGATGGGGAAGCCATTTGGTCTATTTCGAGAGGAGTGCTCAATCGTAAAATGATCGATTTGGCCGAAGAGGCAGGTGTATCGTTTCGTTTCGAAGAAAAGGTATGGGATATCGACTTGCCGGAAGCTAAAATATACACGGGCGATAGTGAAAAGGGGGCTTGGACGGCATATCAATACGATATGGTATTTGGCTGCGATGGTGCTTTTTCAAGGGTTCGGCACAAAATGCAACGCCGTAGTCGTTTCGATTACTCCCAAGACTTTATCGATGTCGGTTACAAAGAGCTTCGGATTCCTCCCAACGGGGATGGCAGCCATAAGCTCGACAAGCATTCGTTTCATATTTGGCCAAGGGGCAAGTTTATGCTCATTGCCATGCCCAATTTGGATGGCAGCTTTACCTGTACCCTCTTCATGCCTTTTGAAGGGCCGGTCTCTTTCGAGAATATACAGAGCAAATCGGAAGCAGCAGCGTTCTTTACGAAGTATTTCCCCAATGTAATGCAGGTAATGGACGGTCTTTTGGAAGATTTTTTCAAAAACCCCACCAGCGCCATGGTGACCATGAAGTGCCATCCATGGACCTATTGGGACAAGGTGGCCTTGGTGGGCGATTCGGCGCACGCAGTTGTACCGTTCTATGGTCAGGGAATGAACGCAGGATTCGAGGATATTTTTGTTTTGAACCAAATTATCTCGGAGTTGGGAGACGATTGGGAAGGTATTTTTAAGAAGTATCAAAAAGTTCGCAAGCCAAATGCAGATGCCATTGCCGAACTGAGCTATCGAAACTTTATCGAAATGAGCAGTAAAACGGCCGATCCCATGTTTTTGCTTCAGAAAAAGATAGAAAAACGTTTTGCCGCCAAATACCCTGATAAGTGGATACCGGTTTATTCTAGGGTTACTTTTTCAGACCGCCCTTATAGCGAGGCGCTGGCAATTGGCGATGCCCAAGAGGCGGTCATGCAGCAAGTAATGAAACTTCCCGATATCGCTTCATTATGGGATAGTACCGTGGTGGAAGAAAAAATACTAAGTTTGATCGAAAGCACCGCCGGCTTTGCGTAGGGTACGCTCTCTGAAAAATAGGAATAGCGGGAAACTACATGCCAAAGCCACCAAAAAGGTCAGCGGAATAAAAAGCCACCAATGCTTCATCCTTAATTTTCGCGCTTCATAGATCATCCATAGCATAAAGGCAATTGCCACCACCGCGATATCGGCGTTGATCGATTTTGCCGGTAAGGTGGTTTTGGTAAGGGCCAGAAAGTTCCCGATAGAAGTGTCTTCCACCTCTAAATAGAAGCGGGTATTGTAGTACCAGGTGGCACATAGCCCCACCACGGCCAGCAGCAGAAAAAGAATTTCGATGAAGGTAAATTTTGGTTTCATAAATTCAAGGTACAAAAAAAAGCCATCCCGAATTTTCAAGATGGCTTTGTCGTTTTGAAACAGGCCTTTTTAAAGGCTTGCAAACAGTTTTTGCATTTTTTCTTGCTCTTCTTCCGCTAAAACCGGATCAACCAAAATACGACCACTATGCTCATCGGTGATTATCTTTTTTCTGGAAGCGATCTCTACTTGTACTTGCGGTGGAATGGTAAAGAAAGAACCGCCAGAGGCTCCTCTTTCTATCGGCACTACTGCAAGACCGTTCTTTACATTACCCCTGATACGGGCATAGGCCTTTACCAAACGCTCCTCGATTTCCTGCTGAAATTTTTCTGATTTCAACAAAAGCGCTTTTTCCTCTTTCTCGGTTTCCGCCAAGATAGCATCCAACTCACTTTTCTTGTGCTTCAAGTGGGAGTCACGCTCAGCAAGTTTTTCCTTGGTTTCACTGACCACTTCTTTTTTCTGCTCAATCTGTACTTTGAATTCTTTTATATTCTTTTCAGCCAGTTGAATTTCCAATTCTTGAAATTCCAATTCCTTACTGATCGAGTTGAATTCGCGACTGTTACGAACATTTTTCTGCTGCTCCGCGTATTTTTTGATCAATACTTTCGCCTCTTCGATCAAATTCTTTTTTGCACCAATCTCATAGTTGATCGTTTCCACATCGGTCTTTAACTTATCCATTCTAGTTTTAAGGCCCAATACTTCATCTTCAAGATCTTCGACTTCCAAAGGAAGCTCTCCGCGCACATTGCGAATTTCATCAACTCTAGAATCGATTAATTGCAAATCGTACAATGCCCTTAACTTTTCTTCTACCGTTGCTTCTGCTTTTTTTGCCATACTTATAAATAATTGATTGGATTGGTTTTACTTTCCGATAAACGGACTGCAAAATTAGGCATTTTTTTTGTAAGATAATCAACTAAAAGATTTTTTGTAAACTGCTCAGTTTCATAGTGTCCGATATCGGCTATCAGCATTTTACCTTCCTCCTGATAGTATTCGTGGTATTTGATATCGGAAGTGACCAATACATCAGCGCCTGCAGCCTTGGCGGCGCCAATGGCAAATGCTCCACTACCACCGAGCACGGCAATGCGTTGTACGGGCCTGTTCGCATTTCCAGAATACCGAATTCCTTGGGCCTGCATGCGCACTTTTAGGAGCTTTAAAAAAGCAAGCCCCTCCATCGGGTCCTTTAAATCACCAACCATTCCCATACCTATATGGGCATCGTTGTTTTCAAGGGTCAATACTTCATATGCAACGGCTTCGTACGGATGGTTTTTAAAAAGAGCGGCCAGCACGGCCCCTTCCATGGTCGATGAGAAAATCATGTTGACCCGTGCCTCTTCTTCATAATGGGTTTGCCCAATCTCCCCCTTTGTGGGATTGGCGGCTTCATTGGCTCGAAAACTACCCACACCTTCGGTCGTAAAACTACAATGACTGTAATTGCCCATATTCCCCGCACCTGCCGCAAACAGAGCTTCTTTCAAGGATGCCGCAGCCTCTTTGGGAACATAGGTGGTCAGTTTTTTAACAGTGGCCCGTTTGGGAATCAATATCCCAGGGTTTTGAATCCCCAGTACTTCGCAGATTTTTGCATTGACCCCGTTAGGGGAATTATCCAAGGCCGTATGCATACTATAAATGGCAATATCGTTTTTAATGGCCTTCATGACAACCCGCTCAACATAGGTAGCGCCATTCAGTTTTTTTAATCCCTTAAAGATAATCGGGTGAAAACTAACAATGAGATTGCAATTGTTGGCAATGGCTTCATCTACCACGTTTTCCAAGGTGTCCAGGGTAACCAAGACCCCGGAAACAGCCATATCGTTGCTACCCACAAGCAGCCCTACATTGTCAAAATCCTCTGCCTGGGCCAAAGGGGCCAGCGATTCAAGCAGGGTCGTTACATCTTTTACCGTCATTGTATGTTGCTAAATATCTCAAAGATAGGAACTGATTTTGACATTGTACTTTTGATCGACCTTGTTTAGAGGCATTGGGGTGCGAGAAGGCATTTACATTAAAAACATTGAAAAGGCGGCCAAAAGAAAATGGTACAATCAGTTCAAAAATATATATTTTCGTTGCTGTGCAATTATTACGTTACATAGCATTTCCGATTTCATGGGTCTATGGCTTGATCGTTCGCTTGCGAAATTATGCGTTCGAACAACGGTGGATTGTTTCCAAAACCTATAAAACGCCCACTGTCTGTGTGGGCAATTTGAGCATAGGAGGTACAGGGAAAACTCCAATGATCGAGTTCCTGATACACGGGTTACAAGACGTTTATAGTGTTGCGGTATTAAGCAGAGGCTATAAAAGAAAGTCCAAGGGTTTTTTACTTGCTCGGAAAGAAAGCACCGTGGCCGAATTGGGTGACGAACCTTTTCAGATATATCGAAAGTTTCCGGATGTGGCGGTTGCGGTCGATGCAGATCGGCAAAACGGCATGGCCCATTTGGAAAAAGATATTGTCCCCGATATGGTTTTGCTAGATGATGCCTACCAACATCGTAAAGTAACTGCAGGCTTGTATATATTGCTTACTGCCTACGGGAAACTTTATGTTGATGATCACTACTTGCCTACGGGCGATTTACGGGATAGTCGCAGAGAGGCGCGTAGGGCCCATATCATTATTGTGACCAAATGTCCGCCCGATATTTCTTCAGAAGCCAGGGAGGGTATTCGAAAGCGCTTGAAACCGCAACCACACCAACAAGTATTGTTCTCGTATTTGGACTATGACCATACATTGGTAGGGGTTGAAGGAACGCAAACCCTTTCTTTTTTCGAAGAGGATACAACGGTGGTTACCGGAATTGCAAATCCGAAACCGCTACTGCAGTACCTTACCGGGCAAGGGCTTGCCTATGAGCACTTAGAATTTGGGGATCATCATTTCTTTACCCCGAACCAGTTGCTGAAACTGAATGCGAAGACAAAAATCATAACGACCGAAAAAGACTATGTACGTTTGGAAGGGAAAGTGAAAAACCTGTATTATCTGCGGATACGGCATCGTTTTTTTGACGAAGAGGGTGCGTTACTGCTAAGGGAGATCCACAATTTTATGAAGCGGTATTCTTAATTCTTTTCTTATCAAAGATATTCTCGCCTATTTTTTGATAGAATACTTCTGGTTTAAAGGGTTTGGTTACGACGTCGTCACAACCGGCGGCATAGAAACTCTCCAAACTATCGTCCAACGAAATTGCGGTGAGTGCAATGATCGGAATCGTAGTGTCAAATTTTCTAATTTCAATAGTGGCTTCCTCCCCACTAATACCGGGCATATGAATATCCATTAAGATGGCATCGTAACTGTTTTCTTTCGCCATGCCGACCGCATCGGTACCGTTGCTGGCAATATCACTGGTGATTTCCTTTTTGGAAAGCATTTTCTTGGTTATCACCTGATTGATCTTGTTATCTTCTACGATCAAGATATGCAGCCCCTTAAAGACATACTCTTTTTCGATGATTTCAAATGGAACATCATCAACAATACTGTCCTTGCTTTTTAGTTTTAACTCAAAAAAGAACGAGCTTCCTTTGCCGAGCTCACTCTCTAATTGAATTTTACTTCCAAATAAGCCCAAAAGGCTTTTTACGATGGTGAGGCCGAGTCCCGTGCCGCCATATTCCCGGTTGATTTGTATGGAGCCTTGCTCAAAACCATCAAAAATACTTTCTTGCTGATCTTTGGAAATACCGATACCATTGTCCACGACCTCAAAATAGAGCGAGACGTCCTCTTCGTGTTTCTTCATCAACTTGGCGATGACCCTTACCTCGCCATTCTTGGTGAACTTAAGGGCATTTCCAACAAGGTTCATAAATACCTGGGATAGCTTTAGGGGATCGCTCATCAGATAGGATGGAATCGTATCATCGTATTCCAACACAATTTTTGTCTTGTTCTCCTTGGCACTTTGTTGAAGGGAATCGATGACTTCTTTAAGTACTTTCTTTAAGTTAAATTCAATGGCCAAGGGTTCAAGCTTGTCGGCGTCGATTTTATTAATATGTAGAATGTCATTGATGAAATTCAACAAATAGTCGCCAGAAAATTTTAAGGCCTTTAAATGCTCTTGTTGGTTTTTACTTGGGTTTTCTTCCAATAACAAATGGGTAAGACCGGTAACGGCATAGAGTGGTGTCCGAAGCTCATGGCTAACGGTCGAAAGGAAATTCGTTTTCGCTTCCATGGCCTGTACCGCCGCATCCCTTGCCGATTGCAACTCGTTGTTTTTGGTCTGGAGTAAATCGTTGGTCTTTAATTTTATTTGATTGTTACGGTATAAGGAAACGGCCAGTAGGGAAATAATCGTCAAAAAAGCAGAGGTCAAGATCGCCGTTAATTCCGAGCTTCGGGCTTCTTGGCTCAATTCTTCATTTTTTTGTTCCAACCGGGCGATTTCGTCTACAAAGAAGTTATACTGAATTTTTTGTGCCGCCTTTGATTCATTCTTAACCTTATCCAGTGTAAAGAGCGAATCTTTGATCATATTCAGATTGCGTTCGTTTTGCCACGCCAGGTCATAGCGTTCCATTTGAATATAAATTTTTGAGAGCAACTCGTTTGCCGTAACACTTTCAACAAAAAAGAGATGTTCTTTTGCCATTTTCAACGCGTTCTCGGCATTGTAGGCACTCTCTTCCAACTCTTCCGTTTCCAAATACAATTTGGCAAGCCCTAAGCTCGCTTGGGTAGACAAGTATTCCTGTTCAAAAGGATCGGTGTTGATGATCAGCGAATTAAAATTCTTTGTTGCGACATCATACTTTTCAAGACCTAGGTAAATATTCGCTTCGGCCAACAATATGTTATTGACTAGGTTGCGATCATTGCTCAATTGACGGGCCTCACTCAATTCGGCAATCGCTTGAAAGTTATTTTGCTCCCCGTACATATATAGTGCGCCGATGTACTTGTCCATGGCATCACCGAAGGGATACTCCATTTCTTTTAGCTGCACATTTGCCCGATCCCAATAGACCTCCGAATTACTTTTCTTCCCCAGTTCTAGGTAGATGATAGAGAATTTATGCCACGCATCGATGACCGATTTCATGTTGTCGTTCTTCTCCGCTACTTTGGCCGCATTTTCCAAGGCCGAAAGAGCCATGTCCATTTTGTTCTGGTGGCGAAAGGTTCTCGCCTCATCGAAGTAGGCCGCTACGCTTTTGGTCGGCACCGTATCTTGGGCATGAAGAGCTGCGCCCATACCAAAAAATACCAATAGGAGGCAACATAAAAAACGGCGTATATGTAGGTAATTCGTTTTCAAATAAACTTTTTATCGACCAATAGATTCATTAAATCAACGATTCGACTGCTGTATCCGGTTTCATTATCGTACCAACCGATGATCTTGACCATGGTGCCGATTACGGACGTCATCTGTGAGTCAAACGTACAAGAATAGCAACTATTGTTTATGTCGATAGAAACTATGGGGTCTTCAGTGTATAAAAGTATGTTTTTCAGCTCGTTATGCGAAATTCTTTCGAAAGTACTATTTATTTCTTGAATCGAAGTGGCTCTTTTTACATTGAAAGTAATATCCGTTAGGGATCCATTGGGGACCGGTACCCGTATTCCGCAACCGCCGATTACTGTCGAAAGTTCGGGAAAAATACGGGTAAGGGCCTTGGCCGCGCCTGTCGTAGTTGGTACGATCGATTGGGAGGCAGCCCTTGCCCTTCGTAAATCGTGATGGGGCTGGTCGTGCAGGCTTTGGTCTGTGGTATATGAGTGTATGGTCGTAATATAGGCCTGCTCAATCCCACATAAATCATTAATGACCTGAATCATGGGAGCTGCGTTATTGGTTGTACAAGAAGCATTTGAAATGATATCATCCGATTTGGTTACGATGCCTTCATTAATACCAAAAACCAGCATTTTGATACCCTCGTCTGCCGGCGGAACCGATAAAATGACCTTCTTTGCGCCATTGTTCAAATGCGGCCTTAGGGTTTCTGAGGTCTTAAATTTCCCGGTTGCTTCTACGACAATATCTACCGCCTGCGACGCCCAATCAATTTTCTCCGGTACGTCGGCATTGAATAGCCTGATCGCCTCCTGTTCCACTATAATATGTGCTTCGTCGTACCCGATCGTGGCATCAAAAACACCGTGAATACTATCATATTTAAGTAAATGCGAGAGCGTTCTACTATCGGCCAAATCATTAATGGCCACGACCCGAAGGTGCGGATGTTTTGAGAGCAGCCGAAACAAGGTTCTACCAATTCTACCGAAACCGTTGATTCCTATATTGATGGTTTTCAAAGAAAGTAATTTTGTTTTAAGAAGAGGTGTCAGGTATGGCTTGCAGCGCAAGCCCCTGTAATCTTCCAGTTATATGAATGCTACCTGTCAGTCGATGTGTTTATGGGCCTTGTAAGAGGATCGTACCAAAGCACCACTTTCCACATGTCTAAAGCCCATTTCCAACCCGATTTCTTCATATTTTTTGAATTGCTCCGGTAGAATAAACTCTTTAACGGGTAAATGCTTTTTAGAGGGTTGCAGGTATTGTCCAATGGTCACTACGTCCACATTGGCATTTCTAAGGTCGGTCATGGTCTGGATCACTTCTTCCTCGAGTTCTCCCAGTCCCAACATAATGCCCGATTTGGTTCTATTCACCCCGTTCGCCCTTAAATATCGGAGTACCTCTAAACTTCGATCGTATTTGGCCTGTATGCGTACTTCTCGGGTAAGACGCCGTACGGTTTCCATATTATGGGAAACCACTTCAGGGGCTACCTTAATGATACGGTCCAGATGCCTTTCGATTCCCTGAAAATCGGGAATCAAGGTCTCCAAGGTAGTGGTTGGGTTCATTCTGCGAATCGCCTTTACCGTTTCCGCCCAGATAATGGATCCCATATCTTTTAAATCATCGCGATCTACCGAGGTGACCACCGCATGTTTGATACCCATGATCTTAATGGAACGGGCCACCTTTTCCGGTTCGGCCCAATCTACATCTTCCGGCCTTCCCGTCTTTACACCGCAAAAACCGCATGAACGGGTACATACATTTCCTAAGATCATGAAAGTGGCAGTACCCTCGCCCCAACATTCACCCATGTTCGGGCAACTGCCAGAGGTGCAGATGGTATGCAGGTCATACTTTTCTACAAGGCCTCGCAATTGGGTGTATTTCTTCCCGGTAGGTAGTTTTACGCGAAGCCATTTTGGCTTTCCTTTTGGTGGTGCAACACTTGCGGTGGATTCGTTGCTCATAGCTCAGGTTTTATCGGCACAAATATACGAACTATTTAGGGGCTGTACCTAGTATTACATTCATGGCTGCTATAGTGGCTCTGAGAATGATTATGGAGGGTTTATGATATTTATGCCCTGTTTTTAATGACTTCGGCCAGTAGTTTTTTGGCGCGCAACAACTTTACCTTGACATTGTTTATGGGCTCGTTCAAATGCGTTGCGATATCGGCGTAACTGAGTTCCTGAAAATAACGCAGGTTGATGACTTCTTGATAATGTGGTTTTAACTTCTTGATATACTCTAGGAGCGTGGCAAGGTTTTGTTCAATAATCAATCGGTCTTCTGCCGTTGGCGCATCGTCCAACACTTTTTTGACGGCTTCGTTACTGCCCCGGTTCGTTTCAAGGAAATCACGTTTTCTCTTTCGGACTAAATCGATATGGATGTTTTTCGAAATCGCGATAAGCCAAGTATTGAAGCCATAAGCTTCATTGTAGGAATCGATCTTGTCAAATGCTTTTGAGAAGGTGCGTATAGAAATGTCCTCAGCGTCGTTTTCGTTCTGGGTACGTTTGAGCTGAAAACCGTATACCTCGTTCCAAAAACGGTCGAGTAGGGTACTAAAGGCAATTTGGTTTCCCATTTTTGCCTTTTCGATGATTCCTTCGAGTGTGTCCTTGGGTTTTTCCAAAAATATACGTTAGAAACTATATAACAAGCGTAACTTTATAAAGTGGCAGTTTCATTGCGGCAGTCCTGCTCGCTGGGCAATTTGCCACACATACCACATGCTTGCCCGTCTTTGTTCAAAAACGGACTCTGACTGGCGCAGGTACCTGCAAATTCACCGTCTTTTTTAGACCATATTTTAATAGCGATACCGGCGACGGCAAGGGCTAATATGCCTATCGTAAGAAACAACAGCTTCATGTATTCAAAGTTTTTACAAAGGTACAAAAATAAAGCCCCGACATTCATGTCGGGGCTTTAAAATGTAGGATGCTACGAACGACTAATAGGTGATATTCGCAACAATATTTTCGACCGTAGGGCTTTCATTACCACCTTTGGGCTCTATCGTGATATACCCCACGGCCTCATCGGCATAGGGTAGGGCTACCAATTTATCCTTATTGGCCGCTTCTTGGATGACCCCGAGATTCAGCATCTTACCATCGACCTCGGCCCACATCTGAAAACACTGGTTTTCAGGTAAATTCGGTAATTTGCTAACGTTGATGTACGATAATTTTTTCACCGGGTTTACATACGCGACCGCCTTCAGCTCTTTCGCTTTCTTGTTGCCTTTGATATTGAATCTTTTTGTCTGCGGGTTCTGCAGCACGATGAACTGATTTCGCACATCCGCCAGTTGCTCGCGCATGTCGGCTTCCAAGTTTTCTATCTTGTTGTTTACGATTTGATTTTCCTGTTGTAAGCTTTGATTTTCGCTCCAGAAAAAGTACGAGGCACCGGCGAACAAAATCATGGCAACACTAGCCGCAATGGCATACCGTGCGAAACGCCTTTTTCCAATATGTTCTGATCGAATCTTTGCAAGAATTCGTTCTTTCAACCCCTCCGGGGCTTTGATCGCGTGCATTTTAGCAAAGGCCTCCAGGTTTTCCTGAAGCACCTCATAGGTTTCCCGTACCTCGGGGTACAGTGCTATATACCGCTCCACTTGTAGGTTTTCCTGGTCTGTGGTAGACCCTATCAGATACTTCTCTAGAAGATCCGAATCGAGGAAAATTTTAATTTTATCTTTATTCATGACTACATCAGTTGTCGTAGAGGAACTACTATCGCTCAAAACGTTCTGCCAGAGTGATTACCTCTACTATTTATTGGATCAAGTTGAGTGCTATGAGTAGGCATAGCACCGGGGTTGTTGGGTCGTATATTTTCTTGAGTTCCCGAAGTCCGATTTTCAAACGGGATTTGATAGTTCCCAAGGGAATATCAAGCTCATCGCTTGCTTCTTGTTGAGTCATACCTTGAAAAAAAAGTGCTTCTAAGACCACTTGGTACTTATTCTCAATTTTATCAAGGTTCTCTCGAACGTCCATTAACTCGGGTCTAATACTATCGACACCTAGTGTATATACGTCAGAAACATCAATTTGGATTTCTTTGTCGGTTTTTGTGTTGGCACTTCTTAATTTGTCGATGGCCGTATTTCGTGTAATGCGAAACAACCATGTAAATAATTTTGCCTTGGATGGGTCGTAAGAATCCGACTTTTTCCAAATTTTGACAAAACTCTCCTGCAATACATCTTGCGCAAGTTCTTCATTGCGCACTACTTTGTTGGCTACTCCAAACAGTGTGTCCCCATAGTTTTCATACAAAAGAGAAATTGCTTTTTCGTTTCGCTCCTGAAGCAATTCTACAATATGCTTTTCAAGAAGTGTGCTCATTCGTATGTGGGTTTTTATTTTTTTTTCGGTTTGGAAATCCAAACAACCGGCTTCGTCCGTATATAGGGAAACGCTAATTTATAAAATTGATTGTAAAGCGGCGTTATCTCAAAATTTTAATTATAAATGTGCAACTGGTAATTGTACATTTAGTTTTTGGTTAGTTTGGTTTGGTATAACCCCTGGGAAGCTTTTCTCGGGGGTTATTTTATTGGGGTCTTTTTGAATTGCCATACCAGCCAACAAAAAAATCAAAGTGCTCCGATAACATTTACTTCGGGCGTAATGGCGATACCAAATTTCGTGGCAACGGCCTTTATAATACGGGTCGCGAGCGCCATTATTTCAGCACCACTCGCATTCCCGTAATTTACAAGCACCAAGGCCTGTTTTTCGTGTACGCCGGCATCTCCATAGCGCTTTCCTTTGAAACCACATTGTTCGATCAACCAGCCTGCCGGGATCTTAAAGGATTGTTCCGATATCTCATAAAATGGGGCTTCGGGATACGAATTGCTAAAAACTTCAAATTCTTCTTTCGTCACCACCGGATTTTTAAAAAAACTCCCACTATTGCCCAGTACTTTGGGATCGGGCAGTTTGCTTTGGCGAATGTTGATTACGGCACGGGCAACATCTCGAATGGTCGGTTGCGCCACTTTCATTGCCTTCAGTTCGGTTTCGATAGCCCCGTAGGAAGTGTTCAGCACATGCTTTTTTTTGGTTAATTGCAAGGTGACCGATGTAATGATATAGATTCCCTTGCCTTGATTCTTAAAATAGGAATCCCGATACCCAAAGGCACAATCTGTTTTGTTAAAGCTACGAATTTCATGTGTGGCGACATGTATTGCCTCGCATTGTACGAAACGGTCTTTGAGTTCTACCCCATAGGCACCAATATTTTGAATTGGTGCGGTACCGGTATTCCCCGGAATCAATGACATGTTTTCGAGTCCGCCATAATTGTTCTCCAAAGTCCACTGCACCATGGCATGCCAGTTTTCTCCTGCCATTATCTTTAACCGAATGTGCTCCTCCGATTGGGATACGATTTCAATACCCTTGATATTGATAAACAAAACCAATGCGTTCAAATCACCTGTGAGTAGCATGTTGCTGCCGCCACTGAGCACAAAGATCTTCGGATATTGATCGGCTACTGCTAAAACATCCCCCAGCGTCTTGACCGAGTCAATTTCAACAAAGTAACGGGCCTTGACGTCGATACCAAAGGTGTTGTAGTTTTTGAGTGAGTGGTTCTCTAGTATGTGCATTAGCCGATATAACTTTTTAGGGCTTCTTTTAGAATGTTCACGGCTCTTTTCAACCGATCTTGGTCGAGGACATAGGCGATACGTATCTGGTTTTTACCAAGGCCCGGAGTGGCGTAGAAACCCGCCGCCGGGGCCACCATGACCGTTTCATTGTCCACGCGGAAATCTTCGAGCAGCCATTGTGCAAAATCATCGGCATCGGTGATCGGCAATTCGGCAATGCAGTAGAAGGCGCCTTGTGGCCGCGCTACCTTTACGCCCGCTATTTTTTCCAACTCCCCGATCAGGAGATTTCTTCGAGCTACATATTCTTCCTTTACATCGTCAAAATAACTTTGGGGTGTATCCAAGGCCGCCTCACTGGCCAATTGTGCATAGGTGGGTGGGGATAAACGTGCTTGGGCGAATTTCATGGCCGTTTGTATCACCTCTTGGTTTTTGGAGACCATGCACCCGACTCTTGCCCCGCACATGCTATACCTTTTAGAAACCGAGTCTACGATGATCGCGTGTGCTTCGAGGCCTGCCTCTTGCAGAATGGAGTAATGCTCCCTACCGTCATAGGTGAATTCGCGGTATACTTCGTCGGCAATCAGGAACAGATCGTGTTTCTGGACCATTGCGGCCAATTTTTGGATTTCTTCCTTGCTATACAGATATCCTGTGGGGTTGCCGGGGTTACAGATGAGAATGGCTTTCGTCTTGGGAGTGATGAGTTTTTCAAACTCTTCAATAGGCGGTAAGGCAAAATTACTGTCGATGCCCGAAACCACGGGTACCACCCGTACGTTGCTCGCAGTGGCAAAACCATTGTAGTTGGCGTAAAAAGGTTCAGGAATAATGATTTCGTCCTCGTTGTCGGCAATACTGCCCATTACGAATGACAATGCCTCCGACCCGCCAGTGGTTACGATAATATCATCGGCACTTACTTTTATGTCATTCTTGGCGTAATAACGGGCCAATTTAGTGCGATAGGTCTCGGAACCTTCCGTTCTGCTATATTCAAGTACCTCCAAGGTGTTGTTCCTAACCGCATCTAAGGCGATTTTTGGGGTTTTTATATCCGGTTGGCCTATGTTGAGGTGAATTACCTGAGCGCCTTTCTTTTTTGCCGCTTCAGCGTAGGGGACTAGTTTTCGAATAGGGGAGGAGGGCATTGCTTGCCCTTTTTGCGAAATATGTGGCATTTGCACTTAAATTTCCCACAAAAATGGGAAATCATTGCGGACTAGGCAACAGCATTGGCGATTATTTATGATGGTTGTAATATGTTAATTAACAGCATCTTTCGCTAAAATTGACTAACTTTAAAAGGAACAAACCTTCATACATCGCAAATTGAAACGCTTTCCGACCCTTTTTTTGGTTTTTCTGTGGTGCCTTCCTTTTTTTGGAAGTGCCCAGGGCTTTAAATTACCGGAAGGGCAAAAATCGCAACGGGTAAAATTTCAATTGATCAATAATCTGATCATTATTCCGATGGAGGTCAATGGAAGCAACCTTTCCTTTATTCTTGATTCAGGGGTAAGCAAACCCATTCTTTTTAATCTTTTTGATCAAGATTCGGTACAGATCAACAATGTTTCGGAAATAGCTATTCGTGGTTTGGGTGACGGAGACCCGATTAAGGCGCTGAGTTCCAAGAACAATCACTTTCAATTGGGAGCGATTAAAAACCGCAATCAACAATTGTATGTAGTGCTGGATAAGGATATGAATTTTTCCCCCAATTTGGGAATTCCCATTCATGGGATTATCGGGTATGATCTATTTCGGGATTTTGTGGTAGATGTTAACTACGGAAGTAAGACGATCAAGTTTCATGATCCTGAAACGTATCGTTACAAAAAAAGTAGGAAATACGAGAAATTGCCCATTCAGATTGTCAAGAAGAAAGCCTACGTAGACGGGGAAGTCTATATGAACAATAAGGAGGACATTCCCGTAAAACTCTTGATCGATTCGGGCAGCAGCGATGCTTTTTGGCTCTTTGAGAATGAACATATCGATATTCCCGACAAACATTATGAGGATTTTTTGGGCAAGGGCCTCAATGGGGATATTTTCGGGAAACGGACGATGGTAAAGGGGTTGAAAATTGGCAGTTTTGTGTTGGAGGATGCGAAAACCGCTTTTCCCAATGCCAAATCGTTCAGTGCCATTAAGAACTTGGGCGATCGCAATGGTAGTATGGGTGGGGAAGTGCTCAAACGTTTCAATATCATTTTCGACTATCGGGGGGGAACAGTAAGTCTGCGAAAGAATCAAAACTTCAACAACCCCTTTCAATATAATATGAGTGGTATTGAATTACAGCACGATGGGCTCCGCTATGTTTCAGAACGGATCGCAGACCGCAATGGGGTGGTTCGCAACGATGAAAACGACAGTGCGTTCGGAAACGTACAACTGCTATTTCAAAACCAAACCCGATTGAGCCTGGTGCCCGAAATCATTGTTTCCGGTATTCGGGCGGGCAGTCCGGCCGAGACGGTTGGTTTGCGAGAGGGCGATGTTGTGTTGGCGGTAAATGGCAAGAGTGTGCATACCTATAAACTGCAGGAAATTATGCAATTACTCAATGAGAAAGAGGGCAAGCGGATCAAAGTATTGATAGAAAGGTACGATTCCGAATTACTCTTTAGCTTTGTTCTGGAGAATATGTTCAAAGAAAAACCCTGACTCCGTTTCTCCGAAATCAGGGTTCTTAACTTTTAGAAGGATTGGTGTTACTTTCCCTCAGGTGCTTTGATCTCACCTTTAATTTTTAAAATTTTTGTAGGAGTGTCCGCATTCGATATAACGGTGATCGCTTTTCTGATCGGTCCAACTCTGTTGGTATCATACTTCACTTGAATCTCCCCTGTTTTCCCTGGCAAAATAGGGTCTTCCGGTTTTTTGGGGATGGTACATCCACAACTAGAGCTTACTTTGCTGATAATCAGTGGCGCATCTCCCGTATTTGTAAATTCGAATACACGAATGCCGTCTGAACCTTTTTCGATTTCACCGTAATCTACGGTCTCGGCCTTGAATTCAATCTTCGCCGCTTTGTCTTGGGCGGTAAGGCTAAGTCCTAGCATTCCTACAAATAATACAAGTACTATTTTCTTCATGATTTTTAGTTTTGGGTGAATTTCAAAAGTAAATCTTTTGAGATGAACCTCCAAAATTCTTTTGTTATCTATTAACGTTACTTATTTTTGTTTCGTATTTCACCGTGGGTGAAAAAGTTATTATTTATCAACATTTAACATCTGTTTTCGGTGCTTTTCACGGCATCCGACTGCACAAAGACAAATACCGTACCAAAATATGGAAATCCCGTCGAAATATGAGTCCCAAAAGGTTGAGAACCACTGGTACGACTACTGGATGCAACATAAGTACTTTCATTCAAAACCGAATGAAAAAGAGCCTTATTCGATTGTAATTCCCCCACCAAATGTAACTGGAGTACTACATATGGGGCATATGTTGAACAATACGATTCAAGACGTGTTGATTCGCAGGGCCCGCTTAATGGGCAAAAATGCTTGTTGGGTGCCTGGAATGGATCACGCCTCTATAGCCACAGAAGCCAAAGTAGTGGCCAAATTGAAGTCAGAGGGCATCGAAAAGGCCGATTTGACCAGAGAAGCCTTCTTAAAACATGCATGGGACTGGACGGACGAGTACGGGGGCGTTATCTTGGAACAATTAAAGAAATTGGGCTGTTCTTGTGATTGGGACCGCACGAAATTCACCTTGGATGACGATATGTACGCGTCGGTCATCAAAGTATTCGTCGATTTATACCATAAAGGGCTTATCTACAGAGGCTATCGGATGGTGAATTGGGATCCGCAGGCCTTGACCACCTTGTCGGACGAAGAGGTGATTTACGAAGAAAAGCAAGGACTCTTGTACTACTTGCAGTATCAAATCGAAGGTTCCGAGGAAACGGTAACCATCGCGACGACGCGACCGGAAACGATTTTGGGCGATACCGCCATCTGTATCAACCCTGATGATGAGCGATACCGTCATTTAAGGGGTAAAAAGGCCATTGTACCTATTTGTAACCGAGTAATTCCTATTATCGAAGATACCTATGTAGATGTAGCGTTCGGAACCGGTTGCTTAAAAGTAACCCCGGCTCATGATATCAATGACAAGGCCTTGGGAGAAAAGCACCAACTGGAGGTAATCGATATTTTTAATGCGGACGCTACCTTGAATTCCTATGGCTTGCAGTATGAAGGGCAAGATCGTTTTGTAGTGCGAAAGGCCATTGCAAAAGAGTTGGAAGCACAGGGCTTTTTGGTTAAGACCGAACAGCATTTGAATAAAGTAGGGACTTCGGAGCGCACCAAGGCGGTAATCGAACCGCGGTTGAGCGACCAATGGTTCTTGAAAATGGAGGATTTGGTAAAACCTGCCATTGCGTCAGTATTGGAGACCGATGAGGTGAAGTTTTTCCCGAAGAAGTTCGAAAATACCTACCGCCATTGGATGGAAAACATTCGTGATTGGAATATATCACGCCAGTTATGGTGGGGCCAGCAAATACCGGCCTACTACTTTGGTGATGGGCAAGAGGATTTTGTGGTGGCGGAAAGCAAGGAAGAGGCCTTGAAAGCAGCAAAACTGAAGTCGCAAAATGAAAATTTAACAATGGAGGACCTGCGCCAGGATGAAGATGTGCTCGACACCTGGTTTTCTTCTTGGTTATGGCCGATCAGCGTATTTGGGGGTATTTTGGAACCCGACAACGAAGAGGTGAACTATTATTACCCGACCAATGATTTGGTAACGGGGCCCGATATTATCTTTTTCTGGGTAGCGCGGATGATTATTTCCGGTTACGAATTCCGAGAGAAGCGCCCTTTTGAGAATGTATATTTCACCGGTCTGGTACGTGACAAGCAACGAAGAAAAATGTCGAAGCAATTGGGCAACTCGCCCGATGCGCTCAAATTAATAGAACAATATGGAGCCGATGGCGTACGTGTGGGCCTTTTATTAAGTGCCGCTGCCGGGAACGATTTGATGTTCGATGAAGACCTATGCCAACAGGGGAAGAATTTCGCCAATAAAATATGGAATGCCTTCCGTTTGGTAAAAGGATGGGAGGTTGCCGAGTTGCCACAACCCGAATCGGCCCAATTGGGACTTGATTGGTACCGTTCCAAGTTTAATCGGACCTTGGCGGAGATCGAGGACCATTTTAGCAAGTATCGGATTTCCGATGCCTTGATGGCTATTTACAAATTGGTATGGGATGATTTCTGTTCCTGGTTACTAGAGATTGTAAAACCGGCCTACCAACAGCCCATTGATAAAACGACGGTAGAGGCCGTTGTGCATTTGTTCGAAGAAAATTTGAAGTTGTTGCATCCGTTTATGCCTTTCTTAAGCGAGGAGGTTTGGCAGCTTATGAGCGAGCGTAGCCCGGAGGAAGCCTTGATCATTTCTCAATGGCCCGTTGTAGGGGAGGTGAATGTCGACTTAATTGCCGGCTTTGATTTTGCCGACGGTGTCATTACCGGTATCCGTACCATCCGGAAGGAAAAGCAAATCGCGATGAAAGATGCGATTACGGTATCGGTATTGAATGAAGAGCAGGCCGCGACCACTTGGGATACCGTAATTGGGAAACTCACCAATGTTTCCGAGATTACGTATGTGGATTCACCTTTGGAAGGGGCCTTAAGTTTTCGGGTAAAGAGCAATGAGTACTTTGTTCCGATCAGCGGTGCGATCGATGTGGCCGCCGAAATGGAAAAAATAACACAGGAACTCAACTATACGAAGGGCTTTTTACAATCGGTACAAAAGAAATTGGGCAACGAACGCTTTGTGCAAAATGCTCCCGAAAAGGTCATCGCCTTGGAGCGTAAAAAACAAGCGGACGCCGAGGCTAAAATTGAAACCTTGGAGAAGAGCTTGGCCAGTTTATCTTAAAAACTACACTGCTTTTGAAGTTGTTGGTATTTGTATAAAGAAATAACTACCTACGTGCGTTTATCCTATTGTTAGTGACATTGTAAAGAGATGTCGGGAATTATCGATTTTGGAATAATTTGAACTGATAAACCGGAATCTTTAAAAGGAGTTTCGGTAATAATCCTAAAGAAACGTTTTGGGACTTTTTGGTTGAAAACTCAAAAAAAACAAATTGAGGATTTCCATTTGTCCTATACTTTTTGAAAAAATATTGACTCACGAAGCTGATTCAATTAAAATTGGAATTTGCAATCAATCTGATTGGAAAGACGTCAAACACCGGCCAACGCAATCTAAAATGGACTTTGAAAAATGACGTGCAGAACAAAATGCTAAAAAAAGCCGATAACAAGATACATCTGATTCTTGCCGCTGATGGATAAATGGAATGCGCAGTTTCGTTTTGTTACTGCGAATTGCTCGCATAAACTAAAAAATAAAAATAAGCAAAATGGTATTTTGGGAAAAACTGTTCGGAAAGGGCAACAAAAAGAATCGAGAGAGGAAGGAAAAAAATGAAACCCAAAATAAAGCAAATTCCATCATTGAAAACTATATCGCCGGTCTTAAAAAAGCTTACCTACAAAATAATGCTATTGAGGAATGGACGAATTTTGAAAAGGTAATTCATGGAGCTAAAAAGGGAAATATTAAAAAGCTTAGAAATGTTTACCCGGAGGTCCCAAATGCTCTAATTGAATTGCTCCAATATGTAGACGGGACATACTGGAGAAAATACAAAGACGATAAAATCACATTTTTCATTTTAGGTTCTGATATAAGCGAATACCCCTATTATTTGCTATCATCGAAAAGAATGGTTGAAAATCGCCACAATGCCCGGGAATACTTCTCGGATTACATTGACAGAAAATATGATGGAGTTGATATGGATGAAAAAATTACTGCTAAATCTGAATCAGTTAACTGGCTTCATTTTTCTGATTGTATGAACAATGGAGGAACTTCTTCATTGTTTATTGATTTTAGCCCTTCAGAAAAAGGGAAAAGGGGACAAGTAGTGCGGTTTTTACATGATCCAGACGAGTTTAAGGTAATAGCTGAAGGCTTTGAAGATTATTTGAAGATTTTAATTGAAACTGAGTATGATTTCATAAATGAAGAAACCGTAGAAGGGTAAAAAACATTTTTTTTGGACCTACGATACTTGGCATGTTTACATGACATATAATTCTGAAAATGGCCCACGGAATTTTACACCAATTCAAAGCCGCCTTGGAAAGAAGACAGGCAAGGAAGGATCAAAATGACGGGAAGTTCAATAAAAGCAAATTGGATTATAATACTTCTGATGCTAAAACGGAATTTGATTTTCCTGAGTTGTCGGAAACGGACATGGAAACCCTTAAAGAAAAAATAAGGGCAGATATTCGGGTTGGCAAAAGAAAGGACTTCATACTAGTTCTTTTCGTTTTCGGACTACTGACTATCTTGTTTCTTTTTTTTACCCTATAGCACGGAAAATCGATTTACAAGCGTGCCCGCATACGATTACCGCCAATGTTCCCCAGGGAAGGTTTTTACGATTTTTAGTACCTTCATCGTTCACCGGAAACAAGTACGAAGCTTTTTCCTTAACTAGTACAGTAACCATTGTAGCCAATTATATCGCATGCGAATACCTCTTTTTACTGGTGCCATGATCATTTTGCTTATGGGATGTGCGGCAAGTACCCTTCCAGAAAAGAAATTACGGCAATTTGAATTTGCGGCGCCAACGTTCACTATTGTAAATAACACGCTTGAAATTTATCTGCAAAACCCAGTGAAATGCCCTTTACGAGTTTGGATAATAAACCAAGACGATCAATTGCAAAGCAAACTCCGAAAATTGAACCCCATTGTAATAAAGGAAACTTCGGATACGTTGGTTCAAATCCCCAATGTAAAGGAGGGGAAGAATTTTTCATATGGGTATCGACTGGGAAGTGTTACAAAAAAAATAAAAAATATAAAAGTGGAACTACCATTCCCTTTGCATAAGGAATACAGCATTGTTCAAGGAAATAACTCCGGCCCCACACACAATACAGACTGGTCAAGATACGCGGTTGATTTTAGTCTAAAAACAAATGATACTATTTGTGCCGCCACCAACGGTTTTGTTGTTGGAGTGGTAGATAAGTATAAATATGGTGGGGTAGGATCTAAATGGATGCCTTTTGGGAATTTTATCACCATTTACGACCCGAATACCGGAATTTTCACCCAATATGTGCACTTGGTCCACAATGGAAGTCTTGTGAGCGTTGGGGATAAAATTGAAAGCGGACAACCAATAGCCCTTTCCGGGAAAACAGGTCAAACCAATATTGAACACCTGCACTTTAGTTGTTTGGTTCCGGTGAATAATAATGCGGGATTGGAATCCATTCCATTTGAATTTGTAGAGGGCTACAAAAGTGAAGATCTACAAAGGAACGATGTGCTAACAAAAACGAACTACGATTATCCCACCAACTGACTATTCCTATTTTACGAAGCTTAGCCTTTTACAAGAATTAGTAACTTTAAAGAATAACGGAAATGTTTCTGGGTCTTTTTACCAAGTATGGTAATCTGTAAGAAATGTTTGGTATGCATTAAAAGGTATGTTTAGAAAGGGTGTTTTTGTTTTTTTATGTTTCTTGATTTCTTGTCAATCAGAAGTAAAAGAGTCCGGTTTTAAGATAGTGTATAAAAATGACAAACAGGGAAATACGCTGATCGGAAGTAAAGAGCAATTAATTCAACACATACGGGGCGGAGCTGAGATAAAGATCGGTTGGGGATCCAAGGGAAAAAATCATACCATTGAACATTTGTCGGAACCGATTTGGATCGCGGTCATTGATGAATCGGAAGTAATAGCACATTTAGACCCACAGGTGTTGTCAAAAATAGATTGGAAAAACCTACGAGCGAATTATTCGGATAGTACCCTCCTTACGCAAGAATGGCGAGTCGCCATTACCACGAAGGGAGAGTTTGATGCTGTTTGGGTCAATAAAATTGATGGAACATTGATCAAACGGGTACCCCAAAACCACACCATGACCTGGTTTGTAAAAGATGGTGATGAAAGCAGTAAACCCCTATTTCTGAACGAATAATCAGGCTCTATTTCGCCTTTGGAGCTGCACAAATCAAACCCTGATCCGCCTTTCGCATCTTCATAGCACCGCTTGGGCAATTCGCTAAAAACCGTAATCTGTGTATGAACATCCGTACTTTGTGTGATGTTCAGATGGGGTGTTCTTTTACATTTGGAACATAACACAGTTTAGATGTATAGGACGTTATTATTTTTGTTATATGCTATTTTCAGTTCCTTTCCTTCCTATGGGCAAATACCAGATAATCCTGAAAGAAAATGGTTCTTAGAGGCAAGGCCCATTCAATTTGTGCTGAACGGGTATTCGATTGTCGGGCATTATGCCGTTAACGATAGGATGCAAATTGGCGCAAGCATATTCGCAGCGACCCTCTCCGACGGTATTACCGATTTGATATGGGATTCAAAAGGGCCGTTAGACTTGGAAGCAAAACAAGATATTGTCTTTGGCCTATCGTACCGTTATTTTTTGGGTAAGAACAAATCGCATCGGGGTTTCTTTACAGGGGCTGCCGCCGGGGCAGAATTTTATACCTTAACCAATAGGGATGATAGACAAGAACTTCCCTATACCTTTTATTACGTAGCCCCTAGGCTAGGATATATGTGGTACCCTTTGCGGAAAAAGGCCCCTAATTTTTACATCTCCGGCGAAGCCGTAGTGGTTGTGCCGATCATTACCGATGGGACGGTTTCTTTTAACTCGGAAGCAACGACCGAAATAAACCGTATTCTTACCTCGCCCTTGGTAGGAATCGGCTATCGGTTCTAGCATAAAACGAGGTGCCGAATGACCGCTAACGAATTACGGCGAATACCACCCATTAAGACGAACCAATTTGATCATCGCCAAATGAAGCTGTTACATTTTTCTTCCAAAATTGATCTTGCGAGTTTGTTGCTAAGGGTTTCTGTGGGCGGGATGTTCGTATTACACGGAATTGGAAAGGCTTTTGTGGTGGGGATTGATTCGGTAATTGAAGCTTTTTTGGCGCAGGGTTTTCCGATATGGACAGTTTATTTTTCCACTGTTTTGGAAATTCTAGGGGGTATCTTACTTTTACTTGGCCTGCATACGCGCGCAGCGGCCCTTGTGCTTATGCCAATAACCGTGGGGATACTGGTTTACCATTTTCCAAATGGATGGGCGTTTCAAAGCGCTGGTGGTGGATGGGAATATCCGCAGCTCATCCTTATTGCTTTACTGGCAATTTTTTTGCTCGATTCAGGTACCTATAAGGTCAAAAACATATTACTACGATGAAGCCCAAAGTACATGTGCGATCCATACAACAATTGCATCAATTGGCAGGTCCCGAACCTCCGCGACACCCCTTGTTCAGTATTCACAGAATAGAAGACCTGAATTTGGCCCATGGAAATTTTCCGGAAAGTATGACTTATGACTTCTATACCATTGGATTAAAAAAAAACTTGGAGGGCTACATCAAATACGGTAGAACAAATTATGACTTTCAAGAAGGGGCACTGGGTTTCGCTGCGCCATATCAGTTAATGGAGTTTCATAAAGACTTGATACAAAATGCGGATGGATGGTTGTTTTTCTTTGAAAAAGAATTTTTAAACGGTTCAAAATTATCAGGCTGTATAGATGACTATGGCTTTTTTGACTACCAAACGAACGAGGGATTGCATTTGTCGAAGAAAGAAGAAAAATCAATAGAGGAAATCTTTAAAAATATAGAGTTAGAATACAAGTTGCCTATAGACCGGTATAGCAAACAGGTGGTACTGTCTAATTTGGAACTTCTTTTAACCTATTCCCAACGGTATTATACCCGGCAGTTTGTGGTTCGGAATGAGGTAGATTCTACGATTTATTCCAATTTTAAGGTGCAACTTAATTCTCTTTTTAAGGAAGGAAAGATCCATGGTTTGCCGACGGTTGATTTACTGGCGGGCAAGCTACACCTCTCTGCCAACTATCTGAGCGATTACCTAAAATCCACTACCGGGAAATCTGCAATGGAGCATATACACATGGCCATTCTCGATATCGCCAAAAAAGAACTACAAACGACCAATAAGTCCGTATCGGAAATAGCATTCGACCTTGGGTTCGAATACCCGCACTATTTCAGCCGCTTGTTCAAGAAAAAAACCGGATCGACCCCAACCGCGTTTAGGGCGGCATCTGAATAGAAACGTTCAATGAACCGACCGGGAAGCAATTGGGGACAACACCATTGCTGCCGTTTTACACTTGAGCACCTTTCTTTCCAACAAGGGTAAGGTCTTTTATTACATGGCATCTAGTGCCTTGTCTTCCCTACTGTCATGTTTAAAAGGGAAATCCACTGCAAAGAATTATCTTTATGCGCACCTGGGTAGTGAAGGTCGAACAATCCTTTAAAAATGAGAGAAATGGAAAAGACACTGAACTATACCTCGATATTCATAGAACTGCTTGCAGGCAACTATCTGAAAAAGAAGTCAAAAATTCGGATGTATGTCTTCTCAATAATACTTTGGATAAAAAGTTATCGAATTTTGTAGATTACGTTTCATACGTAAACAGTAGGATAGTCACCGTAATAATATGGGTAAAGAGAAAACTAGGATTTCAGTATTGGATGGATTTAGGGCAATAGCTATTGTTTCGGTAATGTTGTATCATTATTTTTCGAGATGGACTCCTCCAAATAACGAAACTTCCCTATACCCATACGACGATCTTTATAACTATTTTACTTGGGGGGATCATGGAGTAAAATTCTTTTTCATAATTAGTGGCTTCGTTATATACTTTACTCTTGAGAAGACGGAAAACTTAATTTTGTTTTGGAAGAAAAGAATAATTAGACTACTTCCATCCATTATTATTGCGTCATTCCTGACTTTTTTTTTCTTCACCTTTTTTGATAGTGGTAGGGTGTTCCCGGAGAGTCATTCAGTAAAAAATTTTATACCGAGTATATCGTTTATAAATCCCGCTTTGATTAATACGGTTTTTGATATTGATGTGTCTTATTTAAACGGCTCATATTGGAGTCTTTGGCCTGAAATTCAATTTTATTTTCTGGTAAGCTGCATTTATTATCTAAACAGAAATAGGTTCATTGCCAACTTTATAATAGTGTCAATAACCCTTATTTTATTAAACTATTTAGTTCAAAACATCCAAGGAAGTAATAAATTAAATATCGAAATATCGGATTCCTTACTAAACTGGTATACAATATGGATTACCAAAGGTTTTGATTTGATTACGTATTTACCCTTTTTCAGTATGGGTACTCTTGCATACCTACTTTATAAGAACAACAATGAAAAAAACAAAACCTCCTTGTTTTTAAAGTTATGTGCTACTTTCATTATTATTTTTATTCTTTATACTGGTGCTAATATGCCTGTGCGATTTGTTTATTTTTTAATGGTCGTTCTTTTCGCTACTTTCATCTATCTCCCAAGCAAACTTTCAGTTTTGGAAAACCCGTTGATTACAGAAATAGGGGAATCTTCCTATTTTTTGTATTTAATACATGAAAATATTGGGGTATTTATCATTTATGCTTTAGGGCAGTTCATTTTCCCCGACTCCTTTTTTACCCCCTTATTGTTAATGATTGGCTTGGCTTATTTAAGTTTCTTGTTTACCGCTAAGATTGATAAGCCAATAAGTAGGTTGTTGAAAAAAATTGTCCTAAAAAAATAAACCAAAAACACTCTGTTTCAGCAAAGTTCAAAAAAACGACACCATGGTTGTAAATCAGATTAAATAGACCGAAATTTAGAAATACGGTTGAAATAGCATAAGACCGTAAAACAACCTATGTAAAAGACGAACGAAAATGAATCCGAATAGCAGCTTTACCCTTACAGGCCTAATGACTCGCAATTATCGAAAAACAGTGCGATTAGTGCCGCTATTGGCGTTGGTGTTTTTTCAAATAACGGGAAGTAATGGGCAGACTTCCTTAAAAGAACTAAACCTACCATCAGGGGAATATGCCGTTGGTTTTCGGCATTACAACTGTGTCGATAGTACAAGAACCTATCAAATCAAAAATGAGTTCAATAATCAATTTGGATATAGACCCATACCCATTAGCATGTGGTATCCGGCCGAAATGGATACAAAAAAAGCAACCGCCCGAACTGTTTTGGATTATTTGGAGATTTTAAAGGCGGAAGAAGAATGGGAAAACCTGCCCAATACGTTTTTGCTGGATTGGTTTCCCTACCTATGGAATACTCCCGAAAATGAGGCCCATTTATCAGAGACTACCAACGCACTTTTCGATGCGAACCCATTGGTGGGGAATTGGCCCGTAATTGTATACGCACCTAGTTTCCAAGCATCCTCTATCGAAAATTTTGCCTTGTTCGAGTTTTTGGCCAGCAAGGGTTACGTGGTGATATCAAGTCCTTCTAGGGGAACGGAAACACGATGGTTGGCCGGTGGAACGGCCAAGGATCTGGAAACACAATCTAGGGATATTGAAATACTGATAAAAGAAATACAGCGGTATGATGAAATCGATTCGGATAACATGGCCTTGATGGGTTTTAGTTTTGGAGGTGTCGCCGCTACCATTACCGCAATGAAAAACCGACAGATAAAAGCCTTTATTAGTTTAGATGGTACGGAAAGATACAAGTATGGAGTTCTGGCAAAATCCCCTTATTTCGATTTGGAGAAAATGGCTGTTCCGTATGTTCATTTCGCCCAGAAAGACATTCCTGATGAGGTGCTCGTTGAAGACAGTATCCCTGCAGAATTAAATCATACCTTCCAATTGTACGATTCTTTACGGCATAGCAACGCTTATAGCTATAAGCTACATGATTTAACACATTCCTATTTTAGCTCCTATGGAGTGCTGTTTGCAAATAGGGACAAGCGACAAGATAAGAGCGATGCTAAAATCATGCAATCCTACAGATTGCTTGCGAATCACACCCTACAGTTTTTGAACGCATTCTTAAAACGGGACAAGGAAGCAAAAGCGTTCATCGAAAACGCCCCAAAAGAGAATGGATTTTCTGAAGCGTTGATTTCAAAAAAAATGAAGAAGGCAGCTGAAAAAGAGTTCGATTACAAAGATTTTAATGACTTGGCGTTGCATCGGAACTATCAGGATTTGATTGCATTGTATCAACGGGAAAAGGCAAAGCACCCCAACCTTACCTTGGAAGAAGGGATGTTGAATACGTTGGGTTTGCGATTGTCCTTCGATCCCCATAAAAAAGAAGCTGGCATTCAGGTGTTTGTATTGGCATTGCACCTCTATCCCAAATCGGCAAACTTATATGATAGTTTGGCGGAGGCTTACTTTCATCACAAGGATTATAAAAATGCTGCGGCCAACTTTAAAAAATCCTTGGCACTGAATCCTCAAAACCAGAATGCAATTGATAGGTTAAAGCAATTGAAAGAATATGACTAAAGTGAAAATGCGATTGGTTCCCTTGCTTGTATTGGGAAATCAAGGCTCTTATGCCCGGATACGACCTATTAAGGATACCCAGTAGCAATGCTAAATCAAAAACCTAAAAGTACATGATAAAAAATGAACCCATCATAGCGGTAAAAGATGTGGAGAAAAGTGCTGCCTGGTATCAGAACCTCCTGGAATGTAACGGCAAACATGGCGGAGATACTTTTGAAATGCTTGCAGATGCCAATGGAAGCGTGTTTCTATGTCTGCATAAATGGGGAGAACACGAACACCCTACGCTATCGAACCCTGCGATTCAACCTGGTAATGGACTTATTTTATATTTACGGGTGCTTGATTTGGATACGGTTTGGAACAATGCAAAGGCTATGAACGCAACCATTGAAGAAGCAAGGCACTTCAATGCGAATTCGGGAAAAGAACAGTTTTGTGTACGAGATCTAGACGGGTATTACTTAATGATCACCTTGTAGCGATACCAACCAAGCCCAAGGAGATATGGTACTCTTAAAATGACATGAAATGAATCCCCATCTACTTGAAATTTCAACGTTTTTTACAACGGAATATCCTTTGAACAAGGAGGGGCTGAACGAATTGCTTTCCCTTTTCAAACTGCAGCTATTTGAAAAGGGAAACCAGCTTATGAGCGCAAATGAAAAAGAAAAGCAATTACGCTTTTTAAATAAGGGAATCGTAAGAGCGTATTATGCCACCTTGGAAAAAGAGACAAATATTGATTTTTTTACCAAACCACAGTTTATTACCGATTTAACGTCGTTCCATAATCAGGCGAAGAGCAAGAAGTATCAAGAAGCCCTTACAGAAGTTGAACTATTGTGTATCGAGAGAGAAGTATTTTATGAATTACTTGAGAAATACGAATGCGGTAAATCACTAATCAACCTTTCTTTTCGCAAGCTATTGAAGCATAAAGAATTGTTGGAATACAATAGAATTACTAAAACTGCTGAGGAATTGTACAAAGAACTACTCATGCATAAACCACATTGGCTTGAGAAAATTCCGCAATATCATATTGCTTCCTACCTAAACATTACCCCTGAAACACTTAGCCGTATCAGAAAACGTATTTCTTGATTGAAATCAATGGTCACCTCCGGCCCATGGGCCAATTTTGTGGCGTATAAATTTTGACAAATGAGAATACACCATATCCGCAATGCGACCATGTTGATCGAGACTAATGATAAGGTCATTTTAGTAGACCCCATGTTGGGTAAAAAAGGAACTGCCGGACCAACATTTACACTATTCAGATTTAAACCACAACGTAACCCGATAGTTGATCTTCCTGTCAATGCAATGGAGCGCATTCAGACAGCTACCCATTGTATAATCACCCATTTGCACCCTGATCATTTGGACAAAGTAGCAGAACAATTCTTAAGAGAACGAAAGATGCCTGTTATTTGCAGTGTTAAAGATGCCCATGCGCTAAACAAAAAGGGGCTGAATATAGTTCAAACGGTTGAGTATTGGAAACAGACACCGTTTTTGGGCGGTACTATTGAAGGAATTCCAGCGACGCACGGGTATGGGTTCGTCGCCAAACCAATGGGCAATGTCATGGGCTTCTTTTTAAGACTTCCCCATGAAAAATCGCTTTACCTAAGCGCAGATACCATTTACACGAAAGATGTTGAAAAAGTATTGAGACAGTATAAGCCTGATATCGGGGTTGTTGCCTGTGGAACAGCACAGTTGGACATTTTTAAACCCTTGCTAATGACCATGGAAGACATAATAAAATTTTGTAGTAATGCTCCCGGAAAAGTACTTGCCAACCATCTAGAAGCTGTGAATCACTGTCCCACCACCCGGAAGCATTTAAGAGCTGAACTACGCAAAGCCGATCTCATCGAAAAAACAACTATTCCAGAGGACGGACAGCGGATCGAATTCGATTAGCCCCATGAAGGCACCAACGACGATCACAAATTTGCCATGGGCATAAAATAGACTGTTTTGTGATGGTGTTGGCCTACTTGCCGTATGTTTGTATGCGAAATCCATTCTGGCACTTATGAACGTGAAACCCGCTCTTTTGATACTCTTTTTAATTTTTGTGTCGTGTACAAAGGACTATACATTAGATAAGGAATCCTTGAAATTAGTACCCTATAAGGGAAACGAAACGCTGGTTTTCAGATCTAGTACGAACCAACTCGATAGCTTGCTCCTCAAGGGAACCGATCGCTATAGCAAAAGCGATAATAACTTTCGTCTGTTTCCGGCGGACACTTATGAAACCTATGTTTTGAAATGTACTGCCTATGATGCGTTCGATAAAGTGCGTCGAGGAGATCAGGTAATGATCGAACTGGTACAAACCTCGGAAAATACCAATATCACCTTTACGATTCCTATGAAGGGGGTGAGCTGTTTTGGTTATTACTCGAAAACAAGTTTAGAGCGTATTGAAAATACCCGACTCAAGATCGGTAATACGTTTTATTCCGATGTGAAAATTATTGAAAATACCGGTACATACCAAGAAGAAGGGTATTTTGCTAAAAGGTTCTACTGGAGCAATACCGAGGGTTTTCTTGGATTTGATGATAAAGAAGAACAATGGCGGCTGGTCAAAAAAATAGGAACAATCCAAAAGTTGTAACTTCGTAGACAAACAAGGCCATCTCAATGAAAAATGCGTTTTTGCTACTGCTATTCGTCATAATAACCGCTTGTGCGGGCATGCAGAAAACAGCTAAACAACAGAAGAAAGAGTATGAAATCGTACAGTTTACGGTACCTTTTGAGAATGATTCCGTTCAAGTGAACGAGCTTCGATTTTATAAAATACACTCCGCGCTCGATGCTACCCGAGCGGTATACGAAAGGTACGGCAAATGGAATAAAAAAGGACCGGGAACGTACCAGGCCACCATTAATCGTATGGTCTGGGAACAGCTAAAATTGCTGGAAGGGGACGAACGTTTTACGGTTATCACCGATGGCAAGGAGACCACCACCGATTATTTTGCATGTATCAGTGTTTTTGATGCCGAAGGGAAAGACTGTTTCGCGACTACCCATCCATTAAGACAACCTTTAAAGGATTTATTCGTGAATAAGATTGGGAACCTTGAGAAGGGTGCGGGCAACTATGGCCTATTCCGTGGAAATCCATAAGAAAATTCCTGGCGGCCATATAATAGGGACAAAATTAAAGAAATGAAACTTACCTATGACAGTGTAAAAGAGGAGAGTACGTTCACGCTTACCAATTTCAGTTGCGGCCCTGCGATGCAATTACTAGATCGGAAAGGGCTGTACAAGATTTTGTGGGCCAAAAATAAACCTGCAAGCATTGTGGTAGACGGGTACCGTTTAGCGGTTGAAAAAAATCAGGTGGTTTTTTGTACTCCACTGAATATTATTGAGATGGAGAAAGATGTTGGTATGGTCGCTATTGTATTCAATCGGGAGTTCTATTGTATACGCGATCATGATGCCGAGGTTTCGTGTAATGGATTCTTATTCTTCGGATCTTCCCTTCCTCCGGTGGTTACCTTGTGCGAGAAAGACATACGTAGTTTCGAGGCCATGTTCTTAATGTTTCAGGAAGAATTCGAAACCAAGGATGATATACAGGGCGAAATGCTTCGAGTGCTGTTGAAGCGACTCTTGATCAAAGCGGCTAGATTGATCAAAGATACATCTCCAGAGGCCAACTTACCCAAACCCCAATTTGATTTGGTTCGCCAGTACCATATTTTGGTAGAACAACATTTTAAGGAAAAGCACGCAGTGGCCGATTACGCAGCGCTTCTTTATAAATCACCTAAGACCCTTTCCAACCTGTTTAAGAAAGCGGGAGATGCATCTCCCCTCAAGATCATTAATGAGCGCATTGTACTGGAAGCAAAACGATTATTGTTCTATTCAGACAAGACGGCAGAAGAAATAGGATATGAATTGGGATTCAATGAAGCGGCCCATTTCTCAAAATTCTTTAAAAAACAAGTAGGAACGCCCCCGGCAACCTTTAAAAAAGGCCTGAGTTTATCCAACTAAAAAAAGCCCTGGCAATAATTGCCAGGACTTTCCAAACATAGGTATTTGAATAGGGGGAACTACACAAATACTTCTTCCAAAGATGGTGCGGAAGGAAAATCCACAGGAATCCTTGTGGTATTGTTCAAATAATTCGAGATGGTCTTATCGCCTACCAAGGCAATGGTATCTACCAAATTTTCCCTCGTCCATCCGGCATTAAAATAGTTTTCAAGTACTTCGCTGTCGGTAGCGCCACGATTTTCGGTAATATTCTTTGCCAAACGTGCCAAGGCATCCAGTTTGGTGTCAAAAGAGGCACGACCGCTGCGTAGCTCCAGAATTTGGGAATCATTGAAACCGTTCATTTTTCCAATGGCCGTATGGGCGGCCAAACAATAATCACAGTTGTTCACTTGGCTTACCGCTAGGTTGACCACCTCTTTCTCTTTGGCCTTTAAAGATGTTTTGGCGTTCGAAAAGTCAAGGTAGTTTTTCAAGGCGTTTTCAGAGTAGGCGTAGGTGGCGAATAAATTGGGAACAAAGCCGACCGCTTTTTCCAATTGCTCAAAAATTGCTTGATTGTTGGTACTTACTTCTTCTTTTGCTGGTACATTAAATGTGCTCATAATTGTTGTATTTAATCGATTCCTGTTTAAAAGGAAATCTGGGTTTATATGCGTTGCTTTTAATAGTTGTTTGTTCGTCTTATTCGTTTGCTATTTCACAGTAGAAATCGTGATGATATTCGGTTTCACAGTTTGTATCGGTTATGCTTTTGACCGTAACTTTTTTGGTTGGCCTTCCTAACAGTTCAATAAGTTTAAAAATAGAGGTGTGCATCGTATCCATGATATGTTGATTATTAATTACAAGGCAAAGATGCGACGAGATGGTTGTCGCTGAAATGGATGTTTTTCCTTAGGCATTGTCAATTTTTCCCATTGTGCCCAAATTGTTTCGAAAAAGACATCAAATAGGGTTTGCAACAATGGAAATTGGAATGATAGAATGAGGATTTGTACTTTTATAATGCTATAACTTACGGAATGATGAACTATCTTTTAGTACCTGGTTTGGGTGGTTCGGGACCTGACCATTGGCAGGCCCGTTGGGCCGCTAGTCTGGAAAATATGACCCTGCTACAGCAAGATGATTGGGATACCCCCTTCTTGGAAGATTGGTTGCGTACTCTTGCCGGTGCCATAGAACAACAAATGGGACCTACCATATTGGTCGCTCATAGTTTGGCCGTATCCTTGGTGTTGCATTGGGCGGCCCGCCATCAGCATCATAGGGTGGTAGGCGCCATGTTGGTAGCGCCTGCCGATGTAGATTCATCCGGTCATACCCCCGACGTAGCTCGCAATTTTGCGCCAATGCCATTGATTACGTTACCCTTTTCCTCCATATTGATAGCCAGTGAGAATGACGCATTCGTATCTTTGGAACGTGCGAGCTTTTTTGCAGACCAATGGGGAAGTGATTTGATAAACATAGGGCGAAAAGGCCATATCAATGCCGATTCCAAACTTGGATCTTGGGAGGATGGGCAAAAATTCTTGAAACAATTGACGATATCGATTTAAAGCCACGGCCGATTTTTTTTATCCGTATCTTTCCAAGGTTAGTTTTAAACTACGGTAAAGCTGTATGGTCGCAACCCTTTTAAGCAAGGTTTTTTTGCCCGTATCGCTGGCAATCATAATGCTAGGTATGGGAATGACCTTGGTGCCGGATGATTTTACCAGGGTGGTAAAATACCCGCAAGCGATTTTAATAGGGCTTACCAATCAACTTGTTGTGTTGCCCTTGATCGGTTTTTTGCTTGCGATTGTCTTTGATTTGGAAATGACCATGGCCATTGGTATTATGATATTGGCTGTTTCTCCTGGCGGCCCTACTAGTAATTTGATTACCCAAGTCTGCCGGGGAAATATTGCCCTATCGGTCACACTTACGGCAATTGCCAGTTTTGTAAGCATACTAACGATCCCATTTGTATTGTCTTGGGCGTTGGATTATTTTGGATCAGAGACTGCCACGGCCATAAAACTTCCGGTGGTCTCGACTATCTTACAGATAATGGTGATTACGGTAATCCCGGTTTCTATAGGAATGGTTCTACGCAGTTACCGACCGCTTTTTGCCGCGCGAATGGAAAAACCGATGCGGATCGCTTCGACCCTTATTTTTGTGGTTATTTTTGTAGCGGTCGTTGCCGCCAATTTTAAGCTGCTGGGCACTGCCATGAAACAAGTAGGAATTGTCACCTTGTTGCTGAATATCGGTACCATGGGATTGGGGTATCTGAGCGCCCGTTTGTTACGTCTAGATTTGAAAAGCGCTATTTCGATTACCATCGAAAGCGGAATTCAAAATGGTACCCTTGCCTTTGTGATTGCCACCACCATCTTGAACAATATTGAAATGGGGATTCCCACAGGCGCGTATTCTATTTGGATGTTCGTTACGGGAGGAATTCTTATGTGGCAATTAGGAAAACGTACTGCCCCCACGGGCTTAGACATACCAAAATAGCCTGTTCCCCTGATTGAATCAGCGTCCTAATTCCAAAGAATCACTGCTTGTCCGAACCGGTAACGAATCCGCCGTACCAAGGGCGGGTGTCGGCTCCGGTCCATAAAACGGAAGCAACTTATATTTGTCGGCGAAGCGGCCTTCCAAGTCTTCTGCCAAAGGTGTTTTTACAAGTACGGTATTCCACCTGCCTTCTACTCCGATGTAGAGGTTTTCAATTCCTTTCAAATCATCCATAGCGTAAACACAATCCTCTATGATATCGATCAGTACTTTTCTGCTCGATACTTCGATTTTTTTCATGTCCCGTACTTTTAACAGCACAAGCAAGCGATCCTGTTCATGTTTGGTGAAGTATTCGATTTTTGCGGGATCCAAGCCACTGACAATTTCATAGTTGATACACTCCTTTAATGAATAGGTAAGCGGTTCTTTTTCCTTGCTAAGAACCGAACCAATGTTTCGTATGTCTGCTTGAAGTGCGGCACGTCTTGGGTCTTGTATTTCAGAAGCCTTGTTGGGATGCTTCGGACCAAAAAATGTACCATACAATGAAATGCTGAACACGATAGCAAAGAAAGCAAGGAGCAGCATGCAACCAAATCCTTGCCAAAGAGGGCGTTTCATTGGATCTCTTTGATTTTCTTGATCAAAACTACGCTGCATTTCCTGACTAAAGTTAGCTTTTGCATAACTCTTTTTACAATGCCCACATACTGCGACGCTACTCTTAAAAAGGGGAACAATTGGAATCCAAAAAAAATGAAAATACCTACTGTAGGTGGTAACGGTAAACGAATTCGCCGTACTACAATGAGAACAAGTAGTATTTCTTAGTTGGTGCTCTTTTATTTTTGAAGCACGGGTACCGAAAAAGAAAATCATAGCATTTTAGTTTATTGTTCGCAGTATTGGTCAAGGTATGAACCAAGATTTTTGATACTGATAAAAGTAGTAGTGTGGCCCAATACCGGTATCCCTTTTTTCAGGGAATTTAACATACTACTTGTGGCCTGTACAGAAATCAGCTTTTTGTTTATCCGTATCTTAGCCCCTAAATAATATGGAATGCATACGATTTTAGGAGCCAACGGAATCATAGGGGAAGAATTGGCAAAAGCTTTGCGTGCCGAATATACCGGGGCGATTCGTTTGGTGGGGCGCAACCCTAAAAAGGTACATGAACAGGATGAATTGGTCAAGGCAGATCTCCTAGATGCAGCCAGTGTGTTGCGCGCCCTGGAAAACACTACCATCGCCTATTTAACAGTAGGCCTACCTTATAAGTCGAGTGTGTGGCTCAAAAATTGGCCCCTTATTCTTCGCAATGTAATTGCCGCTTGTAAGACTCGTGCTTGCAAATTGGTTTATTTTGATAATACGTATGCATATTCTCAAAGTGTTGTACGTCAATTGGAGACCACTCCTTTGACAGCTGAAGGGAAGAAAGGAAAGGGAAAGAAAGTGGCAGCGGAACTTTTGATCGATGCCATGGCCAAGGAGGAAATCGAAGCAGTGATATGTAGGGCGCCAGAGTTTTATGGTCCTGGAAAAACGAAAGGTATTACGAACACGCTCGTTTTTGAAAACCTACGCAAAGGGAAGCCGCCCAAAGTATTTTTAAAAGATGACGTGCTGCGTACGCTTATCTACACCCTGGATGCGAGCAAGGCGATGGCACTGATTGGAAATACCCCAAATGCCTATGGGCAAACCTGGCATTTGCCATGTGATGATAACCGGCTTACCTATGCTGGTTTTATCGCAGAAATCTCAAAGCAATTGGGACGAGAAATCAAACATTCACTGTTGCCTAAATTTGCCATTCGAATAGCGTCCGTATTCAATAGCAATGCAAAAGAAACCTTGGAATTACTACCACGCTACGAAATTGATAATATCTTTGATTCCCAGAAATTCAAGCAACGTTTTCCCGATTTTAAAGTAACTTCTTATCAAGAGGGTATCGCTGCAATCTTAAAAGACTTTGAAATTCAATAAAGAGCAGTATATTGTTGATGACAGCTGCCCAAATAGAGGGAATGATTGTGGTTTGCGATACAAAGGTCAAAACAAAAGGTCAGCATGTAGGGCTGTCTTTTGACGCTTTTTTTGCAAATGAAAAAGACCATTCCGAACCGTTAACGGCAGTGGCCGAATGGTGGATCCAGACCCATTGTTTGGATCATTTGGAAAAAGCGCTAACGGTAGGGATGCTTCTTGGGGGAAAACACTCACAACTCTAAATAGTACGAAGTTGATCGCAGAAATTCAAAATAGTGTTGCTTCCGATATAGATGAAATTTTTCGGTTGTATCAAATCGCTACCGATTTTCAAAAGAGTAAATCTTTGGAACATATCTGGCCAGAATTTGATCGCGACATGGTTGCTAATGAAATTAGGCGCCGGCATCAATTCAAACTGGTTATTGACCAAAATCTTGCCTGCGTTTGGGCCATCGCGCTCAACGACCCTGAGATATGGGGTACGAAAGATACGGATCCTTCCGTGTATATTCATAGAATCGCGACCAACCCAGCGTTTAGAGGTCAGAACTGGGTAGCACATATTGTTGAATGGGCCAAGACATATGCCAGTACAAATAAGCGGAAATACGTTCGTTTGGATACCTGCGGGTACAATACCAAATTAATCGATCATTATACCGCAAACGGATTTGTTTTTAAAGAGGTAGTGAAGCTTTCGTCTACGGAAGCATTGCCCGCTCATTACCACAATGCCGATGTGTGCCTTTTTGAATTGAAAGTGTAACCGTCTTTTCTTTGAAGAGGGCTCTTTGACCGGTTTTTTTAGGGATAACCGATGCAGCCATCTCAAATCGTTGAATTTTTCTATTTTTGGAAAGTTTCAGCAATCACAAAATGAAGAGGGTTTATTACATTTTTATTATTGGTGTGTTTCTAAGTCTTGCAACGGGTTTGCGAGGGCAAGAGCAGGCTCAAACGGCAGCGGAGTTTCAGAAAGAACTCCAAAAGCAATACCGCAATCCTGAAAAATCTCCTTTGAAAGATAAGGCAAAGCTTTTTAAAGGGCATAATTTTTTCGAATTAGATAGTGCATTCTGTGTGGAAGCCGTTTTTATTAGGTCTTTAAACGCACTGCCCTTTCAAATGAAAACCACCACAAGCAGAAGACCTACCTATGAGAAATTCGGAGAAGCAACATTTACCCTTTTTGGGAAGGAATGTCGTTTGAGCATTTATCAAAACCACAAGCTGCGGGAGACTGAAGAATATAGGAATCATTTGTTCCTTCCTTTTACAGATTTGACCAATGGCGATGAATCGTATGGTGGAGGGCGGTTTATAGACCTGGTAATTCCAAAAGGGGATACGATCGTAATCGATTTTAACAAAGCTTACAACCCGTATTGTGCATATAACAAAGATTATTCCTGCCCTATTCCTCCGGCAGAGAACGACCTGGCGGTCTTTGTAAGGGCCGGGGTGAAAAAACCAAAAAAGTAAGCCTATGGAAACCTATGCAACGGCCCTGCTATATGCCATTCCATTTTTTATTTTGCTGTTGGCATTTGAGATAGGGTATGGCTATCTGGTAAAGAACCAAAAACATAAGGTAATGGATACCGTATCGAGTATTAGTTCGGGCTTTACCAATATTGTAAAGGATTCTCTGGGATTAGGGTTTGTATTGGTCTCGTATCCCTATTTATTGGAACACTTGGCACTGATGGAAATAAAAGCGACGTGGTTGGTATGGGTGGTAGCTTTTATTGTGATTGATTTTGCGGGGTATTGGAACCATCGTCTAAGCCATAAGGTAAATATTTTTTGGAACCAACATGTGATTCATCACAGTAGCGAGGAATTTAATTTAGCCTGTGCCCTGCGGCAGTCGATTTCAAATTTGATCGGTTATTTTCCACTACTATTGATTCCGGCCGCGCTGGTAGGGGTGCCATATAAAGTGATCGCTATTCTGGGCCCGATTCATTTATTCGGGCAGTTTTGGTATCATACACAACACATCGGAAAAATGGGCTGGTTGGAATATGTGATCGTTACGCCATCACAGCACCGGGTGCATCATGCGATCAACCCGGAATACATTGATAAAAATTTGGGGCAGATTTTAAGTATCTGGGACCGCCTTTTTGGTACGTTTCAGAAAGAACTGCCCAACGTTCCCCCGCAGTATGGGGTATTGAAACCCGCTGCTACATGGAACCCCGTACTCATTAATTTTCAACATATTTGGCGATTGATGCAAGATGCCTGGCGAACACGTAATATTGCGGATAAAATTCGTATTTGGTTTATGCCGACCGGATGGCGCCCGGCCGATGTACTAGAAAAATACCCCATCACCATTGTGGAAGATGTGTATGGCTTCAAACGCTACCAGACCCCGGCGACAAATGCTTTAAAAGGCTATGCTATTTTTCAGATGCTCTTTAGCTTGTTGCTGTTATTGTTTATGTTCTATAACTATGGCGAAATAGGCTTTCTAGGACTATTATTGTTCGGAGCATTTATTTTCATCGGTATTTATGGGTATACAAGTATTATGGATCGCAGCGGGTTTGCAGTTTGGATCGAAGTTTCGAGAGGCCTGGCAGGTCTTTTCATGATCGGCTATTATGGCGATTGGTTTGGAGTAAATGCCTACCTTTCTTTCGGGAGCTTGGTGGTAGCATTCTATTTCCTGATAACCATCGCCGGAGGGATCTATTTTACATACTTGGCCGAAGACGTCACCACACGCTCCGAAATTTTGAGATAAGTGTTATAAGGAATCGATTTGCCCCATTATGTTCCCTTCATGAGATACGCCATTTTTAAGAAGATCCTTCGTATTTTGGGCAAGCTGATTCTGTGCCTACTCCTCTTTATTGGGCTATATCTTTTAATCGGTTATTGTTTGGCCAATATTACGATCGAGGAAGAGCCGAACGCCCCAGATGAGGTGGCCATCTATATCGTAACCAATGGTGTACATACCGATATAGTGCTTCCCGTAAAAACATCGGAAATAGACTGGAGTCGTCATCTGCTTTATTCGCATACCACGGCAGCGGATAGCACACACACCTATGTTGCCATGGGGTGGGGAGATAAAGGATTCTACTTGGAGACCCCGACCTGGAGCGATTTAAAAACCTCGGTCGCCTTTAAAGCGGCGACTGGCTTAAGTACCACCGCAATGCATGTTACCTATTATAAGGATGTTCGTGAAAGCAAAGCCTGCAAAAAAATAATGGTCAGTAAGGAACAATACGGCCGACTGGTCGACCATATCAAAGCCAGCTTTCAACAAGATATGACCGGGAACTTTATTCCGATACGTACGACCGCCAACTATGGGGATACCGACGCCTTTTATGAAGCTAATGGCCGTTATAGTGTGGTGACCACCTGTAACACCTGGGCCAATGCCGGTTTAAAGGCTTCGGGGCAAAAGGCATGTTTATGGACGGCCTTTGATACCGGTATCTTTGCAAAATACGAGTAGTGGTAACTTCAAAAACATATATTTGCTCGATGAAAGGATCTTTTTTTTGCGGTACATCGAATTTATCACCGTTGGTCGAAAAAAATTGAGTGCAATCACATCTTAGCCGTTATAGTAGAGCATTCCCCCAAGCAACTTTCTATGACACGTGAAGCATATTTGAAAATTTGTAGCGTTTGTACCCATCACAAAAAAAACCTTTCGCTAGGTATCGTTTGTGGTTTAAGTGGCCGTATCGCCGATTTTGAAGACCAATGTGATTCTCTGTCAATAGATGCAGATCTAGCGACCATGGTCGCTGCAAAAGCGACTGCAGCAAAGCCAGAAGTAAAAACGGCTAGTCAAAGCAAACGGTTTGCCAATTATCTTATTGACCAAATCTTCTTGCTTGGCTGCGCCCTGTTCATAGGGGTGGGCGTAGGGTTGTTGTTGTTATATGTTTTCCCAGATCATATGTATATCTTGGATGAGGAGAACAAATTGGTGGAATACTTGTTGGGTTTTGTAATTGCTATGCTATATTACAGTTTTTTCGAAGGTTTTACCGGTAGATCATTGGGCAAGTTTTTTACCAAGACCAAGGTGGTAACGGAAGAAGGTGCCCGGCCTGGTTTCAAAACGATTTTTATACGTTCCCTATGCCGACATATTCCCTTTAACGCCTTTTCTTTTCTTGGTTCGGAGACTACTGGTTGGCATGATAAATTTTCAGGTACCCGCGTGGTCGAGATTGAGTAACTTTAGGGCCAAACAGTACATATGAAACGGTATTTTCTTTTTTGCGTTTTCTTTTCCACCATGCTTGTACAATCGCAACTATCTCAAAATGAAAAGGCGCTTTTGGGAGACCACCGGTTCGGGGTACAATTTATTTGGGATGGTTATGGTACCGCCACCATCACCGAAATGGAGGGGGAATTACATATTGAGGGGACACAATATTCAAATGATCGGGAGGAATACTTGGTCATGAACGGTATTATCACGGTACTCGATGCCCGAAACTTTAGATTCGATGGTCATTTAAAACTTTTTACGAAGGAGTGCTGTGGTCTTTTAGATCGAACGGAGCGCTACACTTTTAGAAAAACGGGCAGCAGAAAGTATTGGCGTTTAAAGGAGCGGGAAGATCTCTGTAGTTCATATACCTGTTCCTATTACTTGGATATTTTTGACTAGGACTACTTCTTTAGCGGTCTACTTAGTAAGTTTGTAGTGCAAACGATACGATTATGAGACCTTATATACTGGCCGAAACCAATTGGGAAGCCTTAAAAGATACCAAATTCGAACTAGCCATCTTACCTTGGGGAGCTACCGAAGCCCATAATTACCACCTGCCCTATGCAACGGACAACCTTCAGGCGGATCATATTGCCGCCGCCGCTGCCAAGCGGGCATGGGAACAGGGAGCAAAGGCCATTGTGCTGCCTACAATTCCCTTTGGTGTAAATACGGGACAATCTGATATTTATTTGGATATCAATTTAAACCCGTCTACCCAACTGGCAATGTTGAAAGATATTGTAACGGTATTGAACAGACAAGGTATCTACAAGTTGTTGTTGTTCAACGGCCATGGCGGCAATAATTTTAAGCCATTGGTTCGTGAACTGGGCCTTGCATTTCCAAAGATGTTCATTAGCTTTTGTTTTTTTCCGCAAGCAATGGATAAGGCATCGTATTTTGAGGAGGAAGGCGATCATGCAGATGAAATGGAAACAAGTTTGATGTTACACCTTCGACCAGACCTGGTACTACCTCGTGAAAAATGGGGAGATGGTAGCGCTAAAAAGTATAAAATAAAGGCCTTTTCAGAAGGGTGGGTCTGGGCAGAAAGAAAGTGGTCTAAGATCAGTGCAGATACGGGGGTTGGGAATCCGCACAAGGCGACCAAAGAGAAGGGAGCACGTTTTTTTAAGGATGTAAGCGAAAAAATAGGCACGCTTATATATGATATTTGTAAAGCGGATCTGGAGGACTTATATGAATAGTGTGGCGGGCATATTAATAGGGTCCGTTACCTGTTTTGTTTGAGACTCTTGACCATTTTTATGTAGGCGGTCATTGCCGCTTTGGGAGCCAGGTCTTTTGCCTGGATCAGGGCATTCGCTTTAAACGCATTGATCAAAGGTGTTTTACTACCGGGGTGGTTCTTATTTTCGTTGGCAATTTTGTAGTACGCATATAACTTTAAGAGGGTATCGGCAGGAAGCGGTTCTTCGTAGCTATTGACATAGTCGACGGCTTCGTTAAAACGCTTATATAATTTCTCGTTCTTCATCTTTTTGAACCACTGCTGCGATACATGTTTTGGCCCCTGTTACCGTTTGGTTAAGCTTTACCGTTATGGCGCAATCTAAAGGTAAGAACAAATCTACCCTTGAACCAAATTTTATGAAACCGGCGTCGTCCCCTTGTTGTACGCTATCGCCTTCTTCGGCATAGTTAACAATACGTCGTGCCAAAGCTCCGGCGATTTGTCTGTATAGAATATCCCCAAATTTGGGCGTGCGAATAACCACGGTCGTACGTTCATTCTCGGTACTCGATTTTGGATGCCACGCGACCAAATACTTACCAGGGTGGTATTTTGAAAATTTGATTTCACCACTGGCGGCATAGCGGGTTACATGCACATTGGTCGGCGACATGAAAATAGATACCTGCCTGCGACGGTCTTTGAAATACTCCGTCTCTTCGACCTCCTCAATAACGACTACCTTGCCATCTACAGGTGCCAGTATCTCATCAAAAGAACGTTGCACGATGCGTTTCGGATTGCGAAAGAACTGTAAGATCAATATCAAAAAAAGGAGTACGGCTATTTGAATCGTAAACCGGATCCACGGAGTTGGTATGTAAAATTGAGCTATTAAAACAATAGCGACAACTAGGAAAAAAGAGCCTAGTATTATTTTTTGACCTTCTCTATGAAACATGCGTAAATATTTTTAAAATTAAGTAGGCAAACGGGGCGGCGAATACCAAACTATCCAACCGGTCTAGCATTCCGCCATGGCCAGGTAACAAAGCACCACTGTCTTTGACTCCGGCCACTCTTTTTAATTTCGACTCGACCAAATCACCAAGGTTTCCGGTCAATACGATAACCCCCGCCAAGGCGAGCCATTGAAGAATGCTAATGGAAGACTCGTACTGGGCGAGTACATATGCGGCAACCAGTGCAAACACGAGGCCGCCCACCGCACCTTCTACCGTTTTTTTGGGGGAAACCGTGGGAAACAACTTGGTACGTCCTATGCTGCGTCCAACGAGGTAGGCAAATGAGTCATTTACCCAAATCAATATAAAAATACCCATAATCAAGAACTTGGCAAACTCGTTGTTCTTATATGGGATCATCGTAAGAAATATGCAACCGCCACCGATATAAAAAAGGCCGGCGATGAATTTTTTAAAGGTGTTGAACTCCTTACCGTTTTTTGAAAA
This sequence comes from uncultured Flavobacteriaceae bacterium, assembly GCA_947500385.1. GTDB lineage: Bacteria > Bacteroidota > Bacteroidia > Flavobacteriales > Flavobacteriaceae > Pelagihabitans. The sequence goes on along the minus strand of CANMSA010000004.1, from coordinate 83,437 downwards.
TAGGTAATAGAGCAAGGCAATATCCACGATAATGGTCACGGCCATCAAAATGTTGATCGGGATAAGGTCGTTTTCTTTGACCAGATAAATGAAAACCCACCAAAGGGTAAGATAGGCGAGAAAAATATAATAGCCTCGAAGGCCTACCATGCGTTTGTATTCATAAATACAGGCCAATCCGAAAATCATTAGTAGAAAATCGAACGCATCTGAACTCAGGAAAATGGCGGAAAGTAGAAATATGATAAAAACAGCCCCGGTAAGTGCGCGTCTTAAAACTTCCTTCATATTATAGGTCTTCCAAAAGTAAAAGATACAAATTTTTGGAACTGCTACCGTAGGTAAGGAAATCATCTGAATTTTCCTCGTTCGCTTGAAAATGTTTCAAGGTCGTGATATTGGCCGGTATGCTATGACCATATTTCTTTTTTATTTTTTTTAGTCCCTCTCCGATCGATTCAACGAGTTGACTGGTTGTGGCAAACACGATCACATTGGAGGGGAGCTCGTTTAATTTCTTTTCCATCAATTGGTTCGAGCAAACCAAAATAGAGCCGTTCTGCGCAATAAGATGTTCGCAAGTAGTGAAAAAAACCTCACTTTCACTGGCTTTCTTGGTAAAGTGTATTTTTTCCTTACCGAACTTCTCTTCAAGACGGCCATCCATCACAAAGAAAGGATGGTCTTTCCAACCATTTTCTGAAAGGATATTTTTCAATGCCTGGGAGATTTCCGAAAAAGAATCGCAATATAAAAATTTGCCCCCGTTCTTTTTAAAATGAATGGTGAATTTTTCGTCGACAGGAATGTTTAGATCCGGCATATGTTGCCCACGAGTTTCCGAGGTTTCCTTAGAAACTTTTTTGCCACCTCCGAATAATTTATCCAATAGCCCCATAGCTGCTATACATGTAAACCGATGTTCCGTATTAATAGATAAAAACGAAAAACATCGTTATTTATTTTCCTCGCTAATTTCCTCTGTGGTATCGGTCGCCTTGGAAACCGGTGCTGCAGGTTCTTCCACGGTTTCAGGCTCAAAAGGTCGTTTGCCGAAAATTTTCTCCAAATCTTCTTTGAAGATCACCTCTTTTTCAAGCAAGCGTTCCGCCAAAGTAACCAATTTGTCCTTATGGGTATCCAATACTTCGATTGCCCTTGTGTATTGCTCTTCGATCAATTTGGATATTTCCATATCGATTTTTTGTGCGGTATCCTCGCTATACGGCTTGGAGAAGCCATAATCACTTTGTCCCGAAGAATCGTAATAGGTAAGGTTTCCTATTTCGTCGTTAAGACCGTACACCGTCACCATGGCTCTTGCCTGTTTGGTCACTTTTTCCAAATCGCTTAACGCCCCGGTAGATATTTTATCAAAAATCACTTTCTCCGCGGCCCTCCCCCCAAGGGTAGCACACATTTCATCCTTCATTTGCTCTGGGCGTACAATCAACCGCTCTTCCGGTAAATACCAAGCTGCTCCTAAAGACTGTCCTCTGGGCACAATGGTCACCTTCACTAAGGGGGCGGCATGTTCCAACATCCAACTAACGGTTGCATGGCCCGCCTCATGATAGGCAATGGTCTTTTTCTCTCCCGGAGTAATAATCTTGTTCTTTTTCTCCAGCCCTCCAACAATACGGTCGACCGCATCAAGGAAATCTTGTTTGTTGACCGATTTTTTCTCCTTTCGAGCTGCGATCAATGCCGCCTCATTACATACATTGGCGATATCCGCTCCTGAAAACCCTGGAGTTTGCCGAGCTAGAAAATCAAGATCTAGCGTTTCGGCCGTTTTGATCGGACGCAGGTGTACTTCAAAAATTTCCTTTCGTTCGCGAATGTCCGGCAGGTCTACATAGATCTGGCGATCAAATCTACCTGCCCGCATCAATGCCTTGTCCAAGACATCGGCCCGGTTGGTAGCGGCAAGTACGATTACGTTGGTATTGGTTCCAAAACCATCCATTTCCGTTAACAGTTGGTTGAGCGTATTTTCGCGTTCATCGTTTGAACCGGTAAAATTATTCTTACCCCTGGCTCTACCGATTGCATCGATTTCATCGATAAAAATAATTGCCGGTGATTTATCTTTGGCCTGTTTGAAAAGGTCGCGTACCCGCGAAGCTCCAACGCCCACGAACATTTCGACAAAATCGGAACCGGAAAGCGAGAAGAAGGGAACCTTTGCCTCACCTGCAACGGCCTTGGCAAGCAAGGTTTTTCCCGTTCCGGGAGGGCCTACCAACAAAGCACCTTTTGGAATTTTACCACCAAGAGAGGTATACTTGTCGGGATGTTTCAAAAACTCGACAATTTCCTCGATTTCTTCCTTGGCACCTTCAAGGCCCGCAACATCTTTGAAAGAAGTACGGGTGTCGGTTTTCTCATCGAACAGTTTCGCCTTTGATTTGCCAATATTGAAAATTTGGCCACCAGCACCACCACCGCCTCCGCCGGACATTCTGCGCATGAGGTAAATCCAAATACCGAAAATCAAGATAAAGGGGAGCATGCCGATCAGAAAGTCGGTCAATAGGTTCGATTCTTTATCGAATTCTACCACCGTATCTAGATTGTTATCTTTTTTACTGTCGGTAATTTGTTTTTCAAAATTTTGAAGGTCCCCGAAATCCAGGATATACTGGGGCAAGTTGCCAGTGGTAGGAAGCAACGACTTTTCGGACACATCTTTGTGTACATCTTTTGCCAACGCCTCCTCGGTCAAGAATACCTTCGCCTGGTTGGTATTGGTGATGATCAATATCTTACTGATATCCCCGTTTCGTAAGAACTCTTGTAATTCTGAAGTAGTCGTGGTTTTCGTACTTGCGAAGTTACCGCTGTTCAATAATTGAAAACCCAATATCAGAACGATGATCAATCCGTAGATCCACCATGAACTAAATTTTGGTTTTTTCGGATTTGAATTATTTTCTTTTGCCATTATATTTTATTTACCCCGAAATTATTTCAAGGTCTGATTTATACCACTTTCTATGAGCGTCACCTTGGCGTCACCCCAAAGACCCTCTATATCATAGAACTCCCTAATGTGTTTTTGGAATACATGCACCACTACGTTGACGTAGTCCATAAGAATCCACTCGGCGTTGTCCTCGCCCTCAATATGCCAAGGTTTGTCTTTGATAGCCTTACTAACTGTTTTTTGGATCGACCCAACTATTGCGTTTACTTGGGTATTGGAAGTTCCGTTACATATAATAAAGTAGTCACATACCGTATTTTCTATTTCTCGAAGGTCAAGTAAACTAATTTGTTGTCCCTTTACTTCTTCGATTCCCTCTAAGATTAATGCAATTAGCTCATCTGCGCTCGCTTTCGTTTTTTGCATTCAAAAATTTTAGTTTTTACAAAGTTATTATTTTTTTGTTCTTTTAGCCCTACCTTTTAAAGAATAGATCAAAGATTCCTTAACCTTTTAACAGGTGAAAATAGTCAAACTTGATGCCATAGATTCGACCAGCTCCTACCTGAAAGCATTGCTGCGCTCAGAACCGCTAGCGGATTTTACCGTGGTAGTCGCAAAAGAGCAACTTTCCGGACGGGGTCAAATGGGCACAAAATGGACCTCGGAACCCGGTAAGAACCTTATGTTTAGCGTTTTAAAGAAAACCGTTTCCTTGCCTGTTGCGGACCAGTTTCGGTTAACCATGTGCACATCACTTGCCATTTACGATGCCTTAAAAAAAATCGGAGTCGTTGATCTGCGAATCAAATGGCCTAACGACATTCTGTCAGGTACCTCCAAAATTTGTGGAATCCTTATTGAAAACATGCTTTCGGGGCCTCAAATCGAAACTACGGTTATCGGAGTCGGTCTCAACGTGAATCAAACCAACTTCGTTAACTTACCAAACGCTTCTTCCTTGAAATTGTTGTTGGGGAAGTCGTTTGCTTTGGAGGAGTTGTTGCACGTCTTGTTGCATCATATGAAAGAACGTTTTTTGGAATTGGGCGCAGGAAGTATGGGAACCTTACAAATCGCTTACGAAAGCGTGCTTTTCGGGAAAGACAAACCCATGGTTTTTGAAACGGAAAACCGGCAATTTATGGGTATGGTAAAAGGCATCTCGCCCGAAGGAAAACTGCTCATTGCTTTGGAAGATAATGAAATCAGAAAATTTGATCTCAAAGAAGTAAAGATGCTTTACTGATAGTGTGGAAATTGCAAAGCCCTAAATTCTATCCATATTCTCGGTAAGTGTATTCACAAAGTTAGTGATAGGGCTTTTGATCATCATCGCCATCATGGCATTGAATTCACCGCTAAAACTAAGCGTCACCTCACTCTGGTTTTCATCCATGGCACCGATATCGGCGGTGAGCGTAAACGGAAGTTTCTCACTTGCAGCACCTAGTACTATTTGATGGTGGGGCGATTGTCCCTTGCGTTCCAAAACAATTTCGGGCATCCCTGAAAGTTGGAACAAAAAACGATCATCGTTCAATACTTCGAATTTAGAGATCGAATCGGGCATCAGCTGTTCAAAGTTTTTTAAGTCCGTTAGGAATTCAAAAACTTCTTTTTGACTTTTGGCAACTGTTTTTTTGGGAGTTTCTATATGCATTTTTTTATTTTTTCCATTCAGATGGATTTTGGCGCCACTCCATCAAAGTAGTTAATTGCGCATCATTGATATAATCGGTTTCAGAAGCATGCTGAATCAAATGCTCATAATCGCTGAGTGTATGCAATTCTACTTCTTTTTCGGTAAAATTAGTTTCGGCAACGGCAAACCCATATGAAAAGATGGCCATCATCCCTTTTACTTTTGCTCCTGCCGCTTCGAGCGCCTGTACGGCATTAAGGCTGCTTTTCCCCGTACTGATGAGATCTTCGATGACCACTACCGTTTGGTTGGCTTCCAAAACCCCTTCGATTTGATTTTGCCTGCCGTGCGATTTCGGCTCCGGCCGCACATAAATAAACGGCAGCCCCATATAATCGGCTACCAAGGCACCGACCCCAATCGCCCCGGTCGCGACCCCGGCAATTACATCTGGTTTGGCATATAATGATTCTACGTATTTGGCCATTTCTTCACGCACATAGTTGCGTATAGCGGGATAGGAAAGTATGATTCTATTGTCACAATAGATAGGAGATTTCCAGCCGGAAGCCCACGAAAACGGATTTTCGGGTTTCAATTTTATTGCATTAATTTGTAAAAGGAGTTCAGCAGTTTTTTTGGCCGTATTCTTGTCTAATACCATAGCGCAAATGTATAAAGTTTTTGTGAATGAATTGCCCCTGATTTTGACAAATAAACTTTCAGAAACGGGGAATGGCGAATATTTTCCGCTGAATCCGGATGCGATACAAGAGGCTATTAGAGCGCTTAAGAAGAATAGATTGGAGGCTGCTTACATTTACCATCCGAACCATGAGGAGATCTTAAAAAAGTTCAGCAAAAAAATTCCGTTGGTAACTGCCGCTGGCGGGGTGGTCACGAATAAAAAAGGGGAAGTCTTGTTCATTTATAGAAACGATAAATGGGATTTGCCCAAAGGAAAGCTAGACAAGGGGGAGACTATTGAAGAATGTGCTATTCGAGAAGTCGAGGAGGAAACCGGGGTAGAAGGATTAAAAATCGAGAATTTTCTGAAGACCACCTATCACATTTTTCAAAGAAATGGTATCTACAAACTAAAAGAAGTGCATTGGTTCGCCATGCGCACTAGTTTTGCGGGAAAGTTAAAAGGACAAAAAAGCGAAGGCATAGAGAAGGTGAAATGGAAAGGTCCCCTAAAGATCAAAAAGGCGTTGGAAAACTCCTATATCAATATTAAAATTCTTTTTGAAGACGATTAAATTAGGTAGTTAGTTGTCGTTTTTTGGAATTCGATAGACCGGATATTGCAGGTGTGCCTCCTCATAATGGGGCGAACGTTTGAACAACCAATCTAGTTGACCATACCAGTTTTGGGCAAATTCGGTATCCTGGGTTTTTTTGCTAACAAAAGAATCTCTCAAAACGGAATTCTCTTCTAGAAGTTTCGCTGCGACCTCTTCAAATACATAGGGTGAAAACCCCTCCTTTTGCTGTAAAATGGCGTCAAAGAAATTCCAGTTAAAAAAAGAGTCCATTGCCCGGGGTTCCAGCGTTTCCAGTAGGTATCGAATGCCTTCTTGGTTGGTTGGTATGAGGTAATCACCTTCCTTGAAGAATACTTTTTTCCGGTTCTTGCTTACCTTGGTATCGTAATGCGGGTAATGCCCTTCGTAGGCTTGCGGTCTTGTCTTGTAGGTATCGATTTTATAGGATTCTACCAGTAAACTGGTGTCTTGCTGTAGCGGTTCGAATATGATATGGTTACGCTCCATAAGGTCAACAATTCGATTGTACCCTTTTGGTAGTATATAAGCTTCGGGAATGGTCACCGAGTCGGTTGCGACCAGGTAGTTTTGATAGCGCACTTTTTTAGTAAAGGGGCGATTTTGATCGTACTTCAAGCGGGGAAACCCGGTTACTTCGCTCATCAGCGTATCCGCTTCATACCCTTTAAAATCGAGGATACTGCTACGGGTGGTATCAATGGCCCATTGGGTAGGGTAGTGGGTCCATTTTTCATGACGATTTTTTGCCGCTTCCCTGAGTTCTTTGATGCGAACGCCGTCTGTTTCGGCAATGGCAATCATTTGACGAATAAGCTCATAGGTGCCTTCAACCCTTTTGTCATAGGGTTTTAGCATATGCGTTTCCACCATCATGCCAAGCGTATTCCAAAGGGTGGTATAACCGGTTGAATATCGTGGGTGGTCGATAAATTGGGAAAACCCGGTTTCGGGTACTCGATTAAAAACGTTGACGTAAGGGGTGATATTCCAATTTGCCTTGGCCAACGAACTTTCAAGGGTAGGCATTAATTCTGTATGGAGGTAACTGCCCAGTTCCCCACCCAATTTGTTATGCTGCGTAAATAAATGTGTGAGGGTATATTGGTAGTCGGCGCCATTGCTTACATGATTATCAATGAAAATGTCGGGATGCACCAGATGAAATATCTCGGCGAACGACTTGGCATTTTCAGTATCAGCTTTGATAAAATCCCTGTTCAGGTCATAGTTTTTGGCATTTCCCCTAAAACCATAGGACTGCGGACCATTTTGATTGGCACGTGTAGTGGAATTTCGATTCAGCGCTCCCCCGATATTATAAATGGGGATCGAAACGAGCACCGTATTTTTTGGAGGGTCTAATTTTCCTGTGGCAAAATCACGGTACAAAAGCATGGTGGCATCAATACCATCACTTTCTCCGGGATGTATGCCGTTGTTTATCAGAATCAGTGTTTTCTCTTCACTTATCTTATTGAAATTAAAATCTCCGTCGGGATTGTAGGTTGCGATATGTAGGGGATGACCACTATCGGTCATGCCGATGGTCTGAAAATTGATTTCGGGATATTCTTTGGCCAACCGAATATAAAAATCTACCACTTGTAGATAGGTGGCGGTTTCGGTGCCTTTTGAATTTTCGAAATGGGTGGGAAATTCGGCTACTTTATCGGTCGTTTCGGTTTCGCAGCCTATCAATAGAAAAATGCATAGCAAGATAAAAAGCCTCATGGGGTTCGCTGTTTTAATTGCCTTGTAAATTTAAGCAAAAAAATAGCGCTTGCTGTTAGGCAACTTTGGTAATGAGGTCTAGTTTGTCTTTTTTGACCGGTTTGTTATTGAAAGTGATTAAATGATGGGAACGAGTGCGGTAGTGCTCCCAATTTTCAACATCGGCCGTATCGATTGACGAGGTGATGATATTGACACGTACTTTTTGATTGATCGGAAGCCCTATAAATTCTTCCAAAAATTGCCACCCATCCATAATGGGCATGTTAATGTCAAGAAAAATAACATCGGGAATTGCCAATTGGTTGGTCAAATGCTCCCGTATGGCCTCCAACGCCAACTTACCATTGCCATAAGTTGCCAGGGTTTCGCATTGCACCACGGTGCCAAGAATCTTTTTAATACCGAATACGGTAATAGGGTCGTCATCGATGATGTAGATGGAGTTAATTTTTCTCATTGAAGAATAGTTTAAAGGTAGAGCCCTTGCCAACTGTGCTGCTGACCGTTACTTTACCGCCCATGGCTTCTATTTGATTTTTAGAGATATAAAGGCCAATACCTCTTGCGTCCTTGTTATTATGAAAGGTTTTGTACATTCCAAAAAGCTTGTCACCGTATTTTTTTAGGTCGATTCCCATCCCATTGTCCTTAATCACTAAAACCATATAATTTTCCTGAAAAGAACAACTGAGGCGAATAACGGGGTCTCGTGTGGGTTCTTTGTACTTGACCGCGTTGGTCACAAAGTTCAGTAAAATGCTTTCCAGATAGGCGGGAATCACCGGTATGATTACTTTTTCACAAACATCGTTTACGATTTTGGCGTTGTTGTTCCGTAGGAAGGCCGATAAGTTCTGAGCCACTTTTTTAACCATATCATTGAGTAAAATGGGTTTTTTTACCAAATTGGTATTGGTGTTAATGGCTACTACTTCGTTTAAGTTCTCCAAGGTTTCCAAAAGATTGTCGGAGGCGTCGACCAACATACGGGTAATGTTTTCTTTTTCTTCCCCATTTTCTTCATTTACCAAAAAGTCTAAAAGCATTGAAAAATTCGCCGAATGGGAACGAAGGTTGTGGGAAACAATATGTGCAAAATTCACCAGCTTTTTGTTCTGTAGCGAAGTCACGTTGATCAGGTCCCGTAATTCCTCCTCTTTTTGTTTTAACTCGGAAATGTCCAAACTTATTCCGACTAGGCCATTGGCCTTTCCGTCATTGCCCACAAGTGGAATTTTTGAGGTAAGCAAGGTGGTCGCACTCCCATCTTTTTTGATAATGATGCATTCTTTTCCCAAAAGAGGCTCTAACGAGTTCATGACCTGTAGGTCTTCTTCCCTAAACCCTTGTGCCATCTCCGCCGAATAGAAGTCAAAATCGTCTTTCCCGATGACCGAGTTTGGGTTTTTAAAACCGAGGTATTCGCATTCCGCTTTATTGACGAGAATTTTTTTGGAATTTAAGTCTTTTACAAAAACATTTAGGGGCAGCGCATCGATCAGGGTTTTTAAAAGTCGCTCGCTTTCCTTTGTTTTTATATCTGCGACCACCTGATCGTTAATATCCTGAAAGGTCCCAAGAATTCCTACCAATATGTTGTTTTTAAACAAGGGTTTCCCTGCGGCGATTACCCATTTTTCATTTCCTTTTGCAGTAACGATTTGTAATTTTACATTCCAGGGAACTCCCTCACGCATTGCTTTTTCCAACATCATGGAGATGGTGTTACGGCTATATCCTTGTTTGTAAAAGTTAATACTTGTGTTGATATCGGGAACGTAATCGTCATCTACCTCATGAATTCGCTTGGTCATTTTGCTCCAAGTGAGTTTATGCGTGGTGAGGTCATAGTTCCAACTGCCGATTTTAGCGATTTCTGTTTTTTCATTGTAAAGTAGGTGCAACTTATCGAGTTCGAGTTGATGTACCACACTATCGGTTACATCTTCGATCTGGAAAATCACCCCGATTACATTTTCTTGCTCATCGTACCAAGGGAGAACGGTTTGTTCGAACCAACACTCTTTTTGATTTTTATCGGTATAGTGTTCTACGGTAGTACCGCTACTTACTCCTTTAATACATTCCTTGAAGGTTTTTTGCCACGCTTTTCCGGTAGCTCCGAAAAGGTCTATTACCTTTCTGCCGAACACATTCCTGTCTTCAAAGTTGAAGTAATCGATCCACTTGTCCGAGGCATGGGTAACCTCTAGCTCGCTATTTAGAAAAGCCGTGGCCTTCGGTAGCTGCTTAATGAGGTAACTGGTCGTCCGTATGTGGCGATCCTTTAGCATTTGTTTTATTTTCCTACTAATTTAAGAGGAATATATTACATATGTCCAAAATTGTTGTGAATAACCCTATTTACGTTGTGTTATTAGGAAAATGAATGGCGAAAATGAGTTAAAAATGTCGAATATTCTTACAATTTAGAAGAAGCTTCAAAGGACCCGAACGGTTTCAGGTACCAAACCGGTGTAATCTCCACCATTGCGAATAACATCTCGAACGATTGAAGAACTGATGAACGATTTTCCGGAAGATGTCAATAAAAAGACCGTTTCTATTTCGGAGAGTTTTCTATTCGTATGGGCAATGGCCTTTTCAAATTCAAAATCCGCAGGATTCCTTAGGCCTCTTAAAATGAAGTTGGCATCAATTTTTTGGCAAAAGTCAACGGTGAGTCCTTGGTAGGTCATCACCTTTATTTTTGGCTCCTGCGCAAAAGCTTCTGAAATGAATGCCATACGTTCCTCAAGACTGAACATGTATTTTTTTTCCGCATTGATACCAATCGCGATGATCAACTCATCGAATAAGGTGATCCCCCTTTGAATAATATCGTAGTGTCCTAGTGTCAAGGGGTCGAAAGAACCGGGAAATATGGCGCGCTTTTTCATTTTCAGCTACTTTGTACTAAGGGGTAAATGTACTAATTTCTAGGATAGCGCCTCGGTAATGGCACTTTCAAATAACTCGGATAGCGATATGCCCGCGACCTTTGCCTGTTGCGGTAATATGCTCTCTGTAGTCAACCCTGGGGTGGTATTCATCTCAAGCATATACGGAACCGAATCAACAAAGATAAACTCACTTCGGGTATAGCCTTTCATTTTTAGGATGTCGTATACTTTTTTTGCCATATCGCCGACAGCATTGGCCTCTTCCTTTGTTATGCGTGCAGGGGTTACTTCCTTTGATTTCCCCTGATACTTTGCTTCGTAATCAAAAAAGTCGTTTTCGCTTACAATTTCGGTGATCGGCAGCACTTTTGTTTCTCCTTGGTACTTGATAACCCCCACCGATACTTCTATCCCGTCCAAAAAGGCTTCGATAATAATTTCATCGTCTTCTTTGTAGGCATTTTCAATGGCGGCCGATAGTGCTTCCTTTTCGTATACTTTTGAAATGCCAAAACTACTTCCCGCCTTGTTTGCTTTTACAAAACAGGGCAATCCTACTTTTGATATGATAGCCTCCTCGTCTACGGGATCCCCCGCGTTTAAGTAGTAAGAGGCAGCTGCAGGAATGCCATACGGTTTCAAAACACTTAAGAGGTCTCTTTTATTGAAGGTAAGGGACGCTTGGTAGAAATCGCAAGAGGTTTGCGGAATTCCAAGCAATTCGAAATACGCCTGCATCAGTCCGTCCTCTCCTGGCGACCCATGAATTGCATTGAACACGCAATGAAAACGAATAGTCTCCTTGCCTAAGACTACCGAGAAATCGTTCTTGTCTACGGCATGTTCCTGTTCTTGCGCATCAACATAGACCCATTTCTCTTTCCGAATATGAATTCTGTACGCCGAAAACTTTTCCTTGTCCAAATAGTTATACACGACATTGCCGCTTTTCAACGAAATTTCCCGTTCACTCGAATGCCCGCCCATGATAATGGCAATATTTTTTTTCATCAGATGGTTTTAACTGTACTTGTATCAGTGCGGTTTCAAAGTAAAGAAAAAAAGAGTTCCGATTTCTTTTTTTGTGCCGCTAGTTGCTTTTTTACTCTCTTCAAGGGCAAGGTGTTCCCTGCGATAGCAGGCAGGCCCCCTTTTATATTTAGACCTCGTAAGCCTTATTTGTAAGGGCTTGTTTTCCTATATTTGTACGCAATATGTACTCCAAATGCGAAATTTTTTAAGTTTTCTAAAAAGTAAAACCTTTCTGATTCAGTTGGGTTTGGCGTTATTGGCCACTATACTAATTGTTTTTCTGGCACTTCAGTGGCTTAAAAGCACTACCAATCATGGTGAGTTTGTAGAGGTCCCCGATTTTTCTAAAATGTCGGTTCCCGATATGCGTACCGCGGTAGAGGAGGCGGGGCTTCGGTATGAGGTCTTGGATTCGGCCAATTTTAATCCAGACTATCCCCGTTTTTCGATTATCGATCAAAACCCACCTGCCGGTAATAAGGTAAAGGAGAATCGGAAGATCTACTTCACGGTCAATCCCTCGGGCTATAAAAAGGTGACGGTTCCCAAAATTGAACAGGTGACCAAGCGCAATGCCACTTCCATGTTGCGGGCGGTAGGTCTTGATGTGCAACGTACCACTTATATTGATGAGTTGGGAAAAGACATGGTGTACTATGTAAAGTATAAAGGCAAACGCATCAAACCCGGGGACAAGCTTCCCAAAACTTCCAAGGTAGAGCTGGTATGTGGCAATGGTGCCCGTACGACGCAAAGCGCAGAAATCAAGGCCAATTCCGAATAGCCTATGGGGCCTCAAGAGAACCTCGATGGAAACGGGGACGAACTATACGAACACCATAAATTTACCGCATCCAAAGGGCAAGATCCGCTAAGAGTCGATAAGTTTTTAATGAACTTTATCGAATACGCTACGCGTAATAAAATCCAACAGGCCGCGAAAAGCGGTAATATCTGGGTGAACGGGGTAGTGGTAAAACAGAATTACAAGGTAAAAGCAGGAGATGAGGTACGCGTATTGTTCGAACATCCACCGCACGAATTTTTATTGGTTCCCGAAGACATTCCCTTAGATATCGTGTATGAAGATGACGCCCTTTTGGTCGTGAACAAGCCCGCGGGCATGGTCGTACATCCTGGGCATGGAAACTACTCGGGTACCCTCATCAATGCTCTTTTGCATCATACAAAAGATTTACCTGTGAACAGCAATGAGCGGCCGGGCTTGGTGCATCGGATCGATAAGGATACTTCGGGCTTGCTGGTGGTTGCCAAGACCGAGACGGCCATGACACATCTTGCCAAACAATTTTTTGATAAGACCAGTGAACGCGAGTATGTAGCCTTGGTATGGGGAAATGTGGAAAATAATAAGGGTACCATTGAGGGCAACATTGCCAGACACCCCAAAAACCGGTTACAAATGCATGTTTTTCCCGAAGGAGATGAAGGGAAAGAGGCGATTACCCATTATGAGGTACTGGAGCGTCTAGGCTATGTCACCTTGGTCAGCTGCCGGCTCGAAACAGGACGAACGCATCAAATACGGGTGCATATGAAATACATTGGGCATACGCTTTTCAACGATGAACGCTATGGCGGTGAAAAGATTCTAAAGGGCACTACATTTACAAAATACAAGCAATTTGTAGAAAATGCCTTCAAGATACTACCGCGACAAGCCTTGCATGCGAAAACCTTGGGTTTTGAACACCCGGTGACCGGAGAACGGATGCGTTTTGATTCTACACTCCCGGACGATATGGCGCATGGCATCCAAAAATGGCGCGAGTATGCAAAGCACAGTCAGTAGTTTTTATGAAGAATTCCTAAGGTTCTTGGTTCCCTCTTTTTTGGGGGTAGCCTCTTTTCTGGTAATGGGATGTAAAAATCAAGAGAAGACGCATGCAAAGGGGACAGCAAAAGAAGTAACTCCAAAAAGGCAGGTTTCCAAAGATTCCACCAGGCCTTCCATAGTACCCAAAGAGTACATTGCGAACGCCTTTGACTTTCCTGTTGGAAAACCCGACGCCAAAGGATATTACAATGCGCAAGCCTTTGGTGAGAACAATCATTTAGGGGATGATTGGAATGCGGTTACGGGGGGTAATTCAGATTTGGGCAAGCCCATTTATGCCATTGCCAATGGCCAAGTGGTATTTGCCGAAGACATTGGTGGGGGCTGGGGAAAGGTAGTTCGTATCGTTCATACCCTGCCCGATGAACAATTGGTCGAATCGGTGTATGCGCATTGCGATACCTTGCTGATTTCCGAGGGGACTTGGGTAGAAAAAGGATTTCAAATTGGTACCATAGGAACTGCCGGCGGGCAGTATTTGGCACACTTGCATTTAGAGATTAGAGATATGATCCAAATGCCGATGGGAGGCGGGTATGGCGAGGTGCAAAGCGGATATCTAGACCCAAGCTTGTTTATTCAAAATAATAGGGAAGTATACTAAAAATCCCTCTGATAGCCATCATCGATACCATTATTGAAAACTACTGTTAAAGGGGGTAGGCTATCCCAAAATTCCTTGTTATTTTTAGCTTGTTAAAGGAAACGTATGAAAATAGTAGTATCCCCGGCAAAATCGCTCGATTTTGAACGCGAGTACCCAAAGTTTGAGCAAAGTCAGCCGTTGTTTTTAGAAGAAGCCGTAAAGTTGAACAAGGTCTTGGCCAAGAAGAAACCCAAAGTATTGTCAGAACTTATGGGGATTTCGGATAAGTTGGCCCAATTAAATTGGGAACGAAACCAAAATTTCTCGCTTCCCTTTACTTTTGAAAATGCCAGGCCTGCGGTATATGCCTTTAATGGCGATGTATATCAGGGATTGGATGCCTATTCCTTGCCTACGAAGAAAATGGAAGTATTACAAGACAGCTTACGGATACTATCTGGATTATACGGATTGCTAAAACCCTTGGATCTTATACAGCCGTATCGTCTTGAAATGGGCACACGACTTAAAGTAGGAAGAAATAAAAACCTGTACGAGTTCTGGAAAAAGAAGTTGACCGCGCAATTGAACAGTGAATTGGAAACTGATGAGCTTTTCGTCAACCTGGCCAGTAATGAATACTTTAACGCTGTGGATGCTAAAAGCTTGAAAACACCGGTTATTACCCCGATTTTTAAAGATTGGAAAGGCGATAACCTCAAGGTAATTAGTTTTTTTGCCAAAAAGGCAAGAGGATCCATGGTACGTTTTATTGTAGATTCGGGAGCAAAAACACTCGATGATGTAAAGCAGTTCAACTTAGACGAGTATGAATTTAGTCCGTCTCATACCGTCAAGGAGCATGAACCTGTCTTCGTGAGATAATATCTTGGCTTTCCGTTCGTTTTACCCTTATAAACAGTTTTAAACAAGGGTACCATGAAAAAATTAGTGTTTTGTCTGTTCGCCACGCTACTGCTTTCAGTCGGTTGTACCGACCGTGATGACGAACTTAGTGGTATCAATATCCGTATCAAGAACAACAACAGTTTTGCCTATGATAGGGTAGAGGTAAGCGGTACTGAGGAGGCATATGAGAACGTGGCGGCCGGAGCGTCTTCAGCCTATTTGGTGTATGAAGAGGCCTATCAGTTCGCCAGTGTTACAATTACCGCAGGTGAAGAGTCCTATACCTTACAAGTGATAGATTTTGTCGGGGAGACCCCGCTCGGGCTTGGGTTTTATACCTATGAATTAACTGCTGAAGAAGGGGGTACGATTGCCCTTAAATTCATTGTGGAGTAAAACGGAGCTTTCCATTACCATTATTTTTTCTTCTGGGCGGCTCGTTTGGCCTTGCGCCGTCTTCGGGCACCATAGGTTCCTCTAAATATTTTCCCTCTCTTTGTTTTTTTATCTCCTTTACCCATATGTATGCTTTAAGGTTCTTTTAAAAATACGAAAACTCCCGGTGGCACGCAAGGCAAGATTGCTATAGAACGATTTCCTTTTTTTGATCGTCAACAGCCGAAATACGTTATTTTTGAATTCAAAAAAACGCAGCGCTTGTTTCAACACATTCATCCGTATGAACCTTACCTATTTCCTGAAGCCACCAAATTGATTGTTGGCACCTTGCCACCTCCCCGATTTACTACGGGGGAACTGAAGAAAGGCGATGTGAATTTTTGCTATGGAAGCCGCGATGGGCAATTGTGGCCAATTTTAGACCGTATCTTCGATTTGGATCTTAAGTTCGAAAATACCGACGAAGCCATTAGGCAACGTAAGGTGTTTCTAAAGGAACGGGGCATAGGAGTTTGCGATATCGTTGCCAGTGCCGAACGTTCAAAGATCGATGCCTCTGATTTGGGAATGCAACATATTCAGTTGCGCGATATACTGGGATATCTCACGAAATACGAACAGGTAGATACCTTGCTTTTTACGGGTGGAAACAGTAAAAACGGGCCGGAGTATTTCTTCCGAAAACACTTAAAACAACACGGCTTGGCCTTAGAGGTGGTTTCTGATAAGGTGCCACGTAAACATCGTTTCGAAATGCCTTTGGGAAGTAAACGGGCACCCCGTAGCATTCGTACGGTTTCTTTGACCGCTCCTTCCGGAGCTGCCAATAGGGCCGTAGGGAGTTTGGACAGCTATAAAAAAATGAAGAGCGAAAATCCCGCTTTTACAACACTCGATTTTAGGGTGTTGCAGTACACCCCTTTCTTTTGATACCTACGGTTTGGTACAACTAAAAAGAGTCCAAACGTTTCGGTCCGGACTCTTTTACGAGAACACTATATGAAAATGAAAAAATTTACTATCTAAATGATTACAGGGTAAAAGTAAGAGGGTCTTGGCAATTTTTGAAATTATTGTTGTGAACGCTGTTGGTTTTGTGGTGTCGGCAGCGATTTTTGTTATTTAGCCTCAAAAGACAAGGTCGTATTCTTTAATAATGGCGATATTTAGGGTTTGATTTGTCTTAAGAGGACAGCGGTATGTTTTAAAGTAATAGGAAGTAGCTATTTTATGCAGAATATAGAAAGATTAAAAGAGTTTAAGAAATCGGTCAATAACAAGTTCAATGTCTACAATAGTTTGATTTTGAACCTTCCCTATCGAAATATTGAAAATGTGGGGATGCTCATTCCTTTGTTGTTGGATAAGTGTCAAAAAGGATTACAGTCGGGTAAGAATCCGCAGGAGAT
Source organism: uncultured Flavobacteriaceae bacterium (assembly GCA_947500385.1). GTDB lineage: Bacteria > Bacteroidota > Bacteroidia > Flavobacteriales > Flavobacteriaceae > Pelagihabitans. Next base: position 66,744 of record CANMSA010000004.1, on the reverse strand, counting down.
CTTAGAGGCCTTCTTTGAAAGTTACGTGCATTTGGTCAAGGAAGAGGACCGGATCGATTTTATGTTCCGTATTATTCAATATGTAGAGCGACAGGTAGTATTGTACGATAGTGTAGAAGATGCTGCTTTTCCAAAGCTGCACGAGCATAGCACCGTGTTAACGATTCGGGATTATTTTCAATTGGTAGATAAAAATAAAAGCTGGGACCAGGTAGCCAAGAAGCTATCGACCTTTAGTGCTCGTATCGTGTTGACCGCCCATCCGACCCAGTTCTACACGCCCGCCGTATTGGACATTATTGCCGAACTGCGGTCGTTGATCCTAGAGGATAAAATCGATGATATCGATGTGGCCTTGCAACAATTGGGACTCACTTCCTTGCTGAATGCGAAGAAACCCACTCCGTTGGATGAAGCCAAAAATATCATTTATATTCTTCGCAATGTGTATTACGATGCCGTTGGGGATTTGTATGCCTATATAAAAGACAACATTCGAAACAAAGAGTTTGAGAACCATAATATTATGAAACTTGGTTTTTGGCCCGGAGGGGATCGAGATGGGAATCCGTTCGTTACGGCGGCCATTACGAAGGATGTGGCCGATGAGCTTCGAGTGAACCTTATGAAGTGCTATTACAATGATTTGAAGGTGCTTCAGAAAAAATTGACCTTCAAAGCCGTGCAAGAACCTTTGCAAAAGCTACGGGGTAATCTATATACCGCCATGTTCGATCCGAGCAAGCACGTAGGGTATTCCGACATTATCGATCTGTTGCTGGATATTCGGGTATTGCTGGTAGAACAGTATCATGAACTTTATTTAAAAGACCTCGATCACCTGATCGATAAGGTTAAAATATTCAAGACTCATTTTGCGACCCTGGACATACGCCAGGATCACAGTATCCACACCAGGGTCGTTACTGCGGTTTTGAAGCGCAAAAAACTGATCAAAGAAAGTTTGGACGAACTATCGCAGGATGCGTTGATCGATATATTATTGCATAAGAACTTTAAACTGGATCCTTCCAATTTTGAAGACGATTTGGTGAAGGATACCATCAAGAATATCCTTCAGCTCAAAAGTATTCAGGAAAAGAACGGGGAGGAAGGTTGCAATAGATATATCATCAGTAATTCGGAGGATGTGTTTTCCGTACTCTTTGTATTTGGGTTATTCCGCTGGTGCGGGTGGAAGGCCGATGCCATTACCTTCGATATCGTACCGCTTTTTGAAACGATGAAGGGTATGGAAACTTCGGAAGCGACCATGCAACAACTGTTCGCGCTTCCCGAATATACTACCCATTTGGCACAGCGAGACCAAAAACATACGATCATGTTGGGCTTTTCCGATGGGACCAAAGATGGTGGGTATGTGAAGGCAAACTGGTCTATTTTTAAAACCAAAGAACAGCTGTCCAAAGTATGCCGTAAGAATGGGGTGAGTGCAATTTTCTTTGATGGCCGTGGAGGCCCGCCAGCACGTGGTGGTGGAAAAACACATCGTTTTTATGCTGCACAAACAAAGGATATTGCCAATCATGAAATTCAATTAACGATTCAGGGCCAGACCATTACCAGTACCTATGGTACCAAAGAACAGTTTATGCACAATAGCGAGCAACTGTTGACAGCGGGGCTTTCGAACAATCTCTTCGGGAAAGAGAATGTGATTCCGGCGGCATCCCGGCAATTGCTTGAACAGCTTTCCGATTTAAGTTTTGCCAAGTACGATGCCCTGAAACATCATGAGAAATTTATGCCCTATTTAGAGCATATGAGTACCCTTAAATACTATACAAAGGCCAACATTGGCAGTAGGCCGGGGAAAAGGGGCAATAAGAAAAAATTGGAGCTCACAGATCTGCGGGCAATTTCGTTTGTAGGCTCCTGGAGCCAATTAAAGCAAAATGTCCCGGGATATTTTGGTATCGGAACGGCCATAAAAACGTTAAAGGACCAAGGGAAATTAAAAGAGGTGAAGAAGCTCTACAAAGAAGTACCCTTGTTCAAGGCGTTGATGCTCAATAGTATGATGTCGCTTTCCAAATGTTATTTCGAGCTAACGAGCTATATGAAGGAAAATGAAGAATACGGTGCCTTTTGGAACATTCTACATGAAGAGTACAAATTGTCCAAAGAAATGCTCTTGACCATCTCGGGCTCCAAAATTTTGATGGAAAACGAAGCGGTTTCCCGAGAATCTATCAAAATTCGGGAGAATATCGTGTTGCCGCTCTTGGTGATTCAGCAATACGCCTTACAAAAAATAGGGCAGGGGTCAGAATTTAAAGAGTTATACGAGAAAATAGTTACCCGGTCGTTATACGGAAATATCAATGCAAGCCGAAATTCAGCGTAGCGGATCGGGTGTTTATCGATTTCTAATGTCTTAAGTCTCAAGAACCGGTCTAAGTTGCTATTTTAGGGGTATGTATCTATACCTCTCGTTGGCACTACAAGCCTATTGCATTTATCATTGTTACACGAACAAAAATCCCTACTACTGGATATTGATCATCTTCTTTATCCCTTATATTGGCTCGTTGGTGTATTTGTTCATGAATGTAATTCAAAAACGTGATGTAGAAATGGTGCAGGACGGATTGACCGCTGTCATCAATCCTGGGAAGAAAATAACGGATTTGGAGAAGAAACTCCGTTTTTCAGATACCTTCGAAAACCGTTCGAACCTTGCCGATGCCTATTTGGAAGCCGGTATGTACGGGGATGCCATTTCGGAATACAAGACCTGCTTGGAGGGTACTTTTCAGCATGATTTTTATGTAATCTCGAAATTGGCAGAGGCGTATTATTTTTCTTCAGATTTTGACAATGCCATGCGTTGTGCCGAACGGATCAAAGACCATTCGAAGTTTAAAAAATCGGAAGCCGCTTTCCTGTATGCCCTGGCCTTGGAGAAACAAGGAAAAATTAGCGAGGCGGAGCACTATCTATCTCAATTCGATGCGCCCTTCAGTCGGTATCGTGAACGGTTGGAGCTGGCCAAATTCTACATACGGACTACCCAGAAAGAAAAAGCGAAGGAATTGCTGAACGAAATGATCATTGAGTCCGAAGGAATGTCGAAGCCCAGCTATCGTGAGAACAAAGCCTTGATAACAAAAGCGAGGGAATTGTTGGCCTCGGAAGTCGGTTCGTGAAGGAAAGTGGAATAAAGAATAAAGACGAAAAGACCGCTTCGCTGAAGGAAGGTTTACATTGAACAGTAGGCAGTAATCAGTATTAAGTGAACAGTAAACAGTTTGCAGTAGTAAGTAGACAGTAAACAGTGACAGTGATATGGCTCTTCCCATCGTCTATGATTCTTGTACTTAGAACGCGTCACTCTGAACTCAGAACCGATTTTGAATTTGAGTTTGACATTTGAATTTGAGTCTGTTCGGAGAAAGTCAAAATGGGACCCTATTGTCACGCTGAGCTTGTCGAAGCGCATACAAGAAAGACCTCTAGAAACGTCTGTTTTGGTGAATGGGTCCTCGACAGGCTCGGACTGACATAGCAATTGACAATGAACAATGAAGTTCAGTACGGAGCAGGCAGTATTCAGTAAGCAGTAAGTAGTATTCAGTAATCAGTTGTCAGTAAGCGGTTTTTACTTGAATTTGAGTTTGTTTGGAGAAAAGAAAAAAGACGAAGGAAAAGGGACTGTTTACAGTAGGCAGAAGTAAGTAAACAGTAAACAGTAAGCAGTATGCAGTTGTCAGTAAGGGGTTTTGTACTTGAATTTGATATTTGTATTTGAGTTTGTTTGGAGAAAAGAAAAAAGACTAAGGAAAAGGGACTGTTTACAGTAGGCAGAAGTAAGTAAACAGTAATCAGTATGCAGTAATCAGTTGTCAGTAAGGGGTTTGGTACTTGAATTTGATATTTGTATTTGAGTTTGTCGAGCAGTAATTAGTTTTTGAGTTTGCGCTTGAACTTGACACTTGAACTTGTATTTGACGCTTGTATTTGAGTTTAACAAAAAAACCCACGACCATAAGGTTGGTCGCAGGTTTCGCAATTTCCTTTTTCAAAGGATCTTCAGGATCGGCGTCTATTGGGCAACAACTACTACCGAGCCTAAATTTTTAAGGATTTTTAATTCGTACGGTTTACGGTAATCGAATTTGAAAGATCATAGCATCCGTCAAAGTCGTTTGCGTTCATCCCCATGCCAAGGCCTTGCAGTCCGTCTTCATACCGCAAATACCATATAAGACAAACACCAACACCGGCACCGTCAAAATCAACTCCTTCCACATCGGTCAATGTCGCTGGCATACCCAAAATGTTTCCATCGGCATCGGTAATCAGATAGGTTCTGTTACTTCCGCTGGCATCTGGGTTATCCAATGTGATACCACTTACAAAGTCTGGCGTACCATCTACCACGAAGTTGAATTCACCTCCTACAAGGGTCCCTGCTTCCGGCTTATTTCTGGTTACGGTGATCGGATTGGAAAGATCAAAGTCTCCTGTAATGTCATTGGCGTTCAGCCCCATTTCAGCGCCTTCGATGTCGCCTTCATAGCGAGCATACCAGATAAGGCAAACACCGCCACCCGCAGCATCGAAATCAACTCCTTTAACAGCGTCGAGTGTCGGTGGTAAGCCCAAAATCATTCCATCGGCATCGGTAATCACCCAAGTACTGCTACTTCCATACGCATTCGTTGCATCCAAGGTGATATCGCTTACGAAATCAGCAGTGCCATCTACACAAAAAGTATACGGTCCGCCTTCGAGCGCCCCTGCATTTGCCACTTGGTTTCTAGTAACGGTAATCGAGTTAGAAAGATCAAAACATCCTTCAAGGTCATTGGCATTCATGCCCATTTCAGCGCCCTGTAGGCCGTCTTCGTATCGTAGGTACCAGATCAAGCAAACACCCGCGCCCGCTTCATCAAAGTTTACACCTTCAACAGCTTCCAAAGTAGGGGGCAAGCCAAGAATGGTGCCATCGGCATCGGTAATCACCCAGGTACTGTTCGTGCCTGCTGCATCGGGATTGTCGAGCGTAATACCACTCACCATATCGGCTTCTCCATCTACATCAAATTCAAACGGACCACCAGTGATGGTGCCCGCCTCTGTTGCATTCCGTGTGACGGTAATAGAGTTCGATAGGTCAAAAGAACCACCAAGGTCTCCCGCATTCATGCCTACTTCTGCTCCAGTAAGATCATCCTCATAGCGTAGGTACCAAATAAGGCACACTCCACCGCCGGCATCATCGAAGTTTACACCTTCTAGCGCTTCCACCGTTGGGGGCAAGCCTAAGATATTCAGTTCTTCATCGGTGACGACCCAGGTACTATTGGTTCCTACGGAAGTAGTTCCGGTAACCGAAACGCCACTGACCATATCAGGAGTGCCATCCACACAAAAGGTAAAGGGACCTCCACTAATACTACCGGCAACCGGTACCACCACTGGGTCTTGGCCGTCATCATCGTCGCTACAGCCAACTAGAATTAATGCAAATAGAAAACTTGCAAATAAATGTACTCTCTTCATTTTTAGGGATTTTAGAATGTTTCCACAAAAGAACGGCTATGGTATAACAGCTACATCACACAGAGTTCAATTTTCCGTGATAGTTTTGCAATCTGGTCTTAAAGAAATCTTAAAGGAAGGTGTGAGAAGTTAGATTTGGGGACTTAGAAGTTAGATGATTAGACAATAGACAATAGATAAAAAGATAAAAAGATAAAAAGATAAAAAGGCGAAAGAGAAAAGAGGAAAGACCGCTGCGCTGAAAGAAGGTTTTTAGTGAACAGGATGCAGTAGTCAGTATTACGTAAAGGGTAGTTAGTAAGCAGTGAACAGTGAACAGTGAGTGACAAATATATAGCCCTTCCCGTCGTCCATGATTCTTGTACTTAAAACTCATAACTCGTCGCTCATAACTCATAACCTATTTTGAATTTGAGTTTGACATTTGTATTTGAGTTTGTTTGGAGAAAAGAAAAAAGACTATGGAAAAAAGGATGGTTTGTGGTAGGTAGAAGTAAGTAAGCAGTAAACAGTAAACAGTAAACAGTAAACAGTAAACAGTAAGCAGTGAACAGTAAGCAGTGAACAGTAAGCAGTGAACAGTGAGTGACAAATTATATAGCCCTTTCTGTCGTCCATGATTCTTGTACTTAAAGCTCATAACTCGTCGCTCATAACTGATAACCTATTTTGAATTTGAATTTGACGTTTGTATTTGAGTTTGTTTGGAGAAAAGAAAAAAGACTATGGAAAAAGGATGGTTTGTGGTAGGTAGAAGTAAGTAAGCAGTAAGCAGTAAGCAGTGAACAGAGAGTGACAAGTGATATAGCCCTTTCTGTCGTCCATGATTCTTGTACTTAAAACTCATAACTCGTCGCTCATAACTGATAACCTATTTTGAATTTGAATTTGACGTTTGTATTTGAGTTTGTTTGGAGAAAAGAAAAAAGACTATGGAAAAAGGATGGTTTGTGGTAGGTAGAAGTAAGTAAACAGTAAGCAGTAAGCAGTGAACAGTGAATAGTGAACAGTGAACAGTGAGTGACAAATTATATAGCCCTTCCCGTCGTCTATGATTCTTGTACTTAAAACTCATAACTCGTCGCTCATAACTCATAACCTATTTTGAATTTGAATTTGAATTTGAGTTTGAGTTTGAATTTGAGTTTGAACTTGCCCCTTGCACTTTTATTCCTCGTACACCTTCAAAACCGCTCCCATATCATAGTTGCGATTTCCGGTTTGAATCAACTTGGAGTTCTTGTTATAGGTCTTGTCGAACACCTGCCATTTTTTGTCGTTTAGAAAAATGCGTCGTACAAACGTACGTTGCTGTGGGGTTCCTTTTGTAAAGGGCAACAGGGGTCTAAAGGAAGTCGAGATCTTTTGTACGCCTCGGGGCGTTTTTATTTCACGGTACTTTTTGGTCTGCGCCAAACGCCCAGCTTTGTTGGCATATCCTAACACTTGTAGGGATACGAATAGGCCTCCTTCCGGAATGAAAATCGATTTGTCTTCTATCTCAAGTTCAAAGACCTTGTCTTCTTTTGAATTAATGGGGAATACCACCTCTTCATAGCCGATCTGCGTGCCTGGGAGTCCACCCTGATTTTCGTAATACTGAATTCTAAAAATAGTGGGGAAGGCCCCTTTGCCTTTCGATTTGTATTTTGATTCTGTATTGATGGGCAGTAACAATTTGGCGATTTGGGTGGCCTTGCCTTCGCTACGTTTGAAGAGCACGGCGACTTCGCTTTCCACTGTGGGCAACCAACAGGCAAAAACATCGGTATGGGTGGTGGCCTTGCGTTTCCTCATTTTAAATTTCCCTTCCTTCCGGGCCGATACGACCACTTCACTCAATTGCGAAACTTCGGGGCGTAACCGTATTTTTTCAGGAAAAGGATCGGTGGGTACTGCCTTCTCGGCATAGCCCATTGCGGAAACGTAGAGCGTGTCTATATCGCTGTATCGTTTTTTGGTAAAAGCGAAGACGCCATCGTCGTCGGCAAAAGTTCCCAGGCCATCTCCGAAAGAAATGGTGGCAAAGGGCACGGGCTCATTGCTAAGGCTATCGAGAATAACGGTATGTTGTCCTTGGGCCTGGAAGACCGTCAAACAAATGAATAGTAGCAGAATTCTTTTTATAGCCATGCCAACATAGTGAGTTGTTCATTACTAAAACGAAAAGAAGCTCGGGATAGTACTATTGCGGCAATTTTGTACTCAACAAACCATAAAACGCTTGAATTCCATAGGCAATCTGCCCTATGCGGAGGTTCTCATCGGGACTGTGCTGATTGTTATCCGGGTTGACCATGGGTACAATAAAGGCGGGAATCTTTAATTCATTGATAAAGGGCGCAATGGGTACCGTACCGCCCATGATCCGAATTTGTACCACTTCTTCCCCAAAGATCGTGGTAAGACTGTTTACTAAGAAATCACCGTAAGAATCGTTGAGGTCGGTACGGAATGCATTGGTAACGCTGCCTTCCTTGATCATCATAATTTTATCGTGTGCCGCCCGCTGTTCTTTTGTGGGTTGTGTAGAAGTGATGTAGAACCCTTGTTTTTCAAGGTGTTTTTTGACCAGGCCTTTCAGGCGGGTCCCGTCCGATTCTGGTACCAAACGTAGGTCAATTTCGGCCGTGGCACTTTCAGGCACGATGGTACGTGCCTTTTCACCTACCCAGCCAGATGCTAGTCCGCGAATATTGAGTGATGGGTATTGCAGCGCCTCTTGGTAAAAGCCCCCTACTTTTTCAGGTGTTTTGATAGCCAGATTTGTATTGATGGTATTGGTATCATCGGGAACACTTTTTAAAATGGCCAGAGTCGCCTCGTCGATGGTGATGCCATAGTAATACCCAGGAATCAAGACGCGCCCATCGGTGTCTTTCATACCGGCCAGGGCCTGCGCCAATTGAAAGCCGGGATTGGGAGCGTAGTTACCATAATGCCCGCTATGCTGCGGTCGTATAGGGCCATAGGTGGTCAAAGCCAGGGTGGTAATGCCACGGCATCCGTAGACCACCGTCGGTTTTCCCGATACGTGTACCGGACCATCGTTGATGACCAAAAAGTCGGCCTTTAAAAGTTCACGGTATTCCTTTACCGCCTTTGGTAAGGGCTTGCTGCCTTTTTCTTCCTCACTGTCTAAAATGATTTTTACGTTGAAGGGGATTTCGACAGCGTTCTTTTTTAAAAGGTCGATGGTATTGAGGAACATGACGATCGGCCCCTTGTCATCGGAGGTAGACCGACCGAACAGCCGCCAATCGTAATCAATATCATCCGCCAAATCATCAAAGGAGTGGTCTGTCCAAGTATCCCCTTCCTTTGATTTTAAAACCATTTTGTAGGGATCGGGCTGCGACCATTTGGAGGGGTCTACCGATTGCCCATCAAAATGCATATAAAACAAGATGGTCGGTTTGGCATCGTCCATGGGAAGGGCCGCAAAGAATAGGGATTCCCCTTCGGTAGGGAGTACCGAGCTATTAAAACCGCGTTCGTTGAATTTTTTGGTGAGCCAGTTGAGGTTTAGATTGATGTCTGCATGTTCAAGGGCATCGTTGGGAATGCCGACAAATTCGCGCAGTTCATCAATGGTATGGCGTACTTGGGATTTAAGTTGTACCGCCTCTTGGCCGTATGTATTGCCAAGGACAAAAAGGGAAAGTAAAACAAGTATTTTCTTCATGGGTGTTCCGCTTCGGTTTAAGAGATTAAATGTAAGGATATTTAGGCGAAAAGTAGGCGAAGTTTAACAGGCGAAAAAGGGTCGTTCTAAGCCCTGTTTTTAAGGTGCAAAATGAGCAAGCGTATGAGCAAGATGAATGGAGTTCCATGAAACAGTATATCAAACCAATCTTGCGCCTCCATACCGGTAGCACCCCCTGCGACCCATTTCAATTTGCCCCAGAGATGTGGCTCAGGAAAGAACGGGGCCATTCCCAGCGCAAGACATAGGAGAATCACCACTTTCCAGTTGTTGAGCAAATCTTTCACTAGCGTATTCGTTGCGTAAATTCGGCAATGCTTTCCACGCCGCTTGCGGTCAAATGCTTGATAAAGGCCGATCCGATAATAGCCCCCTTGGCGGTATGGGTGGCGGCCTGAAAGGTTTCGCTGTTACTGATCCCAAACCCTACGATCTGTGGGTTTTTCAATTGCATGGCGGCAATGCGCTCAAAATAGTTGGTTTGCATATCACCAAAGCCCGTTTTGGCTCCGGTCACACTAGCGGAACTGACCATGTAGATAAACCCATCGGAAGCGGCATCGATTTCCCGGATACGGGCCTCGCTGGTCTGTGGGGTGATCAAGAAGACATTGATCAACCCGTATTTTTTAAAGGTAGCGGCATAGTCGGCCTGGTACACATCCAAGGGCAAGTCGGGCATGATGATACCATCGATCCCAATTTCATGGCACTTTTTACAGAAAGCCTCCACCCCGTATTGGAGCATCGGGTTAAAGTACCCCATGACGATCAAGGGAATGGAAACGGTTTTTCGAATGTCTTTCAACTGCTCAAAAAGCAATTCGGTATGCATGCCATTCCGCAATGCTTGGGTTGAGCTTTCTTGAATGGTAGGCCCGTCTGCCAGGGGATCGCTGAAAGGCAGGCCGATTTCGATCATATCCACCCCGTTTTTCTCGAGTTCCTGAATGATTTGAACGGTATCGTTCAAGGCAGGGTAGCCTGCCGTAAAATAGATAGAGAGTAGTTTTTTCGATTCTTGGAGTTTGTTGTTGATTCTGTTCATTTGGATAAGTATGAGGTACAAAGTACGAAGTACAAAGTCTACTGATTACTTTGTACTTGATACTGTTTACTAATTTTTAGAGTTTGAAATAATCAATATACGTATTCAAATCCTTGTCGCCCCGCCCGGACAGACTGATGACCACTACATCGTCCGGTTTGAATTTTTTATGTTCAAAAATGGCAAAAGCATGCCCGGTTTCTATGGCGGGAATGATTCCTTCCAATTGTGACAGTTCGAGTCCGGCTGCCATGGCCTCATCATCGGTGGCAGAATAGAATTCTGCACGGCCCGATTCGTGCAAATGGGCATGCATGGGCCCCACTCCGGGATAGTCCAAACCGGCCGAAATGGAATAGGGCTCGGTAATCTGCCCATCTGTGGTCTGCATCAGCATCGTCTTGCACCCGTGAATGATGCCTACTTTCCCCAAGGCGGAGGTCGCAGCACTTTCGCCCGATTCAATGCCTTTTCCGGCCGCTTCTACGGCAATTATACCCACCTCCTCATTGTCCAAGAAATGGTAATAGGTACCCGCGGCATTGCTGCCCCCGCCGATACAGGCAACGACATAATCAGGGTTTTCACGCCCTTCTTTTTCTTTTAATTGCCATTTGATCTCTTCGGAGATAACAGACTGAAATCGGGTCACCATATCGGGGTAGGGGTGCGGCCCAATGGCGGAACCGATGATGTAATGCGTATCGACCGGGTTGTTGATCCAATCGCGGATGGCCTCGTTGGTGGCGTCCTTAAGCGTGCGACTCCCGGATAGTGCCGGGCGTACTTCGGCGCCCAGCATTTTCATACGGGCTACATTGGGTGCTTGGCGGGCAATATCGATCTCGCCCATATACACGATGCATTGCATGCCCATGAGCGCACAGACGGTGGCGGTGGCCACGCCATGCTGGCCGGCCCCGGTCTCGGCAATGATACGGTTCTTGCCCAGTTTTTTGGCCATGAGGATCTGCCCAATGGTATTGTTCACCTTGTGCGCACCGGTATGGTTGAGGTCTTCTCGCTTTAAATAGATCTTGGTGCCGTGCTTTTCAGAAAGCCGCTTGGCAAAATAAAGCGGCGAAGGGCGTCCCACATAGTCTTTTAGGAGTTGGTGAAACTCTTTTTGAAAGGAGTCTTCATACATCAACTCCAAATACTTTTGGCGTAGTTCTTCTACATTGGGGTAGAGCATCTCTGGAATAAAGGCCCCGCCAAATGCTCCGTAATAGCCTTTTTCGTCTGCGTGGTATGTGTTCATATTTTTAGTATTCAGTAATCAGTAATCAGTAATCAGTATTCAGTATTCAGTAATTAGTAATTAGTAATCAGTAATCGGTAATCAGTATTCAGTATTCGGTAATCAGTAATCAGTGATAAGTTAGGGTTGTTTTTTAGTCTATGGTACATATGTAACTACCAATATTAAGTGTTTAATCGCTAGCTTTTTTTGATTAATTTTTCAAATTGCTTTAGTGTGAGCAACTCTCTCAATTCTAATTCAATTGTGGTGCCATCGGGATGATATCGTTCATATTTTATCATTCCAATGTCTTTAGCATAGTAAGTAAATTGATGAAATTTATAATATTGGTTATTTTCCAAGGATTTGACTTCGTATTCATCCCTGAACTTTAAGGTTGCGTATTCAATTCCACTTACAATTATTTTTTCGAAACTATTTACGGTCCGTTCTTTTGTAAATAATTCATTTCCATATTTTGGACTCTTGTATTTTATTGAATACCTGTATTTGTTTTTGTCTTTCCATTTGTAAACATCTTTATCGACCACTATACCGTCTATTTGGACATTTTCGCCGGTATCGCTTATTTCAAAATCAGTATATCGCACTAATTCTGCACCATCGGTTTTCAACTCTTCCTCAAAAATGTTGTACAATCTACGGTCAGTTGTATAGGACGCGGTTATGATTCTATTGGTTTCTGGACTTGTAGTGACCTTCCAATATTCAATATTACTCTGATTGTTTTTATCCACGTATTTGTAAATTTTCACTTCCTTCTTCGCTCTAACAGGATAATAGTATTCTTTGAAATTGGTTTGGGCAAAACTACTTGAAACCAGTACTGGTGAAATTAGAACGAATATGTTTTTTATGATGTTCATTTGTACTGTTTATCGTATGAAAATATTCATGTCTAAAATGCGTTAACGTTTGGTATACGAAACATAAAACATCCCGAATGTTGTTTTGATTTCATAGACAGTGTTATGAAACCTTTTCATCGTTTTTAAAGTTGTCTTTTCTTAATTTAATCAAATCTTTTGGTTTTATGTTTCCGATTTTGTTTTTATCTAAAGGGTAGAATTTTGTTGAAATACTAACACCTTCTTGATTAAAGTACTTTTTAATGAAAAAGTCGGATACTTTTATGTGAGGAGTATCAAAGCTTAAAACAAACATTAAAAACAATAATAAATTAATATGTTGTTCTTCTGCTTGGATATGCATAAATGCTTCTTCATCAAATATCTTTTTCTGAAGAGGGCTAAGTTTTTTATAGAACTTAGTATGTTTGAAATAAGGAGAATAAAACAATACTCCTTTTTCAATTGAAAAAATTAAATCTGGTAATTCCTCTTTGCCTAATTCATTGATCTTGACTTTTGCTTGAATAAATTCTATCATTTTGGGAATTTCTGCACATTCCTTGCTAAAAAGAACAGCTGGAATTTTGTCAAAATATGGAGGTAAAGGTTCTTTTTTATTGAGTGAATTCAGATTCAATCTATCTACTGTTCTTTCAAGGTTTTTAATTGATTTCATTTGTTTTAAACCTCGATAGAATTCCGAAGAATCTGATAAAGTTCTAATGTCTGGTTTTACTTCTATAGCACAAAAAACACCTTCAGCAAGAATTACATCACGGACAGGTGTAATCAATTTGGGATGATTAGGAGCTAAAACAACGCAATCAATATTTTGACTTTCACCTGATAAACAGTAGATTTTACCCTTTTTAACCTCGTAATCTTGTGTTAAGTAACTAGCAATAAAGTCATTTACCGAATACTCTTTAGCATCGCCAGTGTTTGTTCTATCCCCTTTGAAAATTTCTACTGTGGGAGAATATGTAATTCCAATACTTCTTAAATTTTCTATTATACTTCCTAATACCGCATTCATTCTTTAGTGTTTCATAACAATTATACGTCATCATTGATGCTATTTCTTTTATGTTTCGAGCGCCTTTTTAAACACTTTCAATTTCGCCACTTCCTTCATTCCCGGCTCCACTTCAAACCGGCTGTTCACATCGATCGCATGGCAATACTGGGCTTCGGGTCTTTTTAAAAATGCTTGAAGCGAAGCCACTTCTTCCAAACCAATACCGCCACTTAAAAAATAGGGCTTGTTGGAGGGGTATTTGGACAAAACACTCCAATCAAAGGCATAGCCATTGCCGCCCGGTAATTTCCCCTTGGTATCAAACAAATAATAATCGCAGACCGCTTCGAAGGGTTGTAATTGTCCAAAATCAAAATCGTCTTTGATCGAAAATACTTTGATGATGGCTACTTTATCACCTACAGCACTCGCTCTTAGTTCTTCGCAATAGGCGGCGCTTTCCTGCCCATGAAATTGCACCCCTTGCAGGTCGTAGGTGGTTATTTTGTCGACCACCTCGCGGACCGTCGCATCTACAAAAACGCCTATTTTTTGAATACCGTCAGGAACGGTGGGCATGGGGCCTTCAAAATACCGCTTGGAAGGTTCCCAGAAAATAAAGCCCAGATAGTCCGGCTGCAATGCCGCAACCTCCGCGGTATTCGATTTCATACCGCACACCTTTAACTTTACCGAAATAGTGTCTATCTGTTTTACCAAAGCCGTTTCTTTTCTCGATAATCGAGATTAAAATGCTCCGAGGCTAGCCCCGAGCTCATTTACTTTATACTCCTTACTCCTTACTCCTTACTCCTTACTCCTAACTCCTAACTCCAACAACCCCTACTGTATCAATTGTTCAATAAACTCCCCTGCACTTTGCCCCGGATCGTTCGTTTTCATAAAATTCTCCCCGATTAAAAAGCCTTCATACCCATAGGTGCGCAGGTCTTGAATGGCCTCGATACTGCTAATACCACTTTCGGATACCTTTACAAAGTCAGCCGGAATCAATTTCGACAAGGCCTTGCTCGTATCCAAGCTTACTTCAAAGGTCTTTAAGTTTCGATTGTTCACACCCAACATGTCCAAACTGGGCATCACTGATTTATGCAATTCTTCTTCGTTGTGCACCTCGAGCAATACATCGATCTGTAGGCTTTTGGCCAATTCGGAAAGGGCCTTGATTTCTTCCCTGGTCAAAATGGCCGCGATCAACAGAATTACATCGGCCCCATGGGCCTTGGCTTCTACCAATTGGTATTCGTCGATGATAAACTCTTTGCGGAGCAAGGGCATTCGTACCGCCGCCCTGGCCAATAGCAAATCGTCTAAAGATCCCCCAAAGTACTTCCCATCGGTGAGGACGGACATGCCGCAGACGCCGGCATTTTCGTAACCGCTTGCCACATCCTGTACATTCAACCCTTGATTAATTTCCGATCGAGAAGGGGAACGCCGTTTGTGTTCCGCGATGATGCCCGAATCGCTGTTCCGCAAGGCCGTTGCCAAGGAGTTGGTAGCCCGGTTAAAAAGTACCGAAGCCTCTAATTGGGCAAGGGGAATAAGCGCCTTTTTAAGGGCGACCTCTTTGCGCTTGTCCGCTACTATTTTATCTAGTATGTTCATTTGTAAATCGTCATTCCGAGCAAAGCGAAGGAATCCGTTGTTTGTAAATCAAATTCCATTGGGTACGCTTCTGCCGTTCTTATTTCTTTTTTAAATGCTGCTCAATTCCTGTAATTTCTTTAATGCCTTTAGGCCGCTGCCATTTAAAAGCGATTCTTTTGCCTGTTCAAAGCCTTCTTTGGGCGTTAGGTCGCGCACCGTCGCGATGGCCACCCCGGCATTGGCGCAGACCACATTGTTCTGCGCTTCACTGCCCTTGCCTTCGAGGACGGTCATAAAGATCTTGGCGGAATCCTCAATACTATCTCCCCCGACAATTTGTGCTTGTTGAATCGCTTGTACGCCGAAATCTTCGGGACGTAGCATCCCCTCCGAATGGTTCGAAATGGTCTTGGTATTTCCGGTCAAGGAAATTTCGTCATAACCATCCAACGCGTGTAGAACCGTGAATTTTTTATCGGTATTCTGATAGAGATAGCCGTACATACGCGCCAGTTCCAAATTAAATACGCCCACCATCTGGTGTTTCGGAAAGGCGGGGTTCACCATGGGTCCCAACATATTAAAAAAGGTTTTGACACCTAACTCCCGACGGATCGGGGCCACATTTTTCATAGCAGGGTGAAATAAGGGGGCGTGCAATACGCAGATGCCTGCTTCATTGATCGACTTCTCGAGAAAGCTGGCTTCATTACTGAATTTGATACCCAAATACTCCATCACATTGCTACTGCCACATTTAGAGGATACGCCGTAGTTTCCGTGTTTGGTAACTTTTACGCCCGCCCCAGCGGTTACAAAAGAGGCCAAAGTAGAAATATTGAAGGTGTCCTTACCATCGCCGCCCGTTCCGCAAAGATCGATCGGCTGGTAGGCGTCTAGATCTATGGCAAGGCACAGCTCTAAAAGTGCATCGCGAAAGCCTTCCAACTCTTCAATGGTGATGCTCCGCATCATATATACGGTTAAAAAAGCCGCAATCTGACTCGTATTGTAATCCCCTTTCGCAATATTCACCAAAATTTGCTTGGCATCTTCCTTCGAAAGTATGTCGTGGTTAATGAGTCTGTTGAGTGTTTCTTTCATGGTTGATTAGATATGAGATATAAGAAGTTAGATATTAGATTTCCTTGGTAGTCGTGCTTTGGATACTGTAAAAGTAATTTAGCAAAATATGTTTTAGTAACTAACATGTACTGAATACTAATTACTTGTTTACCCAATTCTCCAACAACTGCTTCCCTTCCGGCGTCAAGACCGATTCGGGATGAAATTGTACGGCGCGCACATCGTACTCCGTATGTCGGAGGGACATGACCTGTCCGTTTTCATCGAAGGAGGTGGCTTCGAGCACTGCTGGCAGTTCCGGGGCAACGACCCAGGAATGGTAGCGGCCTACTGCTATTGTTGAAGGGATGTCTTTGAAAAGGATATCTTCTTTTGTAATGGTGATGGGCGTGGCAATACCGTGGTACACCTCTTCCAGATTGATCAAGGATCCTCCGAATACCTCGGCAATGGCTTGCTGCCCCAAGCACACCCCAAAAATACTTTTGGTAGGGGCGTAGGTGGCAATGATTTCCTTTAGGAGTCCGGCTTCGTCCGGGATGCCGGGGCCTGGGGAAAGCACGATTTTATCGAAAGCGGCTACCTCTTCCAAGGTAAGTTGATCGTTTCTTTTGACCACCACTTCACAGCCCAAGTCCTCTAGGTAATGTACCAGGTTGTAGGTAAAGCTATCATAGTTGTCGATGATAAGGATAGCTCCCCTATGTCCGCCCGAAATGGAAGGATCGTTGTGAGGGCTATCAAGACTTTTTCTATTCATTTCATTTTTTTTATGTCCCTCCTTCGGAGGGGTCCGGGGAGGATTCTATATGGTTTTAGCAATTTCCAAGGCTTTGGTAAGTGCGCCCAATTTGTTATAGGTTTCCTGTAATTCGTCTTCGGGATCAGATGCCGCTACCAAACCGGCACCAGCTTGGTAATATAATTGGTGGTTCTTGCTCAAGAACGTACGGATCATGATGGCGTGGTTGAAATTTCCTTTGAAATCCATAAAGCCAATGGCGCCGCCGTAGTATCCGCGCCCGGTTTTTTCATATTCTTCGATCAATTGCATGGCCCGATGTTTTGGCGCCCCGCTAAGGGTACCTGCGGGAAAAGTATCGGCAACGACCTTCATGGTGGGAATGTCCTTTTTTTTCTGTCCGGTTACCTTGGATACCAGGTGAATGACATGCGAAAAGAATTGCACTTCGCGGTAATTGGCTACTTCGACCATGTTGCCATTGCGGCTAAGATCGTTTCGTGCCAGATCTACCAGCATTACGTGTTCGCTGTTCTCTTTATCATCTTCGGTGAGTTCCTTGGCCAAGATCGCATCTTGCTCGTCATTGCCCGTACGTTTGAAAGTGCCTGCAATCGGGTGGATCTCGGCGGTACCGTCTTTGACGATCAATTGCGCTTCCGGCGAACTGCCAAAAATCTTAAAATCACCGTAGTCGAAGTAAAAGAGATAGGGAGAGGGGTTAACCGATCGCAAGGCTCTGTAAACGTTGAACTCATCGCCCTTGAACGCCTGTGAGAAACGTCTGGAGAGTACTAATTGAAATACATCGCCACGCTGGCAGTGCTTCTTGGCGAGCCGCACATGTTCCCGGTATTCTTCGTCTTCCAAATTCGAAATGGGGGCCCCTTCTGTTGAAAAGTTATAGGAGGCAAAATTCTTTACATTGAGGATCTGTTCTATTGCTGCAATATTGTTTTCAGAATCATAACAATGCGCGAAGAGATAGGCCTCGTTCTTAAAATGGTTGATGGCGATGATATTCTGATAAACGGCATAATAGATATCGGGTATTGCCACGGTACCTTCTTTCTTCCCGATTTCAATGGCTTCGAAATAGCGTACCGCATCGTACGACATATATCCAAAGAGCCCGTTGTCAATGAACTTAAAGTCGTTGTCGCCTACTTTGAATTTTTTTGCAAAGGCATCAATGACAGATACCACATCGGTGTCTTCGGCGATTGAAACCGTTTCCGAACTACCATCCGGATAGTTTTGGGATATAAGCTCGTTTTCTACCTTGATCGAGGCGATGGGATTGCAACAGATATAGGAAAAACTATTGTCATTGGCATGGTAGTCGCTACTCTCCAACAAAATACTATTGGGAAAACGATCCCGAATTTTTAGGTACACACTCACCGGGGTAATGGTATCGGCCAGTATTTGTTTGTAATGGGTGGTAAGATTGAATCTCATAAGGATAAAACGTTTTTGCGCTTAAATTAAAAAAGGCCTGTCGTGAAGACAGGCCTTATATAGTTGTACTATAACGATGCTCAGCTCACGATTTGTTTCGAGAGTTGTACCACCACCAAGTATTTATGTTCAAATTGTTCATTGGTCAAATATAGAAATGATTTTTTAAAATCACCAATAAGAGGGCCATAAAATTCAGGAACCCCATAACAAAAGTTGTTACAGGGTTCCAGGCTGTGAGGTTAAGCCTATAAAATCATATAGTGCACTCGCGATGTGCGGGGTGCTAGAATTCCAAATCTACGACCAAATCGAACTCATCATAGATGGTCTTGTCTCCTAAATTGTCGAAGAAACTACCCGAACCATACTTTACATTGTATTTGGCTCTATCGACTTTTAAGGTGGCTGTCGCCTTGCTTCCATAAACCGAAAGATCAAAGGTGACCGCTTTTTTGATTCCTTTGATCGTTAGGTCTCCGGTCACTTTATACGAGTTTTTTCCGGTGGTTTCAATTCCTGTGAACTTCAGCGATGCTTCCGTATGGTTTGCAGTGTCAAAGAAATCGGGCGAATTTAAATGTCCGTCCAATTTTCCTTTGGAATCACCTTCGAGATCTTCGGTACTGATAGTGGTCATGTCGACCACAAACTCACCGCCAGACAGTTGATCGCCATCGAACATAAGGGCACCTTCCTTCAAGGCAATGCTGCCATAATGGGATCCGGTAACCTTGTATGCCTTCCAGGTAACTTTGCTGGTTTCGGTATTGACTACTTTCTTTTCTTCATTAACGGGTTCAGAGGCCGTTGCTGCCAAACCAACCAATAATGTGAATGCTAAACTTACTACTCCTTTTTTCATCTTTCTAAAATTTAAATGTAATTAATTAGTGTGTTTATTTATTAGGTATTGCTAAAACTTATTAAACAAGTTATTCAACTTTTCAAGCTCCTCTCGAGAGAAGTTTTTTAAAATGCTTGCCTCGGTGTTTTTCATTGCGACATCCATTTTTTTCAGGATTTTGTTGCCCTCTTCGATAATAGTAATTTCTACTTTTCTTCGGTTCGAAGAACATACGACGCGTTTTACATACCCTTTGGCCAACAGTTTATCGACCAAGCGTGTGGTATTGCTCATCTTGGTCACCATGCGCTCGTTCAAGGTTGATAAATTAGCAGGTTTGCCCTGCTGTCCCCGTAAGATGCGTAGCACATTGAACTGCTGTAAGGAAACATCAAAAGGTTTCAAGGTCTGTGCGATCTGCTCGTTTATGGTATTGTTCACTAACATAAAATGTATAATAGTGCGAGTTTCCAAGGGAATCGCTTTGTCCGTTTTTAGTTGCTCTTCTACATTCATGTCGTTACAATAATTGTATATACAAATGTATGACGGTTTTCGATTTCTCAAAAAATAGCAAGCATAAAATATTGTTAAAAATCTGGGGACACTTCTATTTCGTACGTATACTGGGCTAAACCTTTTATCGGTTTTACCATCCATATCTATAAAACCCCCTTCTTTTGGAAAAAGCACATATTCTTCATTTGTATCAACGGGCCGGTTTCGGTATTGGTCCCAAGACCTTCTCAAACATTCAAGGGTTAAACCGCTCTAAAATAGTCGAAGGGCTATTCGAAGACTCCGGTAAAATAGCCCCATTAACGATTCCTACTCCTGAAATAGACGAGCACTTGGCTACCAAACCGATGGACCGAAAGAGCAAACGCTTCAAAGAATTGGTAAAAAAGAGCCGAAAAAAGCATGTGGTCTATAACAGGGCCTGGGTCAATAGAATGGCTCAAACACAAGAAGTGCTTCGGGAACGCATGACCCTTTTCTGGGCGAACCATTTTGTAATGCGGTCGCGAAACATAGTGTTTTCCCAACACTATAACAATACCCTGCGAACACATGCCTTGGGTAATTTTAAAGATTTTGTGGTCGCCGTTGCCCAAGAACCCGGTATGCTCGATTATCTGAATAATCAACAGAGCAAAAAAGGAGCTCCCAACGAAAACTTTGCAAGGGAACTGATGGAGTTGTTTACCTTGGGGGTGGGTCGTTATACCGAAACGGACATAAAGGAGGCGGCCCGGGCATTTACGGGCTGGCGACACGACCCGCTGGGCAATTTCAAATTTGCAAAGAAAAGACACGATGCGGGAGAAAAAACGTTCCTGGGGACCAAGGGAAATTTCTCTGGGGAAGACATCATTGCACTTATTTTAAAGCAACCCGCGTGCGCCCAATTTATTGCAGGCAAGGTGTACCGTCATTTTGTAAATGACAAAGTAGACGAAGCACGCGTCGCCGCAATTGCAAAAGTATTCTCGAAGAACTATGACATTTCGGCAATGATGCGGTTTATTTTTATGTCAGATTGGTTTTATGATGCTGAAAATATGATGAGCAAGATTAAGTCGCCCATTGATCTGCTGGTCGGTTTAATGCGGGTAGTGCCTTTTAACTGGGAAAAACCCCAGCAACTAAAATACATAGAACGACTACTGGGACAAGTCCTGTTGGAACCGCCCAATGTAGCGGGTTGGCCCGAAGGCCGCAGTTGGATCGATGCCAATACGATGATGGTGCGTTTAAAACTCCCCTCCGTATTGTTGAAGAACGGGGAAATCGCTTTTGATGTCAAAGGCGAATTCGAGGACAGCTTTGAGGCTTTTAGCAAGAAAAATAATTTTAGTAGAAAACTGAACATTGCAACGAACTGGGAGGCATTCGAAGCACAATACGGGCACTTGACCGATGAGGAGCTTGCTTTTTATTTGTTGGGAGGAGCGGTACGTTCGGGAACCAAAAGGTTTTTACAAACGCTTGAACTGGAAAATAAGCAAGATTTCTGTATTCAGTTAATGTCGCTACCCGAATACCAATTGTGTTAATTAAAAAATCGATCGTTATGAACAGAAGAGTTTTTTTAAAGAATAGTAGTTTGGCAAGTGGTGCCTTGTTCGTACCTGGTTTTTTAAAGGCGTGCGATGCCGTCCCGAGCCTGGCAATGGGCGCTAAAAAATTAGTCGTCATTCAACTTTCGGGGGGCAATGATGGTCTTAATACGCTGGTGCAACATACCAATGACAACTATCTAAAGAACCGACCGGTAATTGCCCGCACAAAGCAACAACTGCTATCGGTTTCCGATGAGTTGGGATTTCATGAAAGCCTCAAGGCGTTTAAGGGTTTGTATGATGAAGGGTATGTGAGTGTCATGAACAGTGTAGGGTACCCGAACCCGAGCAGGTCACATTTTAGATCTACCGATATTTGGCATACGGCGAGCGGTTCCGATGCATATTTGCAAACGGGGTGGGTCGGTAGGTATCTTGAAAAGGTTTCCAATTCACCCTTGGGGGCGATCGAGGTAGACGATACCCTTTCCCTATTAATGAAAGGGGAGAACATCAATGGTATCGCTACTAAAGACGCGCGATTGTTCTACAGAACCACCCAAGATCCGTTTTTTAGCAATGTATTGAGTGCCAATACCGATGCCCATTTAAGTGAACACAACCTGGGGTATTTATACAAGACGGCCTTAGAGGCAAAATCTTCGGCCGGGTATATCTATGAAAAGACCAAGGTCTATGAAAGCAAGGCCAGTTACCCTAAAAATGCTTTTGGGAAGCAGCTAAAAACCATTTCCGAGTTTATCAATTCGGGGTTGGAGACCCAGATTTACTACGCTAGTCTGGGAGGTTTTGATACACATGCCAATCAGGTGAATGCGCAAAAAAGACTGTTGGAAGTGTATTCGGAGGGTATTGCGGCCTTTATGGCAGATTTAAAAAGTACCGGGGCACTGAAAGATACCTTGGTGCTCACTTTTTCGGAATTCGGTCGGCGATTGAAGCAAAATACGGCGAATGGTACCGACCATGGTGCCGCGAACATGGTGTTTTTAATGGGGGAAAATTTAAAGCACAAGGGCATGTACAACCAAGCGCCTGATTTGGTAAATCTAGACGCAAACGGGGATATTAAATATCAAATCGATTTTCGGGATATTTACGCCTCGCTATTAAAAGAATGGCTGGCTACCGAACCATCTACTATTTTAAAGGGGCGTTTTCAAACATTGGGATTGATATAGTCTTTTGGTTTTAACGATTACAATGCCTTATTTTTGATAAACAAAAAATAAAAAATGGCAGATTTATCACAAGAAGAATGGGCAGCCCAACTAGCGAAAGACGAAAATGCATTCCTTTTGGATGTTCGTACCGAAGACGAAGTCGCTGAGGGCTATATTCCCAATGCGACCAATATCGATATTCACCTAGGACAAGGTTTTTTAGATGAACTCGAAAAACTCGATAAGTCGAAATCGTATTACGTGTATTGCAGATCAGGCGGGCGAAGTGGGCAGGCATGTGCGATCATGAACAGTGTTGGTTTTGAAAAGGCGTATAACCTCGAGGGCGGTTTTATGAACTGGCAGGGAGAAGTGGCAGGCGAATAAAGTAGCGTTACTTTTGTAAACCGTCGACAAAAAGGATACCCGTGAAAGAAGACCTACTGCATTTCATATGGAAGTACAAAAAGCTTCCACTGACAGGGATGGTTACTTCTAACAAAGAGCCATTGCGCATAAAAGCAGTGGGTGCGCACAATCATTTGGCCGGCCCCGATTTCTTTAATGCACAAATCGTTATCGGAGCGCAGCTATGGGCAGGAAATGTTGAGATTCATTTAAAGTCATCCGATTGGTATGCACATCACCATGAAAAAGACCCCAACTACAACAATGTAATACTACACGTGGTTTGGGAAGACGATGCGCAGGTATTTCGCAGTGATAATTCCGAAATCCCTACCCTGCAGCTCAAAGACTATATTTCGGAAGCATTGCTTTCGAACTACGAAGCGCTCCTTGATAAAAGAAAAAAGTCCTTCGTCAATTGCGAAAAAGATCTGCCGAAAATAGACGGTTTTTTGTTCGAAAACTGGCTGGAACGTTTGTTCATTGAACGGCTCGAGCGCAAGTCAAGCCTTATTTTTCAGATGCTTTCCGAATCAAAAAACGATTGGGAGCAGGTACTTTTTAAATTGCTTTTAAAGGGTTTTGGGCTAAAAATAAACGGTCCGGCCTTTTTGAGTCTTGGGGAACTACTTCCTTTTTCGGTGGTACGCAAAGTGCGGGCCGATCGGCAGCAGTTAGAAAGTATTTTTTTGGGAATGTCCGGTCTATTGGATGATGAGACGGTGGCAGATACCTATCGATCGCGACTCCGGAAAGAGTTCAGTTATTTAAGACATAAGTTTGAGCTGGATAGTACCGGCGTTCAAAAACCGGAATTCTACAAATTACGACCGCCCAACTTCCCAACAATACGCATGTCCCAGCTGGCCGATCTATATAGCCGGCACGAAAACCTCTTTAGTAAGTTAATGGAGGCGAAAAACCTGGAAGACCTATACCATCTTCTGGAAGCCCACGCCGGGGACTATTGGGATACCCATTATACCTTTGGCAAGACAACCGGCAAACGGGTTAAAAAATTAACAAAGGCCTTTGTTTCCTTGCAGTTGATCAATGTTTTGATTCCATTAAAATTCTGCTACGCAAAAGCCGTGGGCAAAGACGTCAATTCGGAACTGGTGGCCATTGCAAGAGGACTAAAGAGCGAAGAGAATTCTATTGTTACTAATTTTAATACCTATAACGTCCCATCATCGAATGCTCATACGAGTCAAGCTTTGTTGCAATTATATACCGAATACTGTACAAAAAATAAATGTCTGCAATGTGCCGTAGGGAGTAGTTTGCTACGCTCATAATCTTCTTTAAAGAGATAATCCATGGTACTGGCCAGAGGTTTTTTGATTAATTTTGCCGTATGAACCTTTTTTATACCATCTTACATTATTTTCAAAAACGAGGTTTTGAGGTTTGCCGCAGAATTGCGGAGCGTTTGGGGATTCGTACCAGGGTGGTGCGTACTTCTTTTATTTACCTTACTTTCGTTACACTGGGTTTTGGCTTTGCGGTGTATTTATTTGTGGCCTTTTGGCTTAAGATAAAGGATTTGATTTATACGAAACGAACTTCAGTTTTCGATTTATAAGATGGTAAGACTTTCCCGTTCTAAAATATACCTGGCAATTATATTGCTATTATCGGTCTTATTATTTGGGGTCTTGGGATATCGTTTTATTGCGGGCTATGGATGGGTAGAGGCCTTATATATGACGGTCATCACCATGGCCACTGTAGGCTTTAAAGAAGTACGGCCCTTAGATACGGATGCCCAAATTTTTACTGTGTTCCTTATTTTGGCCAGCGTTTTTATTCTGGGCTTTGCCATTGCTGTGCTTACTGAATATATCATGGGAAGGAACTCCTTACAGTTGTTAAAAAAGAAAAAAACCAAGAATATGATCAAGAAACTCTCCAATCATGTGATTGTATGCGGATATGGTCGCAACGGAATGCAGGCGGCGGATCGCTTAAAGGCCTATAAACGCCCCTTTGTGGTGATTGAAAAAAACAGGGAAGTTATCGAGAAATACGAGGGAGAGGTTGTTTTTGTGGAGGGTGATGCCAGTGATGATGAGGTGTTGAAACAAGCCGGTATTGATCGCGCCCAGTATTTGATCGTAGCCTTGCCCGATGATGCGGCAAATTTGTTTGTAGTACTCTCGGCGCGCCAATTAAACGGAAAACTGTTTATCATTAGCAGGGCTTCATTGGCGACTTCTCAAAAGAAACTGTTTTTAGGAGGTGCCGATAAGGTGATCATGCCCGATAAGATAGGAGGGGACCACATGGCGTCATTGGTGGTAATGCCCGATTTGATCACTTTTATGGACAAGCTTTCGATGGAAGGGGAGCATACGACGAATTTAGAAGAAGTGGCCATCGAGGATTTTTCCGATCAAATCGATTGCAACTCCTTGCGAGATCTTGACCTTCGTAAAAAAACAGGCTGTA
Source organism: uncultured Flavobacteriaceae bacterium (assembly GCA_947500385.1). Lineage (GTDB taxonomy): Bacteria > Bacteroidota > Bacteroidia > Flavobacteriales > Flavobacteriaceae > Pelagihabitans. The sequence continues at coordinate 41,475 of CANMSA010000004.1, read as the reverse complement.
CCATCATTGGTTATATTGCCCCCGATGGGGAGTACATCATCAACCCCGAGGCCGACCTACAGCTACAACCGAAGAGTAAAGTCATCGTTTTGGGCCGACCGGAACAGATTCGGAAATTGAACGAGATGTTTCATATCGATTAAGACAGCACCGTTAATTCAACAATTATATTTGATTGCATTGAATATTTTTAGGATATTGTCGCCTTTCTAACGAAACTTTTAAACCAAAAAAATATTATGAAGTACCGACTTCTTACCTTTATTACCCTATTACTCCCATTTTTGGGCTCCTCTCAGGAAATGGGGTTAGATCAAAAGATCGACCAAGCATTCCAACCCGTATCAGACTTCTTTTCAGCCGTTATTTTCTTTGAAATTTTGGGGGTTCCTTTTGTCTTGATCCTGTTGGTCTGTAGTGCTTTGTTTTTCACTATTTACTTCGGATTTCCAAATATTCGGTATTTCGGGAAAGCGATCAATACCGTTCGAGGAAAATATGATGATATTGAAAAACACGGGGCTTTAGAAACCGATGTGACCATTGATGGGGATATTCCCGATACGATCAGGGATGAGAGTGAAGAAGGTGAGGTTAGCCATTTTCAGGCATTGGCAACCGCTGTGTCGGGTACCGTAGGAAACGGAAACATTGCAGGGGTCGCCTTGGCAATTGCCCTTGGAGGGCCGGGAGCTACTTTTTGGATGATCGTTTGTGGACTCTTGGGCATGTCTTCCAAATTCGTGGAGTGTACCCTAGGGGTTCAATACAGAGACGTGGGGGAAGACGGTACGGTCTATGGCGGTCCTATGTACTACATCAGCAAGGGCCTTAAAGAGCGAGGCTTTGCCACCCTTGGTAAAGTGGCGGCGGTCTTGTTCGCTATTTTCTGTATCGGAGGTTCTTTTGGAGGTGGTAATGCCGCCCAATCGAACCAAGCTACCATAGTTTTAAAAGATTTAATGGGCTGGGAGAGCACAAGCGCAGGAGCTATCATAGGATTCGTATTGGCAGTTTTGGTAGGAATCATCATTATTGGTGGTATCAAACGTATCGCCTCGGTAACGGAGAAGGTAGTGCCTTTTATGGCCGTCATGTATTTGGTCGCTTGTCTCTACATTATTTTTAGTAATTTTTCTTTTGTGGATGATGCCATCGGAATGATTGTTTCCGAGGCTTTTAATCCTACCGCTATGGGTGTAGGTGGGGTTATCGGCGTTTTGCTGGTCGGTTTTAAGCGTGCCGCTTTTTCCAATGAAGCAGGTGCCGGCTCGGCCTCCATCGCACACTCCGCCGTTAAAACAAAATATTCGGCATCTGAAGGGTTGGTCGCCTTGTTGGAACCCTTTATCGATACGGTGGTTATTTGTACCATGACGGCCTTGGTCATCATCATTTTTAACTTTGGTGGTGCGTTTGAATATGGGGGCGATGGCAGTGGTTCGGTGTTAATAGATGGTGTTTCGTATGAAGGGGCCGGAATCACTTCGGTAGCATTTGCCCAATACATACCCTATTCGGATATTTTCCTAACGGTGGCGGTGGTGCTATTTGCGGTTTCTACCATGATCTCCTGGTCGTACTACGGACTTCAATCTTGGAAGTTCTTGTTTGGTCGGGGTAAGACGGCGGATCTGGTTTACAAAATGTTGTTTTTAATGTTTATTATCATCGGTGCCGCGGCAAGTATGGGCTCTATCTGGGCATTCTCCGACGCGATGATTTTTGCAATGGTCTTCCCGAACATGATCGGTTTGTTCTTCTTGTTCCCGGTGGTGAAGAAGCAACTCAACCGCTTCTTGGAAGCGATCAAGGAAGCGAAGGCATAAACGGGTTATAATGAGTTTTAAATCCCACTTCAAGTTCAATAAACAAGAACGAAGTGGGATTTTCTTTTTACTGCTTGTAATCGTGGTCTTGCAAGTGTGCCTATTGGTTTACAAGTCCTATCCGGCGCAAGGCAATTCCAAGTACTTCAAAATAGATTCGTTACAGCAAGCAACCGTAACTCGTCTAAAGCGGGAGGCATTGGTGAAAGACTCGGTAAAGTGGTATCCCTTTAACCCAAATTTCATCTCAGATTACAAAGGATATACCTTGGGAATGTCACCAGCGGAAATTGACCGTTTGCATGCTTTCCGTAAAACAGGATCCTATGTGAATTCTGCCGAAGAATTCCAAGCGGTGACAGAAGTATCCGATTCATTGTTACGGACCGTTGCGCCGTATTTCAAGTTTCCTGATTGGACCGAGAAGCGCGGTACTAAAGTTGCCAACGCAAAAGCTAAGAATCAACAAGTTGTAGCCCAAGTAGTAGATTTAAATTTGGCCACGGAAGAAGAGTTACAAACAATAAAGGGTATAGGGGCTACCTTGTCGGCCAGAATCGTCAAGTTCAGGGACAGGTTGGGTGGTTTTATGGTAGCGGATCAGTTATATGATGTCTATGGTCTTGAACCTCAAGTAGTAAAACGTGCGCTACAACGGTTCAAAGTGATGGAAAAACCCTTAATTGAAAAAATAAATATAAATACTGCATCGGTCGAAGAGCTTCAAAAATTGATATATCTTCAAAAAAAGGTCGCTATTGGTATAGTAAATTACAGAAACAATAATAAAAGCATCACTTCTTTTGAGGAATTGTCAAAAATAGAAAATTTTCCAAGCGACAAATTAGATAGAATAGTTTTATATTTGTCTCTCTAAAGAATATTCCTATGCATAGCATGTACTTCAACGAAGAACATCAATTATTTCGAGACAGCCTCAAAGACTTTTTAAAGAAGGAAGTGGTACCCCATATCGAGAAATGGGAGGAAACAGGAACTATTGAACGTTTTATATGGGAGAAGTTCGGTGAGATGGGCTATTTTGGACTTGCAACTCCCGAGGAAGACGGAGGTTTGGGACTTGATCTGTTTTATACCGTTATTCTATTGGAAGAACTTCAGAAAATAAATTCAGGCGGATTTGCGGCCGCTATTTGGGCACATGCCTATTTGGCAATGACTCATTTGAACAAAGAAGCAGGCCCAGATGTCAAAGCCCGGTACTTAGGTGCCAGTGTAGATGGTAAAAAAATAGGATGCCTGTGCGTTTCGGAACCTTTTGGGGGCAGTGACGTCGCCGGTATGCGAACCACGGCCATAAAGAAAGGGGATACCTATATATTAAATGGTTCAAAGACGTTTATCACCAATGGCGTATATGCCGACTACATGATCGTGGCGGCGAAAACCAATCCTGAAGCCGGTAACAAAGGCATCAGCATCTTTGTCTTGGATAGCGACAGCAAAGGGGTGTCGACCAATAAATTGAACAAACTGGGTTGGCGGGCTTCCGATACGGCTGAAATTGCTTTTGATAATGTAGAAGTGCCTGCTGCGAATTTAATGGGCGAAGAAGGGAAGGGATTTTCGTATATCATGGAGCACTTCGCTCTGGAACGACTCGTCATGGGAATCAACGCCCACGCACGATCGGAATATGCGCTTGAATATACGATGCAATACATGTCGGAAAGGGAGACTTTTGGAAAACCGATCAATCAATATCAGGCCTTAAGACATCGCATTGCCGATTTATATGCTGACATGGAAATGTGTCGAGAGTACAACTACTCCGTTGCCTATCGGTTGGATAAGGGAGAGTATGTAGTAAAAGAAGCGACCATCTCAAAACTCAAGGCTACCAAAATGGCCGATGAAGTCGCCTATGCCTGCCTTCAGTTTTTAGGAGGCTATGGGTATATAGAGGATTATCCGATGGCACGTTTGCTTCGGGATAGCAGACTTGGGCCTATCGGGGGAGGTACTTCCGAAATTCTGCGAGAGATCATCGCCAAGATTGTCATCGATAAAAAAGAGTACAGACCGGCCACTAAGAAAGAACTTATCAAATAGTCCGTACAAAAAAAAGAAGGTTTTTCCGCGATAGATGTTGCTTCGTAACGATTGTTTGCCGCTATGGAGAATACTTGGGGTTAAAAAGGTATTATTTTATTAAATTCTCAGTAAGCGGTATTGTTTCATCTATAATTTTGATTTTTTCGTAAAATAAGGGTTCAATAATAGGTAATTTGAAAACTTTTTAACATTCAAACGTTTTCATAAGCATCTCTTTCCACTTCGCGCATTTCGGCATACTATTTTTCTTACATTGAGGTCAATAACACAACCATTAAATTTTATTGACCATGAAAAACAAGTTCATATGGCTCGCCACGGCGGGGCTCATTTTGGGGTGTCAAAATGAAAAATTAGAAACGCCTCTTGAAGAAGAATTACAAAATGAAGTACCTATCGAGGAGGTAAAAGCGGTTACCGGAATAGGTTCTGGGGTAATGATGCAGGCCTTTTATTGGAATGTACCTTCAGGCGGTACTTGGTGGAACACGGTGAAATCAAAAGTGCCTGCTTGGAGCAATGCCGGTTTTGATGCGATTTGGCTTCCTCCTGCAAACAAGGCTTTGAACGGGGCCACTTCGATGGGGTATGATCCCTATGACTATTACGATTTTGGAAACTTTAATCAAAAAGGGTCGACGGAAACCCGTTTTGGTTCTAAGTCTGAGTTAAAATCCTTGATCAACAGGGCGCATAACAACAATATGAGCGTGATTGCTGATATCGTTATCAATCATAACAGCGGGGGCGATTCCGAGTTCAATATTTTTACCAATACAAATACTTATACCGATTACAGTGGGGCTTCGGGCCTTTTTAATAGGACTGCCTACGATTTTCATCCCAATGACTATCACAACAACGATTCGGGTATATTTGGCGGGTTTGCCGATATGTGCCATCATAAAGCCTATGTGCAAGACTGGCTATGGAAACGAAGTAACTCCGTTGCGAAATACTACAAGAACAATTTGGGTTTTGATGGGTGGCGTTTCGACTATGTGAAAGGCTTTGAGCCTTGGGTGGTAAAAGAATGGAAAAAAGCCGTTGGTGGCTTTACGGTAGGGGAGTATTGGGATGGCAATGCCGCTACCTTGGACTGGTGGTCGAGCCAGGCAAATGCCTCCGCTTTTGATTTTGCCTGTTACTACCGCATGCGCGATGCCTTCCAAGGGAATAATCTAAATGCTTTGAACAGGGATATGTTATGGAAAAGAAGTGGTGCTAGGGCGGTAACTTTTGTAGCAAACCATGATACCGATGAAATCATTAATGGAAAGCTATTGGCTTATGCCTATATTCTTACCCATGAGGGATATCCAACAGTCTTTTATAGGGATTATGAGCATTGGCTCGATAAAAATAAAATGAACAATCTTATATGGATTCATAATAATAAAGCGGCCGGTAGTACCTCAATATTACATGTTGACAATGATGAATACATTGCCCAGCGCAACGGTAACCCGGGCTTGGTCGTGTATATCAATAATAGCAATTCCTGGAAAGAACGATGGGTACCGGTAAAATGGCGGAATACACGAATTAAGGACTTTACTGGAAATTCAGGCTGGCAGCCCGTCACCCAAGGCAATGGATGGGTGAAGATCCAGGCGCCACCAAAAAGTTATACGGTTTGGTCCAAAAAATAAATTGTGGTTCTTAAAAAAGGTGTTATCTTTGCAGCCTTAATCATTAAAGAAAGGAGGTTGTAGCCAATGTTAATAATACCAATTAAAGAAGGAGAAAACATCGATAGAGCTTTAAAGCGCTTCAAGCGAAAGTTCGATAAGACAGGGACCATGCGACAGTTACGCAAACGTCAACAATTTACGAAACCTTCCGTTCAACGAAGAGCGCAAATACAAAAAGCGCAGTATATTCAAGGTCTTAGGGATAGAGAAGAGATTTAAGTCTTTCCGTCCCAACTATGATATCAAATCCCATCTACACGATGGGATTTTTTTATGCAGCGCAGCGAACAGGCCTTGATGCGAAGGATGGCTGTCGGGTCGTATTCCTTTTAGTCGTTCCTTATTGTTAACTTTACGGCTATGGCGCTCACTGCTTTTCTTTCCTACCTCTCGTTAGAGAAAAACTATTCCCCACATACGGTAGTGGCCTATCAAAGGGATATTGAAGCTTTTACGCTTTATTGTAAAGAAGTGCACGACGCCCCTGGAATTGACGGGATTGCCTATACCGTTATTCGGAGCTGGATCGTTAGCTTAGTGGAATCGGGCATGGATAACCGCTCGATCAATCGTAAAATAGCCTCATTGAAGGCGTATTATAAATTTTTACTACGTATCGGTACCCTTACCATTAACCCACTGGCAAAGCATAAGGCTTTAAAGACCGTCAAAAAAGTAGAAGTGCCCTTTTCTGAAAAGGAGATGGAAAGCGTACTGCAGCAAATCACCTATGAAGAAGGGTTCGAAGGGGTTCGAAACAAGCTGTTGATCGAGTTGTTGTACACAACTGGTATACGAAGGGCCGAACTTATCGGGCTAAAAATAGGCGATGTTGATTTTAATACCAACACCATGAAGGTATTGGGGAAAAGAAATAAAGAACGGCTGGTACCGCTGCTATCTAGTACGGTATTATTGTTTAAAAACTACTATGAAGAGCGGAAGCAGTTAGCGGTTATTGCCGATGAGCCGTTTCTATTCTTAACGAAGGCAGGGAAAAAAATATACGAAACCCTTGTATACAGAATTATAAATGGTTATTTTAGTAAGGTGTCGTCCAAGGTAAAAAAGAGTCCTCACATCCTGCGACATACGTTCGCGACACATCTGCTCAATAAGGGGGCAGATTTAAATTCGGTGAAAGAATTGTTGGGTCATTCTAGCTTGGCTTCCACCCAGGTGTATACCCATAACAGCATCGCCGAACTTAAGAAAGTGCATGCCGCTTCACACCCGAGAAGCAAGAATTAGCAACTAGCATACGTTTAACCTAAAAAGTTTTTTATGAAAGTAAACGCGCAATCTGTCAACTTCAACGCCGACGGCAAACTCATCGACTTTGTTCAGAATCGGCTGAACAAACTTGATATGTTCTATGATAAGGTCATCAGTTCCGATGTATATTTAAAAGTTCAGAAGACCAGTGTAAAGGAGAATAAAATAGTGGAGATACAGGTGAATATACCCAAAGACAGGTTTGTAGTCAAGAAACAATGTAAATCGTTTGAAGAAGCAATAGATTCCGCTTGCAGTTCGTTGGAAAGAAAGCTAATTAAAAGGAAACAAAAAGGGCGACTTCAACTCTGGTGAAAATTTCGTAAATTTTGTTTTGATTAAACAAATAAATATCTACATTTGCAGTCCGTTAGAAATAGCGGACTTTTTTATGCTCAAAAAGGGGGTAAAAAGGCCGATGTAGCTCAGCTGGCTAGAGCAGCTGATTTGTAATCAGCAGGTCGTGGGTTCGAGTCCCTCTATCGGCTCAAAATAGGAAGAAATGTAAACGACTTCCGAAGTTGAAAAGTTTTATAAGTTCATTACATATTGTAAGAAAAAAATTGGGGAGATACTCAAGCGGCCAACGAGGGCAGACTGTAAATCTGCTGACTATGTCTTCGCAGGTTCGAATCCTGCTCTCCCCACATTTTTTGAAAAAAAGAAGTGTTGGGACGGGAACGATGTTGTTTTGAGGGCCTTCGCAGGTTCTCCCGAAGCGTCGGGACTGCTCTCCCCACATTTTTAAAAAAAAGAAGTGTTGGGACGGGAACGATGTTGTTTTGAGGGCCTTCGCAGGTTCTCCCGAAGCGTCGGGACCGCTCTCCCCACATTTTTTGAGAACACAAATGCTGAAAAGGTTCACTTTGTATGAAGTGTAAATCTATCGGTTTTTGAAATTGCGGGAGTAGCTCAGTTGGTAGAGCGTCAGCCTTCCAAGCTGAATGTCGCCGGTTCGAACCCGGTCTCCCGCTCTAATATAGGAAGCATGAATGTGTTTCTTCTTAAAACGACATGAGTTTATGGTCGGGGCGTTTGTCTTGAACTCTAAACCTGCCTGCCGAAGGGTGGGCTTTAAACCTTGAACCTGTCGAAAAGCCGGCGTAGCTCAGGGGTAGAGCGTTTCCTTGGTAAGGAAGAGGTCATGAGTTCAAATCTCATCGTTGGCTCAATAAAAAGATAATATTGTACACTAATATAAACTAAGATTAAAATTCATTTAAAATGGCAAAGGAAACTTTTGATCGTTCCAAACCGCACTTAAATATTGGTACCATTGGACACGTAGATCACGGAAAAACAACTTTGACTGCTGCTATTACTACCGTTTTGGCAAATGCAGGACTTTCTGAATTGAGAAGTTTCGATTCTATCGACAACGCTCCTGAAGAAAAAGAAAGAGGTATTACTATTAATACGTCGCACGTTGAATACCAAACGGCAAACCGTCACTACGCGCACGTTGACTGTCCAGGTCACGCGGATTACGTGAAGAACATGGTTACTGGTGCTGCTCAAATGGACGGTGCCATCCTTGTGGTTGCTGCTACAGATGGTCCAATGCCTCAAACACGTGAGCACATCCTTTTAGGTCGCCAGGTTGGTATTCCTAGAATTGTTGTTTTCATGAACAAGGTAGATATGGTCGATGATGAGGAGCTTATCGAGCTTGTTGAAATGGAAGTAAGAGAATTGCTTTCTTTCTACGAGTATGATGGTGATAACGGACCTGTAATTCCAGGTTCTGCCCTTGGTGCACTTAACGGAGAGCAAAAATGGGTAGATACGGTAATGGAATTGATGGCTGCCGTTGATGATTGGATCGAGCTTCCAAAAAGAGACGTTGAAAAAGATTTCTTGATGCCCGTAGAAGACGTATTTACGATTACAGGTCGTGGTACTGTTGCAACAGGACGTATCGAAACAGGTGTTGCCAATACAGGTGATGCCGTTGATATCATCGGAATGGGAGCTGAGAAATTAAGTTCTACTATCACAGGTGTTGAGATGTTCCGTAAGATATTGGATAGAGGTGAGGCCGGTGATAACGTAGGTATTCTTTTGAGAGGTATCGAAAAATCCGATATCAAAAGAGGGATGGTTATTTGTAAGCCAGGTTCTGTGAAGCCACACGCCAAGTTCGAAGCTGAGGTATATATCCTCAAGAAAGAAGAAGGTGGGCGTCACACTCCTTTCCATAACAATTACCGTCCTCAGTTCTACGTAAGAACTACTGATGTTACTGGTACGATTAACCTTCCTAGCGGAGTTGAAATGGTAATGCCCGGTGATAACCTTACGATTACTGTTGATTTGCTTTCGCCTATCGCATTGAGCGAAGGACTTCGGTTTGCTATCCGTGAAGGTGGTAGAACGGTTGGTGCAGGTCAGGTAACCAAGATTATAGACTAAGAGTTTAGTATAGATATTATATTTAAGGGTGTCCCGCCATTGGCGGGATACCTTTCGATGTAAATAGAAACGGGTGTAGCTCAGTTGGTAGAGCACTGGTCTCCAAAACCAGGTGTCGGGAGTTCGAGTCTCTCCTCCCGTGCTGAAATTGTGAAGTATGTTTGTGAGGCGAGAAGCCTTTCCCGAGAACGGTCTAGGGAAACATCCCCTCCTCTGCAATTAAAATGATGGGTTGTTGGTTTTTAAGAACTTTTCATTTGTTAAAGATTAATGACTTTTGTTACAGCGATGGCCGAGAGCGGTTATTGTGATAACCCAAATACTGAAAAACTATGTTTACCTATATTCAGGAATCGATAGAAGAGTTGAAAAATAATGTTTCCTTGCCGTCAAAGGCGGAAGCGTCGAACCTTATGGTCGTTGTGGCCGTATTCTCGATTCTTTTTGCGCTGGCTACTTGGGGAGTCGATAGTTTGCTCAGTAAGGTGATCAAATTGTATTTCAACAACGTTTTAAACTAAGTTCGTCCCTATGTCAGAAGTATTGGAAAAGAAATGGTATGTGGTAAGGGCGGTAAGCGGCCAAGAGAACAAGATCAAAGGCTATATCGAGAGCGAAGTAGAGCGTCATGGCTTTGCCGATTACTTGGAAGAGGTGTTGGTGCCTACTGAAAAAGTCGTGCAGATTCGGAATGGAAAAAAAATCAACAAAGAGCGTGTTTATTTTCCAGGGTATATTATGGTGAAAGCCAATTTGGCAGGTGAGATGATCCATATCATACGATCTATTACCAACGTGATCGGCTTTTTAGGAGAAACAAAGGGCGGAGATCCTGTACCGTTGAGAAAGTCGGAGGTAAATAGAATGCTAGGGAAGGTAGACGAATTGGCGGTAAATACTGATGCGGTGGCGATACCATTTGTGTTTGGTGAAACGGTGAAAGTAATTGATGGCCCTTTCAATGGTTTTAATGGAACTGTAGAGAAAATTAATGAAGAAAAACGCAAGCTCGAGGTGATGGTGAAAATTTTCGGAAGAAAAACACCTTTGGAATTGAGTTATATGCAAGTAGAAAAAGTTTAATACAAGTGTTACATATATTAAGTTGTGTTGCTTCCAATTAAATACAACTTCAATTTAAATTTAAACAATGGCAAAAGAAATAGGTAAAGTAGTTAAGCTACAAGTTAGGGGAGGTGCAGCGAATCCGTCGCCACCGGTTGGACCCGCCTTAGGTGCTGCCGGTGTTAACATTATGGAGTTCTGTAAGCAGTTTAATGCTAGAACACAGGACAAACCTGGCAAGGTATTGCCGGTCGTTATCACCGTGTACAAAGACAAGTCGTTCGACTTTGTCGTAAAAACACCCCCGGCGGCAGTGCAATTGATGGAAGCAGCTAAGATTAAAAAGGGATCTGGCGAACCGAACCGTGTCAAGAACGGAAACGTGACTTGGGACCAAATTAAGAACATAGCCGAAGACAAAATGGTAGACTTGAATGCGTTTACGGTAGAGTCTGCGATGAGTATGATTGCCGGTACGGCAAGATCTATGGGCTTAAAAGTGGCTGGTAAAAGACCTTTTTAAAATCTTATAAAGCAATTTAAATGGCAAAATTAAGCAAGAAGCAAAAAGAAGCCCACGCTAAAATAGAGAAAGATAAACTCTATTCCGTCGAGGAGGCCTCCGCTTTAGTAAAAGAAATCACCAGTGCAAAATTTGACGCTTCAGTTGATTTGGCGGTTCGTTTGGGTGTAGATCCCCGAAAAGCCAACCAAATGGTGCGTGGCGTGGTTACCCTTCCGCACGGAACAGGTAAAGATGTAAAGGTTTTGGCCTTGGTGACCCCGGACAAAGAAGCCGAAGCCACTGCGGCGGGAGCCGATTATGTTGGGTTAGACGAGTATTTGGATAAAATCAAAGGCGGTTGGACCGATGTTGATGTAATCATCACCATGCCAAGCGTAATGGGTAAATTAGGACCCTTGGGACGTGTTTTAGGACCAAGAGGACTAATGCCAAATCCAAAAACAGGAACCGTTACTATGGAAGTAGCAAAAGCGGTTACCGAAGTGAAAGCAGGTAAAATCGATTTCAAAGTAGACAAAACAGGGATTGTGCACGCAGCGATCGGGAAGGTTTCCTTTACACCCGAAAAAATTGCTGATAACGCAAAAGAGTTGCTCGATACTTTGAATAAAATGAAACCTGCAGCGGCAAAAGGAGTATACATGAAAAGTATTTTCATGTCCAGTACTATGAGTCCGAGTGTTCAACTAGATCCCAAAACGGCTTAGTCGGTCGGTGTCTTAAAATTTATAGTATGACAAGAGAAGAAAAAGCAGTAGTTATTCAGGATCTAACTTCGCAATTGGCAGAGAATGCTACCATCTACCTAGCAGATATTTCTGGTTTGGATGCCGGTACCACCTCCGATTTGAGAAGAGCTTGTTTCAAGGCGAACATTAAACTTTCGGTAGTGAAGAATACCTTGCTTGCAAAAGCAATGGAAGCTTCCGAAAAGGAGTTCGGGGAATTGCCCGAAGTTCTTAAAGGAAACACTTCCCTTATGTTCTCCGAAACTGGTAACGGACCAGCGAAGTTGATCAAGGCTTTTAGAAAAAAGTCTGAAAAACCCTTGTTAAAAGGTGCTTTCGTAGAGGAAGCAATTTATATTGGCGATGATAATCTTGATACTTTAGTAAGCATCAAGTCGAAGGAAGAAATGATCGGTGAGATTATTGGATTGTTACAATCCCCAGCTAAAAACGTTATCTCTGGCTTGAAGTCCGGTGGTGGTAAATTGGCAGGTATCCTGAAAACATTGTCAGAAAGATAAGTACGCACTAAAAACTAGTATATTTTAAAATTTATTAAACGATAGTAAAATGGCAGATTTAAAAGATTTCGCAGAACAGTTGGTAAACTTGACCGTAAAAGAGGTAAACGAGTTGGCCGATATTCTTAAAGATGAGTATGGTATCGAGCCTGCGGCAGCAGCGGTAGCCGTAGCCGCCGGTGGTGGTGCTGGTGAAGCTGGTGAAGCAGCGGAGGAAAAATCAGAATTCGATGTAATTTTGAAAGCCGCCGGTGGATCTAAATTGGCAGTGGTTAAATTGGTGAAAGAATTGACAGGTCTTGGCTTGAAAGATGCGAAGGATATTGTTGATAGCGCACCAAAAGCTGTTAAAGAGGGTGTTTCTAAAGATGAGGCAGAAGGTATCAAAAAATCATTGGAAGAAGCAGGAGCAGAAGTTGAGCTTAAATAAGAGCATGACAATAGTCCCGATTCTTCGGGAGTTTTAGGTCTTTCCCCGTCGCTTGACGGGGCTAGACCTAAACCATTTTATAGACACCGTATATATAGGTATATACGACCCAATAATATTCATGATCAAAATTTTATCCATAGATGTTCACACAACAGACTGAAAGAATAAATTTTGCATCCGCTAAGAACACTCCGGAATATCCAGATTTCTTAGACATTCAGATCAAATCATTTCAGGACTTTTTTCAACTTGAAACGAAATCTGACGAAAGGGGCAATGAAGGATTGTACAACACCTTTATGGAAAACTTCCCTATAACTGATACTCGAAATCAGTTCGTATTGGAGTTTCTCGATTATTTCATAGATCCGCCAAGATATTCAATTCAAGAATGTATCGAACGTGGACTCACCTATAGTGTTCCCTTAAAGGCAAGACTAAAATTATACTGTACCGATGAGGAGCACGAAGACTTCGAAACCATCGTACAAGATGTGTATTTGGGAACCATCCCCTACATGACACCAAGTGGTACGTTTGTCATAAATGGCGCGGAACGAGTCGTAGTTTCCCAATTGCACCGTTCGCCCGGGGTTTTCTTCGGACAATCCTTCCATGCCAATGGTACTAAATTATACTCCGCTAGGGTAATCCCTTTCAAAGGTTCCTGGATCGAGTTCGCTACCGATATCAATGGGGTAATGTACGCCTATATCGATAGAAAGAAAAAATTACCTGTAACAACCTTGTTCCGGGCAATCGGATTTGAGCGTGATAAGGATATTTTGGAAATTTTTGACCTTTCTGAGGAAATCAAGGTTTCCAATGCAGGGTTAAAGAAAGTATTGGGTCGCAAATTGGCGGCACGTGTATTGAATACATGGCACGAGGATTTTGTAGATGAAGATACCGGTGAGGTGGTTTCTATCGAGCGAAACGAAATCGTACTCGATCGTGATACTGTGTTGGATAAGGAGCACATTGCACAAATCATCGAGGCCGATGTGAAGACCATACTTTTACACAAAGAGAACAATGCGCAAAGTGACTATGCCATTATTCATAATACGCTACAAAAAGATCCAACAAACTCCGAAAAAGAGGCTGTTGAACATATCTATCGTCAATTAAGAAATGCGGAACCGCCCGATGAGGAGACGGCACGCGGTATTATTGACAAACTGTTCTTTTCTGATCAACGCTACAACCTTGGTGAGGTAGGACGTTATAGAATGAACAAAAAATTAGGGTTGGATATCGGAATGGACAAGCAGGTCTTGACCAAAGAAGATATCATCACGATAATAAAGTACTTGATCGAACTGATCAACTCGAAAGCAGAGATCGATGATATCGATCACCTTTCAAACCGTCGTGTACGAACCGTAGGGGAACAATTATCTTCTCAGTTCGGCGTAGGGCTTGCCCGTATGGCCAGAACCATTCGTGAGCGTATGAACGTTCGTGACAATGAAGTGTTTACCCCGATCGATTTGATCAACGCAAAGACCTTGTCTTCCGTCATCAACTCGTTCTTCGGTACCAACCAGTTGTCTCAGTTTATGGATCAAACCAATCCATTGGCGGAGATTACGCATAAAAGAAGACTATCGGCATTGGGACCTGGCGGACTTTCAAGAGAACGTGCAGGATTTGAGGTGCGAGATGTGCACTATACCCACTACGGAAGACTGTGTCCGATCGAAACGCCGGAAGGACCGAATATTGGTCTTATTTCTTCCCTTGCGGTATTCTCCAAGGTAAACCCAATGGGCTTCTTGGAAACACCTTATCGCAAAGTGGACAACGGGAAAGTGAATACAAAAGAATTCATGTACCTAAGTGCGGAGGAGGAAGAAGGTATGAAAATCGCGCAGGCGAACATACCCTTAAAGGACAATGGAACCATCGATAGTGAGAAGGTGATTGCCCGAGAAGAAGGCGATTTCCCGGTTGTAGACCCTAGCGAAATCAACTATACCGATGTGGCGCCGAACCAGATTGCTTCTATTTCCGCATCCTTGATTCCTTTCTTGGAACATGATGATGCGAACCGTGCATTGATGGGCTCGAACATGATGCGGCAGGCAGTACCTTTATTGAAACCGCAATCTCCGATTGTTGGTACTGGTTTAGAACGTCAAGTGGCCTCCGACTCGCGTGTATTGATCAACGCGGAAGGCGATGGTACTATTGAATATGTTGATTCACAAAAAATTACCATTAAGTACAACCGTACCGATGCGGAGCGAATGGTTAGTTTTGAAGAAGACTCCAAAACGTACCAATTGGTGAAGTTTAGAAAAACGAACCAAGGAACCAGCATTAACTTAAAGCCTATTGTTAGAAAGGGCGATAAGGTGAAGAAGGGACAAGTGCTTTGTGAAGGATACGCTACCGAGAAAGGGGAACTGGCCTTGGGTAGAAACCTTACGGTTGCCTTCATGCCTTGGAAAGGATACAATTTCGAGGATGCGATCGTGATTTCTGAAAAAGTGGTTCGTGAAGATATCTTTACCTCGATTCATGTAGATGAGTATTCGCTCGAAGTGCGTGATACGAAATTGGGTGCGGAGGAATTGACACATGATATTCCGAACGTTTCCGAGGAAGCTACCAAAGATTTGGATGAGCACGGTATGATTCGTATCGGTGCGGAGGTGAAACCCGGTGATATCCTCATCGGTAAGATTACACCAAAAGGAGAATCGGATCCCACACCGGAAGAAAAGCTACTTCGTGCAATTTTTGGAGATAAGGCCGGGGATGTAAAAGATGCCTCGTTGAAAGCCCCGCCATCTTTAAAGGGAGTGGTTATCGATAAGAAGTTGTTCTCCAGGTCGATCAAAGACAAGCGAAAGCGTACCGAGGATAAAGACGCAATCAACCGTCTTGAATTGGAATATGAGGTAAAATTCGAGGAGTTGAAAGACATCTTGGTCGAAAAACTCTTCTCATTGATCAATGGCAAAACGTCGCAAGGGGTATTGAACGATCTTGGGGAAGAAGTACTTCCAAAAGGGAAGAAGTACACCATGAAAATGTTGAACTCGGTAGATGATTTCGCTCACTTGGTAGGCGGAAGTTGGACGACCGATAAAGAAACCAATGCTTCGGTTGCGGATTTACTGCACAATTATAAAATTAAACTGAACGATCTTCAAGGAAACCTTCGAAGAGATAAGTTTACCATATCTGTAGGAGATGAATTGCCAGCAGGTATTATGAAGTTGGCCAAAGTGTATATCGCCAAAAAGCGCAAGCTTAAAGTAGGTGATAAAATGGCAGGACGTCACGGTAATAAGGGAATTGTATCCCGTATTGTTCGCCAGGAAGATATGCCTTTCTTGGAAGACGGTACACCGGTAGATATTGTTTTGAATCCGTTAGGAGTACCATCTCGTATGAACATTGGACAGATATATGAAACAGTGCTTGGTTGGGCAGGTTTGAAGCTCGGTAAAAAGTATGCGACTCCAATTTTTGATGGGGCGACCTTGGAAGAGATCAATACCTACACCGATGAAGCGGGTATTCCAAGATTCGGTCATACCTATTTGTATGACGGTGGTACCGGGCAGCGTTTCGATCAACCAGCAACTGTTGGCGTGATCTATATGTTGAAGCTGGGGCATATGGTAGATGATAAGATGCACGCACGTTCTATTGGACCTTATTCTTTGATTACGCAACAACCACTAGGTGGTAAAGCCCAGTTCGGTGGTCAGCGTTTTGGAGAGATGGAAGTTTGGGCACTGGAAGCGTACGGTGCTTCAGCGACTTTACGTGAAATATTGACCGTGAAATCTGATGACGTGGTTGGTAGGGCCAAAACCTACGAGTCTATCGTTAAAGGAGAAACCATGCCGGAACCTGGTTTACCAGAATCTTTCAATGTATTGATGCACGAGCTGAAAGGTTTGGGCTTGGATATTAGATTGGAAGAATAGTTTTTACACACATTATAATTTAGAGTACCATAAATTATGGCTAGAATAAACGATAATACACCACAAAAAAGGTTTGATAAGATTTCAATCGGTTTGGCCTCTCCAGAAGCGATTTTGGCAGAGTCAAGAGGAGAAGTCTTGAAACCGGAGACGATCAACTATAGAACGCACAAACCAGAACGCGACGGACTTTTCTGTGAGCGGATTTTTGGTCCTGTGAAGGATTATGAGTGTGCATGTGGTAAATATAAGCGTATTCGTTACCGCGGTATTGTTTGTGACCGTTGTGGCGTAGAAGTAACTGAAAAGAAAGTACGTCGAGACCGTGTGGGGCATATCAACTTGGTTGTGCCAGTGGCCCATATCTGGTATTTCCGTTCGTTGCCCAATAAGATCGGGTACCTTTTAGGATTGCCTTCCAAGAAGTTGGATATGATCATTTACTACGAGCGCTATGTAGTAATTCAACCAGGTATAGCAAAGGGACCGGAAGGAGAGGAAATCAATAAGATGGATTTTCTTACCGAAGAGGAGTACTTGAATATCCTGGAATCCATTCCGCCGGAAAATCAGTATTTGGAAGACAATGATCCGAACAAGTTCATCGCCAAAATGGGAGCTGAATGTTTGATCGATCTTTTAGGTAGAATCGATTTACGACAGCTTTCATATGATCTACGGCACAAAGCAAATACTGAAACGTCTAAACAACGTAAGACCGAGGCCTTAAAAAGACTACAGGTGGTAGAGGCTTTGCGCGAGTCCCAAGAGAATAGGGAGAATCGCCCGGAGTGGATGATCATGAAAGTGGTGCCGGTAATTCCGCCGGAATTACGCCCATTGGTACCGTTGGATGGAGGTCGTTTCGCTACCTCTGATTTAAATGATCTTTACCGAAGGGTGATCATTCGTAACAACCGTTTGAAGCGTTTGGTCGAAATCAAAGCCCCCGAAGTAATTCTTCGAAATGAGAAGCGTATGCTTCAAGAGGCCGTTGATTCATTGTTCGATAATACCAGAAAAGCTTCTGCTGTTAAGACAGAATCAAACAGACCGTTAAAATCACTTTCAGATTCCTTAAAGGGAAAACAAGGACGTTTCCGTCAAAACTTGCTGGGTAAGCGTGTTGATTACTCCGCACGTTCGGTAATCGTTGTTGGACCGGAGATGAACCTGTTTGAATGCGGTCTTCCGAAAGATATGGCTGCAGAACTTTACAAGCCGTTCGTAATTCGTAAGCTGATCGAACGCGGTATCGTGAAAACGGTAAAGTCTGCCAAAAAAATTATAGATAAGAAAGAACCCGTTGTTTGGGATATTCTTGAAAACGTATTGAAAGGACACCCTGTACTGTTGAACAGGGCTCCAACCTTACACCGTTTGGGAATCCAGGCGTTTCAGCCAAAACTGATCGAGGGTAAGGCCATTCGTCTGCACCCCTTGGTCTGTACGGCGTTCAACGCGGATTTCGATGGTGACCAAATGGCTGTTCACCTTCCATTGGGGCCAGAGGCTATCTTGGAAGCACAGTTGTTGATGTTGGCATCCCATAACATATTGAACCCTGCGAACGGATCACCGATTACGGTACCTTCTCAGGATATGGTATTGGGTCTCTATTATATGACCAAAGAACGAAAGTCTACCAAGGAGCTAGTGGTCAAAGGAGAAGGGCTAACCTTCTATTCGTTTGAGGAGGTCGTAATTGCTTTTAACGAAGGCATGCTCGATTTGAATGCGGGTATCAAGGTACGTGCAAAAGACTTTAACGAGGAAGGGGAGTTGGTGAACCAAATCATTCCCACTACCGTAGGAAGGGTATTGTTCAACCAAGTAGTGCCAGAAGAGGCCGGTTACGTGAACGTGGTGTTGAATAAAAAATCATTGCGCGATATAATTGGTAATATCCTTGCGGTAACCAATGTGCCCGCTACGGCCGCCTTCTTGGACAAGATCAAGACCATGGGATATGAGTTCGCCTTCAAAGGCGGATTGTCCTTTAGCCTTGGGGATATTATTATTCCACAGGAGAAACACGAAATGATTTCGGATGCCAATGGACAGGTAGATGGTATTATGGCTAACTATAATATGGGGCTTATTACCAATAACGAGCGCTACAATCAAGTAATTGATGTGTGGACCTCTACCAATGCCATGTTGACCGAATTGGCGATGAAACGTATCCGAGAAGACCAGCAAGGCTTTAACTCGGTGTATATGATGCTCGATTCAGGTGCAAGGGGTTCTAAGGAACAGATTCGCCAGTTGACCGGTATGCGTGGTTTGATGGCCAAGCCTAAAAAATCGACCGCTGGTGGTGGTGAAATTATTGAAAACCCGATTCTTTCGAACTTTAAGGAAGGACTGTCCATTTTGGAATACTTTATCTCCACGCACGGGGCTCGTAAGGGACTTGCGGATACCGCCTTGAAAACGGCGGATGCGGGATACCTTACCCGTCGTCTAGTAGATGTATCACAAGACGTGATCATTAATATAGAAGACTGTGAAACGCTACGAGGGGTTGAAGTACATGCATTAAAGAAGAACGAAGAAGTGGTAGAAACCCTTGGAGAGCGTATCCTGGGTAGAGTATCGCTACACGATGTATACAATCCATTGAATGAGGAGTTGCTTTTATCCGCTGGCCAAGAAATACTAGAGTCGGATGTAAAACGGATCAATGCGTCCCCAATAGAAAGTATTGAAGTACGTTCTGCCTTAACGTGCGAAGCTCCAAAAGGAATTTGTGCCAAATGTTATGGTAGAAACCTATCTACCAATAAAATGGTACAAAGGGGAGAAGCCGTGGGGGTGGTTGCCGCACAATCAATTGGGGAACCAGGAACACAGCTTACCTTGCGTACTTTCCACGTGGGAGGTATTGCAGGGAACATCTCGGAAGAGAGTAAGTTGGTCGCCAAATTTGCCGGTGTCGCCGAAATCGAAGATTTGAGAACCGTTAAAGGGCAAGATGCAGAAGGGAATACGGCCGAAATCGTAATTTCCAGAACATCGGAGATTAAGATTGTCGATGCCACTACGGGCATTACCTTGAGCACCAACAACATTCCTTATGGTTCGCAGCTGTTCATCAAGAATGGCGCTAAAATCAAAAAAGATGCGGTGGTCTGTCAGTGGGATCCCTATAACGGTGTAATCGTTTCGGAATTCCCAGGTAAGATAGCATACGAAAATATCGAGCAAGGGGTAACCTATCAGGTTGAAATTGATGAGCAAACAGGATTCCAGGAGAAAGTAATTTCTGAATCTAGGAACAAAAAATTGATTCCTACCTTGTTGATCATGAACGATAAAGACGAAGTCTTACGTTCGTATAACCTACCGGTAGGTTCGCATATCATGGTAGATGACGGGGACAAGATCAAGGAAGGTAAGACCTTGGTGAAGATACCGCGTAAATCGGCCAAAGCCGGTGATATTACAGGAGGTCTTCCAAGGGTGACCGAGCTTTTCGAAGCACGTAACCCATCGAATCCCGCCGTTGTTTCGGAAATAGACGGAGTCGTTTCGTTCGGGAAGATCAAGCGTGGTAACCGTGAGATAATCATTGAATCCAAGTTAGGGGAAATCAAGAAATACTTGGTGAAACTTTCGAACCAGATCCTGGTACAGGAGAACGATTATGTTCGAGCCGGAATGCCGTTATCGGATGGTTCGGTTACCCCAGAGGATATTCTTAAGATCAAAGGCCCATCTGCAGTACAGCAGTACCTGGTAAACGAGGTGCAAGAGGTGTACCGTTTGCAAGGGGTGAAGATCAATGATAAACACTTTGAGGTAGTGGTACGTCAAATGATGCGTAAGGTACGTATCGTGGATCCGGGAGATACTATTTTCTTGGAAAACCAATTGGTTCACAAAGATGATTTCATCAATGAGAACGACGGTATTTTCGGTAAAAAGGTAGTAATGGAAGCGGGCGAGTCTGAAAACTTGAAAGCTGGTATGATCGTTTCGGCGCGTGAACTAAGGGATGAGAATTCCATATTGGTGCGCTCCGATAAGGCATTGGTTACCGCAAGGGATGCGGTTTCAGCTACGGCCACCCCAATACTACAAGGTATTACCAGGGCCTCACTACAAACCAAGTCCTTTATTTCGGCGGCATCCTTCCAGGAGACCACCAAAGTATTGAACGAGGCTGCGGTAAGCGGAAAAGTAGATACCTTGGAAGGCTTGAAAGAGAATGTTATCGTAGGACACAGAATCCCGGCAGGTACCGGTATGCGAGACTACGAGAACATTATCGTCGGCTCCAAAGAAGAGTATGACGAAATCATGGCGAGAAAAGAAGCCTTGAAATTCTAAATAGAATCTGTACGAACCCCCGATAAGAACATCGGGGGTTTTTTTATACTATATTTGAAAGGATCGCACCTGGATGCGGTACTAATTCCGAGCTATACCTTACGACAAAAAATAAGAAGTATACCGCTAAGTTCTATGTGTTAGCGGCATTCTGAAAAATACCGATCAAAACAACTAAGTTTTCAAGAGATGAATGAAAAAGAACAAAAACAGAAGCAAATTAATATAGAACTCGATGAAAAAACGGCCGAAGGGGTGTATTCCAATTTGGCGATTATCAATCATTCGGTCTCCGAGTTTGTTGTCGATTTTATCAGCATGATGCCAGGGGCTCCTAAGGCCAAGGTGAAAAGTAGAATTGTATTGACACCACAACATGCTAAGAAGTTTTTAAAGGCTTTGAACGACAACGTGCATCGCTTTGAAAAAGCGCATGGTACCATTAAAGATTATGAACAACCCACGATTCCTCTAAATTTTGGCCCTACTGGGGAAGCCTAAGCCATAGTGCCCATCACTACCTTTCAATTTCTTTTTGTACCAAAAATGAAGTGCCATTTTAGAAGCGGTTTAGGATTGGTTTATGCGTGTTTGCTTTTTTTGAATATGTCTTGTTCGGAAAAGAAAGAACAAACCGTACCTCTAGAGGAATTGCATGAGTACTACCAAGTATTGGCAGAGGAGATTCCGGGAGACCTCTTAAGGCTTTGTAAAGAAGAAAATTCACTTCGCCAAATACTCGACAAGAGTTATATGACTCCGAAAATGCATTCGTCCATTATGGGATTTTGGGGGCCGTATAATGGAGTATGCCAAGTAATCGAGAATGAGCTTGGCGAAATCCGTACTTATACGTTATCCAAGATAGTAAAGACCGAATTGGTGTACCATTTTGTGTATGAATTGACCACCGGCAATACGGAAAGTAAGGCGATTCTAAAACTGGTGTTGAACAAGTCCTATGGCCTGTCGGAGTTTCACATCTTCAAGGCCACAACGGCAGGGTATGTCAATATTTTGTTTCCAGATAGTAGGCGATAGTAAAAAACACTTTCGAACTTTAAAGTTAGCCGCTTCTTTCAATCAAACTCAGAAGTAAAATGCAATTGCACGTTGGGATATTTTTGTTGGGTCATCTGAAGGGAAAATGAAGAATCCGCCAAAAATACCAACTGTCCGCCTTTATCCTTGGCAAGAAATTTTTGTTTTACGCGCTGAAACTCTATAAATTCCGGGTGTTTCGGGTCTTTTACGGAAACCCAACAAGCCTTATGTACGGGAAAATTGTCATAGGTGCATTTGGCTCCATACTCATGTTCCAAGCGATATTGAATAACTTCGAACTGCAAGGCTCCTACGGTGCCAATAACTCTCCTACCGTTCATCTCCAAGGTAAATAGCTGGGCTACCCCTTCATCCATCAGTTGGTCGATCCCTTTATAGAGCTGTTTCGCTTTCATGGGGTCCGCATTATTAATATACCGAAAGTGTTCGGGAGAGAAGCTAGGAATACCCTTATAATGCAACTTTTCCCCTTCTGTAAGAGTATCACCTATCTTAAAATTCCCGGTATCGTGTAAACCCACAATATCTCCCGGATAAGAGATGTCTACAATTTCCTTCTTTTCGGCAAAAAAGGCGTTGGGGCTCGAGAATTTGAGTTTTTTTCCATGCCGCACATGCAAATAGGGCTTGTTCCGTTCAAAAGTGCCCGAAACAATTTTGATAAAGGCAAGTCGGTCGCGATGCTTTGGATCCATATTGGCATGAATCTTAAAGACAAAGCCCGTAAGGTTTTTTTCATTGGCCTCGACAAGCCGTTCCTCTGCCATTTTTGATTTTGGAGGAGGAGCTATTTCAACAAAACAATCCAACAGCTCGCGCACGCCAAAATTATTAAGGGCAGAGCCAAAGAAAACGGGTTGTTGCTCGCTTTTTAGGTACGATTCCCTGTTGAATTCAGGGTATACCCCGCGAACCAATTCTAAGTTTTCACGAAGTTCTTCCGCCGCCGCAGCGCCAATGATCTGCTCGAGCTCCGGGTTATCCATATGATCGAAGGCTATGGTATCCTCAATATTTTTTTTGCTATCGCCGCTAAAGAGATTGATGTTTTTTTCATAAATGTTGTAAATACCTTTAAAGTCATATCCGATTCCGATCGGGAAGCTCAAAGGAGTAACGGTAAGGCCTAATTTCTGCTCCACTTCATCGAGCAGATCAAAGGCGTCTTTCCCCTCTCTATCCATTTTATTGATGAACACAATAATCGGGATGCTTCGCATTCTGCAGACTTCCACCAATTTTTCCGTTTGTTCCTCAACTCCTTTTGCAACATCAATGACCACAATAACACTATCCACTGCCGTCAAAGTTCGAAAAGTGTCCTCGGCGAAATCTTTGTGCCCGGGCGTATCGAGAATGTTTATTTTCTTATCCTTATATAGGAAAGCCAATACAGAGGTAGCTACCGAAATCCCTCGTTGACGCTCTATCTCCATAAAATCGCTCGTAGCGGTTTTCTTAATCTTGTTGTTCTTTACGGCCCCTGCTTCTTGAATGGCCCCCCCGAACAAAAGTAGTTTTTCGGTCAAAGTCGTTTTACCGGCATCGGGGTGCGATATAATACCAAAAGTGCGTCTTCGTTGTATTTCTTCTGTAAAGCTCATTTGCCAAATTTGCGCAAAAATAAACTAAATAATAGTTATTAAAGGGGAAAATTACCTCATATAAAACCGGAAGGTTTTAAGAGGGCGAAATTCCTGCAAAACAAGCACTTTGGCTGGTAAGCAATGCCCATTATGCAATCGGGGTACGGTAAAAAACATCGTTAAATTGGTCTTCGGATAATCTTTTTAACAAAAGTAAACGTAACTAAACAAGGTGAAAAACATGAAAAACTACAGTTAAACGAATAATATGGTTTTTGAAAGACTTTTCATAATTTAGGGTTTCCAAACAATTTGAAGATCAAAATTTTAACTATATCTTGCGTGTTCCTTAACAAAAGTAGTCCCAACTTCTTGCTTTTTTGACGAGTATACCTACAAGCCGTGGTGATTGGTAAAACCTATCTGTATACGTACAGATTTTAAATTGCTAACACTTATGGAACTTATTACTTCTAATCTTAGAAACAGCAAGAAAAGAAATGTAGCTGCCCTGTATATTTCTTTTATTTTGTTTTTTGGCTTTTCGATTGCGAGGGCAGACGGAGAGTTTATGGCACTCTCAAATAACACGAGCGTATTTTTTGCGGATGATCCGGCAGACTTGGACGACGATGACGACGGTATATTGGATTCGGTAGAGGATGCCAATACCGATGGGGATAACAATCCGGACACCAACCCAACGGATACAGATGGTGACGGACTTGCAAACTATCAGGATATCGATTCCGATGGAGATGGAATTCTGGATAACTATGAGGGTCAGCGAACGAGTTTGTACGTTGCTCCGTCTGGTATAGATGCCAATGGAAACGGATTGGATGATGCTTACGAAGGATCATTTGGTTTTGGTATTATACCAATTAATTCCGACAGACGTGTTCTTCCCGATTATATAGACTTGGATTCTGATATAGATGGTATTCGGGATAACGTAGAGGCGCAACCGTTTTTAGACTATGTAGCACCTAGCGGAGTGGATGCTAACAACAACGGTTTGGATGATGCGTACGAAGGCAGCTTCGGTTTTGGTATTATTCCTTTTAACTCTGATGATGATGAATTTCCTGACTTTAGGGATTTTGATTCCGACAATGATGGAATTAAAGATAAGGTTGAGGCACAAACTTCCGAGGATTATGTTCCGCCTTCCGGAGACAGTGATTTGAATGGAATCGATGATTCGTATGAAGATGGTTTAAATCCATTGGATACGGATGGAGACGGAATTCCGGACACCTTGGATATAGATTCCGATAATGATGGTATTTTGGACAACATTGAATCACAAGATACTGATGGATATGTGCCTCCTTCGGGCGAAGATGTAGATGAAAATGGTTTGGATGACGTTTATGGCGGTGGCGGTTTGTTTCCCGTTAACTCTGACGATGATACCAAACCAGATTTTAGAGATATCGATGCCGACAACGATGGTATCCCTGACAACGTAGAGGGGCAGCCGACAGACGGGTACGTTGCTCCCGAAGGCGCCGATGATGATAATGATGGTCTTGATAATGCGTATGAAGGTACAGGTGATGAAGGGGTAACTCCTGAAAACTTTGATGGGAATGGAGAACCAGATTATAGAGACCAGGACAGCGATGATGATTTGGTCCTTGATAACAACGAAGGGAACGACTTTAACTTTGACGGTATTCCCGATCAGACCTTTACAGGGGTCGATACCGATGGCGATGGTCTGGACGACGGTTACGAAGGCTCGGATGTAAACGATGGCTTCGATGTAAACGATGAGATCGACGACCCCGCGAACGACCTGCCCGATACCGATGGTGCCGAGGATGTGAACTATCGCGATCTGGACGATGACGGAGACGGCATCAATACCCCGGACGAAGATGCCGACGGAGACGGCGACCCTACCAACGATGATACCGACGGCGATGGTATTCCTGATTATTTGGACCCTACCGATGGTGTTGATACCGACGGTGACGGTGTTCCCGATACCGTTGATTTAGACGACGACAACGATGGTATTCTCGATACCGAAGAAGATCCTAATTTGGATGGCGATGACAATCCGTTGACCGATCCGCTGGATACCGATGGGGATGGAATTCCGAACCACCTGGATATCGATGCCGACAACGATGGTATCCCCGACAATGTAGAGGGGCAGACCACAGAAGGTTATATTCCGCCCAACGATGACGATGCCGCCACCTATGCTGAAAACAATGGTCTGAACTCGGCCTATTTGCCCGATGGCATCACACCGAACGATCACGATGGGGACGAAACGCCTGATTATATCGATTCGGATAGTGATAATGATACCGTTCCGGATAACAATGAAGGGAACGACTTTAACTTCGATGGTATTCCCGATCAGACCTTTACAGGGGTCGACTCCGATGGCGATGGTCTTGACGATGGTTACGAAGGCTCGGATGTTAACGATGGCTTCGATGTAAACGACGAGATCGACGACCCCGCGAACGACCTGCCCGATACCGATGGTACCGAGGATGTGAACTATCGTGATCTGGACGACGACGGAGACGGCATCGACACCCCGGACGAAGATGCCGACGGTGACGGCGACCCTACCAACGATGATACCGATGGCGATGGTACCCCGGATTACCTAGACCCGAACGATGATGGTCCTGATACCGATGGCGACGGTATTCCCGATACCGTTGATTTAGACGACGACAACGATGGTATTCTCGATACCGAAGAAGATCCCAATTTGGATGGCGATGACAATCCGTTGACCGATTCCCTGGATACCGATGGTGACGGAATTCCGAACCACCTGGATATCGATGCCGACAACGATGGTATCCCCGACAATGTGGAAGGTCAAACAACTGCAGGTTATATTCCGCCCAACGATGACGATGCCGCCACCTATGCTGAAAACAATGGTCTGAACTCGGCCTATTTGCCCGATGGCATCACACCGAACGATCACGATGGGGACGAAACGCCCGATTATATCGATTTGGATAGTGACAACGATACGGTACCGGACAATAACGAAGGGAACGACTTTAACTTCGATGGTATTCCCGATCAGACCTTTACGGGGGTCGACACCGACGGCGATGGTCTTGACGATGGTTATGAAGGCTCGGATGTTAACGATGGCTTCGATGTAAACGACGAGATCAACGATCCCGCGAACGACCTGCCCGATACCGATGGTACCGAGGATGTGAACTATCGTGATCTGGACGATGATGGAGACGGCATCGACACCCCGGACGAAGATGCGGATGGTGACGGCGACCCTACCAACGATGATACCGATGGCGATGGTACCCCTGATTACCTAGACCCGAACGATGATGGTCCTGATACCGATGGCGACGGTGTTCCCGATACCGTTGATTTAGACGACGACAACGATGGTATTCTCGATACCGAAGAAGATCCTAATTTGGATGGCGATGACAATCCGTTGACCGATCCCCTGGATACCGATGGTGACGGAATTCCGAACCACCTGGATATCGATGCCGACAACGATGGTATCCCCGACAATGTGGAAGGTCAAACAACTGCAGGTTACATTCCACCAAATGATGATGACGCGGCCACCTATGCAGCTAATAATGGTTTGAACTCGGCCTATTTGCCAGATGGCATCACACCGAACGATCACGATGGGGACGGAACGCCTGATTATATTGACTTGGACAGCGACAACGATACGGTACCGGATAACAACGAAGGGAACGACTTTAACTTTGACGGTATTCCCGATCAGACCTTTACAGGGGTCGACACCGACGGCGATGGTCTTGACGATGGTTATGAAGGCTCGGATGTGGATGATGGTTTCGATGTGAACGACGAGATCGACGATCCCGCGAACGACCTGCCCGATACCGATGGTACCGAGGATGTGAACTATCGTGATCTGGACGACGACGGCGATGGCATTGATACCCCGAACGAAGATGCGGATGGTGATGGCGACCCTACCAACGATGATACCGATGGCGATGGTACCCCGGATTATCTAGACCCTATCGATGACTCTGATGACGAGGTGATTGTTATGCAAATTGTAACACCAAACGGAGACGGAAGAAATGACTTCTTGTGGATAGAAAATGTAGATAAAGCGTTGAACAATACCCTTAAGATTTTTAACCGATGGGGGGTATTGGTGTATGATGGCAGTAACTATAACAATCAAAATAATGTGTTCGATGGCCGTTCGAAAGGACGCTCTACGGTGAGTGCAACCGATTATTTACCGGCAGGGGTATATTTTTATATCTTTGAGTACAACCTTCAAGGTCAGCCTAAAACGACAGAGAACGATTATCTTTACATAAGTAAGTAAATGCTTTCGCACCTATGACACTAAAAAAGAGCTTCTTAGCACCCCTATTGTTAGTACTGCTTTTCTGGGAAACATCCAATGCACAGCAAGATGCGCAGTATACACAATATATGTTCAACACAATGAGTGTAAATCCGGCCTATGCGGGTTCTAGAGGACAATTTAGTGCTGCCGCCCTTTATCGCTCTCAATGGGTGGGTCTCGAAGGGGGACCGAAGACGCAAACCTTGAATTTACATTCGCCAATCCGTAATAGCCGCGTGGGTTACGGACTTTCGATTGTGAACGATGAAATTGGGGAAGGTGCGGTGCAAGAAACGTATTTCGATGCAGTGATTTCATATACCATTGATGTTTCTTTGGATGCTAAATTATCTTTCGGATTAAAAGCGGGAGGACATCTCTTTAATCTAGATGTTGAAGGGCTAAGACAAAGGGATGATCCACAACTACAGGAAAATTTGAATACCGATAATATTGATAATCGGTTTTCACCGAATGTTGGGTTAGGGGTCTATTATCATACAAACAAGTTCTATGCAGGCCTTTCAGCACCCAACCTTTTGGAAACGGAACACTTTGATGGTTCCGGAGGCAATTCTACCACCGTTGATTTTCTTTCCCAAGAACGTATCAACCTTTATCTCATTACGGGATATGTTTTTGATTTGAACAACAATTTCAAATTCAAACCGGCTTTGCTTACCAAGGTGGTCAGTGGAGCCCCGTTGCAAATAGATTTCTCTGCAAATTTTATGTATAATGACAAATTTACATTCGGCGCTGCCTACAGATGGGATGCGGCGGTAAGCGCATTGGCAGGTTTTCAGATAACCGACCAGTTTATGTTGGGGCTTGCGTATGATAGGGAAACAACCGAGCTGGGCGGTACGCAATTTAACGACGGTTCTTTCGAGGTGTTTTTGAGATTTGAATTGGTAAAATCTTTCCAAAAATTGGTATCACCACGTTTCTTCTAAATTTAGGCACAAATGGCAAAAAAAGTACAGCTTTTATTAATGATTTTGTCTTTCACTTTCTTGGGCAACCTAGTGGCACAGGACTCAGTGAAAAAAGAGAATCGATTGGTGACCAAAGCAAACGAGCGGTATGAGCAATATTCGTTTAGCCCGGCAATCGATATCTACAAAAGGGTATTGGACAAGGGATATGTTTCCGCAGATCTGCTTAAAAAACTCGGGAATTCCTATTATTTTAATGCAGACTATGTACAGGCAGCTGCCACATACAAGAGATTGGTAGAAGAGTATGGGGCCGAAGTAGAACCGGAAGATTATTTTAAGTATGCACAAACCCTGAAGACTTTGGGAGATTATCCGGGCGCTAAGGAAATTATGGGAAAATTCATCGAAGCAACCTCAAACGGAACGGATAACAGGGCTTCCCTTTATAAAAACGAGCGGGATTTTCTTGAGGAAATCAAGAAAAACTCAGGACGTTACGATATTGGGGAGTTTAAGTACAATTCTCCTTACTCTGATTTTGCACCATCCTTTTATAAAGAAGGGTTGATTTTCTCTTCTGATAGGGATACCGGAAACCTGGCGAGGTACAGACATACTTGGAATTCGAAGGATTTTTTGGATTTGTATAAAGTCGATGCCGATAGCGCTTCTATGAGTGCCGTTTCCAAACTGGGAGATGACATCAACACACGTCTACACGAATCTACTTCTATTACTACCTCTGACGGAAACACTCTCTATTTTACAAGAAACAATTTTAAGGAGGGCAAGTATGTGAAGGATGAAGAAGGCGTTATTCGTTTGAAAATTTTTAGAGCGCGTTTGAATCAGGAAGGGGTATGGGATTCTATCCAAGAACTTCCCTTTAACAGTGATATGCATTCCGTTGCGCACCCTTCTTTGAGTCCGGATGAAAAGACACTCTATTTTGTTTCCGATATGAAGGGAACCTTAGGAGCCTCTGATATTTTTAAGGTAGCGGTCAACGAAGATGGCACCTTCGGAAACCCTGAGAATCTTGGGAATACCATCAATACCGAAGCACGTGAAACGTTTCCGTATGTGACTTCGGAAGAAGTTTTGTATTTTTCCTCGGACGGCCACCCGGGATTGGGAGGCTTGGATATTTTTGCGACTAAAATTGCCGATGGGAAACTTGACGGGGCCGTTGTCAACGTTGGAGAACCCGTGAATGGTAAAATGGATGACTTCACGTTCATTTTTGATGAAGATACTAGAAGGGGATATTTTGCTTCGAATCGGGCGGAGGGACAAGGTGCCGATGATATTTATTCCTTTTTGGAAACAGAACCGTTGGTGTTGGAGTGCGTGCAGGAAATAACCGGAACGATACGCGATAAAATTTCGAATGAAGTATTGGTCGGTGCTACTGTGAAGGTGATCGATGAAAACAACCAGGAATTGATGTCTACAATTACAGATTCCGATGGTAACTATAAACTTTCCGTAGATTGTAAAAAAGGAAATTTCGTAAGAGCTTCTATTCAAGGATATGTACCTTCTGAAGAATATTTGGGAAAATCGGATGGTAAAGCTAAAATCATTGATTTTTATTTGGAAAGAGATACGATTACAGCTGGTTTTGGAGATGATTTGGCCAAGTTACTGCAGCTAAGTACAATTTATTTCGATTTTGACAAATACAATATCCGGCAAGATTCAGAGGTAGAGGTGGAAAAAGTAATCGCCGCCATGGAGAAATATCCAAGCTTACGAATAAAGGTGAACGCTCACACAGATAGCAGGGGTAAAGATGCTTATAACTTGTGGTTATCGCAGAAAAGAGCCGAAGCGACCGTCAATTATATGGTAGCCAAAGGAATTTCCGCTGATCGCTTGGAAGGGGAAGGTTTTGGTGAAACCAAACTAATGAACAAGTGTTCCAACGGGGTTAAATGTACCCCAGATGAACATGAATTAAACCGTCGATCTGAGTTTATTATTTTGGAATAAAAAAATAAAGTTTTCTTTTTAAAAAGCAGCTATTCCATGATAGCTGCTTTTTTTGTAGTCCCTTCCAGTGTATCCTACGAACCGCGTAGTTAAAAACCTAAACATGGGTTTTTTGTCAGTTCATGCATCCTTTTAACTCCTTACACAACAAATATTGGTGCCGGGTTGGGCTTAACACTACCTTTAGTGTTTAATAAGTAATTCGTCAATGCCTCCTACGCTCGAAATACAGATTAAACTGCGAAAGCTATTTGTTTTTTTATGCCTGTTATTGCTGGGTACTAAAATACACGGCCAATGTTCGTTTGGGGGTACAAATTCTTCTGTGGTGGTTTCACCCACTGCGGCGACACAGCAAACTACAAGCATCACGGCTGGGGAGTATTTCCAGATGAATGTGGTGAACGGGGGAACTTATACCGTAAGCGTTTGCGGAATTGCTTCTTGGGATACGCAACTAACGGCTTACACTGCTGCAGGCGTCCTCGTTGACTATAATGATGACTTTTGCGGATTACAATCAGAGATTTCTTTTACTGCGCCGATTACAGGTCAGATTCGGATTATGGTCAATGAATTTTTCTGTTCCTCCTCTGCGAACACAACCTTGGTGGCGTACTCAGGTATCGCCCCTTCTTCAAATGATCCACCGGTATTGACCGCTACAGGAGACCAAGAGTATTGCCCAGGCACTACAATCCCGGTAGTGGAAACCATCAGTATCACTGATCCTGATGACACAACGGCCGATGAAGTGGCCATTCAAATTTCTTCAGGGTATGTTAATGGTGAAGACACGCTTACCTTAACGGGAGCTCATCCGAGCATCACGACCATATGGAGTGCCTCGGAAGGAAAACTTACCCTTACCGGACCAGCAACTTTAGCGGAATTTGAAAATGCCATCAGTGCAGTAGTATTTGCCAGCAGTGCTGCGAGTCCGTCTGGGAGTAGAGGCTTTTCTATCACCATGGGCGACCCCAATTTCTTACCCTCTTCAGGCCACTACTATGAGTTCGTCGCAGATCCCGGTATCACTTGGACCGATGCGCGAGACGCGGCGGCGTTAAGAACCTATTATGGATTGCAGGGGTATCTGGCCACTTTAACTTCACAGGCGGAAGCCGATTTTTCAGGGTCGCAGGCTACCGGAGTTGGGTGGATCGGTGCAAATGATGACACAACGGAAGGAGACTGGCAATGGGTGACCGGACCGGAAGCAGGCACTTCTTTTTGGAGTGGTGGTGTTGGTGGAACAGAACTTACATTTGCCTTTTGGAATAACAATGAACCCAACGACTATCCTGATGGTCCAAGTACCCCTGGGCAAGAGAACTTTGCCCATATTACCGATAGTTCAATTGGAATCCCGGGATCATGGAACGATTTACCGAATGTAGGTGGAGGAGGAGCATACGCCCCTCAAGGATACATTGTAGAATTTGGAGGAACTGCAGGCGATCCGGTGGTAAATGTTTCTGCCACCACTGCCATTACGATAGACAAAACAAATCCCACGGCCAGTAACCCAAGTACTTTGACCGTGAATTGTAGTGCAGATGTGCCTTCCGCGGATGTTACCGTTGTTACCGATGAAGCCGATAACTGCACAACGAATCCCACAGTTACCTTTATAGGTGATGTGAGTGATGGTGGTAGTAATCCTGAAACTATTTCAAGAACTTATAGGGTTACCGATGCGACCGGTAATAGTATTGATGTGGTACAGACTATTACGGTCAATGATACCACCGATCCGGTGATAGCAGCTTGTCCGACAAATATTGTCGTTTCGAATGATACCGGAAGTTGCGGCGCACTAGTTACATGGACCGCACCCACGGTGTCCGATAATTGTGGGGCGGTAAGCCTTACCACCAATAACTATAATTCGGGAGACCTATTTTTGCCCGGAACAACCACGGTTGTTTATACCGCTACCGATGCTGCAGGAAATACCGATACCTGTAGTTTCACGGTAACGGTGACCGACGATGAGGACCCTATTGTATCGGGACCATCAAATATATCGGTGAATACAGACGGTAGTTCCTGTGATGCGGTCGTTACCTATGCCATACCTACCATAACTGATAATTGTGCTGCAGGAGATGGTACCTACCCTGTAGTAGGGGAATTTGAAGCGGCCGATAGGGCCGCCATGATCAATGAATGTTGGCAGTTTTCCGGAACCACACTCTCTACGAACAATCCCCTAGTGGACACCAAAAGTATGCGTACCAGTAACTTGATCAGTAGTGGTCCTAGAACCTTGATCAGTCCGTTGGTATATTTGAATGGAAATGGACAATTGACCTTTACGCATCGAATCGATCGGGTACGTAATAATAATCGTATCACGGTAAGCTTGGTGGATGAAGCAGGTACGGCGACAACTATCTTTACGGAAGTGTATGCCTCCAATGTTGCGGAAACTGAAGCTATTGCTATTACCGCAACAGGTAATTATAGGGTGCGTTTCGATTTTGAAACAAACAGCAATGCGACCGATAGAGCGCGATTGGATAGGCTCACTATTCCAGGACTAAAGGTGGCAGATACCTCTGGGTCTGGTGCGTGTCCCGCAGCAAGTTTTACACTTACCCAAACAGCCGGACTAGCTTCCGGGGCGACGTTTCCCTTGGGTACGACGACCAATACCTTTGAAACCACCGATGCTTTTGGTAATACAGGTACTTATAGTTTTGATGTGATAGTAACAGATAACGAAGATCCAACAGCGAGCGACCCCGCACCCGTCACCGTGTATTGTACAAGCGATATTCCGGCAGCTGACATATCTGTGGTAACCGATGAGGCCGACAACTGTACCACCGGCCCGACGGTAAGTTTCGTGAGTGATGTGAGCGACGGAGGTTCCAACCCTGAAATAATTACAAGAACCTATCGAGTGACCGATGCTGCTGGAAATACCACTGACGTCGAACAAACGATTACGGTTGCTTCGATGACCGCCAATGCAGGGTCGAATCAGCAGATTTGCACGGGGGAATCGGTAACGCTCACAGCCAACGTGTCGGGAGGTACCGCAGGTTATACCTATTTATGGAATACAGGGCAAACCACTGCAACGATTACCTTTACCCCCGCCGGAGACCCCACCCAGGACATTACAATTGACTATACCGTTACAGTGACCGATTCGAATGGCTGTCAGGATAGTGATACGGTCAGTGTGGAAGTAGAGACTATACCATCGGCAAGTGTGTCCGTTACGGACGCTAGTTGCAACCTGAACAATGGCGCGATTACCTTTACATTTCCAAACCATCCCCAACGAACGGGAATCGAGTTCAGTCTTGATGATCAAGCGAGTTACGAATCAACTGTTGCCGATAATAGTGGCTCGGTAACCTATAACGGATTAAGCGCAGGGAGTTATGACCTTTGGGTACGTTGGGGCGATAACTCCTGTCCTATAGATTTGGGAACCTTTAGCATATCGGATATTCCGGAGGTTACGGCCAATACACAACCTACCGACCAAACTGTGCTGGTTGGAAACCAGGCCACCTTTACAACGTCATGGAACAATGCCGATACGTACCA
This sequence comes from uncultured Flavobacteriaceae bacterium, assembly GCA_947500385.1. GTDB lineage: Bacteria > Bacteroidota > Bacteroidia > Flavobacteriales > Flavobacteriaceae > Pelagihabitans. The sequence continues at coordinate 7,096 of CANMSA010000004.1, read as the reverse complement.
GTGGCAGGAAAGTACGGATGGCGGTGCCAGTTGGTCTAATCTTACGGATGACGGTATCCGGTATATTGGGGCCGGTACCAATACCCTTGCGGTACTCGGTGTACAGCAAGCGGACAATCAAAATCAATACCGGGTTTTGGTAAGCAACTCGGGAACATCTTGTACCACTATAATTTCTACAGAGGTTGAATTACTGGTGAGAGTTGCAAGTGTTATTACGAACCGACGAATTACGTACCGGGTCAATAAAAACTGATTTTTGGGAGATCAACCAGGGTTGAAAGTTTGTTTCACATATTTTACGGACATAAACTTGAATGGGGATGAAGAATATAGCTATTTACAGCTTGCTTCAACAGAGGATAGTTGTATACGAATCCTATTATATCATACGCTTTTAATGATGATTGATTCATGCAAACAGCACATTTAGAGTGCTTCATAGAGCTAATTGGGGAGTACACAACATAATTTAGACTAACATAGTAGGTTGCCTTATTTTTGAAAATAGAATCCCAAGTCAACCTAATGTTACCTGTAAATCTAAAATACTACAAGGAATTTACACTTATCTTACTCCTTTGTCTCAGTGCTTCGGCTTTTGGACAATCTACCATTACTATTGAAGTAAGTTGGGGGAGTTGGTCTTCGGAAAACAGAGTCACCCTATACGATCCAGATGTGAATCAGATAGGAACAGCTATTTGCAACCCGGCTGATTGTTTCACAGGAGCTTCAAATACCGCCTATAACAATTTAGGGAGTCCTGCGACATTTGCCGGAGTTCCAGATGACGCAGGTTATATCCTATTTCTACAGGATGACTTCGGGGATGGTTGGAATGGTACATCCTATGTACGGGTATACGATGATGGCGTCCTAATACTCGACACAGACCTTACAGGAGGCGCCTCCAGTGCTGTATATTTTAGTCTTGGGGCGAATAATAATACAAGACCTTATGAAGAACGGGAAGCCAGGAATATAACTGGTAATTTCATTATGCGTGGAAATACGAATGTAGAATGTGTTTCGGGTTGTCCTGTAACTCCAGTAACTAATAATGGAGTCACTATGGGCTATGTTGATGTAGATAGCGATACGGGGACCGATAACTCTAGTGGCAGTACCATAACGATACCTCCCGGTGCTACGGTAGCTTGGGCAGGCCTATATTGGGGTGGTGCCTATAAAAGTCGATTTGGAGGCATAACCAACCCTACGGGCTTAACTATTGACCAAGTAAAATTAAAGCAGCCGGGAGCTGCTGCGTATACCACCGTAAACGCTAGTGTTCGTAATGTAGAAGCTACCCGTTTTGGAGGTTGGAACTCTTTTATGGCCCATGCCGATGTGACCGGCATCGTGCAGGCGGCAGGAAGTGGTGAATATGTTGTAGCCGATATTGCTTTGGTCACAGGAAGTGGTTTTACTGGGCCTTTTGGAGGTTGGACGATGGTTATTGTCTATGAAGACCCTACCGAAAAATCTAGAAATATTGCTGTTTGGGATGGTTTTCAGTTTTTTGGTTTCGGTGACAACGATTCCTTTACCATTAACGGTTTGTTAACGCCATCCTCCGGAAGCTTTGATACTGCTGCAGGTTATTTTGCCTTTGATGGGGAAGCCGATCTAACAGGTGATTTTTTAAGCATTAATGGGACAGCACTTTCAAATGCCTTAAACCCAGCAGATAATACCTTAAACGGAACTATTTCGGAGTATGGAATCGATGTTGGAGGAAGGAATCCCGTAGAAACGTACAATTGGGGCATTGATATTGATGTTTTTGATGTTACAGGATTGGTTCCTAATTCGGCAACCGATATGGATGTGGTATTGGGCAGTAGTAGTGAAGGAGTTTGGGGCGGAGTCTTTGTAACTTCGAATGAAATTGCCTTTCCGGCAGTGTCAAGCAAAACATTTAGCCCGTCTACAATTTATGAAGACGGAGAGTCTTTGGTGACCTTAACAGTGAACAATCCTTCAAACGGGGTATCCTTGACCAATTTTGTACTTACAGATTATCTTCCGTCAGGAATGACACTTGCACCCGTACCCAATGCCAATTCAATATGTGGGGGAACAATGACCGCGGTCCCCGGATCTAGCAGTTTTATGATTTCTGGAGCTAATATTCCGGCAGGTTCTACCTGTTCTTTTACCTTTTCTGTAGTCGTAAATGCAGATGGAAGCTATACCAATACACTCTCTGCGGCCGATGTTTCCAATGATCAGAACATTCCCTTATCTGGTGATACTTCGGGGGTTCTTACGGTTTTGCCCTTTCTAGATGCTGATTTGGACGGAATAGGTGATCACGTTGATTTAGACGATGATAATGATGGAATAGAAGATTATATAGAATGTGGTTTTGAAGCGTATCCTATCACTGGCCCAATCCCTACAGCAACCTTTAGTATTACGGGAAGTGCTGGGGGACCGGTTACCTTAAATAGTATCACTTTTAACGGGGAAACCTATTCTGAGTTTATTTATCCAGATTCCTATGATTCCAATTTTGAAACCTTATCTATTGGTAGCAATGATGCGACAAGTCTGCAACATGGTACAGAACTCATAGATTATACCACTTCCCCCGATTGGAATGCGGAAATTTTGCCCTTGTTCCAATCCGCGGATATGAACTGGATGCAGAATTTAGTAAGTACATTTGGCGGTACCACTGCCTATTGGGAACTTGGCTATATTGATCCGATTTTTGTGAATGGGGAGAATTTTGTTGTGTTATCGGAAAGAAACCTCAATAACAGTTTTAGAATTGAAGCTTTTGACGTGAATGGCGATGCCTTGGCAAGTCAGTTAACGATAAATACCTCGGATTATATTAACACAGGTGTGGTAATAGACAGGCTTGGAGGAGGTACAGAAGGTTTGGGAATAGCATTGATCCCTTTGAGCTCTTTGGCTCCGATGGGGGCGAATGTTTCTAAAATAAGGCTATATGATAATCATGGTAGTAATGATGCCGGAGACGGAAAACTTTTTGTTTTTGGAAAAGATGCGAGTAGTTTCGTCGCTTGTACCACTGACACCGATGGGGATGGGGACTATGATTATTTAGATGCGGATAGTGACGGCGACGGTTGTAACGATGTCATAGAAGCAGGCTTTATAGACCCCGATGATGATGGTATTTATGGAACGGGAGCACCCTCGGTCGATGCGAACGGATTAGTGGTTGGAGCCCCTTATGGAACACCAAGTACGCATTTTCAGAACGCTGGTGTAAACGCCTGTATTGACACGGATAATGATAATGTACCCGATATAGTAGATCTAGATGATGATAATGATGGGATTCTTGATACTGATGAAGGTTGTTTTTTTGAGTCTTTTGATTATTCGATCACCGGTGGGAACACTGCTTCATTTTCATTGAATAACAATTCAAATGGTTTTGTTTTTGATGTTACAAGAATTGATAACAGTTTTAATTTAAGTGTCAATGGCACCCAATTGACCTCTGCAGAAATTAATTTTTACTCTGCGTTAAGGAATGTTGAATTTGCGGATGGTACGTATTATGGCGCAGGAGGAATAAATCAAGTTTGGCAAATTACATGGACAACTCCTGCCAATCCCGAAACGCCTTTGATTCGAATTATAGTTGATTCAAATGGCAACCTTGAATTGTTCGGGTCTAAAACATTAAATGGCCCCCTAGAGCCAATGGTCTTTACAAATGGATTAACTGCAAATCCGGTTTCATGGAACCCTACCAACAGTTTTATCCTAGGCCAAGCAGTGTCGGGATCTACTTTTATGCAAGGAAGCATTACTAGTTTGGTTCAAGAATGTGCTGTGAATACCGATGCGGATAGCCTTACAGATGAATTGGATTTAGATAGTGATGGTGACGGTTGTGCGGATACATTGGAAGCTGGCTTTACCGATCCAGATGGCGACGGTATTTTAGGTACTTCTCCCGTATCCGTAGATGCCAACGGATTAGTTACTGGGCAAGGAGGGTATAGTACTCCCACAGATGCAGATAATAATGCCGTGTATGATTTTCAAGAGGCAGGTTTGGCCCCTTCTATCACCACGCAACCTTCTAACAGGGCGGTCTGTCCGGGAGGAGATACCACTTTTACGGTGAATGCCTCGAATGCAAATACGTTTCAATGGCAACAGTTTAATGGTACCAATTGGGTTGATCTAATCGATGCCGGAATCCACAACGGAACCACATCGACTACCCTTGCAATAACGGCAGCCACGTTAACGGATAATGGAAATCAATACAGGGTTTTAGTGGTCAACAATGCATATGTATGTAGCAGCGAAATATCTGACCAGGTAACACTATCAGTATCTGAACCCTCGGTCAATGCGGGTTCTAATCAACAAATATGTACGGGAGAATCTGTGACCTTGACAGCGTCCGCAACCGGAGGTACTGCGGGTTATACCTATTTATGGAATACAGGCCAAACGACCCCAAGTATTACGTTTACCCCAGCGGGAGACCCTAACCAGGATATTACGATTGATTACACGGTAACCGTGACCGATTCCAATGGATGTCAGGACTCTGATACGGTAAGTGTAGAGGTAGAGACCATAGCAGCTGCAACGGTTTCGGTTACTGATGCGACTTGCGGTTTGGATAATGGAATCATAACTTTTACCTTTCCCGACCATCCCGAGAGATCCGGTATTGAGTTTAGTCTTGATGATCAAGTATCCTATCAGGCAAGGGTGGCAGATGCTATCGGTTCTGTCTCTTATGCTTCTATGAGTTCGGGAACGTACGATTTATGGGTGCGCTGGGGAGATGACTCATGTCCAATAGATTTAGGTGACTTTACGATATCCGATATCCCGGAAGTTACGGCGATCACACAGCCTACGGATCAAACGGCTTTCGTTGGGAACCAGGCTACTTTTACGACGGCATGGAACAATGCCGATACCTACCAATGGCAGGAAAGCACCAATGGGGGTACCAGCTGGTCGAACCTTATCGATGACGGGGTCCGATATATCGGCGCTGGCACGAATACGCTTGCCGTGCTCAATGTGCAGGAAGCCGATAACCAAAATCAATATCGGGTTGTGGTTAGCAGCTCGGCAACTTCTTGCGCGGCCGTAGTCTCTACCGAAGCTGAATTGCTAGTAAGAGTCACAAGTGTCATTACCAATAGACGGATTACCTACCGGGTAAAAAAGGACTAGTCGCAAGTTAAGGCAAATAAATCCTCTTCAAAAAACGCTACAAAATAGAACCCGTTACTGGAACTTTTTGAGCTTACTAGAAAAATACCCCCAATGCTAGCGTACTATTTAACAATTTCAACCTACCCTACGCTCCCAAATAAATGATTAAAAATGAGAAGATTTTGTTCATTTCTAGTGCTTGTTTTTATTATTTTTCCTACAGTTGTTGCGTTTGATTTTCAAATTTTACCCATAGTTTGCGTTGGTTTTCATGGACTATTAAAATGGACGAAACCTCATCTTTTGGATGCTTTACAGTAGAAATTTACCTCTACACAACATTTATTTTCTAGTGCTGGCACTTAGGTTAATTTTGTATGCTGTAAAAGGACTGTTCTTTTTTGCGCAGTTTTGATACAACCCAAAGCATGAATAACTTAACCGAATTCTACCAATTTTCCCTAGCGGAAAAAAATAGGGCGCAAACCAATGTTTCCGAGATAACTGTTGTCCTTTCCATTACTGTTCTTTTTGAACTCGGTGATACTATTCTGCTTTTTAAGAGTTAAAAGATACCAACGGCCCGTGTGAGGCCGATGCAAAGTCGTTTCGGGTTGTACAAACGACATTTAGTAAAAAGTAAAAGAGTAATCATGAAAAAAATAATCGTCGTCTTAGTTTTTCTAATGACCGGGTTTGCGTTTTCACAAACCACGGTTACGTTGGAAGACCAATGTAACTGTGAGGTACTTAGTGGCCCTGATGTCACAGCTGCAGGAATGATTACCCCAGCAGGCGCTGATACAGGGGATATCTACGTCAATACGAATACAGGTACTATTTACTATTGGGATGGTGATTCCTGGGAGCTAACGGCGGTGGATACCAATACGACAAATAGTCAATTTGAGGTGGTTGGTTCGGACTTACTGCTTACAGATAGTGACGGTAACACATTGTCTGTTCCCTTAGTGGATATCGGCACTGACAGTCAGACATTGACTACTGACAATACCCCGGGTAATCTAGGAATAACGGGAGGAAACACTATTGCGCTGAACGTTGATGATGCCGATAGCGACCCTTCTAACGAAATCAACACCCGTTTTGAAGTGGTGGGTGCGAACCTTGAAATCGAGGACGCCAATGGAACTTTGATTGTTCCTTTGACCGATATTGGATCGGATAACCAGACCATCACAGATTTTAGTTATGATGATGGGACCCGAATTTTAACTCTTACTTTAGAGGATGGAAACACCAGCACGGTAGACCTCTCGGAACTTTCTGAAACCGTGATAGCGGGCACTGGTGCGGTAACGGTAAACGATGATGGCAACGGGAACTACACCGTGAATTCAACAGATCCGGATGAAGATGCGACCAACGAAATCCAGACCTTGTCTCAGACCGGAACGGACGTGACCCTTTCCAATGGCGGCGGCGCGATCTCCGTTGCGGATAACGACAACGATTCGACGAACGAAATAGAATTACCAGCAGGCGGTACCAATGGCCAAGTGCTTTCCACGGATGGCAGCGGTACCTATAGCTGGATCGACGATGACGGCGGGGCCGATACCCAGGACCTTTCGATCGACGCGGCCGGTACGACCATCTCCTTGGTCGACGGTGGATCGGTAACGGTGGATGTCGATGATGCGGATGCGGATGCGACCAACGAGATCCAGACCCTCTCACAAACAGGAACGAACGTCACACTTTCCAATGGCGGAGGTGCCATTTCGGTTGCGGATAACGACAACGACCCAACGAATGAAATAGAACTGCCCACGGGCGGTACGAATGGCCAAGTGCTTTCCACGGACGGCAGCGGCACCTACAGTTGGATCGACGACGACGGCGGGGCCGATACCCAAGATTTGTCTATAGACGCGGCCGGAACGACCAT
>CANMSA010000003.1 GCA_947500385.1 uncultured Flavobacteriaceae bacterium | reverse complement strand
CAAAAAACCTTAGAAGCTAGCTTCTAAGGTTTAATCTTAATTCTTTAAAAACTGTCAACCTATTTTAGGACGACTCACTCCTTTGATTGTTGAGTGGCTATGCTTCCATTTCAAAATTCACCATTAAGGCTCCCTTCCCAAAGCCATTACGGTTGATGCTGTCTACTCCTTGCTCTTTGTTCTTTGTATATATTCGCTGATTGGTAAGCATCGCATACCCATAAAACATTGGAATTTGATCAGCCCCCTCAACCTTTGAATACAACATATCGTTCATTCTGAATCTCGGGCCATTTTCTACTATTACAAAGGTGCTTTCCGAAGGTTCTTTTGTTTGGAAAAACATTTGGTTCCCTATGCGGCTCCAACGGCCGATTTGAGTTTGGCTTTCATCTATTTGGAGCTCCCCGTTACTCCTAAGGCCAGAAACATTGGGCAGCAATACAAAGTGTTCAAAACTTCCGTCCTTTTTTACGATCAATGCTTTAAATTCGGTTCTGGCATCGTGGGTAAGTATCAATTCTATATGATCTAACAGGTTTGTGTTTTGTATTCTATCGGCATGACCATGATCGATAGATGCCATAAATTTGAGATCAATATCTTTTTCTTCTATCCCTATTTCCCTTAGTCTGGAGTACAAATCGGTATCTTCGAACCCGTACCCATCAAGGTTCTCATCATATCCATTTACCCTTAAAAAATCAGATTTCAACACACATACCCTTCCTACGGCATCGGCAGGTGCCATGGGCGTTCGCCCGGTTAGGAACATATTCGTTTCCTTATTGAACAACGCATTGATGTACTCGACATATCCTTCAAGAACGAAGCAATCAGAATCAACATTCACCACTATTTCCCCGGTCGCATACTTCGTAACGATGTTTTTCGCATGGGCCGCATGCCAATATTTGGGCTCGCTGGTTTTTAAATATACCAGAAAGCCATTTTCAATATGTTCTTTCATTTCTTTGGCTACCCATTGATCCATACCATCATTGCTGTTGTAGTTCAGCAATACAAATTCAATCGCCCCATACGCAACGCTGTTACGAATGTTGGCGGGCAAGGTTTCCTTCAAGTGGTGTAACCTTCCCATGCAAGTGGTACAGAGCGAAATTTTATGTTTTTTATGCGGAATATTTTTGTTCATAAGAAGTATTTTAAAACGTTAAAAGCTATTAAAGGGGCGTATTGGAAAAATATGGAAGACAGCACCGACATACCCTATTGGTTTTAATCAAACTTCAGCCAAGACCCGTTCATCGGAGGTTAGCGTCGCATTAATCGGTATGTACAAGTGCGACAGTTTCCTTAGATGTGGCCTGCCACTCCAAGGGTTTCCAGTTATATTGCTCCATATGGTAACGAATTACCTTTTCCCTTGTGCTTAAAAAGTCGGTTTTTTTCCAAGTCGCGAAGTCGTCAGCACCATATCTTTTAGAAATGTTTCCTGAATTTCGGATATCCGGTTGTGCCAATACCACGGTATCGATGTTCAGTTGAGACTTGCAGGATGCACATAAATGTATGTCTTCACCGCACGCAAAGGTGGTGGGCCAAATGGACCAGAAGGCGCGCAGCCAAGCGGTCTTGAAAAAATAACTCTGACAAGCGTAGTCGACCACTTGGTCTTTTGTTAGATAGCACATATCTTCTTTATGCTGTAAAATGTCCCCGATAAAGTAGTCGGGGTTAAAATTTCGAGGATTTTCAGGTTGAAAATCGTCTTTTGGAATAATCCTACCCGTACATGTAATGATTGCATTTAGAGTACTACATTTATAGCAGCAATTGGCCAACCACCTGGTACCAGGAATGACATCGTCATCAAGAACCCATGTAAATTCGGTCTCAATATTGACAGCAATCGAAAACCTTCCAAAATATTTGAGGTTCTTAGTTGATTCAATGATGGTAATTGAAGGGAATTTATCGGAAAACATTGCTACCAGGTCCTTAACTTGAACATGTTCTTCGTAATGTATGACCCATATCTCCTTAGGTATAACTGTTTGGCCTTCAAGTGCTTTAAGCTGCTTTTCTAGGTACTTGCGTTTCCAAATATTCAACACTATCGTTACATCAACAATGTCTTTGGCTTCTTCATTTAACATATCGTATTTTTTAAAATTGTTTATACTAGTCAAGGGGTATTGGTCATAAACTGTTGTAATGACCACCTATGTTCCGGGCGCCAACAAAAAATTGTTTTAGGGTACAGAATTGGTAGGGCTCTTTTAAGACATAACCAATGAATCCAAGGAATTTTCGACTATCGGTAGAAACGAAGAGAAATCAATTCTCACGGATTCAATAGTGTCCATTTGCACATGATCGGTAAATGCCAGATAGCATTTGTAATCATAATCCAGTTTTATTTCCTTCAGAAAAAACTCTTTAGTATGAATGACACTGTGCAAGTCGGTTACCTCAAAAGACTTCAATGGAATAGAAAGCCCCATCCCATGCGCTTTCATTACCGCTTCTTTTTGAGTCCAATAGTCAAAGAATGCTGTTTTCAAATCCTCGGCAAAAAAAATACGTTTCCATTCATTACGAAGCATTTGAGGTCTGAAAATATAAAAATCTATATCGTTCAAAACCTCGATATCAATTCCGATTTCACAAGAATTAGTAATCGCACAAACGACCATTTCCCCTGAATGGGAAATGTTGAATTTTGTGTTTTCACCATTTAAATATGGCTTATTATGGGCATTATAGTATAGTTTTTTCTCAGAAAACCGAACCCCCATTTCTTCGAGCCCATATCTTAATAAAAGTTTACCCAGAAGGGATAGTTGTACATCTTCCCATCGCCGGAACTTCAAAATAGCTGTCTGCATGTCCGTTGAGAAGCACGGCAAAAAATCGTGTAACAACCGATAATGATCTTTTTTTGATATATAGCTATAAAATATTTTCGTCATGATGCCAATAATTAGTGTTCTTTGGTATTCTGTATAAAACTGGTAGTGTTTGGGTTCATTACTACAATTTAGGCACCTAAGAGCGGTGCTGTAGCGGTCTCAGAATTGCATTTGCAGTTTTCGCAGTTTTCGCAAAGAGGTCCCAGTACATTCTTTAAACCTCTTATAAAAGCGCGGTTACTATCTCTTGTACCGACAGTAACCCTAACGTAATCATCGGTTTCGAAACTATGAATGGGCCGCACCATGATGCCTTCTTGAAGCATTTTTTCTTCGAACGCTATATTGTTCATGGGTAGCTTGAGTAGCACAAAGTTGGTTTGACTTTTCCAAAAGGTAATCTGCATCTTGGAAAGTTTATCATACAAATATTTTTTTCCTTCTGAAACCGTACGTACCGTTTTAGCAACAAAATCAATATCACCCAAAGCCGCGATGGCAGCCTCGAGCGTAAGGGTATTTATTAAAAATGGTCGAATGGCCTTGTTCAGATACTCTGATAGTTCGGGTGTTGTATAGCCATACCCAACACGCATCCCTGCCAAACCATAGACTTTTGAAAAACTGTTTACGCCAATCACTTTTTTTCCTTCCTCGACATAAGGAAGTGCTGTGGTATAGTCTTCTGCATCGGCAAAGTGGTGATATACCTCGTCGCACACCATTACAACATGTTCCGGTAAACGATTTATCAGATAATCCAAATCTCTTTTGGGAATATATGACCCCGTTGGATTGTTGGGGGTGCATAACCAAACTATCCTGGTTCTACTATTGACCGCCTGTAAAATCCCATTCACGTTCAACTTAAAGTCGGGACCCTGAAGCGGGACATTAATCGCTTGGGCCCCAACTTTATTGGGAAACAAGCAGAAGGGTTCAAAAGTAGCTCCTGAATAGATACATTCGGTACCGGCATCCAAAAATGCTGTTATGATAAGTTCAAGAATCCCTGTTCCACTATTGCAGCAGAAGAAATTTTCTGGTTCCAACCTTTCTTCATAGGTCTTGCTAAGTGCCAATCTCAAACGATGGCTTGTTTTATCGGGATATTCACTTAGTTCGTGCATATTAGAGGCTATCGCATCAATGGCTTTGGGCGACGGACCCAGCAGATTTTCATTGGAGGAAAGTTTATAAACATTTTTTTTTGGCCCTTGTTCGCTTCTCGGCTTTCCTTCGGTTCCTTTGCTCAATCCCTTGTTGATATATGGTTTAAAAATGTCGATGCTATTCATAATTCCTTTTTTTTTTAGGTTCTAGTAGGTAATTGGGTGCCTCTCTTTTGCTGTTTTTGCAAGTCTTTGATTAATAATATCCGCAATCGTCTTCTGTTCGTGTTTTAAGAAAAAATGTCCGCCAGTTAAAAAATGTACATTGCAAATTCCCTTGGTATGTCTTTTCCAGCCCGTAATTCTCTTCGCGGACAGTTTTTCCTCTTTTCCAACCAAAATAGACAGGTCACAATCAAAGGGAGTTACTTTGCGTTTGCTTAAATCGGTTCCCGATAGATTAAAATCGCTTCGCAATAAGGGAAAAAATAAGTGTCGTAATTCTCTATTCTCAAATATTTCAACGGGTGTGCCGCCCAATAGCATTAGCTCTTTTTCAAATTCCTTATCATCCATTAAATGGTATTTTTTTTTCTTAATAGGCGTTACATCTGGCACTCCCCTCCCCGAAAAAAACAAGTGTTGCGGTTTTGGCAGTCCTTCCTGAACGATTCTTTGTGCCAGTTCATATGATAACATTGCTCCCATACTATGACCGAACAAGGCATATGGGGCGGTGTCTATATCCTCCCTTATAATGGAAAGGACATCATCTAACGCCATGTCCAAAGTGTCGTACAAGGGTTCGGCGATTCTTTCACCGCGGCCGGACAATTCTATAGGTATGAGCTTTATCGATGGGTCTAAATAGTTATGCCAGCCCCTATATATCGTTGCCGATCCCCCGGCATAGGGTAGGCAGAAAATTTTTGTATTCATTGCTAATGAGGTTTAAAAGTGTATCTATACTCTTTGGCCGGCCCTAGTAATGCTCGACCACTGCCGTCGTTTCGGCAATACTCAACTTTCCTTCCCGCATGTTCACGATTTTATCTGCGACATCGAAGTAAAAGTCATCATGGGAAATGGCAATCACTATCTTGCCTAACTTTTTCATTTGAGGAATTAACGTACGGTAGAAAAAGTATCTGAATTCGGGATCCTGGTCAGCCGCCCACTCATCAAATAAGTATATGGGAGAATCTTCCAAATAGCATTTCAAAAGTCCGAGCCTTTTTCTTTGCCCGGATGAAAGATCCAGCGTACTAAATTCGTTCTCGGTAATTTCAACCTTATCTTGAAGCCTTAATACGTTTAAAATTTCCGCGATTTCCACTTCCTTTTCTGTCGTATCGATGCCATATAGCTTTTTAAACAAGTACGGAGGATTGAAGACCGTGGAGAAAAACTCGCTCAATTCAATGTTAGAGACTCTTTTCCCATTGATTAATATTCCTCCTTTATTGGGTTTGTACAATCCGGTCAGAATCTTTGCCAAAGTCGTTTTACCGCTTCCATTGCCTCCGGTAATAAATAATACTTCTCCTTGATTTACCTCGAAGTTTATGGGGCCGATACCAAAGGTTCCGTGATCAGTATTAGTAGCGTCGTAGGTAAACACTACATCTTCTACTCTTAGGGTCTGTACCTTATTAGTATATTCTTCTTTTGCCACTAAAGCCTTTGGTCCCATATCGGCCGGTATTTCCGCTAAAAACTTCTGCATCCTATCCCATGAAACCTTTACCCTCATTACCTCGGGAATCGTTGAAAGAACACTGTTGATAGGTCCTATCAGGTACAGCAATACAATTACAAAACTCATCAATGTATAAAACGATATGCCTGGAAACAACCGGGACAATCCCATTGAAACGATTCCCAATAAAATCAGTAATAGCGATTCCCCGACCATGAAACCATTGATAAATTTTACATCGGCAATTGTATTCTTTTCTTTGTATCGCAGTGCGCTTTCCGAGAGGTCATCTTTGTATTCTTCCTTCTTTTTCCTGTTCTGGCTAATTTCTTTTAATCCGTCGACCAAACCGTTTATGAGTCCCATAAAGGTATTCTGCTCATCTCGGGCGGCTTCAAAATATTTATGCGCACTTTTACCAACAAAATTGTAAAGTGCGGTAAGAGAAATCATCATGGTGATGACCAGCGAAGTTGCCCAAGCCGAAATGGAAAAAAGATACACAAAAGTGCCTACAATGGTGATTAAACTGGTTACAAGGTTTACAAATATCCCGGCAGAACGACCTATATAATTGGAGTCGTCATTTATTACGGTGAATACCCGCCCATTTTCCATGTTCTCCAGTTTTTGATACGACGTTTGCAAAACTTTGGACAGCACTTTCATCCGCATATCGTACACCAGGCTTACCGCAATCTTGGTAAGCCGAACTTGAACAAAACGTCTACCTAAAAGATATACTAGTAATACTAGGCTATAATAAAATACGGTATACCTTAATTCCATAGGGCTATTTAGCGCAGAGGTGATCATAATAATGACCAATACATTGGACAACCCTGAAAGAATACTAAAAAGAAGTATTTTGGGTAATTGCTTCTTATAAAAATCTTTTTCTGGAAAAAGTAGCCCTACCGTATTCGCCAAAAATCCCATCGCAATCGCCCCTAACAAGAGTTTTACTAAAATAAGGCTACTCCCCGGCGTCCATACCAAAATCGACTCCCAATTAAAGCCCACAGTTGCCTCTGGCAGAATATACAAACCGAATAGAAAAGGAAGCACCATGGCAAAAGGGACCAGCAAGCGCTTCACCGTAACCAGTTTTATTTTGACCAAGGTTCTTTTCTTCCGGAAAATCCCTATGGCCACCCAAATTAAATAGGCGATAACTGTTGTTATAAATATCCCCATTGCTATCGCCAGCATCGAAAAGAAGCCATCATTATTGTCTCCTGATGTCACATCTTCTTCTATCTTTTCACCCAAAACGAGGCCCATAGCCTGATTGGCAATTATTGGGGTATAGGTGCTATTAGAATTGGCCAAGACAGCAATGGCGACATTTTCCTCTGGCCTTAAGATCACATGCGAAGTAAAGTTGGGATTTACCCCTGTATGTGAAATTTCATTGTTACCACTCAAGGAAATATCCCATCCTTTGGCATAGGATGACAAGCCGTGGGGAGGCACTGTTCGATCTCTTTGATGAGTGCCGTCAATTGCACTTTTTAGTTGTGACGGTGCAAGTCCTAGTTGAAGTTTAAGCCACCTTGCCATGTCTTTACCATTTGAAAACACATAGCCCGCGGCGTTATTGCCATAATATCTTGGTGCGTCATATGGTCTAGGTTTAAAAAAACTGATTTTATGCCCAACGGCCAAAGGAAGGCTATCCATCGGTCTCCCGATAGTAGTATTAGAGAGGCCCAAAGGTTGAAACACCCTGCCCCTCATGTATTCTTCGAATGCCTTGCCCGTTACTTTTTCAACGATACGTGCTAAAACATCATAGTTGATCGTAGCGTACTGGTAGGTCGTTCCCGGTAGCTCATCTAGCGCTTGCCCATTTAACACGGCAACCGTTTTTACCAATGCATCATCTGCGGTGGATTCCGGTATTTTAGCAATGGTATTCCAAGGGATTCCACTTGTATGGTATAACAGGTGTTTTACTTTTACCTCCACCTTTTTACCTTCGTACGTCACATTGAAGTCGTTCAAGTACCGGTTTACTGAAGCCTCCGGATCGATTTTACCGTGCTGGATCAATTCTTCAACGGCCAAGGCGGTAAATGCCTTACTACAGGAAGCCAGTTCGAAAAGGGTTTTTTCATTTACCTTTTCCAAAGTCTCCAAATCGGCATATCCGAAAGTTTTTATGTTGGTTTTTCCTTCGGAAAGCATCACCAGGGTAAGGCCCGGGATATCTCCTTGTTTCATTAGGGCCGCTACCCTACTGTCGATTTTCTCATACAATTCGGGATTCGTTTCCTGTGCCACAACGGCAACATTTAGTAAAAGGACGACTATCCCCCAAAGAAGGGCCGCTTGTTTTCTTACTTTAAACATAGTGTGAAATTTGTGCCTATTTCATAGGACATTAAAAAAATACTCGTTGATAGCTACTCCAAAACGAGTAATGGACAAGTAGGTTCCATTTATATCAGAGGCTTAAAACCCTTTAATACATGATATTGGTCCCCTTAAAAAATGGGGAGGAAGTCACCTTATAATCGGTTTTGATGAACTTGTTAGGTTTACGCTAATACGCTCACGGGAGCCAACGATTACGGCATATGGTATTAGGATGCACTAATGTATTCCTTAATAAAATGTACCCCTTCGGCATTGTCGTTTTTGGCTGTAAATACCGTTCTCATTTCTGCCACATTGGTCCTTACTTCGGAATTTACCATTAAGAAATGTACCGCTTTTGAAAGTTGGTCAACGTTTGTTTCTTCTAGGTTGACCTTTACCCCTAACTTATGGTGGGATACCCGTTCAGCATTATCCATTTGATCCCTCCCCATGGGTACAATAAGCATAGGAACACCAAAAAATATACATTCTTTTATCGTTCCTAAACCCCCATGAATAATGGCGGCAGAAGCCATTTTAAGCACTTCTTTCTGAGGGAGCCAATTGAAAACGGAGACGTTTTCGGGGACAGTTCCCAAGTTCCAATTGGAAATTCCGGTACCTCCTACGGTCAAAAACATATGAAAATCATTGCAATGTGGTAGTTGCATAAAAGATGTCGCCATTTTAAATAACTGCGACGCCCTGTCCGGGTACTTCTTTATCTGTGAACCCATGGAAACAAAAATCAATTGTTTGTTTTCTGGCAGAAACTCCTTAAAAGATACCTCTTCCGAAGGGTTGTTTTCGATTATTCCTGGGCCCAAATAAATCTCTTTTTTACTCTTTGATGTTTCATTCACCCGAAGTTCTTTTGGGCATAATACCATTTTAGGTATTTTCTCGATCGGTTGGAATATATCTTTGAGGTCCTTTAATGATTTATTTTTTTCCTGTACCAACTTCAACAGCATTTGCGGTTGCTCCCCGGAGAGACTAAAGAAGATCTTTAAGCAGTTGTTGATCAAAATTCCATCTAGGGTTAGGTCTTTCTCCGATACCCCTTCAAGAAAGGATGGGCAATACGTAATCAACTTCACATTGTACTTATAGAAAAGTATTAGACTTTCCAGATGCATATAGGAGCTTACCATGATCAGCTTTGGCCCTAATTTTTCTATCAACTGATCTAAACTGCCCGACAAAAGGGAGGTATAGTGTTTGTTTACCATATCATCTCCTGAAGAACCCTCGGGATACAAGTCTTTAAAAACCTCATGGTAGTCAAAGCCGTGCTTTTCAACTATTTTTCTGCCATCTGCCGGACCTGCAAAACACACTTTAAAACCAGCCTCCGATAAGGAATCGGCAAGCTTAAAGGTTGGGTATATATGTCCGGGTTCGAAATCAATTAGAAAAATAATGTCTATCATTTTGTACATTTTATAGTTCGTTAAGAAGTACATGGGATCTTTCCAGTACTTCCTTTATTCGATTCGCATTCTCAATACTCTTGTAGAGCATTTTATAATTCTCATCCATCAACAACTGCTTAAAGTGATTTAGGTTCACGATATACTTATCAAGGGCGGCAATAATGTTTTCGTTGTTATGGTCAAAAATGGGCGTCCACATGGAAGGGGAACTTTTCGCCAATCGCGCGGAACTTTCAAAACCGCTTTCGGCCATATCAAAAATGTCCCTTTCGTTTCTTTCATCTCCCATAACCGTTTTTCCCAACATAAAAGAACTGATATGCGACAAATGGGAAACATAGGCCATATGCCGGTCGTGGGCCTTAGCGTCCATATACCGAATACGCATCCCCATATCTTCAAATAGCTCGAGCGCTTTTTCCTGAATTTTAAACGCGGTCATCTCTATCTCGCATATAATACTTGTTTTTCCTTCGAACAACTCTTGAATTGCCGCTTTTGGTCCTGAATACTCATTACCGGCCACCGGGTGTGTCGCTAGAAAATTCCTTCGTCTAGGGTGCACCTTTAAGCTGTTACAGATCAACTCTTTCGTAGACCCTACATCAAATACCAAGGTATCGTCGGCAACAGCATTCAAAACCTTAGGTAAAATTTCGAGACTGGTATCCACCGGAACGGACACAATCACGATGTCCATATCCTTTAGCCCGGAGTACTCCAAGGTACCGTCTATCATGTTCAACGAAAGGGCATCGAAGATATGCTGCTCGTCTACATCCATGGCATAGATGGTTACTTCCTCGTACAGGGCCTTTATTCGTTTGGCGAAGGAGCCACCGATCAATCCTATCCCTATAATTGCTACTTTCACAGACTTAGTACTTTTAAGCTCTCCTCACTGTACTCGATTACCTTTTCGCCGAACAACCGTTCAGATTCAATTCCTTTTGAAGTACAATACTCCAGCAGACGGTTCGACTCTACAATAGGCTTGGATTCCTCGGTATATTTTATAGAACTTATATATTTCAACCAGGGCTCAAGTCCCATTGCATAGACGAAGACATCTTTGGGATTAAAAGTATCTATCATCTCTTTGGCCTGTGCAAAATCGCAACCGGCCAAACGTCTAGACTGGTCTTTGTCCCTTGCCAATGGCTCTGGCAATAATGGTCCGTACAACCAAGATAAAGGGGCCCCATGACATTCCATTCCAAGAAAGATAACATCTATATTTCCTATCATACCATGAATTCTATCATACAGTTTTGGGGATACATTGCAGGAGTCTGCAGCAAACAACATGCTTTTATCGTTGTTGAATTTTACATGATGACAGAGCTTGCAACGTACGTCCAAATCGCTGTGTTCCCCCAGAAAAGGAAGACCCGTGATGGAACAGTCATCAAATTCGATGGTTTCCATTTCATCCAATTCAATCACCTTTTTAAACCCTAGTTTTTGAAACAACAATTTTAAGCTAGGATCTTGAAGGGTACCACCACTACTCTTGGGTACAATAATATGTTCGATCTTATGTCTGATCCTCAGCAAGGTCTCGAATAGTACATGATCTTGATGATTGTGGGTTATCACCACATAGTCTATTTTTTCGGGTAAATCTTCATACGTATATCTTGAAATGTCCGATTCATACCCGTAGCTGATTACCGGATCTGCCAAAATCGTGGTATTCTTGGTTTCGGCCAAGATACATGCATGACCAAAATATCTTGTGAGTACACCATCTCCTTTGTACGGTTCGTACATTTTTGGGCTTTCAGTGGTAAAAAAACTTTTGAAAAGAGCCTCTTCTTCCGATTTGATCTCGAACAAATCCCGTATCTCACTATAGGACTTTGGCTTCCTGCACATCTCAAAAAGTGCATCTATTTTTTTACTTTTCAAGGGTAGGTTTACTCTTAAAAAGTCCGTTTCAGGAAGTTTTGGAGTACTCAGGACAAAGGACCGGGAATCATCATCCTGCACCAAAAAGAGGTTGAAGCTTTGCAAAGATTCTTCATAAAATTCGGTTTCATACAGCAAGGGCTCAAAAAACCGAAACGAAGCGTTATTGTTGATATCGTAAAATAACTCTACCAAACCATTGAGTCGTTCTGGAATTTTGGAATACAATTGTTGCAACGAGTAACCGTTCTCTTTTTTCAAAAGCGCGAACAGCTCCAAAATATCTTTTCTTAGTTCCAATAGATTAGCGCATTTTTTACGGGTATTCGAAATTAGTTCCTTCACTTCGTCTACCCTTTCCCCATTGTGATCAACAAAAGGACCGCCCAACATATTGGGGTTTTTCACGGCATCGGCATGCAATTGTGGTAGTTCTACATACGATTCCATAATTTTCAGGTGCCTATCGTGAATATTCATCGCAGCTGTGGCCGGTGAAATTAGGTGCGCCCAGGCGTACCAATTATCTACTAGGGGTTCTATGACCAAATTCGATTTAATATAGACTGGATCGTCTTCTCTGATTTCCATAAGATTTTTGTTTTATTATTAGTATTTAGTGGGCATGACCATGCCAAGGCCCAATTTGATATTCTATTGAACGTGCTACTTAAAAATGATAAAGATTGTCTTAACCAGCGCAGTTTAAATTCCTCAAATAGGAAAGTAAGCCTGTTAAGTTGCCGAAGACCTTGAACTTGTTATTGTAATTGTAGGGATCGGGATAGGATGTCCCCAATCTTTAATGCCTGTTCTCCGGCCATAATTGAAAAGTGGTTTCCTTCAACTTCCAAAATTGCGGAGCATTCGAACTGTTGTTCAATGGCCTCCGATTCCATACTGGATTCGGAAGCCTTAATGAACAGTATATCGGTGTTAATGGGTTCGGATAAGATGTAGTTTTCGCATACGGCCTTGATGGTTCTAACCGTATTCAAAGCTGTAACAATTTCCTTTGTGTCATTTTTCGCATGGTCTGATACCAAGTTGGCATACCCACGTGGAATTTTTTCGAACAGCTGTTCCAATTCCATTTGATTAAAATCTTCTGATTCTACAAAGGATGTCCAAAGCGATTTGATGGAACTATTGTCTAACATTTTCATGTCAAAGTCTTCTATAATGGTTTCTATAATCCCTTCTTCCTCGGCAATAAGGAATTGCTGTTCCTTTTTCTCCTGGCTAAAAACCGTATCGATCAAAACCAGCGAATCAAAAGTATCGCCCGTTGCCTCCAACTGTCTGGCCATTTCATAAAGAACGACTCCACCTAAACTCCACCCGACAAGGTTATATGGGCCCGTTTGCTGTACTTTTTTGATTTTTTGAATATAATGTGCAGCCAGCTTTTCTACAGTGGTATTTTCGGGACCAAAGGCCTCTACTTTAAAGTCGAGACCATAACAGTTATAGTCTTTAAGATGCGTTACAAGTTGCATATAACCATTGATCGTACCACTTACGTCATGAATAAAAAACAAATTAACATCTTGTTCCTCCCCTTGTTTCAAAAGTCGAATATCACTTTCCGCTTCTAGTACAACAGTCTTTTGCCGATCTATTATTTTAGACAATTCACGTATTGTTGAGCCGTCAAAAACATCGGATAGCGATATCTCCTTTGAAAATTTTTGATTTATTCTTGACGTTAGATCAATAGCTAGCAGGGAATGTCCGCCCAATTGAAAAAAGTCTCCATGTCGCCCGATCTCGCCCTGATCGATCTCTAGGATTTCAGACCAAATGGCTATTAGATCAATTTCTGTTTGCGTTTCGGGTGCTATGTAAGGTACTTGCAATTGAATATCATAGTTCAACAACTCCTTCTTGTCAATTTTCCCATTCCAAGTAAGTGGAAAGGCATCCAAGAAAACGAAGCGGGGAATCATATACTCCGGTAACTTCTTTGACAGCTTGGCAATACTTTCAAATTCCTCTAGTTCATTACCTTCCTTACGGACCACAAAAGCGACAAGTTGTTTATCACCCAACTGACTTTCCATGGCCATTACCACGCTTTTTTCTACTTCTTCAAATTCGTCTATGGTACTTTCTATTTCGGTCAACCCTATTCGGTAACCTCGAATATTCAACTGATCATCGATCCTCCCGATAAATTCGATATTACCATCAGGAAGCATTTTCGCGTAGTCCCCTGTCCTATACAAATAGTAATCGCATTTATTTCTACTAAAGGGGTTATTTACGAATTTTTCATTGGTCAGTTCCGGGTTTTTCAAATAGCCGGTGGCCAAACTCATTCCTGAAATACAAATTTCGCCTTTGGTACCTTCGGGAACGACCGATAGGTTATCATCCAAAATAAAAATAGTAGTATTATCTACCGGCTTTCCTATAATGGCGTTCGAAGCAAGTCTCTTGATTTTTCGCCTATCGATATTATATGCTATGGTGCCGACGGTTGCCTCTGTAGGGCCGTATTCATTTACAAACAGAATGGGTACTTTTGATAGATATTTTGAAATATCATCCAAATCTACGACCTCCCCTCCCAGTACGACCAATCTTAAATCAAATTGTTCAATACTATCCAAAAATGCATCTGAATTGCTCAACATCTTAAAATGGGAGGGTGTCAGTTTCAGGTATGTTATAGGGTTTTGTACCAGGTAATCGGTAATCCTTGAAGGTTCAAAATGCTTCTGGACATCTAATAGATGTAATGTTCCTCCTGACAGTATGCTTCCCCATAAACTAGTGTAACACAAATCAAAGGCGTAGGAAGACATTAGCACCGTTTGATCGGTCGCATCCAGATCATAAGACGACATAAACCAGTTTATATAGTTGACCAACGCCCTATTAGGAATGCAAGTACCTTTCGGCATACCGGTCGTTCCAGAAGTATATATGATATAGACACTCTGTTCCGGGCCTGCCATTATCCCTCTATTCTCGGTGCTTTTATCGCTCCAGGAAGCACTAGACCAAAGTACGGTGGGTACCGGTAATACTTCTGTTCGGTTTTCATCTGAAATCAAACACTTGGCACCACTATCAGAGAGCATATATAGAAGTCTTTCCCCGGGAGTAAAAACATCAATAGGTAGATAGGTAGCACCCGATTTTAGGATACCTAAAATACAGGCCATCAAGTTTTCAGTAGCTTTAAACCGTACGGCAACAATGTCGCCTTGCTGTATGCCACAATCCTCAGTTAAATAATTAGAGAACTTGTTCGCAGATTCGTTCAGCGCTAAATATGTGGTCGTTAACTCCCCATATTGCAAGGCAACATTTTCTTCATTTCTCGATACGATATTTTCAAAAATACGTGTTACCGAAGTGTTATACATTTTCGTTTTTTCATTGTCTTCATGCAGACTCGAAACGATCTCCTTTTTTTCAAACTCTGTTAGGGTGCTCATATCCGAAATTTTTATGTTCTTATTATGGGTTAGCTGATTTATAAAGCCTTTAAAGTATCTAGAAAATGTGCGAATGCGTTTCGCGCCAAACAAGGCCGCGCAGTAAACCAAGCTAATATCCATCTCTTTTTCGGTTACAGAGATGAACATCTCCAAGTCGAACTTGGCACTTTTCCCACCGTCTGCCAAGGGGTTGATTTCTATTTCAAGCTTTTCCTTGTTTTGACTTTGCGTTTGTTCTTGGTAGGTAAATACGGTATCGAACAAGGGGTTGCGCCCCGTGTTTCTATCAATTTTTAGGGCTTCGACCAGCTCATCATACTGGTACTGTTGGTGCCCTAGACAATTCAACACACGTGTTTTTACCTCTCGGACAAAGTCGACAAACTTCAGATTGCCAGCTACTTGATTTCTGATGGGCAGAATATTCAAAAAGAGCCCGACAATTTTTTCCAAATCGCTATTCGATCTACCGGAAGTAGGTACCCCAATTACGATGTCTTGTTGGTTGCTCAACTTAGCAAGCAATACATTATAAAAGGACAACATCAATACGAACAGCGTTACGTTCTCTTCTTTCGCAAACTGCTTTAGACTTTCGGTTTCTTCTGCATTAAGGACAAAACTATATTCTCCGCCTTCGGTACTCTTTGTTTCGGGTCGTTCATAATCCAAAGGAAGGTCTAGCACTTTTACCTCATCTTCAAATTCTTGCAGCCAAAAGGATTTTTGTTTTAACAATTCGCCTTCTTGTTGTTCATGCTGCTGCCATTCGGCAAAGTCTCTATATTGCAAGGAGAGCGGCGCTAGTTGTTTATCCGAATACAATGCCCAAAAATCTTGTAATAAGATATCATGTGATTGCCCATCGTTGATAATATGGTGCATATCGATCAACAGGATGTACTCTCCAGACTCCAACGCTGCGAGGCCAACCCTTATGGGGTACCCTTTATGAAGATCGAAAGGTCTTATGAATGCGCTGATACCAGCTTCGACCTGAGCGTCGCTCCAATCGAATTTTTCGATTTGGAACGTCTCGTTTTCAATTATTTTTTGAACTACTTTACCATTTACGGTTTGGAAAGTCGTTTTTAGACTTTCGTGCCTATTCAATAGTTTCAGAAAAGTATTTTCTAAACGGGGTATGTCTAAATGACCGGTCACTTTATAGCACTGGGGCATATTATACGCCAATGAAGATGGGGCTAATTGATACAGCACATACATTCGTTGCTGTGCCGAAGATACCGCGTAGTAAGACTGTTCCGGGGCTTTTGGAATTCTCAAGAGATCCACTGCCGATTTTTGCGATACCTGCTCGGCAAGCGTTGCAATGGTGCTATTGGTAAACACATCATCAACCTGTAGGTTCATCGAAAACTCGGTATTGATCTTGTTTGCCAAGGTCATCGCCTTAAGGGACTGACCGCCTAACTCAAAAAAATCACTATCGGTACCAATTTCATTTGCGTTTAGTTGCAACACCTCTGCCCAAATCGATAACAAACCTTCTTCAATGCTCGATTTCGGTTTTGTGAAATTTTGATTCTGGGTGGTTTGTTTTAGTTTACGAACATTGACTTTCCCGTTAGATGTCAATGGAATCGTATCCAGTGGTACAAAGGTGGATGGAACCATATAATCGGGAAGTAAGGATCCCAAGGGTTGTTTTAAGTTGCCCAATTGCTCCAAATCGTGGGTGTTGTTTTTCGTATAGTATGCTATGAGACTTTGACCATCGGCATCCGGAATTACCACACATTGTTCAATACCCTGTATGGTTCGCAGGGCATTTTCAACTTCACCAAGTTCTATCCGATATCCTCGAATTTTGACTTGATTATCGGTTCTTCCCAAAAATTCGATTGAACCATCTGGCATCCACCGACATAAATCACCCGTTTTGTACAGTCGGCCGTACGCCCCCGTTCCGTAGGGGTTGTCGATAAAACTTTTTGCTGTCAATTCCGGTGCATTTAAATACCCTCTAGCGACCTGAAGTCCTGAAACACATAATTCACCTGCACAGCCTATTGGACATAATTTTCCATTGCTATCCAAGATGTATACTTTGACACCGTTCAGTGGCCCTCCAATGGTCACACGACCCTGATTTATAGGATTGTTGGATAGGGTCGTACAAACGGTGTTTTCTGTAGGGCCATATGCATTGACCAATTGTACCCCATGTTTGGCAAAAGCTTCCGAATACTCTTGTTTCATGGCCTCACCTGCCGAAATAATAATTCTAAGGTCATGCGTATTTTGAAGCAAAAAAGTCTGATAGGAAGGGGGTAGGGTAACACAGCTGATTTTCTCGGTCTTTATTAATTCATGAATCCTATCAACAGAATTTATACAGGCTCTTGTTGTCATTATTAATTTAGCACCTGAAAGCAAGGAGGTAAACAGTTCCGATACGAAGGCATCGAACGAAAAAGAAGCGAATTGCAAGACCGTATCATCCTTGGTAAGTTCAAAGAGTTTTATCTGGTTATGCACCATATTGGCAACACCTTGGTGTTCAACCATGACACCTTTTGGTTTGCCTGTAGTTCCCGAGGTATAAATCACATAACATAGGTTTTTTGGATTTATGAGGACCTTCGGCGGCACGGCTGATTCTTTCTGCAACTCATTCGCAATCGCATCCAAAGCAATCGGATTGTAATTTGATACCAAACTGTCATTTAATGACTTTTGGGTGAGTAATATACGCGTCCCGATATCTGCTAGCATGTAGCTTATGCGTTGGTTAGGCAAACTCGGATCAATGGGTACATACGCGCCGCCCGATTTTAAAACCCCCAATATCGCGACTACCATCTCAATCGACCTTTCCATATAGATAGGAATCAGTTGTTCGCTATCCACTCCATTTCCCACCAAGTAATTCGCCAACTGATTTGATCGTTCATCCAAAGCGCAATAGCTGATTTCATTTTCCCCAAATCGTACCGCGATATCATTAGGGCTTTTTTCTACTTGTTTTACGAACCATTCCAAGACAGTGATATTTGCTGTCGGGGTTTCGACGGTAGGATTGAATTTACTGAGCAGTAAGGCTTTGTCTTTTTCAGGGAGGATATCAATATGCTGCAATTCAACATGTTTATTTTGAATTACTTGCCGCACGATCAGTTTGAAGTAATCGCTAAATCTTTCAATTGTCGCTCTTTCAAAAAGGTCCGCATCATACTCTAAAACAAAGTTCAACCCCTCTCCCAATTCAGCCGATACCAAGGAAATATCCGCTTTTGAATTTTCTATTTTCTTTTCATACCCTTCAAACTGCAAGCCGGTAATTTTTGCGCTGGTGCCGCCAAAGCTATCAAAGGTGAAAGACACATCGAACAATGGGTTCCTATT
This sequence comes from uncultured Flavobacteriaceae bacterium, assembly GCA_947500385.1. Taxonomy (GTDB): domain Bacteria; phylum Bacteroidota; class Bacteroidia; order Flavobacteriales; family Flavobacteriaceae; genus Pelagihabitans. The sequence goes on along the minus strand of CANMSA010000003.1, from coordinate 413,083 downwards.
TGATGTGCGTTTGATCTTTAACGATTCGACCAATTCGTCATAAGGGTAGGATTGATGATCAAAACTACTTAAGGTGTTTTTACTTATCGCTTTTAGAACATCCACAAATTGGGAAGAACCGGTAAGTGTACTTCGTATGGGCAGTGTATTTACGAACATCCCTATGATCTCCTCTAAATCAATATGATCCCTTCCCCTAGTGGGAATACCAATTACTATATCTTCCTGATTCGTTAGTTTATACAACAATAGGTTGTAAACCGTAAAAACCATCATGAACAAGGTAACCCCGCATTCCTGGGCCGTTGCCTTCAATTTTTCGGTTTCTTCCTTGGTCAATTTAAAGGGAACAGAGCCCCCTTTGTTGCTTTTTGCCATGGGTCTTTTATAGTCTAAGGGGAGGTTTAAAACAGGGATATCCTCAAAGGTATTCAGCCAAAAAGATTCATCTTTTTTAATCACCGCTCGCTGTGACTCGGAAGCCATCCACGAGGTATAATCTTTGTAATGTAACCTCAGGGGAGGCAGCGTCTCATTGTCATACAATTTCTTAAAGTCGTTCACCAGTATCCCATTGGAAACTCCATCACCGATTATATGGTGCATATCAAACACCAAAATATTCTCTGCATGTGATACTTGTATTACACCAACTCGAACCAGACAATCATTACGCAAATCAAAAGGCTTGATAAACTCATCTAAAATAGGGTCTACTTCTTCCTCTTTGCCTTTGAAGTACTGTATCTGAAAATTTGTTTTCTCTCGAAGTATTTGTACCGGAATCCCTTCCTTTAAATCAAAATTGGTCCTTAGACTTTCGTGTCTCTCGATCAATTGGCCGAAAGTACTTTCCAAATGGTTCTTATCGAGATTTCCTTTGACCCTGAAAATCTGAGGCATATTGTACGCAAGCGACTCTTTGTCGAACTCATAGAGGAAATACAGGCGTCGCTGTGCGGGAGACAAGGGGTAAAATTCTTGTTTTGGGGCAACGGGAATTTCTAGATGCGCTTTAGGGGCTTCCGATTTTTCCAAATAGTTTAAAATGTCGGCCTTACTGCGTTTTATCTCAGCGATTATTTTTTCGCTAAGGTTCCCATTGGGGTCAAAAACATCTATTTGGTCGTTATTTTTTGATAGGGTAATGGACAAACTTCTCAGTTCGTTTAAGATTGCTTCCATAATTCAAGAGTTTTATGAAATTTTTAGGTAATAGAAAGTGTTTACAAGAAAAGTGTTCGATGGTCGAATTGTTATTCTCATCTAGTGAATTCCTCAATACTGAAGCGACAGTTCGGAAGTCGACAACTGCACCTCATCATCTAAAAACAGGGTATCGGTATTCAGTATGCGTTTGGGGTCAAAAACAGCTCTTAAGGCTCTCATGATCGATAGTTTTTCAACTTCGACCAATTCCAGAAAAGCCGACTTATTGTGCTTTCCTATTCCATGTTCTCCAGAAATGGCACCACCCAAGGCTTCTGCTTTTTTGAAAAGTACATTTGAGCATTGCGCTAATTTTCGTTGCCATTCAGCCGTACTCAAACCAACTTCTTTGAAGATATTGATGTGAAAGTTTCCATCTCCGATATGGCCTACGATGATAAACTCTAGACTTAATTGTGAACAGGCCTTTTTTATCGCATCGTGCATTAGGGCGATTTTAGACCTCGGTACCACAACATCCAAATCTTTGAAATTCCCGTAGTTCATTGCGGCCTCGCCAATTCTTTTGCGAAATTCCCATAGCGTCTTTATTTCCTGAGGCGTCTGTGCTATGAATAGCTCAAAATCGGTATAATTCGAAACGAAATCGAAGAGTTGTTCGGCTTTGTTCAAATTTTCTTCATCACTATCCGATTCAAACTCGATCCAAAGCAAACCTCCCGTACCTTCACAGTAATCCCTCTTCTTTTTTAGGTAATTGTACATAAGATCGCATCCATTTTTATCTAAGAATTCCAAGCTTGAAGCACTGTGCCCCTGAGCGAAAAAGTCCTTTACAAATTGGAAAAGGCGCTTTTCATTACTGAACGGTACTAGTAACAGTACTTCTTTCTTGGGGGGCACTACTTCCAGTACTACTTGGGTTATGATACCCAAAGTGCCCTCACTGCCTACAAAGAGTTGGGTAAGATTATATCCGGTGGCATTCTTTTTTACATTTTTTCCTGTCCATATCACCTTGCCGTTCGGCAATACCACTTCAAGGTTTAACACGTAATTTTTGGTGCTCCCGTATTTCAAAGACTTAGGACTTCCGCTCGAAATAGCCACATTTCCGCCGATACAACACATTGAAGCGCTACTTATGTTCTGCGGAAACCATAGCCCTTTTAAGCGTAACGCATTTTGAAGGTCTTGGGTAATAACACCCGCCTCTACCACGGCGTAGCGATCAACTGTATTGATTTCAACAATGTTGTTCAATCTCTCAACAGATAATACAAGGTCGTTTTCGTCTGAAATAAAACCACCGCTTACGCTACTACCACCAGCCCGTACCCTGATCTTTTGACCGATCTGATTGCAGAACCGAACCACCATGGCGACTTCTTTGGTAGAGGCAGGTTTTACTACACCTATGGGGTACCTTATTTGACCGGTACTATTATCCTTGGCATAGTGATATAGTTTTTCCCTGCACACCACAAGGTGCTTCTCTCCTACTATTCCCTCAAGTTTCTTAAAAATTTCCTTAGGCTTCATAGTGGCTTATGTTCTACTCATCATTACCTCTTCTTCCATTGCTTCGAATAATGCGTGGATGTTATCCAAACCGAAGCCTTCGTACTGATTTACCCGTTGCACCACTTCATAGAAAAAAGTAGCGCGGTCTCCTATTGGGGCCGTAAATACCTGGAAGAGCAAGGAATCATCCATAACATCGCAAAGGACTCCATGCGCCTGCAACTTGTCGACATCCAATTGCGGATATTTCTCTTTTAATTTTCGATAATAAGAATCTGGATAGGAAGTAAACTTCACACCATTTTTTCGCAAAACAGCTACTGATTTAAAAATATTCGAGGAAGCGAAGGCCATGTGTTGAATTCCGGTACCGTAATTTTGGTCAATAAACAATTGTACCTGTGTGCTCTTATATTGATCTGGCTCTACCAGAACATTATTAATTCGTTTGTTGTCTGTTTGCAGCACCTTCAAATACATTCCAATTTTCTCCTGTCCGTCCTTTATTCTTTCGTCAAAACACTTGACCGTTTCCGATTTAAAGATATTGTTGAAGTAAGTTTCCCATACCTTTATCTCATTGATTCTTAACGCGCTGGCAATATGGTCTATTTCGTCTAAATAGGATTCCTCGGGTTCAAAACTCCACTCATTTCCGTTGACCGCTTCATATCCTGGCATAAAAATGCCATCGTACTTGTCATAATTGACAAACACAATCTCATTGTCATCAAAGATTTTAACAGAGGCCATAGTTACGTCTCCCTGTACATCAGAAACGGTATACGGAAACTTTAAAGGGATAGCCCCACCTGCCAAGGCATTCTGGTGAAAAGATGCTACATCATCAATTTCGACCGCTATTCTTTTGATGCCATTGCCGTGTAGGTCTACAAAAGAGACGATTTGGTAAGAACTGGGTTGCGAGGCCGATGTAATCACTAATTTTATATCGTTTTTCACGATATAATATGAACATTTATCGGGGTGCCCAGTTTCAGGACCACAGTAGGCCACCACTTTAAAACCTAGCGCTTTGACGTGCCAATACACCACCATTTTGGCCATGCCTACATAGTATTCTATGAAGTCATATTTTACTTTTAAAAAATCCGATTCAACTAGTTGTTCTTTCATAATTACGATTGTTAAATGATTAATTTTTAGACATAAACAGGTTATATCGCTACAAAACCTCGTAGCAATCTACTTCCAGGAAAACCCTGGTTATTGCAGTATTTACTGGGTAGTTATTGATTTAAAAATCCCATTCAATGGGCCGCTAAGGTCTTTTGTTTCTCCAAAGTTTCTCGACTAAGTTTTTCGCTTAAAAAAGTGGCCAGGTTCTTGATTGCCTTATCAATGCTGCTCTTCTTCACATGGCTGTAGGCAATTCGAATCTCATTTGCCCCCCCTTCGCTTAGATAGAAAAATGACATTGGGGTAAAAATTACGTCGTGTTCCCTTGCACAGGTCAACACATCGTTTTTAGTGATCTTCGTCGGGCATTTTAGTGTTAAAAAGTACCCTCCTTTAGGCGCATTCCAGGTAACCCCATTTAGCAATGCGGAATCCGATCGGCTAAAATACTTATCCAAAGCGGCCATTGTAGCAATCTTCTTTACCTTTAGATTTTCCAACTTGGCCTTGTTGTACTCTTGAAATGAAAAATCATGTTGTATCAACATTCCCCCTAAAATAGCTTGTGTCAAGCTTGGCGTATTTACGGTGGTATATCCTTTTAACTTTGCCATCAAATCACTGAGTGCTTTGGCACCGTTAAAAACTTTGTTCGCCACGATTACACCGACTCTGAGGGAAGGGTGGAGTATCTTCGAAAATGAATGTAAATAAATTACATTGTTGTTACGGTCCAAAGACTTCAATGTAGGAAATTTGCGTCCTTCCAAAACAAAATCCCCGTACGCATTATCCTCGATTATTAAAAACCCATATTCATCTGCCATTTCCAATAAGCGTATCCTATTCTTTATTGGCATTGTGGCCCCTGTGGGATTTTGAAAATCTGGGATGACATACACCAGTTTTACTTTTTTACCTTTCTCCCGATACACCATAATTTGTGCTTCCAATTGCGCCAAACATATGCCATCTGCAGTTACTTGTACCGGAGCAATATCATAGCCGTTCAGCAAGGAGTAGTGACCGATACCCACATAACAGGGATCCTCGATCAATAGCACATCCTCCTCCCGATTGCACAGGGCCATAACCGATAATGCCATTCCTTCTTGCGTTCCTACCCCTATTATAGTATCTCGGGGCAAGGCCTCTATACCATAGTCCTTCTTTAAATACTTTGCCACAAGTTCGTTGATAATGCCCTTGGTCCTATTATACTGGCCAAGATCTCTTAAAACTTGTTCACGATTTATTTTTTTGGACGCGGCCATATACTCCACGAAAACAGCTACATGATCCTGCATATGCTCTAGGTCGAAAAAGGATTCGTCCGGACGGCCAGAGGCCAAAGAAGTAGCCTGCGGAAAATTTAGTTGAACCTCATTTAAAAACCCCATAACATCTTCCTCGAGTTGATCCAAAAAATGGTTATAGGAGCCGTTTTGATTTCTATTGGAAACTTTCATTTTCATGTGTTTATATGGTTATTTTGGCCTTCTCCTCTGTCTTGGTATTATCGACGGAAAGACTAGAAACAAGAAGGATTCTTCCAAGTTCTTTGATACTTGGTTCATTAAAAAAGGCTTCCAGTTTTATTTTTATATCAAAGTCTTTTTTGATCTTATTTTGTAAGGTAATGGTCTTTAACGAGTCACCCCCTAAATTGAAAAAACTCTCGGTAATGCCAATATGTTCTTCATCTATGGCCAACAGCTCGGACCAAATGGATACTAGTTGCCGTTCTATATCGGTCTTGGGTGCGACATAATTATCATCGATTCCGATAATGGGTTCGGGAAGTCCTTCATGATCCACTTTCCCGTTAGTGGTCAAAGGAATTTCCGAAAGCGCTGTATAATACCGCGGTACCATATAATCGGGTAGTATATTCCTTAGTGGTCCCATCAACTCATTGCGATCAAAAACAATCCCTGGCGCCGGCACCACATAGGCCACGAGTCGTTTACCGCTACCCAAATCCGCCGCCGTCAATACTGCCCGTTCTACCGAGGGAAGCCCTTCCAGAACTTTTTCTATTTCACCGAGTTCTATACGATACCCTCGAATTTTTACTTGACGATCATTACGTCCTATAAAGGCTATATTCCCGTTGGGCAACCATTTGCCCATATCCCCGGTTCTAAAAAGCACTTCTCTTCCCGGCAACACACTTTCTACATATTTTTCATCCGTTACTGAAGGTAGGTTCAAATACCCCTGTGATACTTGAGCCCCCCCGATATGAATTTCGCCAACAACGCCCCTTGCGCAGAGTTTGCCAGCAGCATCCAAGATTCGAATACTATTGTAACCTATGGGAGAACCGATAGTGGCAATATTCCCTATCTCATCATCCAAGCCATGGGTTTTGCTTACCGCAAAAATTGTCCCTTCCGTAGGCCCATAAAACTCATGAATCCTGGCACAAGGAAATACTTCTCGCATTCTAATCAGAATTTGGATCGGAACGGCATCGCCCCCGATATAGAGTTCTTTTATGTTCGTGTAAACCGATTTTTCTTTAGCTTGCCCAATACTTTCTGTAATCGTGGACATAAAAGCCGGTACAGCATGGAAGCTATTTGCCTCCTTAATACGTTCCAATAACAAATCCATATCGCGTATTTCTTCATCGGTTAACAAACATGCCGTGCCGCCAGTAAGTAACGGTCGGAAAAGCTCAAAAAGGAAAATATCAAAACTGTTCGATGATAGAATGGGCTGCACCCCGCCTTTAATAAATCGACCTTCAATTCCCTTCAGGTACGCCAGTAGGTTTGAATGTTTGACCATTACCCCTTTTGGTACTCCCGTTGTGCCGGAGGTATACAACACATAAGCCAAATCCTGACCTTGAGGGCAGGCCTCTAGCGAGCGTGAAATTCCATCAGGTACGCTTTGAGGGATCTTATCCATATCTACAATCAGCGATCCCAGACCGGAAAGCCCCTTGGCGGATATGGCCGAATTGCTCAAAACAATAGCTGAAGCGGTATCTCCCAATATATAATCCAATCGTTCTAAAGGTTGGGATACATCTACAGGAACGTAGACGCCCCCAGCCTTCCAAATTCCTATCATGGCTGCTACCATATCCAGGCAACGATCCATATAGACTACAATTTTATCCCCCTTGTTTATCTTGTAAACCGATTGTAAATGATAGGCAATGATATCGGACCTCCAAGACAGGTCATCATAGCTCAATTGCCCATCAGCGCACGACAGTGCAGGCGAACCTGGGGTACTCCGCACCTGGGCTGTGATCAAATCCAAGACCGTATGGGAATCGGAAAGTTCCTTGGCATCCATATCGGTGGTTCCAAATCCAGCGAGCAGGAGACTCGTTTCTTTTTCATCCAAGAAGTCAAGATCTCCCACCCGGGTCGCTTCAGAGATCATTGACCTCAATACGGCCAGCAAATGTCCCTGTACCATCGTTACGGTATCATACGATAAAAGTTGGTCGTTATAGTCAAACTTAATTGATAGATCATCTCCTGTGTGTGAAATTCCCAATGTGAGTAGGTAATTCGTAGATTCGGTCGCCTTTACATTGTCGATCGATATAGCCGTCGAGGCGTTGGACATGGCTTCATCAACCGGGTAATTCTCAAATACCAAAAGACTATCAAACAGTGAATCTTGCATACCGATCCATCCTTGAATTTCTGCCAAAGAAACATAGGCATAGTCTTCCCTTCCCTTGGTATGCCCATCTTGTAATTCGGACAGCCAACTACCGATTTCTTGTTCTGGGGATATTTTGGTACATACCGGAAGGGTATTGATATAAAGTCCCACTTCTTCCTCGGCCTTCCCCACTCCCCAATCACGGCCAGACACCGTGGCACCGAACACTATTTCGGATACCCCCGAATAGCGGGACAGCAAATAGCTCCAGGCGCCTTGTACCATAGTATTCATCGTCAAGCGGTGCTGCTGGGCATAAGAAACCAAATCACGGGTAAGCTGTGCATCGATTTGCATACGTTGAAAGGTATTCCCGAACAGTTTATTACGCTGTTGACGCGCTTCGAGGAACGGAAGATGGGTAGGTCCTTCTAAATTTCTCAGGTAAGTGCGCCAAAACCGCTCAGCACCTTCTCGACCCTTGGCCCGTACTTGTCGTATAAACTTCCCATAATTGCTTTCGGGAATTTTCGGGAGGGTGTTTCCTTGCGCGAGTGCTGCATAACAGCTCATGAATTGTCCCATTAATATCGAAAGTGACCAACCGTCCCATAAAATATGATGGTTCCGCATGGTAAGACGAGCTGTCCCCCCAGGTAGTCGTACCACCGAGAACCCAAACAATGGAGCAGCAGTGAGGTCAAAGCTTTGTGTAGCTTCCGACTTTGCAAACGACGCCAAAGCCTGCTCTAACGCAGCACCTTCCAAATGACGATAATCTACTTCCACCAAACGAACTGGAGCCTCCTCATGTACACACTGTACAGGGATTTCAAAACGGTCTGCATGTACCGATGTGCGTAAAACATCATGACACTTTATAAGGTGTGACCATACGGTGCCAAAGCGATCCATATCCAACCCTTCGGGGAAATCACATGTAAATTGACTCACATAGGGCAGCCTACCCTCGGCATATAAACTATGAAAAAGCATGCCTTCCTGAAGTGGGCTTAGGGGATATACCTTGGAAACCGTTTTGGTTTCTTCAAGAAACAACTGCAACTCCCGATTCGCTACCGTTGCGGGAAGGCCATGGTCGCCACGTGTGATGGTGCGCTCCCGATCTCGACAATGCGCCACAATAGACTCCAATGCATCTTGATACCTCATAGCAAGTTTCGCTATGGTTTCTACATCATAACGACGACGATCAAAGCTCCACTCTGTGTGCAATTCACCCCCGACTACCATTCCGTTTATGGAAATCGCCGCACCGGCAAAATTTGAGAGGGAAATCTCTTCCCCTCTTGATTCAGGCGCATGGCCCAGTATGGAAGAATCTCCAAAGCTATTGTCAAAGCTTCCCAAGTAATTAAATACAATAGGTGCGTCTCTTTCCTCTAAAACAGTATCGGACAAATAGCGCAGCAAGCCATAGCCCATTCCGCGATTGGGAATATCGGCAAGCATGTCCTTGGTTTCCATGAGTTGATCGGAAAGTTCCTTATATCTTTTTAACCGAACAGGGTAACCGCTCGTAAACCATCCTACCGTTCTTGATACATCGGCTTGTTCAAAAAGCTCCTCTCGGCCATGTCCTTCTAAATGAATCAATACTTCTTCCCTATCACTCCATTCGGTAAGTGCCTCTCCTAGGGCACTTAACAACAAATCATTGATTTCCGTGCCGTAGGCCCGGTGGGTTCCATGCAAGAGTTCTTCTGTAGTCTCCTTGCTCAGTACGGCTCTGTGTGCGTCTATATCTTTATAGGTCGATGGGGTGTTCACCTCGCGATCAACCGGCACAGCAGTATTTGAGGCTAGCAGCTCTTTCCAATAGGCAGCCTCCTGAGAAGCCTCCAAGCGCTTGGCTCTTGATGCCAAGAGCGACTGCCATTGACGGTAGGAGGTTCCCTTGGGTGGCAATTCTTGAGCACTCTTTGCTAAAAATCCTTTTAAAAGGGTATCCAAATCGTCTAACAGCACACGCCATGAAACGCCATCAATACAAAGGTGATGTGCCACGATCAACAGTCGACCTTCGTCAGAATTTAACGGCATGTAAACAAAATAACAGACCACCCCTTTATCTGGCGCAAGGGAACTTTGATACTCTTGGCAGATCAGGTCAAGCCCCCTATCATCCGTAGGGGATTCCTGAATAATTGAAGGTACCATACCGCTGTACGTTTGGATTGGGGTCGGACCCGAAAAGTCATACTGAAACCGAAGCGCATCATGGTACGACACCAGACGGTCAACGGCACTTGATAACATGTTTATGGTTACTTCTTTTGGAACTGTTAACAATACCGATTGATTATAATGTTGGGCTTCGGGATGTCTTGTGGCAAAAAACTCCTGCTGTATGGGCAACAGACCAACACCACCCGTGAGAAGGCCCTCTTCCCGGGAAATTGCTACAGCAGTATCCAAGTTACTGGCAAGTTCCTTAATCGTCTGATGCTCAAATAGATCTTTAACTTTAAAATGAATATCATGTGTTCTGGCACGCCCCATCAACTGAATGGCCTTAATTGAGTCTCCGCCCAATTCGAAAAAGTTTTCAGTTATTCCTATAGGCGATTTCCCTAATATTCCCTCCCATACGGTCGTCAGTTTTTCCTCTGTAGGATTTGTAGGTGGCGTATATTCGTTTTCGGTTATACTATTGGGTAATGGCAGTGCACCATAATCGATTTTATCGTTAGCGGTAAGCGGAAAGGAAACCAGTTCTATATAATCGCGTGGCACCATATAACTTGGCAGTTGGCCTTCCAAATGTTTGGAAAGTACCGAACGGTCAGGGAGTTCTTCGCCAGCGGGTACCACGTACGCCAAAAGCTGTACGCTACCATTTAGCTCTTGAGCGGCGACTACCGCCTGCCCAACACTTTCGTGAGCTTCAAGCACACGTTCAACCTCTCCAGGTTCTATGCGGTAACCTCTAACTTTAAGTTGCCGATCATTTCTGCCAAGAAAAACCAGTTGCCCATTGGGAAGCCATTTGGCAAGGTCACCCGTGGCATAAAGCTTTTTCCCATTTTCAAAGGGGGAATCGATAAATCGAGAAGCGGTGACCGCTGCAAGGCCAAGGTAACCTAGCGTCACTTGCGGACCACCTATATGAAGCTCTCCCGGAACGCCGATCGGACAAGGATACCCTGCGCTATCCAATACAAGTACGCTATTATGGCCCATTGGGCTACCTATGGTCGTAACGCCGTTATGCATTAGTTCCCCGGTTTTGTACTCGCGTACGGTTACAAAAATCGTTCCCTCGGTAGGGCCATAGAATTCGTATAACGCCGCCTCGGGGAAGGCCTCTCGCATTCGGGATAAGGTTTGTCTTGGTACCCGATCCCCACCGGTATATACTTCCTTAATATCGAAGTGTTGTGCGGCTCCTATTTCCAAAATGGTGTCTACTATTGCCGACATCAAAGCGGGTACGGCATGGAAACTATTTGCCTTCTTCAGCACGGAGAGCAACACATCCATATCACGTACTTCACTATTGTTTACCAACAGGGCTTGGCCACCGCCCAACAAAGGACGAAGTAACTCAAAATGAAAGATATCAAAGCTGTTGGAGCTTAGTACCGCCTGTACACCGCCTTTCATAAAACGGTCTTCAATTCCCTTCAGATATGCATAAAGATTGCCATGGGTAACTTGTACTCCCTTAGGCCGGCCTGTGGTACCTGAGGTATAAAGAATGTATGCCAGGTCACCTGCGGATATGGGCTTAGGGGATAGGGTTGCTACCAAATCCAAAGGCAAGCGTGTTATATCGACCACGGGCACATCAATGCCCTTGATCATTGTTTCGGAAAGTACCGTAACGGCATTACTATCCTCGATAATTCCACGAAGACGGGCAGTGGGATGCGATACATCTATGGGTACGTAAGTACAACCGGCTTTCCAAATTCCGAGCATCGCGATAACGAGCAAGGGGGAACGGTCCATATACACCGCAATCGATGCCCCTTCTGCTACATCGAGTTCATTGATCAGATAGCTGGCCAAAGCATTTGACCTATTCCAAAGCGCATCATAGGTAAGTTCCAGATTACTGCCCCACACGGCTAAGGAAGAACCATGGGAAGATGTAACATCACCTAAAAAGTCTAGCAAGGTTGCCTCTTCAGCGAAATCGTTGCTGGCCAACTCTCCAGAACTAAAATTCGATAGTACAACAGATTCTTCGGGTGAAAGTATTTGAATATCTGAAAGTCGGCCGTCCTTGTTCTGTATAATAGCAGCTATCACCATTTTAAAATAACCGATAAACCGCTCTATTGTTTCTTTTTCAAATAGGCTTGTGGCATAATCGAAACTGAGGAATAGTTGTCCGCCGGCCTCGATGGCAGAAAGTTCCAAATCGAACTTGGAAACTTTCGTCTCGCTGTGATGGGCGGTCAACTTCAAACCAGGAACCTCGGATTTTGATTCCTCTGCAGTGTTTAGGGTAAACAACACATCGAATAGCGCGTTTCGACCGGTATCTCTTACGACCTGTAGACTATCTACCAGTGCCTCATATTGAAAGTCTTGATGGTTAAAGCAGGAAACCGTGTCGGTCTTTAATTCTTGTAAAAACTCGGTAAATTTCAATTTGCCTTTAGGACGATTTCGCAATACCAAGGTATTGACAAACATCCCTACGATATTTTCCAAATCGGTATGTTCACGACCGCCCACGGGCGTACCGATAACGATGTCATCTTGATTGCTCAACTTACTAAGAAATACATTAAAGACGGCCAATAGTAGCATGAAAAGCGTAACACCTTCCTCCTCGGTTATCGCTTTTAGCCTAGCGGTGTCTTCACTATTTATTTCAAAATTGATGGCTCCTCCCCTATTATCTCGAATCAAAGGACGTACAAAATCTGTGGGAAGGTCAAGCGCCAAAGGTTTTTCCCTAAATTTTTCAAGCCAAAAATCACGTTGTTCTGCGATACCGATCTGATTTTTCTCATTTTGCTGCCACGCTGCGTAGTCTTTATATTGAAGCTTGGATGCTGGAAGGGTTTCACCGCTGTAAAGTCGTATAAAATCGTTTATTAAGATACCCGACGAAATTCCATCGGTGACTATATGGTGCATGTCTATCAATAAAAAGTATTCCTCCGCTGAAATTTCGACCAGGCCTACACGAAACAAGGGGCCATTGCTCAAATCGAAAGGACGGACGAATGCTTGAACAATACGGTCGATCGCCTCCAAACTGGCTTTACTGTACTCGATTTCAAAAGATACCTTATCGTGTATCCGTTGCATTGGAACTTCCTTCTCTAATACAAAAGACGTTCGCAAACTTTCATGCCGGTCGATCAGTTTTGAAAATGCCGTTTCAAGGTCTTTTACCGCTACATTTTCCATTATTTTCATCACCTGTGGCATGTTATATGCCAGGGAACCCTTGTCGAATTCATACAAGAAATACATTCGTTGTTGGGCATGTGAAAGTGCATAGAACTCTTTTTCCGCAGCCGGTTCAATGGCGATGTAATCAACCTTCACGGAAGCTTCTATCAATTCACACAATTCTGTAATCGTCTCATTTGAGAATACCTCTTCCAATGGTATTTTAGCATCAAACTCTTTAGCTATTTGGTTAATTAAGCTGATGGCATTCAAAGAATGTCCGCCTACTTCAAAAAAGCTCGTAGCGACCCCTATCTGATCTTGTTCTACATGCAACAATTCGGACCATATGCGAACCATGCGTCTTTCCATTTCAGTGCGGGGCGCTTGGTAGGTCCCGCTCACGTCCAACTCGGGCAAGGCCTTCTTGTCTACTTTACCATTGGTGGTCAATGGTATTTCATTAATTTCCATGAAATATGAAGGAATCATATACTCAGGAAGTTTGGTATTCAGGGTAGAAACGATCGCATCTCTTTCGAAACGGGTTTCCGGTACAACATAAGCGATCAGTTCCTTGGTATTATCTTCATCTTCTTTGACCAACACCACCGCCTGTTTTACAATGGATACTTGCTCTAAGACCGTTTCAACTTCCCCAAGTTCAATACGATGGCCCCTGATCTTCACTTGATTATCGGTTCTCCCCAAAAATTCCAAAGTCCCATCCAATTTCCAGCGAGCCATATCTCCGGTATTGTACATACGGATTTTATCGTTCCATGGGGCGGAAACAAAACGCTCCTCGGTTAACTCCGAGTTGTTTAAATAGCCACGGGCGACTCCTATACCACTTGCATATAAGGTTCCCGTGACCCCGATTGCCACCGGTTCCATAAGTTCGTCTAGCACATACAATTGCATGTTCTTTATGGGGCTACCGATTGGAATGATCACTTCCTCTATATCCGCCAAAGTAGCCTCATAAGTAGAAACACATACCGCACATTCCGTTGGACCATAGGCGTTGTAATATTCCTTTCCGGATTTCACTACTTCCATGGCCTTCTGTGGCCGTGCGGCTTCCCCTGCAGTAATAACACAACGTATTCCGGCTATGTCGGTCATCGATAAAAGGTCTAAATAGGTGGGCGGAAACGTGCTCACTGTCGTTCCACTATCGCTTAGGAAAGCGATAAACTTTTCTTTGTCCTTGATATCGTGTTCCTCGGGAATTGCTAATGTAGCCCCCGAATATAGGGCCATCATTATTTCGGAGACCGAGGCATCAAAAGCAATGGATGCAAACCATAAGATGGTATCTTCTACAGAAACCTTGAAGGTCTTTATTTGATCTAAAGACATGTTCACGTTACTCGCATGTTCGATCATCACGCCTTTAGGCTTTCCGGTTGAACCAGAGGTATAGATAACATAGGCGAGATCGCTTGTCGAGATCTTCGTATTTACGTTCACCCCTTCTTCCTTATCAAGATTCAGGTCATCGATAAGGACGGTATTTTTATGCGACCTAAGGTCTATTTTATCCCCATTGGTAAGTAACACTCTTGCCCGACTATCCTCAAGAATATGATCGATGCGTTCCACCGGGTACTCCGGATCTATCGGAAGATAGGCGGCCCCGGCCTTCAAAATTCCTAAAATGGAGACTAAAGCATCATACGACTTCGGAAGTAGCACACCAATTATATCATCTGTTCCTATTTTGAACGATCGTTTTAAGTACGCTGCCAATTGATTGGCCCGCGCGTTTAGTTGTGCATAGGTAAAATGATTTCCCTTAAAGGTAACAGCAATTCGGTCGGGTGTTTTAGCCACTTGTTTTTCAAAAGCGGTAACCATTGTTTGGAATTCAGTATGCCTTTCAGTTGTATCATTGAATCCGTCTACAATGCATTCCCTTTCTTTGGCCCCCATATATACCAGATTACCCACCTTATCGACACCCTGCGCCATAGATTTGAAGATTTCAAGTAAATGTGCTTGTAAGTTCTTCACCATCTCCGATGGCAAGAGGGTATCATTGTAATCAAATTTTATGGAGAGTTCATCGCCCATATGGGATACTCCCATGGTCAATACATAGTTGGTAAACTCATCCCCAATAACGTTCTCCAATGACAAGGAAGAGGAACCTAATAATTCCTCATCTACAGGGTAGTTCTCAAAGACTAAAAGACTATCAAAAAGTTCTCCCTGTATGCTTGTCCACCCCTGTAGATCCGAAAGAGATACATAGCTATACTCTTCGCGCCCCCTGGTATGTTGTTCTTGGAGTTCTTTTAGCCAACTACCCAAATCCGCATCGAAATCTACTCGGCTACACACCGGAAGTGTATTGATATACAAACCAACTTCTTCTTCGATATGTCCCAAATCGCAATCCCGTCCGGATACCGTAGCGCCAAAAACTACATTGGACAATCCGGTATACCGGGCAAGCAAATAACTCCAAGCACCCTGTACCAATGTATTCATAGTTAAACGGTGCCGTTGCGCGAAAGTCATTAGACCGTTTACCAATCCTTCGTCATAGTGGGACCATCGACATGTATTTCCAAAAACCTTATTGCGCTTGTTCTTGTCTTTTACAAAAGGTAGGTACACCGGACTTTGTAAGTCTTGTAGATACGATTTCCAATGTGCTTCAGAACCTGTGGCCTCCTTGGAGGCAATATATCTTACAAACCGGCCATAGTTACTAGCATGGATTGCAGGTAGTTCGAGTCCTTTTAGCAAGTGATCATAACACATCACAAATTGGCCCATTAAGATCGCCAAGGACCAACCATCCCATAATATGTGATGACTCTTTAAAACAAGTCGTGTACGGCCCTCCGGCAAACGAATCAAAATAAACTTCAATAAAGGAGCTTGTTCCAAATCAAACCCATCTTTCATTTCTGTTGCTATATATGCATCTAACAATTCCGTTAACTCCTCCGGTCGCAAATCCGAATAGTCCAACTCTACCATGGGCAATACCACTTTATCATATACACATTGTACCGGGACATTGAAATAATCAGGAAAAATAGCGGTACGCAAAATATTGTGTTGTTGCATCAGATAACTCCAACTCTGTTCAAACAAATCCCCTCTTACTCCTTCCATGAAGTCATAACTAAAGTGACTTATATATGACATTTTCCCTTGCTCATAAAGACTATGGAACAGCATGCCTTTTTGAAGAGGGCTTAAGGGATAGATATCCGTTATGGCCGATGGGTGTTTGGATAACTTCTGAAAGGCGGTCAGTTCCATATTTTCAATTGTAGAAGGAAGGGCATAATCGGATCGGGTTTTTCTAGGCTCTTTACTTGTACAGTGTTCAATTATTGCCAGCAGGGAAACCTCATAATCTGCTGCCAATTTTTCTATTGTGGCTTTCTTGTACTTTTTAGCATCATAGCTCCAACTGGTATTCAATTTTCCGCCAACTACCATACTATTGATGGAAATGCTAGAGGGACTCTGGTTCTGAGGGGCGATGTCGGTACCCCGAGCATCTTTTGAAATGCACAGTTCGCTGTCTTCGTTCAAACTGTTATCAAAACTACCCAGATAATTAAACTCTATGGTGGCATATGGCTTTGACAAGGCATTTTGTAGCCCGGTGTTTCCGTCAAGGTAACGCAGCAAGCCGTACCCGATTCCTTTGTTCGGCACATCGCGTAACATATCCTTTGTCTCCATAAGCTGTGCGCCTACGTCCGAACAACGTTTCAGCCGTACAGGGTACATACTGGTAAACCAACCGGTTGTTCTGCTGATATCAATGTCGTCAAAAAGCTCTTCCCGACCGTGACCCTCCAATGCAATAATTACTTCATCTGTACCGGACCAATTTGTAAGTGCTTGCGCAAGACCGCTTAAAAGAACATCATTGATTTCGGTGCCATAGGCATGATTAATACCCTGAAGTAGTTTCTTCGTAGAAGATTTGGTGAGCTCTTGATCATATTGAGACAGATCTTCAAAGCGCGTAGAACCCTTTGAAGGGTAATCTACGGGAAAATATACATCCTGAGATACCACCTGCTTCCAGTAGTCGATCTCCGATGTCTTTTCAATTATGTTCTTATGATCCAACAAGCGATCATACCATTGCCGATAAGAGGTGCTCTTTGGGGGTAATTTTGGTTTTTCTCCCTTACGTAGATGATCAAAAATCGTTTCCAAATCTTCCAGAAGAATACGCCAAGAGATTCCATCGATACTTAAGTGATGGACGGCTATGAACAAACGATCGGTCGCGCTACCCGTTTGGATGTAAACAAAACGGCATGTTTCGCCACTTTTTAGATCAAGGCTTTCTTGATAGTCTTGACATATGGCTTCCACACTTCTTTTTTTCGTGGTTTTTTCCTGTACCAAAGTGGGCATATCGGCATGATATTGCTGCACGACCCTATCTCCAGTGAAATTATAACGCAAGCGCATACTATCATGCTGCTCGACTAGCATGGTAATTGCTTCCGAAACTTGAGTGATCCCTACTTCGGCGGGAATATCCAAAAGTATGGACTGGTTGTAGTGATTTTGGTTTGCATAACCCGACTCAAAAAACTCTTTTTGTATGGGTAACAAACCTACTTCTCCTGTTAGGATTCCTTCTTCGACCAACACCTCGGTTGTTGACTGTAAATTCTTTGATAATTCTAAGATGGTCTGATAGCGGAACAAATCCTTCACCTTAAAGTGAATGTCGACGGCACGCGCCCGGCTCATTAGCTGAATTGCCTTTATTGAGTCGCCCCCGAGTTCGAAGAAATTGTCCGTAATACCGACTCGCTCTATTTGCAAAAGCGACTGCCATATATCGACCAGCTGCTGTTGCTCGTCGGTGGCTGCCCGTTTGTAACTGGTTCCCTTCATTTCAGTAAGGCTAGGCATCGGCAGACCTTGCTTATATATTTTTCCACTAGAGTTTAATGGAATCGTGTCGAGCTCAACATAATGCTGCGGGATCATGTAGTCCGGAAGCATTTCTTTTAGCCCATCTTTCACCACATTTAGGTCGAAGTCATTCCCCGTGGTAAAATAGGCAACCAATTGTTTGCCATCGCCAAGATCTTCCCTGACCAGTACTACTGCCTGCCGTACCATCTTAAGACTCTCCAAGGCTGTTTGAATTTCCCCCAATTCAACGCGGTAACCACGAATTTTAACCTGATCATCTTTTCTACCAAGGAATTCGATGGTGCCATTTGGAAGCCATCGCCCCAAATCCCCTGTTCTGTACATTCGTTCTCCCTCTTTAAAAGGATTGGCGACAAATTTTTCGGCACTCAGTATTTCATTATTCAGATATCCACGGGCCACACCGGGTCCGGACACACAAATTTCTCCGATTACACCTATGGGAACCGCCTTGAGAAAGGTATTGGTAATGTATACCGCTAGATTAGTAACTGGTGTACCAATGGGAACACTTTGAACCATGTCTTGTTTCATGTACTTTTCGGTAATCCTGTACATGCAGGTGTTTACTGTAACCTCGGTTGGACCATACGCATTTACCAGCTGTGGATAATCGCCATGTGCCTTTAACCAATTCCTAGTGGTTTCAACCGTCAACGCCTCTCCCCCAACGGCCAAAATCCTCACACACTCCGGAAAAGAAATCGCCAAACGCTCAATTTCCTGCGTGAGGTGCTTCCAAAAAGCAGTAGGAAGATTAAGTACCGTAATGCTATGGCTAGAGCAGATAGCAAGAAAATCCTCTGTGGTGTTAATAATTTCCTCGGTTCGAACATACAGTTTAGCGCCACAAATCAACGCCGGGAAAATTTCTTCTACCGACATATCGAAGCTTAATGGTGCAAATTGTAAGACACCGTCGGTTTGATCCATGTCATAAAAATCAATCATATGTTTTGCAAGGTTGACCAAGGAGTGATGCTCTATCATAACCCCCTTTGATTTTCCGGTTGAGCCAGAGGTATATATAACATAGGCCAAGTCCTTGCTAGAATTGATTTTCCGAAGGTTGTCGGTCATTTCTACCTTGATATCCTCAATGGCCAAAACAGGCACGTCAAAATCGAACGTATTAGGCCTTGAACCCGCTTCATCTACGAGCAGCAAACGCGCTTCGCTGTTCTCAAGTATATACCTTCGTTTTGCCTTCGGAAAATCCAAGTTTATCGGAACATACGCTGCCCCGGATTTTAAAACACCCAATAAGGCGATGATCATTTGTTCACTACGCTCCATTAACAGCGCAACTTTATCATCGGGCTTTATATGATAATCTGATCTAAGCGCATGTGCTATTTTGTTAGCCTCTTCATTCAACTGACGATATGTTAATTGGTAATTTTCGAAAATTACCGCGACGTTGTCCGGTGTTTTAGCAACCTGTTCTTCAAAAAGATCTATGATAGTATTATGAAGTGGAAAGTCGGCCTTGTTTTGGTTAAAACAATTAAAGAGTTGCTGCTTTTCCTGCTCCTGTAGTATGTCGATAGAAGCGATTTTCACTTCCGGTGTTGCTACAATAGTGGTAACGATCTGTTTGAAATAGCCAATGAAACGCTTAATAGTCTCCCTTTTGAACAAACTAGTGGCAAAATCAAAGTTTAGAAATAGTTGGCCATTTGCTTCCGAAGCGGACAAGTCTAAATCGAATTTTGAGATGGTCGTGTTGCTTTCGTAGGGAGAGAGTGCGAGTCCTTGAATTGCAATCTCATTCTCCGCCATATTCTGAAAGGTAAACATAGCGTCGAACAGGGTGTTTCTGCTAGTATCCCTGCGAAGTTGCAGTTCATCGATCAATTCTTCGAATTGTAGCCCCTGCTGATCAAAACATGAAATGGTATTTGCCTTTAATTGTCTCAGAAATTCATGAAAGCCAAGAGTACCCAAAGGAGCATTTCGCAACGCAAGAGTGTTGATGAACAACCCAACCATTTGTTCCACGTCTGAATGTTGACGCCCTGCTATTGGGGTTCCGACTACAATATCTTCCTCTCCGCTCAACTTCCCTAGCAATACGTTATATACCGCCAATAGGATCATAAACAAAGTACCTCCTTCTTGTTCCGCAATATTTTTTAACGACTCGGTTTCCTTTTTTCCTATGGTAAAAGGAACACTGTCTCCCGCATCATTTTTCACTACCGGGCGCGGGAAATCGGTAGGGAGTTCCAAGCTGGGGGGCTCTTCCTTGTACTGATCTAGCCAAAATGCACGCTGTTCGGAAATTGCATGCTCGTTCAACGTACCTTGTTGCCAAGAAGCGTAATCCTTATAATTCAAAGTAAGTTCAGGTAAGACCTTACCTTCATAAAGCTGCATAAAATCTTTTACTAAAATCGCCTGTGAAACGCCATCGGTAACAATATGATGCATATCCAATATCAGGATATGTTCTTCCGGGGCCCACGTTATTATACCCACACGGATCAATGGTGCTTTAGACAAGTCGAAAGGGCGTACAAACGAACGTACTATCTGATCGGCGGTATCTGAATCAGCAGCCTCATAACGTGTTACTTCAAAATGCGCATCCGAGCTTATTTTTTGCACCGGAGTATCTGCTTCAAAATCAAAGTAAGTTCGTAAGCTTTCGTGCCGCGCGATTAATTGCACAAAGGCATTTTCCAGAACAGCAAAATCAACATCGCCCGCTAGCCTTACAATATTCGGCATGTTATAGGCCACCGATTCTTTATCAAACTCATACAAGAAGTACATTCTTTTCTGAGCAGAAGAAAGTGGGTAATAGTCCTTTTTCCCCGCGATTGGAATTGCTGTGTGATGTGTATTGGCAGAGTGAGCAATAAATGCGCCCAAGCTTTTAATCGTAGGATTCGAGAACACCTCTTCCAACGGAATTTTTACATCAAATGCTTTTGATAGTTTGTTGATTAAACCAATGGCTGATAATGAATTCCCTCCAATTTCGAAAAAACTCTTGGTACTACCGATCATACTTTCCTCTATTTTTAGTACTTCGGACCAAATGGGAAGCATCCGTTTTTCGATACTTGTAGCAGGAGCTTCCTGATGGTCATCAAACACCAGTTCGGGCAAATTCTTCTTATCCACCTTTCCGTTTGTAGTCAACGGAAACTCCGAAAGCTCCATAAAGTAAGCCGGTATCATATACTCGGGAAGTGTCTTGGCCAACGCATGCTTTAGGTCATCTACGTCAAACCTGGTTTCAGGAACGATGTACGCGATCAATTTTATCGTTTCGTTGAGATTGTCGTTGTGGTTTAGCACTACAGCTTGTTTTACCGAAGGCAAACTTTCCAAGGTAGCCGTCACTTCACCCAGTTCGATACGGTGTCCCCTAATCTTGATTTGATCATCATTTCTACCTAGGAACTCTAGATTTCCATCTGTCCGCCACCGTGCAATATCTCCAGTTTGATATAAGCGTTCCGATGCATTGCCCGGGTTTATGACAAATCGTTCTTTTGTAAGCATTTCGTTATTCAGGTAACCACGGGCCAAACCAGCGCCACTCGCATAGAGGCTGCCTTTCGAACCTATCGGAACCGGTAAAAGGTTGTCATCAAGGATGTACAGCCGTGTATTTGAAATTGGTTTTCCGATGGGAACATTGACACTGCCTATATCGGCTTCAGAAAACCGATAGGTCGACACACAAACCGCACATTCTGTAGGTCCGTAGGCATTGTAATACTCGATTCCTGCTTGGATCATTTCGGTTGCTTTGTTGACTCTAGCGGCCTCTCCCGCCGTAATAATGCATCGAAGGCCACTTACATCTTCTGCGGATAAAAGATCTAAATAGGTTGGAGGAAAAGTGGTCAAAGTCACTTTCTTTTCTTTCAAAAAAGTAACAAAACGTTCTTTGTCCTTTATGATTCCTTCTTCCGGAATCGCCAAACAGGCCCCACTGTAAAGAGCCATCATTATTTCGAAAACAGAGGCATCAAAGGCAATGGAGGCAAACCAGGTCACCGTATCGTTTTTGGTAACTCGATACGTCCTAATTTGATCAGGAGACATGTTTACATTGCTAGTATGTTCTACCATAACCCCTTTTGGCATGCCGGTAGATCCCGATGTATAAATCACATAAGCCAAATCATTGGGTGCGATCGGCATAGACAGGTTTGTTGTTAGTTCTTTTGCCACATCAAGGGCATCCAGGTAGATGGTCTCCATGGCTTTTGTCTTCACATTTTGCCCGGTCGTTGTAATCAATAGCTTGGAACCGCTGTTTTCCAAGATGTACTCTATTCTATCCATTGGATAGTCCGGATCGATCGGAAGGTAGGCCCCACCTGCTTTGAGCACCGCCAAAATCGCAATCAATGTTTCATCCGATTTTGGTAAAAGAAGGCCGATTACGTCATCTGCCCGTACCTGATAGTTCTTTCTTAGATAATGGGCCAATTGGTTGACGCGTTGGTTCAATTCATCATATGAATAGCTACGATTGCCATAAAGAACGGCGGTAGTATTCGGGTTTTGGGCCACCTGAGCTTCAAATAAATCTACAATTGTACTGTTTTCGGGATATGCGATGGTTGTGTCGTTGAACGCATCCAATTGGTTTTGTTCTTTTTGGGATAGCAAGTTTATTTGTGCAAGTTCAATATTTCTGTCTTTAGAAATTCCCGAGACTATCTCCCTAAAGTAGCCTATGAATCGTTCAATTGTCTCTTCCTTGAAGAGACTAGTAGCGTAATCAAAGTTTAAAACAAGCTCATTCTCTTTTTCGAAAACCAATAGTTCCAAATCGAACTTTGATATGTTCAATGGACTGTCATATGGGGTCAATGTCAATCCCTCAATGGCCAAGGTGGTGGTTTCAAAGTTTTGAAACGTAAAATGTGCATCGAATAACGGATTTCGAGATGTATTTCCCGATAATTTAAGCTCGTCGATCAACTCCTCGTACTGAAAGCCTTGATTGTCAAAACAGGCCAAGGTATTCTCTTTCAATGCCTTTAAGAAATGCTTAAAACTGTGTCTCCCTTTCGGGTAGTTTCGCAAAACAAGGGTGTTCACGAACATCCCGACCATTCCCTCCAAATCGGCATGTTGGCGTCCTGCTATGGATGTGCCGACCACGATATCCTCCTCCCCGCTCAATCGGCTTAGTAGTACATTGTAAATAGCCAGGATCACCATAAATAGTGTGGCCCCTTCCTCTTCTGCTATTTGATTTAATTTTGCAGTATCGGCTTGATCTAAAACGAAACTGATTTCGTTTCCCTTCTCGCTCTTCACCAAAGGGCGTGGATAATCATTTGGCAGGTCTAGAATCGTGGGAGTCTCCTCAAATTGCTCCAACCAAAACTGCCGCTGTTCCGAAATATTTTCTTGCTGTTTCCCCTGCTGCTGCCATTCAGCAAAATCTTTGTATTGCAACACCAGCTCAGGAAGGGTTTCTCTATTGTACAGCTTCATAAAATCTCTCACCAAAATACCGGAAGACTCTCCATCGGTAATGATATGATGCATGTCCAACAACAACAAATGTTCCTTAGTGGCAATCTTTATTAAACCAACTCGTATCAACCGTCCACTACTCAAATCGAACGGCCGTATAAATCGTTCAATAATGCTCTCGGTGGTTTCAGTGTCGGTAGTATAATGTTCCAGTTCAAATGACAATTCATCGGTTATGCTTTGTACCGGTTTATCATCTACCATTTCAAATGAAGTGCGTAAGCTCTCATGGCGCTCAACCAAGCCCAAAAATGCAGCTTGCAAACGTTTTACGTCTAAATTACCCGTTAGCTTAATAATTTGCGGTGCATTATACGCTAGGGTTGTCTTATCAAACTCATACATAAAATACAAACGCTTCTGAGCAGACGACAAGTCATAGTAATCCTTTTTCTCGGTTGGTACTATAGGGGCGTATGCTATTTTCTTTAGGCCAGCTATGTACCCACATAGGCTTCGAATCGTATTATGTATAAAAACCTCTTTAACAGGGACATTCACCTCAAACATCTTGGCGATTTTATTTACTAAGCCGATAGTGTTCAAGGAATGTCCGCCAATTGAAAAGAAGTTGGTAGTAACCCCAATTTTCTGTGCTTCCAAACGTAGTAACTCACCCCAAACTTCGACCATCAGTTGTTCATCATTGGTACATGGAGGCTCATACGTACCAGAGATTTCAGGCTCCGGAAGACGCCGTTTATCTACTTTTCCATTGGGTGTTAAAGGAATCGTGGTCATTGCCATTATATAGGAAGGAACCATATACCCTGGAAGTTGTTTTCCCAGAGCCGTTTTTAGCGATTCCTGATCAAATGACTGATTGGGTACAACATATGCGACCAACTCTTTATAGCTCAGGGATGCGGATTCTTTCACTATGACTACAGCCTGTGTTACCGAATCGTTATTTTCTAGGGATGCGACGATTTCTCCCAACTCTATTCGATGTCCCCGAATCTTTACTTGTTCATCTTGTCTTCCTTTGAACTCTAAGTTACCATTGGCATTCCAGCACGCAATATCTCCCGTATTATAAAGGCGTTCATCCTTGTTCCAAGGAGCTGCTATAAAACGCTCCTTGGTCAGTTCCGGTTGGTGCATATAACCACGGGCCACACCTGTTCCCGAAACATATAGCGTTCCTTGCACTCCCATTGGTACCTGCTTGAGGTCCCTATCCAATAAGTACACTTTGGTATTGGAAATAGGGCGGCCTATAGGAATGCCCGTTATGTTGTTTCCCTTATTCAAAAATTGGTGTCCCGCTACACATACCGAACACTCCGTGGGGCCGTAAGAATTAAAGTAGTTGATTCCCGACCGTACAATTTCAATTGCCTTTTCAACACGTGAAGCCTCCCCTCCAGTAACTATAGATCTTAAACTAGATAAATCTTCCAACTCCAACAGGTCCATATAAGTTGGGGGTATCGCCGCTACGGTGACCCCTACCCTGTTTAAAAAATGAGCGAATTCATGCTTATCTTTGACAATACCTTCTTGAGGTATAGCCAAGGTTGCGCCACTAAAAAGGGCTAAGGAAATTTCGAGAACAGAAACGTCAAAACCGACAGAGGCAAACCATAGGACCTTATCTTTTGCCGTAATGGAATAAGCATTTATTTGATCTATTGACATGTTCACATTTCCTTTGTGCTCTATCATAACCCCTTTAGGCAAACCGGTGGAGCCAGAAGTGTAAATTACATAGGCCAAATCATTTGGAGAAACCTTAATGTTCAGGTTACTGTCTCTTTTAGTACTAAGATCAAGATTTTCCAGAAAAACTGTTTTTTTACAATTTCCCAGATTTGAATGCTCTTTTTTACTGATCAACAGCTTAAGTCTACTATCCTTTATGATATGTGCAATCCGGTCTTGGGGATAAGAGGAATCTATCGGAAGATAGGCCGCCCCAGATTTTAAAATGGCAAGAATGGTCAGTAAGAAATCGTCGGATTTGGTCATTAGGACCCCGATGACATCATCGGCCTTTATTCTCTTGGTACTTCTCAAATGGCGGGCCAATTGATTGGCCTTCTTATTAAATTCGGCATAGGTGTATTTTCGATTTCCATAGATGGTCACAACCGCTTGCGGCGTTTCTAAAACCTGATTTTCAAATAAATCGACCATGGTATTACCGTCGACACCACTAGTTGCTGTTGCATTTAAAGATGTTAACCATAATTTTTCCTTGTCAGATAACACATTTATCTCCGAGAGAACAATCTCCCGATCCGCAATCACCGCGGTTACAATATTGTCAAAATATGTTACAAATCGTTCTATGGTTTGGGCTTTGAATAGGTTCGTTGCGTATTCAAAGTTCAAAAACAGACCGTCTTTTGTTTCAGTAGCCACAAGACCAATATCAACTTTGGATACTATTTTTTGATGTTTGTAAGGCGTTAAGGTCAAGCCCGGTATTGACAAAGTGGTCTCCTCAAAATTCTGGAAGCTAAAATTCGCATCGAACAGTGGATTTCGACTACTATCCCTGACCATTTGCAAATTTTCGATCAGTTCCTCGTATTGAAAACCTTGATTGTCAAAACATGACAAGGTAGTCCCCTTCAACCGTTTTAAAAATTCAACGAACGTGAGTGTACCGTGGGGATAGTTTCTTAGAACCATTGTATTAACGAACATTCCAACAATGGTATCCAAACCTTCATGTTCGCGACCGGCCAATGAGGTTCCGATCGTAATATCCTCTTCCCTGCTTAGTTTGCTAAGCAATATGTTGTAGATGGCCAATACCACCATAAACAAGGTGGTCCCCTCCTGGCTCGCAATTAGTTTTAATCGTTGTGTTTGTTCATTACTCAAATGGAAGCTGATGGTATTCCCATCTGCCGGATTCGAAACGGTCCTTGGGAAATCCGTTGGAAGCTCAAGCATGGGTGGGAGTTCTTGAAACTGATTTAACCAAAAACTACGTTGTTTCTCGATCAACGATTGGTTTTCATCTCCCTTTTGCCACTCCGAAAAATCTTTATATTGCAAGGGTAACTCTTCAAGCTCTTGATGATCATACAAGGCCATGAAGTCTTTCACCAAAATACTTTGGGATGTTCCATCGGAAATGATATGGTGCATGTCAAACAACAACAGCTGCTTTTTCGATGACAACCGTAAAAGGCCCACACGAATCAAAGGTGCCTTGCTCAAATCGAAAGGCCTTACAAACTCATCAATGATGTCGTCTACCTTTCCTTCCTCCAAACTATACCTTTCGAGATCGAAGTATACCTCATTCATTACTTTTTGTACTGGAGTGCCATTTAGCACCTCAAAATAGGTGCGGAGGCTTTCATGGCGCCCCACCAAGGCAATTAAAGCATCTTTCAAACGAGTTTCATCGAGATTTCCCGCCAACTCCGCAACGTAGGGCATGTTATAGGCTGTTGACCGTTTATCAAACTCATATAGGAAATACAGTCGATTTTGAGCTGAAGACAGTGCATAGGAATCTTTTACCAAGGCCGGCACTATGCTCTGAAATTCAGCTCCACCCTTAACATTCTTGATATAGGTGATCAACGCTTGTTTTCGTTCCCTCACCTCTGCTAAAATGTCATCTCCTTCAAAGTCCTCCGGCACCTCTAGTTTTAATTGATCTCCAACCAGTTCAACCGTGATGTTGTTTTGTCTGAGTTTATGTATTAAATTTTCCATACTAAATCTCTATTATAGTTTTCTTATTAGCACCCGTGTGGGTTTGATTTTTAATCCAGGAATTGAGTTCGATGTATTCGGCTACTAATTGAATGGTAGGCCTACCAAAAAACTCCTGTAAGGAGAATTTCATGTCGAAATTCTTGTGCACTTTCACAATAAACTCCATGGCTTTAAGGGAATGTCCTCCCAACCTAAAAAAGTCGCTGGTAACACTTAGCCTATCCTTGTCCAAGCCTAAGATTTCAGCCCATATCAATACCAATTTTTCTTCAATATCAGTTGCCGGAGGAACGTAGTCCAACACCTCTTCCAGCTGCAGCGTTAGCAATTGTTCTCTATCTATTTTTCCATTTGCGGTAAGGGGCAAGGACGTGATATGGTGAAAGTGTGTTGGAATCATATAGTCCGGCAGACGCTGAGATAAATGGGAACGTAATTTTTCGGTTTCCACTGCTTTATCCGAAACATAAAAGGCAGCTAAAAAGAGATCGCCGGCCTGTTTTTTTAACAGAACGATACTTGCCGATATGGCAGGGTGGCCCATTAATATGTTTTCAATCTCTCCGAGTTCAATTCGATGTCCTCGAATCTTTACTTGAGTGTCTTTTCTTCCCAAGTAGGCGATAGTTCCATTTGCAGCCCATTTGGCAATATCACCGGTTTGATACAAACGTTCGTCTTTTACAAAAGGATTCTCAATAAACTTTTCTACTGTAATATTCTCAAGGTTCAAATATCCTCTGGCCACCTGTACACCACCAATATACAAGTCTCCCGGAACTCCGATGGGAACAGGATTTCGATAGTTATCAAGTATATATATACGGGTGTTGGCTACTGGCCATCCAATAGGCACTTGAGCACCGTTGTGGTCCGTTACATCTATTGCGGTAACATCAATTGCAGCTTCTGTAGGGCCGTATAGATTGTGTAACCTGCTTCCTTTGAATTTGCTTTTGAATTTTTGAACGGTCTCCAGCTTGAGCTCTTCACCACTGCAGACAACATGTCTAAGAGAAGATTCCCAATCGGCATCAATGGTGGGTAAAAACGAGGTAAGCATGGAGGGAACAAAATGTATGATGGATACCTCTTGGGTCGTAATAAGTTTTTGAAGGTAATAAGCATCTTTATGACCTTCGGGAGATGCAATTACCATTTGGGCTCCTGACATTAAGGGTAACAGAAACTCCCATACCGATACATCAAAACAAAAGGTTGTTTTTTGAAGGATACGGTCCTCATGGGAAATCGCTAGATATTCTTGCATCCAAAACAACCGATTCAGCACCCCGCCATGTTCGTTCATTACCCCTTTCGGCGTACCCGTTGTTCCCGAGGTGTAAATCACATACATTAAGTCGCTCTCTTGGAGCAACGGCAGTTTACGAACCAAGGTATCCCGCGATGGCAGTTCTGCATCCAAATTAACGAGCGCAATATCCCCTACAATATGGCCCAATAGCTCTCCCATATGCACAGTATTACTTAAAAGCAACTTGGCATCAATGTCTTTAAGGATGTAGTCTATGCGATCCGCGGGATACTCCGGATCTATTGGAACATATGCCCCTCCTGCCCTTAATACGCCCAAAATGCCAATCACCATTTCGAATGATCGTTCCAGGCAAATAGGAACCATTGTTCCTTTTTTGACACCTTGGCCAACCAAGTATGCAGCCAAGGCCAAAGATCGTTCATCCAACTCCCCGTAGGTCATCGTATCGTTTCCAAAGACCAGTGCAATCGATTCTGGCTTGCTTCTCGCATATTTTTCAAACAAAGAAGGTATCATGTGGTTTTTAGGATATGCTTTCTCAGTGGCATTAAAGTCATTTAGAAGACAATCCGTTTCAGCCTCGGACAAGACCTCTATGTTATTAATTTTCAATTTTTTATCTGATACGACCGAATTAATAATTCTTTGAAAATATGCTCTAAATCGCTCTATGGTCTCTTTCTTGAAAAGACTAGTAGCATATTCCAAACTCATGAACAATTTCCCATTTTCCTCACGGGTCAACAGGGTAAGGTCGAACTTGGACACTGTAGTAGGGCTATGAAATGGAATAAGATCAAGTCCAGGAATAACCGCCTTGACATCTTCTGTATTATGGAAAGAAAACTGTGCATCGAACAATGGGTTGCGGGCAGTGTCGCGTGCTAACTGAAGATCTTCAATGAGTTCTTCGTATTGTAGGCCTTGGTTCTTAAAGCAGGCAATCGCATTCTTCTTCAATTCCTGTAAAAAGCTACTAAAACCTAATTCCCCTTTGGGGTAATTTCGCAAAGCAAGTGTATTCACGAACATCCCTACCATTTCTTCCAAATCGGCATGTTCTCTTCCTGCGATCGGTGTTCCGATTACGATATCTTCCTGGCCGCTCAACTTGGCCAACAGCACATTGTAGGCGGCCAATAAAACCATAAATAGCGTGGTTCCCTCTTGTTCGGCAAGAAGTTTCAGTGCCCGTGTCACCGTCTCATCGAGCTCAAAATCAATTCTAGCTCCGGCGTCTTGCTTAATCAAGGGCCTTGCAAAATCTCTTGGTAGTTCAAGAGGTATGGGGAGGTCCTGAAATTGTCCCAGCCAAAATTTTCGCTGTTCGGCAATCGCCTTTTGATGTTCTTTCCCTTGTTGCCATTCAGAATAGTCCCTATAACGGAGCTGAGGCTCTGCGAGAGCCTTACCTTGATATAGTGACATAAAATCTTTCAATAAAATTCCTTGGGAAACCCCGTCGGTCACTATATGGTGCATATCGAGCATCAACAAATGCTCGTCCTTGGCCATGGGTACAATTCCAACCCTAATCAAGGGGCCGTTTGCCAAATTGAATGGCCGCACAAACTGTTCAATAAGAGCATGGATATCATTTGATCGATTGGCGTAATTTTCCAAGGAAAAATCTATTCTTTTCATTACTTTCTGCATCGGGGTTTCCCCTTGGAGGACAAAATTTGTTCTTAGAATCTCATGACGATCGATCAAAGCGCAAAATGCCTTTTCCATAGAGGCCCTGTTCAATCTACCTTCAAGTTTTACCATATATGGCATATTGTATGCGATTGATGCTCTATTGAATTCATACAGGAAGTACATTCGCTTCTGAGCAGAAGAAAGCGCATAGTATTCCTTTTGGGGAGCTTTTAAAATTGCCCCATGATCGGTTATCTTTGACTTGGCAATCAATTTTCCTATAGCACAGATGGTCGAGTCGTTAAAGATGTCATCAAGTGATACCGTTGCATCAAACTCTTTCGCTATTCTATTGATTAAACTTATAGCCGTTAATGAATGGCCACCCATATCAAAGAAGCTGGTGTTGATGCCCACTTGGCCTTCAGGTATTCCTAAAACCTCTGCCCAAATGGGTACCAGTCTTTTTTCAAAGGGAGTAGCGGCAGGATCGTATTCTTGATCGACTTCTAGTTCCGGTAGCTTTTTTCTATCGACTTTTCCATTGACTGTTAACGGGATTTCCTTTAATTCTACAAAATGGCCGGGAACCATGTATTCTGGAAGCGTCACCTCTAAAGCACGTTTCACAATATCTTTATCATAATTTTCATTAGGAACTATATAGGCAATCAGTTCCTTTTTATCGACCCGCGAATCTTCCCGCACGACCACTACAGCCTGTTTGATCAACGGGCTTTTTTCCAAGTTTGAAACAATCTCACCCAACTCGATACGATATCCCCTAATTTTTACCTGCTCGTCAGAACGCCCTATAAACTCTAGGTTTTTGTCCGATCTCCAGCGGCCGATGTCTCCTGTATTGTAAAGCCGTTCCTTAGGGCTCCAAGGTGCAGTTACGAAGCGCTGATTTGATAATTCCGGATTGTGGAGATAACCTCTCGCCACACCGATTCCGGAAACATACATTCCGCCTTCGACCCCAATCGGTACCGGACGTAAATCGGCATCGAGTACATATACATGCATGTTCGATATCGCTTTCCCAATAGGCACATCGGTCATCTCGATGTCTTCGCCGCTGGGAAACTTGTAAATCATACAGCCCACGGTCGCTTCAGTAGGGCCATATTCATTGTATATTTCTACCGTTGGCCCAAACATTTGAACAATATCTTTTGCCAATTCTGTTTTTAACGCTTCCCCACCAACAATGAACTTTTTAATGGTACTGGGTGCGTGGGCTTCAGCTTTATATTCCTTTATAATCTTTAGGTGTGAAGGGGTTAGCTTAATCGTGTCGACCTGGTTGTCCTTAATAACTTCCTCAATTGAAATTCGATGGTTATTCCCATAAATGACAATGCGCCCTCCCGTAATCAAGGGTGTGAAAATAGAGGTCAATGTTAAATCAAACGATAGGGAGCTGAACAGCGGAAAACATGGTACTTTACCAGGCGTTACATACATCTTCGACGCCCAACTAATATAATTTGCCAATGCGGCATGTTCTACCATGACTCCCTTGGGAAGGCCTGTAGAACCAGAAGTATAGATAACATATGCCAAAGCATTCAAAGGAAGTGTCTTACCAAGGTTTTCGGAAGCCTCGTCTGTGCAATCAAGATCATCGATACAAACAATTTTTTCCCCATCTACAAGTCCGGATAACGCTGTATTCGTAATCAATAACTTCGCTGCACTATCGTGAAGCACATGATTGATGCGTTCCTGTGGATAAGTTGGATCGATGGGAAGATAGGCCGCACCCGTCTTAAGTACCGCTAAAATTGATACTAAGGCACGATCTGACCGGGGAAGCAAGATGCCCACCAAATCATTTGTCTTTACTTCGGCGATAGTTAAAAGACGACGGGCCAAACGGTTGGCCATTTCGTTCAGTTCTCGATAACTTAGGGAGTTAGCCTCAAAGGTAATAGCAGTAGAATCAGGAGTCATTTCAACCTGTTGCTCGAAGCGTTCCAAGATCGAAGCGCCCTGGTCTACGGTCGTCGATGTTCGGTTACTTTCTGCCCTAACCCCTAGCAAACGATTTCCCTCGTCTTGTTTCATATATCGCAGATCTCGTATTGTATCAGCTTTCGAAACCATAGCGGTCAAAACCGTGGTCAGGTGTTCCTGAATCATTCTTACCGTTGCGGTTTCCAGTTGCTCTTCGTTATAATCAAATTTTATGGCCAGAGAATCCCCCACATGTGAAACCCCCATGGTGAGCACATAATTTGAATAGAGTTCGGCCGTAATATTTTTGACGGTAAGGGGGGAATCGGCTATAGCGGCATCTACAGGATAGTTATCGAATACCAACAAGCTATCGAAAATAGGGCTACCGATGTTCGTCCATTTTTGAATGTCACCGAGTGAAACATGGGCATGGTCTTCCCTACACCTGGTATGGGTCTCTTGTAGTTCTGAAAGCCATTCTTTGATTGTACGATCGCTTTCAATATTCGTTCGCACAGGTAACGAATTAATATAGAGGCCAATTTCTCCGGCTACTGAATCACCGCCCCAATCACGACCGGATACCGTGGCGCCGAATACGACTTTGGAAGACCCTGTGTAACGCGACACCAGATAAGCCCAGGCTCCTTGGAGTACTGTATTCATGGTAAGATGATTGTCTTTTGCGAATTGCTTGAGCTTACCAACAAGTTCTTGGTCGAATCTGAGCCTGCTATGGACGTTCCCGAATACCTTGTTCCGCTTTTGATCTTGTGCGATGTAGGGAAGATATGTAGGCTTCTCTATCCCTTTAAGGTAACTGGTCCAAAAATTCTTGGATGCACTTCTTTTCGAATCCCCCAAATGTTCAATGAAGCGGGCATAGTCGCTGTTGGGTATCTTGGGCAAAGGGTTCCCTTTTGCAAGCGCATCATAGCAGCGAATAAACTGTCCCATAAGAATTGAAAGCGACCAACCATCCCAAAGGATATGGTGATTGCGCATCGAAAGTTTAGTTCCTCCCTCGGGAAGCTGAACTAGCGAAAATCCAAACAATGGTGCTTTGGTCAAATCAAATCCTTGGGAAGCTTCATGTGCCTCATGTTGATCAAGCGCTTTTTCAAGTTCCTTGCCCGAAAGATGACCAAAGTCTATTTCCCTTAGTGGTACGGGTAATTTTTCGTGTACGCATTGTACAGGAATATCAAAACGATTACCGTGTACGGAGGTCCGTAAAATTCCATGGCATTCCATTAAATAAGACCATACCGACCGAAATAGTTCCGCGTTCAATCCTGCCGGGAAATCACATGAAAAACGACTTACATAAGCTAAGGCACCCTCTTTGTAAAGGCTATGAAAGAGCATCCCTTCTTGTAAAGGACTTAGACCATAAACATTGGATACTAGAGGCATTTTTTCTAAAAAAGCCGTTAGTTCTTGATTCGCTATGGTTGGTGGCAAACCATAGTCTGAA
Organism: uncultured Flavobacteriaceae bacterium; assembly: GCA_947500385.1. Classification (GTDB taxonomy): domain Bacteria; phylum Bacteroidota; class Bacteroidia; order Flavobacteriales; family Flavobacteriaceae; genus Pelagihabitans. The sequence goes on along the minus strand of CANMSA010000003.1, from coordinate 379,724 downwards.
CGGGTTTTGGAACGTCTTTGGTCTTGACAATGAGCAATAATCCCCTCTAGTTCATTTTGGTAGTCTAGGGCCAAGCGCTCGATTGTGGCAGCGCTATAACGCTTGGTGTCATAGTTCCACTCAGTACGAAGCTCGCCCCTAATTACCATGCTGTTGATCGCTATGGCGGCATCTGTATAGTTGTTGGGCGAAATTTCATTTCCACGGGACTCCGTCGCATAGCCAAGAAAGGCCTCCTCTCCCAAACTATTGTCAAAACTCCCTAGGTAGTTGAATACTACAACACCACCGGACGGTTTTGCAAGAGTCGGGACGTCATTCTTCGAATAATTTCTTAAAAGTCCATATCCGATACCGCGACCGGGAAGATCGCGAAGCATATCTTTGGTTTCCTTGAGCTGCTCAGAAACATTGGTGTACGAACGAAGCAGAACAGGATATGTAGTAGTGAACCAACCGACCGTACGAGCGATATCTATATCTTCGAAAAGCTCCTCACGTCCATGTCCCTCCAACCATAACACTACTTCTTTCATTCCACTCCAAGCGGTTAGCGAACGACCAATGGCCGATAATAAAACATCATTGATTTCGGTCCCATAGGCATGATGGGTTCCTTTTAGTAACTCCTCAGTGGTTTCCTTATCAAGTACATGGCCAATACTATTGACTTCTTCATAGGTAGTGCGTCCCTTTACGGAAAAATCAGTAGGAAAGTCACTGTATTTTTCGAGTACTCCTTTCCAATAATGTGCTTCATTGGCCTCTTCCAATTGTGCTACATGGGATACCAAGCGTGCGTGCCATTGTCTAAATGAACTACGCTTGGGGGGAAGTACGGTTCGATTGTCTTCCGAAGCTTTCAAAAGCGTATTTAAATCTTCCAACAAAACTCTCCACGATACTCCGTCAACACAAAGGTGATGTGCAAGGATAAGAAGCCTTCCACTTTCCCCCTTTAATGGCATATAAACAAAACGGCACACTACTCCCTCGGCAAGATTCAGCGATTGTTGGTATTCACTACAAATGAGTTCGATACTCCGCGTTGCCGAAGGATTCTCTATGATCAAAGAAGGACTAAGTTTACCATAGTTCTGAGTGGGGCCCACATTTGAGAAATCATAGTAAAAACGTAGCGCATCATGGTGAGCGGCAAGGGTTTCGACAGCCTTTGTAAGTTTACTGACAGACAGTGCTTTTGGCACCTTTAAAAGTACCGATTGGTTATAATGGCCGCTATCGGGGTGAGCCGTTTCGAAAAACTCCCGCTGTACCGGCAAGAGGCCAGATACCCCCTCCAATATACCTTCTTCACTAACCGTAGTCGTGGCGGCCTTAAGGTTTTGGGAAAGGGTTCTAATGGTTTGGTGTTTAAATACATCTTTGACTTTAAAGTGTATTTCATAGGACCTTGCACGGCCCATTAACTGAATTGCTTTTATCGAATCGCCTCCCAATTCAAAAAAATTGTCGGTGGTTCCAATAGGAGATCTCTCCAAAATAGCCTCCCACAGCTGCACCAGTTTTTTCTCGGTCGCGGTCTCGGGCGGTCTATGGTCTTCGGCGGCGCTGCCGGCCGGCAGCGGTAGCGCGCCATGGTCGACCTTTCCGTTCGCGGTCAAGGGTAGGCGCTCTAGCACCACATAGCGGCGCGGTACCATATAATCGGGAAGAATGCCTCCGAGATGGCGGGCAAGTCCCCCTTGATCCAACCCTTGGTCCCCCTTCCCCACCACATGGGCGATCAGTTGGGGGCCGCCGCCAAGGTCGGGGGCCGAGACGACCGCACGCGATACCTGCGAATGCCCCTCAAGGGCACGCTCCACCTCACCCGGTTCGATACGGTGGCCACGTACCTTCAACTGGCGGTCGTTGCGCCCCAAAAACACCAAACTTCCGTCGGGGAGCCATTTGGCAAGATCGCCACTGCGATAAAGGCGGCCGCCGCCATCAAAACGAGAAGCGACATAATGCCGCGAGGTAGCACCGGAAAGCCCTAGATAGCCAAGGGTGACCTGGGGACCGCCGATATAAAGCTCCCCCACCACACCAACGGGACAGGGAAGACCGTCGCGGTCCAGAACGTACACCCGATTGTGCCCCATGGGGCGGCCGATCGTAACAGGGCCCGTTAGCTCTTCCTCGGGGGAATAGCTGCGTACCGTGACGAAGACCGTACCCTCGGTAGGGCCATAGAACTCGTGGATCGCCGCCCCGGGGAACGCCTCGCGCATACCCAGCAAGGTAGCACGGGGAACCGTGTCGCCCCCGGTATAGAGTTCGGTGATGCCCTCATAGCCCGCACCGTCGACCGAGAGCACCGCCTCGGTAATCGCCGACATCAGGGCGGGGACCGCATGGAAACTGTTCGAACCCTTAAGGGCGCCCAAAAGGACATCCATGTCACGAACCTCCCCATCATCCAAAAGAAGGGCCCGCCCACCCACAAGAAGGGCACGGAAGACCTCGAAGTGGAAGATATCGAAGCCATTGGAACTCAGCACCGCCTGCACCCCGGCGGAGGGAAATAACTGCATGATGCCTTCCAGATAGGCGTACAGGTTCCCATGGGAGACCAATACCCCCTTGGGACGGCCGCTCGTACCGGAGGTATACAGTACATAGGAAAGGTCGCCGCCCGTAAGGGCAACGGGGGCCAAGGACCCCACATCCGAAAGCGGCACCTTCGGGACCTCCACCACAGGGACCCCTATCCCGGAAAGGGCGTCCGAACCGCTGTCGACCAAGACCGCGACCGAACCGCTATCGGCCAAAATGCCCGAAAGCCGCTCCAAGGGGTGCGAGACATCTACCGGTACGTACGCGCAGCCCGCTTTCCAGATACCCAGCACCGCTACCAAAAGGTCCGGTACACGGGGCATATACACCCCGATACGGTCGCCCTTGGATGCACCCACGACCTTGCGAAGATGTACCGAGAGCGCATCGGAACGCTCCCATAGCGCATCGTAACTCAGGTCGGTACCACCGCCCGAAAGACAGATCGAGGAACCAGACGATGAACATACATCCCATAAAAGGTCCAAAACCGTAAGGCCATCGGAAACAAAAGCCCCGTCAAGAACACCACAAGAATAGTCGGAAAGCAAAGACAGCTGTTCCTGGGCCGATAACAAGGATATATTTTCAATCAGTACTTCAGAGTTTTCAAGTACCGATGCCAACACTGTTTTAAAATGTGTCCCCATTCGAATAACAGTATCATCATCGAATAAATCGGTACGATATACCATACTCACCTTAAAATCATCCAATTGCACCTCGACATCCATCGATAGATCAAATTTTGAGGTTTTTGGCGCTATTGGTTCCAGCTGCGCTTCGAGGTCGCCAAAGTTCAGTGGCAAGGTAGTGGTACTGTTTTGAAGTGAAAAGGTGGTTTGCACCAAAGGGGTCTGACTTTGATCCCGTTCATTTACAAGCCGATCGACCACTTTTTCGAAAGGTACATCTTGGTATTCATACCCCGTTAAAGTCGCCTTTTTAATCTCGGATAAAAAGGTTGAAAAGCGCAATGTGGCATCTACCTTACTATGCAAAGCAATCGTATTAGCAAAATACCCGATCAAATTGGTTATTTCTTCCTGTCCCCTATTTGCAATGGGTACACCAACACAGATATCTGACTGACCAGCGTAACGATACAACAAAATGTTGTAGACGCTGAGGAGCAGCATAAAAGGTGTACACTCCAATTCCTTGGATAGCTCATTGATCTGCTTCGAAATAGAACTGCCCAGTTTAAAAGAAAATGCTTTCCCCGATGTAGTGAAGGTAGCCGGCCGTTTTTTATCTAATGGAAGGCGCAATTCTTCGACACCTTTCAAATGATTCTCCCAATACTGCAATCGACCTTCAAGAACATCTCCCGTTAGCTTTTCCCTTTGCCAAAGACTGTAGTCGGTATATTGTACCGGAAGATCGGATAGTGCAATTTCTTGGCCAGTGTATTTAGCATTATAAAGTGCCCCAAGCTCTTTGACTAAAATTGGCATCGACCACCCGTCAGCGGCAATATGATGCATTACAACCACTAATATCTGCTCATCAGAAGAAACCTGTAGTAGTTTTACCCGAAGCATGTAATCGCGATTTAAATCAAAAGGCATCGCCAGCTCTTCCTCAATTTTTTCATGCAGCATAATCTGCCCTACCCTATCAGTCGCAATTGTGAAATTTTTCCAATGCAGCAGTTCTTGATACCCTTGCCCATCCACTTCCTTAAAAACGGTACGTAAGCTTTGGTGCCTTTTAACAAGTATTCTAAAACAATCTTCAAGAATATTTTTATCTAGTATCCCACCAATACGAACAACCGCGGGTATGTGATATTGCGTACTACCTTCTTGCAACTGATCAAGAAACCATAGTCCTTCTTGTGCAAAAGACATTGGAATTTGGCCGAGATCCTTTTCTAGTCGCTTTCGTATTTTCGGAGCATTTTTGGTTTTAGCGGTTTCTTGATCTCGATTTTTCAAAAAATCGAGTACTTCCGCTTTGTTTTCCTTTATATAAGTCAAAAATTGCTCGGAAACTTTGGTCCCCTTTTTTGCACGGATCTTTAACTCCCCTTGCTCTAAAAGCAGGTTTACGCCATTCTTTTTTGCTTCATGGAGTACTGTTATCAGACTTTTATTTTCGTTTAAAACCATAGGGTTTGTTTTTGACTTTGCCATTAACTAAATAGTGTTTGAAAAAAATCGCTTATTCTCTTTAAAGAACAGCGCGGCTTTTACTTCGCTAGAAATGCCCTTATCGTGATGGTTTACGACAAGAGCGGACCGGGCCATAAACACTTAACAGTGATGGCCGTCATCTGGTTCCGGTCTTGTTCATGAAGTTGAAATCGGTCAGAATTCGCCAAGCATGTAAATCTCTTGGTATTCTAGAACGATGGTTTTAATGTTGCTTCGCTACAACATGCATGGTATCTTCAAAAAGAGATTTAAGAAGTAATACGTTCCTTAGGCACTTACCAACTGTTCGTTGACTACCTGTTCTTGATGATGAATGGACTCTTGATGAACAGCTTTGAACATTCGTAGTACAAATTCTTCACTTAGTCCTATTGACTCTCCTCTTAAAATCATTTTTCCCAAGATGGAGTTCCATCTGCTTGTCTGTAAAATTGCCACGTTGCGATCTCGCTTAATACATCCTATACGCTGCGACACTTTCATTCGCTTGCCTAAAGTGTCTATCAGTTGATTGTCTATGATATCTACTTGGGCCCTTAGCTGTTCTAGTTTCTTATTATAGGATGGTTCCCCACTTGTCATTTTGCGCATCCGAAGGTTCTCCATGAGTCGTATAAGTTCCTCTGGTGTAATTTGTTGTGCAGCATCGCTCCACGCATTTTCCGGATCGTGATGGGTCTCGATCATGAAACCGTCGAAATTCAAGTCCAATGCAGTTTGCGAAACATCAAAAACCATATCTCTTTTGCCAGTAATATGTGAGGGATCGTTGATCAATGGTAAATCTGGAAATCGGGTTTGCAGTTCAATGGCCAATTGCCATTCAGGAATATTACGGTATTTGGTCTTTTCATAGGTTGAAAAACCTCTGTGGATAACTCCTAATTTAGCGATATTGGCAGTTGCCATGCGCTCAATTGCTCCCAACCATAGGGCCAAATCCGGGTTTACAGGATTTTTTACCAAAACGACTTTATCTGTTCCACTTAATGCATCTGCGATCTCCTGAACAATAAAGGGGCTTACCGTTGATCGGGCACCGATCCATAAAAGATCGATATCATGTTCCAGGGCAAGCTCTACATGGGTTCGATTCGCCACTTCTGTTGCTGTTTTTAAGCCCGTTTCCTTTTTCACCTGTTGCAACCACTTTAAACCCAACACACCTACTCCTTCAAAATTACCCGGACGGGTTCTAGGTTTCCAAACCCCGGCCCTAAAATAGTTAACGTCGGTGCCTTTTAGATCATGTGCGATTCTCAATACTTGTTTTTCGGTTTCTGCACTACAAGGTCCTGCAATCATTAATGGGTGATCTAACTCCATATCGTTCAACCATGTTCGCATTTTTTTAGAATTTTCCATTTTTCTTTGATTTTAGTTGCGAAATCATGTTCCGCGTGTTGTGTTTTTGGGTATTAAATCGAATACTCCTCGTATTGTCCTTCTTCTATACTGGTTTCTAACAGTTCTATGTATTGGGCTATTTGTTTAACGGTGGCGTGTTCGAACAGGTTTTTTAAAGAGAAGTCAACACCAAAATCCGATTTGATTTCTGTAAATAGCCGCATCGCCTTTATCGAATCCCCTCCCAAATTGAAAAAACTAGAGGTGACACTAATACACTCTTCTTCGATATTCAGAATTCGTGACCATAGCTGCACCAGTTTTTTCTCGGTCTCGGTCTCGGGCGGTCTATGGTCTTCGGCGGCGCTGCCGGCCGGCAGCGGTAGCGCGCCATGGTCGACCTTTCCGTTCGCGGTCAAGGGTAGGCGCTCTAGCACCACATAGCGGCGCGGTACCATATAATCGGGAAGAATGCCTCCGAGATGGCGGGCAAGTCCCCCTTGATCCAACCCTTGGTCCCCCTTCCCCACCACATGGGCGATCAGTTGGGGGCCGCCGCCAAGGTCGGGGGCCGAGACGACCGCACGCGATACCTGCGAATGCCCCTCAAGGGCACGCTCCACCTCACCCGGTTCGATACGGTGGCCACGTACCTTCAACTGGCGGTCGTTGCGCCCCAAAAACACCAAACTTCCGTCGGGGAGCCATTTGGCAAGATCGCCACTGCGATAAAGGCGGCCGCCGCCATCAAAACGAGAAGCGACATAATGCCGCGAGGTAGCACCGGAAAGCCCTAGATAGCCAAGGGTGACCTGGGGACCGCCGATATAAAGCTCCCCCACCACACCAACGGGACAGGGAAGACCGTCGCGGTCCAGAACGTACACCCGATTGTGCCCCATGGGGCGGCCGATCGTAACAGGGCCCGTTAGCTCTTCCTCGGGGGAATAGCTGCGTACCGTGACGAAGACCGTACCCTCGGTAGGGCCATAGAACTCGTGGATCGCCGCCCCGGGGAACGCCTCGCGCATACCCAGCAAGGTAGCACGGGGAACCGTGTCGCCCCCGGTATAGAGTTCGGTGATGCCCTCATAGCCCGCACCGTCGACCGAGAGCACCGCCTCGGTAATCGCCGACATCAGGGCGGGGACCGCATGGAAACTGTTCGAACCCTTAAGGGCGCCCAAAAGGACATCCATGTCACGAACCTCCCCATCATCCAAAAGAAGGGCCCGCCCACCCACAAGAAGGGCACGGAAGACCTCGAAGTGGAAGATATCGAAGCCATTGGAACTCAGCACCGCCTGCACCCCGGCGGAGGGAAATAACTGCATGATGCCTTCCAGATAGGCGTACAGGTTCCCATGGGAGACCAATACCCCCTTGGGACGGCCGCTCGTACCGGAGGTATACAGTACATAGGAAAGGTCGCCGCCCGTAAGGGCAACGGGGGCCAAGGACCCCACATCCGAAAGCGGCACCTTCGGGACCTCCACCACAGGGACCCCTATCCCGGAAAGGGCGTCCGAACCGCTGTCGACCAAGACCGCGACCGAACCGCTATCGGCCAAAATGCCCGAAAGCCGCTCCAAGGGGTGCGAGACATCTACCGGTACGTACGCGCAGCCCGCTTTCCAGATACCCAGCACCGCTACCAAAAGGTCCGGTACACGGGGCATATACACCCCGATACGGTCGCCCTTGGATGCACCCACGACCTTGCGAAGATGTACCGAGAGCGCATCGGAACGCTCCCATAGCGCATCGTAACTCAGGTCGGTACCACCGCCCGAAAGACAGATCGAGGAACCAGACGATGAACATACATCCCATAAAAGGTCCAAAACCGTAAGGCCATCGGAAACAAAAGCCCCGTCAAGAACACCACAAGAATAGTCGGCGATTAAAAGGGATTCTTCCTCTTTGTCGATGTAATTCAACTCTTTTATACTTTGAACCCCGCTTACTATCGATCTTACCACTTCGGTGAAATGGCCTTGAATCATTCGTACGGTCTCCGGTGTTAAAAGCACATCATTAAAATCGAACTTTATAGAAAGCGTACCGGGTGAATGAAATATTCCCAATGTCAATACGTAATTGGTAGACTCCCGTACTTCTACATTTTCTATCGACAGGACGGTCGAAGGTTGAGATAATGCCCGGCCTACGGGATAATTTTCAAACACCAACAGGCTGTCAAAAAGGGCGTCTTGTAAACCCATCCAAATCTGAATATCCCCTAGAGACGTATGCGAATAACCGGCACGACCTTTGGCATGTCCTTCTTGAAGTTCTGAAAGCCAAACCCCTATTTCTTGACTCGGAGAAACTTCCGTAACCACCGGAAGTGTATTGATATATAAGCCTATCTCTTCTTCCAAATTGCCCTTAGACCAATCCCTGCCCGATACCGTAGCACCGAACACCACGGCAGTATCGCCCGTATAGCGCGAAAGTAAATACGCCCATACCCCCTGCAAAATCGTATTCATTGTCAAATGATTCTCCTGCGCAAAAGACTCCAGGTTTTTCGTTAAATCTTCTTCAAAATCCAATAGTAGCGAAGAGGTACCAAAAGCTTTGTTGCGCTTTTGTGCATCTTGTATAAAAGGCAGATAAACGGGAGCCTCAATCTTCTTTAGATAGGTTTTCCAGAAGGTTTCGCTATCGGACTTCTCCAGGGTATCTAGAGCATCAATACGTTTTCGATAATTAGAAGGTTCAATATGTGGCAGGGCTTGCCGTTGTAATAGATTTTCATAACAGTTCATGAACTGTCCCATCAGTATGGCGAGCGACCAACCATCCCATAAAATATGGTGATTTCTCATAAAAAGTCGAACACGATTTTCAGGGAGTTGCACCATCACAAATTCAAAGAGTGCGGCTTTTTTTAGATTAAACGCTTCGCGAAACTCCTCTTGGATACCCTTGTTCAGGGCAGCTGCTAACGGTTTCTTCCCTAGATCGCTGTAGTCGAATTTCTTTAAAGGCACAGCCACCTTGTCATGTACACATTGGATCGGTACCTCAAAGGGGCCGTTATGGATGCTTGTACGCAGTACTGCATGCTTTTCCATCAAGTATTCCCAGCTTTTTTCAAAAGCCGACATGTTGATACCATTTGGGAAATCGCAACTAAATTGACTTACATATGATAGTGCTTCTTCCTCCAAGAGGCTATGGAACAATATTCCTTCTTGCAACGGACTCAATCTATAAACATCGGTAACGGTACCATTTTCCATAGTGGTTTCCGATAAAAAAGTGTTTAAAGAACTATTTGTGATAGAAGATGGGAGCCCAAAATCGGATCTAGTTCGTTGCCCGCTGACACCTTTGCAATGCTCGATGATGTTCACGATCGTTTCTAGATAGGTATTGGCCATACGCTTGATGGTATCTACGGAATAGCGCTTTGCGTCATAACTCCAGCGAAAATGGCACTCCCCGTCTACTACCATACCATTTATCGCAATTCCAAAACCACTTTTGTTCAAATCACCAACATCCTTACCATGCACTCCTTTGGTTATGGTAAACGGCCCGTTCTTTTGTAAACTATTATCAAAACCGCCTAAATAATTAAACAGTACGGTCCTATTCGCATTTTTGAAATGCCTGCGCATATCAACATCTTCACACAGGTAACGCAGCAAACCGTACCCGATACCTTTATTCGGTATATCCCGGAGCATGTCCTTGGTTTCTACCAACTGTTCCGAAATACTGCTAAAACGCTTTAGTCGGACAGGAAAAATACTAGTGAACCAACCTACCGTTCTGCTTATATCGACTTCTTCGAACAGGTTTTCCCTACCGTGTCCTTCCAAGGTGATCGTTACTTCATCGTTCCCGGTCCAATCGGTCAACGCACGACAAAGTGCCGTCAAAAGGATATCATTTATTTCAGTATCATAAGCATCATGTACTTCTTGTAGTAGTTCCCTCGTAATAGCGTTACTGAGCGTTTGTTCATAGCTAGCCAAATCACCAAAGGTAGTCGCTTCTTCCACGACATTGTCGGTGGGAAAGTAGTCGTCATGAGATACCACCGAACGCCAATACCCTACTTGTGAAGACCTTCCTATTTTTTTCGAGAATTTCTCTAAAAGACTACCCCATTGACGGTAAGAAGTTCCTTTCCTAGGAAGTGGCACTAATTTCCCTTCTTTTAAATTGCCAAGTAAGCGTTGTAAATCCTCGATCAAAATACGCCAAGACACCCCGTCAACCGCGAGATGGTGAACTACCATGAAGAAATAGTCAAAGTTCGTATCAGTCTTTATGTGAACAAAACGACAGAGTTCTCCTTTTTCGAGTTGAAGGGATTTCTGATAATGCAAACAAATTTCTTCTATGGAATTTTCCGTAGATATTTGCTCTTCATAAACAGTTGGGGTACTTGCACCATAAAACTGTTTAACTCCGTCGGGAGATAGCTCATAACGCATTCGTAACGCATCGTGATGTGCAACCAGTGCGGAAATGGCCTTTGACAAATCCGCTATTGGAACAGCCGATGGTAGGTTTAGCAAGACCGACTGATTGTAATGAGCGTATTGCTCGTGATCCATTGCGAAAAATTTCTGCTGTATTGGCAAAAGTTCTAAAGGACCTGACAGCGTACCTTCCTCCTGTATCGTATCATGAGAGGTTTTGAGATTGGCCGATAGGTTAGCTATATTCTGATATTTGAAAAGGTCTTTTACGCTAAAGTAAATTTCCTGAGTTCGGGAACGCCCCATTAGTTGAATAGCCTTTATAGAGTCCCCGCCGAGTTCAAAGAAATTATCCGATACTCCTATATTTTGAACTCCCAGCACCGCTTCCCAGATTTCAACCAACTTTTTTTCCATAACCGTTGTTGGTGGTTCATGGGTCTTTTGGACACCCAACAGGCGAGGGTCGGGTAATTTTTTGCGATTCACTTTTCCATTTAGGGTAAGAGGAAGTTCGGCAAGTTCCATATATAGTTGAGGAATCATATGTTCAGGAAGGTTTTCTCTTAAGGATTGTATGATCAATTCCCGATCAAATGTATGGCCCTCCATTAAAACTACATATCCGATCAACTGCCTACCCGAACCCATTTCAGGTGCTGAAACAACCGCTTGTGCTATGAAAGGTAGGGCATGAAGCCCCGCTTCTATTTCTGAAAGTTCGATACGGTAACCTCTTACTTTTACTTGGCGATCATTTCTACCCAAATAAACAATGGTGCCATCGGGCAGCCATTTGGCCAGATCCCCAGTGCAATAGAGTCGTTCCCCGGCCTTAAAAGGGCTGTTGATGAATTTCTCAGCGGTCTGTTTGGACAGGTTCAAATACCCTCGGGCCACTTGAACACCGCCTATTAAAAGCTCTCCCGCTACTCCAATAGGACACGGACGACGGGAGTCATCTACAATGTAAATTGAAGTATTTGCCATTGGTTTTCCTATTGGCACGAGCTTACCGTTGAAGTTGCTAAGTTCGATTGCCGTGACCTCTATGGCGGCTTCTGTTGGTCCGTAAAAGTTATGGAGCTTGGTTCCCTTGAACGTATTATTAAAGTCCCGTACCACACTTGCCTTGAGTTCTTCGCCACTGCAGAACACATGAGAAAGACTCCCGCAACGTTCTTCTTCAATCTCCGATAAAAAGGCCGATAGCATGGAAGGAACAAAGTGTATCATTGTAATTCCCTTTTCCGCTATAAGTCGTTGCAAGTACCGCGCATCTTTATGGCCTTCGGGAGCTGCAATTACCAAACGGGCTCCCGTAAGAAATGGTAAGAACAGTTCCCCAACGGATACATCGAAACAAAACGTGGTCTTTTGTATCATACAATCTTCGGCAGAAGCCCTTAGATAATCGCCCATCCACAACAAGCGGTTTAGTACGGCGCCATGCTCGTTCATTACCCCTTTCGGAATTCCTGTTGTTCCAGAGGTATAGATCACGTATATCAAGTCATCCGAGTGTACATTGGGCAGATTCCTTTCTGAAGAGGATTCCATTACATCTTGATTGTCTAGTTCGATAAGCTCAATATCGCTTGAAACACTATCGGTAAGATCTGCAACATGTGTCGTGCTTGTCAACAACAGTTGTGCTTCGATATCCTTTAGTATATACCCAATTCGGGACATAGGATATGTGGGGTCTATGGGAACATAAGCACCACCGGCCCTTAGGATTCCCAATATACCGACAACCATTTCAAACGACCTTTCAAGACAAATGGGCACCAAGCTACCTTTAACCACTCCTTTTTCGACCAAGTGGCGTGCCAACCTGGCCGACTTTTCATCCAAGGCGCCGTAGGTCAAAAAAGAATCTCCAAATTCCAACGCGATCGCCCCAGGGTTTTGAGCAGCTGTCTTAATGAAAAAATCTAGGATGGTTTTATTCTTAGGAAAGTTACGCGTGTTTTCGTTAAAGCCCCTTAATACCAGATCCTCCTCCTCTGTAGACATATATTCAAGTTCCTCGACCCCAACCACACCGGAAATCATGCTTCTTAAGACATTTTTCAAGTGTTTCTGCATCCGCTCTACCGTTTCAGCAGCGATCAGTTCTTTGTTATAGTCGAAATTGATAGACAAGTCATTGTTTGCGTGGGAAACCAAAAGTGTAAGTACATAATTGGTATACTCGTCTCCTTGTATATTTTTAATGGATAAGGAAGATGCCTCCAATAGCTTTTGATCTATCGGATAGTTTTCAAAGACCAAAAGGCTGTCGAACAGTGAATCGTGCATTCCCGTATAGCGCTGCACCTCGTTCAAGGATGCATAACCATAGGTATCCCGACTTTCCGAATGGCCTTTTTGAATAGCCATTAGCCAATCGACTATTGAGGATTTTGGGTTTACTTGAGTGCATACGGGAAGTGTATTAATAAACAATCCTACCGCTGCCGCCGCATTTTCAAATTCGTTATCCCGTCCTGATACCGTGGCGCCAAAAGCAACAACAGGATTGGACGTATAACGAGAAAGCAAATAGGCCCATGCCCCTTGAACCAATGTGTTAAGTGTTAAGCGATGGGTACGCGCATAGGTGAGCAAGCCTGCAACCAGGTTTTCTTCCAACTTCAAACAATTTGAAACATTACCGAAGATTTTGTTTCGATGTTGTTTGTCCTTAATAAAAGGCAAATAAGTAGGCTGTATCAAAGGCCTTAGATACTTGCGCCAATACGCCTCAGAATCTTGTTTGTTCCTAGATTTCAGGTATGCTATGAACGTGTTATAGTCGCTGTGTTCCAAATTCGGGAAGTCTTTTCCCTTTAAAATCGCATCATAGCACCGAATAAATTGACCCATTATGATCGATAGCGACCAGCCGTCACATACGATATGATGGTATTTAAGAAGTAATTTAGTGCTACCATTCGGAAGAAGAATGAGGGAGCAGTTGAACAATGGCGCAACACCCAAATCAAAACTATTCACCGATTTTGATGCTTTCAGCGCCTGTATCGCGTTCTCTAATTCGGTTTCCTTGAGGTTTCGAAAATCTATTTCCTTAAAGGGAATTTGAGCTGTTCTATATACACCCTGCACCGGTACATCTAACTGATTTGGAAATATAGCCGTTCGTAAAACGGAATGGTGATCTACTAAATACGCCCATGTTTTTGTAAAAAAATCTACATTGATACCATTCGTAAAATCGCAACTTAGACAACCCACGTAGGACATTGCTTCTTCTTCATACAAACTATGAAATAGCATTCCTTTTTGTAACGGACTTAGTTCATAGATACTCGCCAGCTTTTCCCCATAAGCGTTCCTTTTCATAAACGAAGATAAATCCGTATTGGATATCACCGATGGTAAGCCGTAATCTGTTCTGGTTTTCTGGCGCACCCTACCCCTGCAATGATCTATAATGGATTCAAGTGCATTTTCATAGTCCTTGGCCAGTACTTGAATTGTCTCGGGATCATAGCAATTTTTGTTGAAGCTCCAACTCGTTCGCAATTCGCCATCAACGATCATACTATTAACGGCGATATCGCTTTTGTTGGTGTTATAAGGACTGATATCTCCTTCCCGCGTATCAGCGGCATAGGAAAAGAGTCCTTCATGGGTAAGACTATTGTCAAAACTGCCCAAATAATTGAACAAAATAGTACTGTAGTCTTTGTCAAGACACGCTCGCACTTCTTTTTTCTTGGCCATGTAGCGCATGACGCCATAACCGATACCCTTATTGGGAAGATCTCTAAGGGTGTCTTTCGTTTCTTGAAGCTGCTGGTCTATATGTTCGTATCTTTTTAATGGAACCGGATAGATACTTGTGAACCATCCCAGCGTTCTACTAACATCTACATCTTTAAAAAGTTCTTCCCTACCATGTCCTTCAACGGCAATGACCATTTCGGAGAATCCGCTCCATTTTCCCAGTGTACGACCCAAAGCACTCAGTAAGATGTCATTGATCTCGGTTGTATATGCCTGATGTACCTCATGCAACAAGGCATGTGTAGCCGATGAATCCAGGACGTGTTCATAGGTGCCCGTTTCGAAATAGGTTAACAACCCAGCACTGGACCGATCTTTTGGAAAAGGTTTGTAGTGTGATAAGATTTCCTTCCAATAGTTAAGTTCGCCGCTTTCGGCAATGACGTTCGCATATTCCTTTAGACGTAATTGCCATTGACGGTAAGAGGTTTGTTTCGTTGTAAGGGTAACTGCTTGATCCTGTTGCGCTCCCTTTATCAAAAGTTCCAAATCTTCTACTAAAATCCGCCAGGAAACCCCATCAATGCACAAGTGATGTATAACTATGAAAAGGTAATCGGTACTTTCTTTGGTGCGGATAAGAACAAATCTGCAAACCTCCCCTTTTTCAATATCTAGACTTTCTTGATACTGTGTGCGTATGGCATCGACGGTACGATTCTCGTCGGTATGCACTATAGCCACCTCCGGATAAACATCTCCGTAGCTTTGTTCAATACTATCTTCGGAAATATGATACTGAAATCTTAACGCATCATGATGGTGGATCAATCTGCTGACCGCTTGGGATAACTGTTTGTCGGTTAGCCCTTTGGGGATGCTTAAAAAAGCCGATTGGTTATAATGATTAGGTCGAGGATGTTTTGTTTCAAAAAACTCTTGTTGAATGGGTA
This sequence comes from uncultured Flavobacteriaceae bacterium, assembly GCA_947500385.1. Taxonomy (GTDB): domain Bacteria; phylum Bacteroidota; class Bacteroidia; order Flavobacteriales; family Flavobacteriaceae; genus Pelagihabitans. Next base: position 364,523 of record CANMSA010000003.1, on the reverse strand, counting down.
ACAGCCCCGAGCGACCGGCCAGAAGGCCTTCTTCACTAATTACATTCACACCACTTTTTAAATTCTCAGAAAGTTCTTGAATGGTTTGATACTTGAAAACATCATTAATCTTAAAATAAATCCCAGCTTTCTTGGCGCGGCTCATTAGTTGTATCGCCTTGATGGAATCCCCCCCTAATTCAAAAAAGTTACTGCTAATGCCGATAGGTGAAATGCCCAGAACATTTTCCCAAACATCAACCAAATCCCTTTCTATTTCAGTGATTGGTGCAACATAGGTTTTTTCGACCAAGGCCGATATATTAGGCTCTGGCAAGCTTTTTCTATCTACTTTCCCGCTAAGGCTCAATGGCATTTCCATCAACGCAATGTACAGTTGGGGTACCATGTATGCAGGAAGGGCGCTCAGTAGGGTCTTTTTAATACTTTCCTTTTCCGCTCCCTCGATATTGGTCATGTGATTCGTTGTCGCCGTACTATTTTTTAGAACGACATAGGCCACCAGCTGTTTCGAAGCTTGTTCATCTTCTTGAACGACCACGACCGCCTGTAGGATATCGGTTATCTTTTCGAGCGCATTTTCAATTTCTCCCAACTCAATACGATAGCCCCTTATTTTTACTTGGTTGTCTTTCCGCCCGAGGTACACAAGAGCCCCGTCTGGAAGCCATTTTGCGACATCACCGGTTCGGTATAAACGCTCCCCATCTTTAAACGGACTTGCTACAAAACGCTGCTGCGTTAGTTCTTTATTGTTTAAATAGCCCCTTGCGACCTGTACTCCGCCAATCAATAATTCTCCGGGAACACCTATGGGTTGTGGGTTGTTTTGCTTGTCCACCACATACATTTTGGTATTGGCTATGGGCCATCCTATAGGGATCTCATCGGCATTGCAACCGGTCACGTTTATGGCAGTAACCTCTATTGAAGCTTCCGTAGGGCCGTACAAATTATGTATTTGAGTGCTCTTGAGCACGGATTTAAAATCCCTTACAATTTTTGATTTAAGCTCTTCCCCACTGCAGACAACATGTACCAAACCAGGACAATTCGCCGGGTCTAAATCGGCAAGAAAAGCAGATAACATTGACGGTACGAAATGGGCAATGGTCACCGTATTTTCCTTCATTAGTTTTTGAAGGTAGCCACTATCTTTATGACCGTCCGGAGCGGCCAAAACCATTCTGGCACCTGTGGTCAATGGTAAAAATATTTCCCAAGCCGATACATCAAAACAGAAGGTGGTTTTTTGTAACACAACGTCTTTGGGAGAGACTTTAAGGTAATCGTGCATCCAAATCAAGCGGTTAAAAACACCTTTATGTTCATTCATCACCCCCTTGGGGATACCGGTAGTACCAGAAGTGTAGATGACATATATCAACTCCGTTTCGCCTATAATGGGCAAGGCCGTTTGCACAACTGCCTTATATGGTTCCGAAGTATCCAATAAAACCCTTTTTACATTGGAATAGGTATCGAGTTGTTCAGCTAGACCAGATGTTGTTAGCAGTAATTTTGCTTTTGTATCTTCAAGGATGTGTCCAATTCGTTTTTGGGGAAATTGAGGATCAATGGGCACATAAGCCCCACCGGCCTTTAGTATTCCGAGTATTCCAATGATCATCTCAAAAGAACGATCTAAACAAATAGGCACCAATGATTCGGGAGTTACCCCTTCTGAGATCAAATGCAAGGCAAGTTTATCCGACTTTTCATCTAACTCACCATACGTAAGTGACTGTTTATCAAAAACCAACGCGATCGTATTGGGATTTTCTTTTGCCTTTTTTCCAAAAAGATCTAGTACCGTTTTATTTTCGGAGTAACTTTTCTTGGTATCGTTAAATGATTCTAAAATGACGCTCTTTTCAACTTCATCCAGGTATTGTACCTCATCAACACCCTGCTCTGGATTGGCAATGATCGTTGTCAAGATGTTCTTAAAATGCCCGGCGAGCGCCGTTATAAATGTCTTACCAAACGCATGGGTGCTATATTGTAAACTTATTTCTAGCTGCTCTTTAAAGAACACTTGAACCAAAAGAGGGGCTTCAATATACTCGAAGAACGATTTTAGGGTTATTTCGAACTCCTCGTTTCCATCAATCGCATTAAAATCCAACGGGTAGTTCTCTACGGCCAAAACCGAATCAAAAAGCTCCTCGGCGGGTCTTAGGCCCAAGGTTTTTTTAATTTCGAAATAAGACGAATCGGCATATTCATTTCGTATTTGTAACGCTTTATGGGTAGCCATCAATATATCCCGTACCTTAGTACTTGGGTTATTTTTGACCCTTAGCGGCAGGGTATTGATAAAATTTCCCATTACCTCATCGGATCCTTTAACGAAAGTATTTCTATTGGAAACCGGAGTGGCATACACCACATCGTCGGTATTAAGGTATTTCTGAAGTAAAATACCGTATGCGACATATATTAGGGTTGCCTTTGTAACTTTTTCCTTTTTTGTAAAGGCTTCGAACCCTTTCAACGGAACTTGTAATAGTACCTGTTCGAAAGGTTTGTCCGCCCTATCGTCGCCAGTTCTGGGCAATGTCCTTGTTTCATGATTTTGTAAGTACTTGGGCCAATAGGTACTAGCGACTGCCGTTTTCTTGATTTGGCCAAGTGATCTTAACGCTTCTTTATAGGTGATTTTGTTCCCCTTCAGAACCGGCTTTTCCCTATTGCTTTGATTCTTTTTATAGGCAGTAAAAAGTTCTTTTAGAAGAATTCCCGTGCTCCAGCCGTCATATAAAATGGCATGGTGCGTTATCACAAGGAAGTGAACGTTTTCGTTGGTCTTAATAAGACTAAATCGAATCGGAACCTCCGATTTCAAATCCATCTTTCGTTCCCTATCCTTGATCAAATACGTTTCCAACGCTGCTTCATTTCCTGAATAGTCGAGATGGTTGAATTCCAAATTGATTTTCTTCAGAACAATTTGCAACGGTTTCCCGGTCTTTTCCCAATCAAAAACGGATCTAAGCACATCGTTATGCTGCTGTACCTCCTGAATTGATGCACGCAGTATATTCACGTCAAACTTGCCTTGAATCTCTAAAGTTATCTGAACATTGTACAAATTCTTACTGGCTTCGTTCAGGGAGTCGAACAGTATCCCTTTCTGCACCATAGTAAGCGTAACAATGTCCTTAACATTAGATTTTTGAATGTTCATAACGGTAAATTTTGATCAGTTTAAAAAGGGTAAGGAAGTAATTTGAAGAAGGGTGGCTACTTCCTTAACCCTTTGCAGAATCAGGTATTCGTTAACAATCGGGTGACCCAGGTTGCTCCTAATATTCTTCCATTTCAAGAAGGGGTTTCCCGAATCGATTTAAGATATAGGTATTATTGTGGTATTGTAGATTCTACTTCTACCTGGGGTAGGATATCATATAGTTGAACGTTTAAGAATTCAAATAGGGGTTCTACGTGCTCCCTTCGCATAAACTCTCCCGCCAAATCCTCAATAAGATGTTTTTCGGCAATTAAGGTGCCTTTGGAAAACCTTCTAATTACCGGATGTAAAAAATCACTATCGTTTGCATTATCCGAATCAAATCTATTTATTCGCTCCACATCGGAGGAAAAAGGATTGAAGGGTCTCGTTCCATATTCCAAGGTGAAAATGAGATAGTCTTCCTCTTCTTTGCATAGGAACTCATGAACGTAGTCTACAGGAAGGGCATTTAAATATTTGGCCGCTTTTGTTTCTTTATTGATGATTAGTATATCGCCAAGGAAGCCAAACTGTTGCCATAGTGCGGAAGACCGATTTATTTTTTCAACTACCAAATCGGTAATTTTTTTCGCATCGATATCGGGAACATTGATCGCACTAAAGTCTTCCCCATTGTTTTTCTTATTTAAAATTTGCACCAATGCATCACAGTTATAACGATAGCCATGAATAAAGCCGGAAGTTGTTTTCTTAAAGTCACGAGAATGTGAGAGAACACCGGCAAAGTATAGGTTAGCGACATTGGTAGACTCCCACTCACAAGTGAGTTCCGGAAACTTGTCCCTATGCGCCATGGTCGGTTTAATTTCGGCACCGAAGAAAGAATTGTCCATCTTAAAACCACAAGAGACAATGATGTTATCATACTCCAGATCTTCGGTCTCACCATTTCGAACCTTGGTATAGTCCACCGAGACCACATACTTCCCGTTTTCTTGTTTCTTTATTTTTTTAATATCCGCGTTCAACAGTACATTTTGGGATTTAAGCAAATAGGTATCAAGAAGGTTGTTATTCACTGCCCTCAAATGCCCCACATAGTGCGTTTTCCAGGCGAATACTACCACATTTGGACTTAATAAGTGGGTCGTACTGGTTGCAGACATCAATAAATCGGCGATTTCAAATCCGGAATTCCCTTTTCCGATGATCAATACCTTTTTGTTTTCATAGTCTTCCGGTACAATAGAACAGTCCGAATAGAAATCACAATCCTCAATTCCTTCGATATCAGGTACAAACTGGTTGGGTACCCCTGTGGCTACGATCAAGTTTTTACATTCATAAAGAAGGTCGCCCGTGCGTATTTGAAACAAACCATCTTCATTTTTCACAATATGCTCCGCTTCAGAATTGTATTTGATATTCAGTTTATAATGCGCGGAGAAATCTTGCAGATATCTAACCAGGTCGTCTGAATGGGGAAAATAGTCCTTTGAGTAGTTTTTAAACAACAACTCGGGGTTATCGCATAGCAGGGAATTCCAGTCCCATCTTAGGTTCACCTCCGGGTCGGTGTATCCCGTAAAAACCTTGTTGATCGATATTAGACTACGTTTTCGAGGGTATTTCGTAAAGAAACTACCAGTAACGGCGGCTCTCTCCAAAATACAATAGTCTAAATTTTTCTTCTGAAGAAAATACCCGGTTTGGATCCCAGAAGGGCCCGCGCCAATAACGATGTAGTCAAAATAAGCTTTTTTCATAATTCTGTATTTTATTAATAATTTCTGGTTTGTATCCTAGTTTTGAACAACCCCATAGAATGCTATCCTATACTTGTATTATAGGGCAACTATAGCAGTGTTATACCCCAACGATAGGTATTCGAAACTTCCGGTACTGTACATACCGATAAAGCTTATTCTTAAAGGTTTTTCTAAAAAGAATAGTTAATCGAACAGAAGATCTAGTTCGTCTTGTGTAATATCGACCGTATCAAAATCGGAGGGAGTAAGCACATACGCCTCCTCTTTCTTCATAAAGTCTATTGCATTGGTAAGTTGCTCAAAAAAGGAATTTTTCAGTTGCCGAATAGTTTGTTCATGATGCGCCTTCTTATTGTATAAAAATGCTAGTTGAAGCTGGCCTTCCAAAACCATTGCATTAATTTCCAGTTTGGCGGTCATTTGGTTATTTGGGTGCGATTCTCTCCCTGTAGCAAAATTCTGAATGCTGTAAAGGTCATTTGACAACTCGTCGCCGAACTGACCTAGGTAATTGAACCGTACTTCGGTTTGAGTATATCCATTTGATTTTAAAGTTCCATTTGCATTTAAGACCCCATAACCCAGTCCGAAATGGGGAACCTCCCCTATTTTTTCGCGTACCTCTATGATATCTTCTTGTAGGGTAGCTTGAAGGTTAAAAACAATTGGAAACATCGCAGTAAACCATCCAACGGTTCTAGAAACATCCAAAGATTCCAAATGCCGTCCGTGATTTTCCATTTCGATCTTGATTTCATTCGTTTCTACCCAATCGCCCAATGTTCTAACCATTGCCACATAAATCAGCGTAAGGATATCTACATTATGGGCGTTTGCTTTGGAAAGTAACCAACGTGTATTTTCGCGATCCATGGACCCAAGTAAACTGCACATATTTTTGACCTCCCAACCATCTGGGCACGCATCTAGGGGTATTAAAAACCGAGTTTCGTCGATACGCTGCCAGTAGTCCCGTTCTTTGGCCATTTGGTTTGTTTCGACAAAAAGATCCAGTTCTTCCTTGAACCTCTTTAGCGAAGCGGTTTTTTGGGGCAGCACAACTGGCCCTTTTGCTATTATGGCTTGGTAGGTGTTATAAAAATCCTCTAAAAATACGCGCCAGGAAACACCGTCAAATAAGAGATGATGCGCCGAAATAAAAAGCCGACCATACTCGCCCGGTCTTTCCCCATCATTTTGTATCAATGCCGCCTTTATCAGCAAAGAGTCTTTTAGGTCAAAACTTCCCTTTAATTCCTCTAAAAGCGGAATAAGTTCCTGTTCAGATTGTATGTGGAAACGCTCGATTTTAAAATCAGCCGCCAAATGCTTTTCATTGAAGAACAAGTGTCGACCTTCAAAATCGAAATTCAAACGAATACCGTCATGATGCGCAATTAATGTATTAAACGTTATCTCGAGCGCTTCGACGACTAGCTCTTTGTTCAAATTTAGAAGAATAGACTGTGTATAATAATCGGGATTATGAAAGTGCTGTCGAAGCCACCAGGATTCAATCGGGGAAAGCGCCTTGGTGCCTTTTATTGTACCCTGATCCGGTATATCCTCTTGGGACAGTCTCTTGTCATTCTCTGATATAAAATGGGTTAACTGTTCAATTGTGTTGTACACCAAAACTTCTCTTGGTGTTATTTTAACGTTTTTTTGGAATAATTTGGAAGCCACTTGCGTTGCCTTGATGGAATCTCCTCCATGTTCAAAAAAGTTTGCTCCAATAGTATTTACTTCGTCACCTAAAACATCTTTATAAATGCGTAAGACTACTTCTTGTAGTTTTGTAAGTTCTTCTAAATTGTTTTCCCTGGGTGTCGCTTCTATTTTTTTCAATGCTGTGAAATTGACCTTCCCGTTTTTATTTATGGGAATTTGCGTCACCTCAATAAAATATAACGGTACCATATAGTGTGGAAGTCTTTCTAGTAGATAAGACTTCAGTTGGAATTCTTGGATCCTATCCTCATTATCACTTGCGATGTAATATGCATACAACTCCAATTCGCCTGCGGTATTTCCTTTCTCCGTTATGACTGCTTCCTGAATGCCCTTATAGGCAATTAAGGTGGTTCGAATTTCCTCCTTTTCGATTCGGTTCCCTTTTATTTTCAACTGATCATCGGCACGCCCGATGTATACGATTTCTCCAGAAGGCTTTCTTTTTGCCAAATCTCCAGACTTGTAAATAAATTCTTGATCGATAAATGGGTTGGGTATGAACTTCTCTTTTGTAAGTTGCTCGTTATTAAAATATCCTTGAGCCAAACATTGCCCTCCGATATACAATTCCCCTACCACCCCTATCGGTACTGGATTCAGAAATTCATCCAACAAGTAAATCTTGCTATTGGCTATTGGGTGACCAATGGGAACGGATATCTCATTTGAAGTGGCATCGTACTTATGGATCATACACCCAATTGTTGCCTCGGTAGGGCCATATTCATTAAAAATCGCGACGTTCTTTTCACAGCTACGACTGAAACGCAAGGCCACATCGGTGGTCAACTTTTCACCACCCACGATAAGCGTTTCAAGACTCCCTAAGGGCCTTATATCATTAGCGATAACCATTTTCATATGTGAGGGTGTCAACTTTAAATGGGTGGTCTTGTTATCTTTCAACACTTGGGTCAGTTCATCACCGTTGGACTCCTCATAGATAACGAGTTTGTTACCCGATATTAATGGTAAGAAAATCGAAGTTAAGGTAAGGTCAAAACCAATAGAAGTAAAAAGCGCAAAAGTAGCAGGAGTGCCATCTAGGTATTTTTTTTGTCCCCAGTTCAAGTAATTCAAAAGAGCGCCATGGGCTATCATCACACCTTTTGGTGTTCCTGTGGTCCCAGAGGTATAAATGATGTAAGCCAAATCGTCTGCTTTACAGTTATACGGTCTTAAGGCAGGGGACGCTATGGGAAGATCCTCCTCGGTATAAAGCTTGGCGATATCTAGTGTGCCCAATTTTGCATTACGGCTGCGACATACAAGAAGTTTACTTTCACTATCGGAGAGGATGTGAGCCATTCTGCGTAAAGGAGTAGTATCTTCTATGGGAAGATAAACTGCTCCCAGTTTTAGAATACCGAGCATACTAGCGATCAACTCCGGACTCCTGGGCAACGATACACAAACTGTATCCCCTTTTCGTATGCCCAATAGTTCAAGTTTTGTCCTAAAACGATCGGCCATTTCATTAAGACCGGCGTAGCTTATTTGAAGGCCATCAAATTCCAAGGCAGTTTGTTGTTTTCTTGTCGACGCCTGTTTTTCAAACAAGGAAACTACTGTTTCCGCTCCATAATCACCAAATGAACTTTCGTTCGTATTGAACTCCTCAATCTGCATAGTGTACTCCTTGTGCGGTAGTATCGAGGTTTCCGAAAACAAGGTTGCAGGTTCATGGATCAATTGCTTCAGCAAATTTTCAAAGTAAACGGCGAATCGCACAATAGTATCTTCCTCAAAAAGATTCGAGGCATATTCAAAAATGTAGCCGATGTCTTTTTGATCTACAATCTCCATCGACAAATCAAATTTTGAGAAGCCCGGATCAAAAAAGGATCGCTTTAGTTTAAAATCGGTAGTCGTGTTTTGAAATTCGACTGGAGGGAATAAGAACATTGTATCGAACAAAGGGTTTCGGCTAACATCCCTATTCCCGTCCAACTGCTCCACAAGTTTTGCATAGGGATATTCTTGATTTCGAATGCCTTCCCCCAGTATTTGGATATCTCTGCCCAGGGAGTCTAAAAATGATTCGTTTGTACTGGTGGTTGCTCTTATGGCAAGATTGTTTACAAACATCCCCAACATCGATTGCAGGTCTAAGTGATTTCTGCCGGAGGTAGGTATTCCGATAACGATATCGGTTTGCCCGCATAGTTTTGCCAAAAACCATTTGTACATACTAAAAAGTAGGGTATGTAAACTGGCGCCCTGTTGCCTTGCCAAACGTCTTAAATAGGCGCTGTTTTTGTGTCCGATCTGAAATTGTAGCCTTCGTCCATCGGTGGTCAATACGTTCTTCCTTGGCCTATCGGTAGGTAGTTGTAACAAGGGGACACCATCTTTGAAAGTGTCTAGCCAATACGTTTCCTGTTTCCGCATCGTCTCATGCAAAAGGTCTTCTTGTTGCCAGAAAACGTAATCTTCATAGTCGATTTTTTTATCATCAAGCTGTTTACCCTCATAGACCTTCAAAAGTTCTTCGGTAAAACGTTGTACAGAAAGCCCATCTAGAATAATATGATGAAAATCAATAAAGAGTATCGCGTTTTGATCTTCGACCGTTATTATCGCTATCCTAAAAAGATCACCAAGAACAAGGTTAAAAGGTTCTACCAGTAATTTTAGTGTTTCATGCAGGTTTTCAGGGGTGCTCGCTACATGCTTTAACTTGAATTTGCTGTTTTCTCGAATAACGAACCTTGGCTCTTGAAAATCGGTAAAACTTACTCTTAATTGGGTGTACTTCGCGATCATTATTTCAACCGCATTTTCGAGCCTCCCATAGTCAATGGTTCCTATGACTTCAAAAGCAACCGGAATGTTATAAGCGGTTGACTTTTCGTTTAAGGTCCATGCATAGTAAAGCCTCTTCTGACTTTGCGATAAGGGATAGTCTTTTGATGGTGCGGTTTTGGGTATTGCAACGAACTGTTTTTTATTCAAATCCTCAAGACTCTCCGCAATTCTTGCAATGGTCGCCATTTCGTATAAAGTGCCAAGAGACATTTCTACCCCGAACGTTTTCTGCAAACGCATGGCCATTTCGGCGAGTTTTAGGGAATTCCCCCCCAAATCGAAAAAACTCTGATGTACCCCGATATGGTCAATAGTTAGAATTTCACTCCAAATGTCCGAAATTCGCTTTTCTCTTTCATTGGAAGGTAACTGCGTTTTTTCACGCTCATTATTTTGGGCAACGTATTGTTGAAGTTCCTTCTCCAAATCTTGGTACTGGCCCGCTTGGTAAGCCTGTAAAAGTTTATAACGTTGTAATTTACCACTTGTGGTCCTAGGTATGTTCCTTACCGGAAGTACTTCTGAAATTTCTATTCCCATTTTGCGGTTGACCAGGGCTTTGATGGCATTTCCAATGGAAACAAACTTTTTAAGATCTCCTCGGTAAAAAACGAATGCAATAATCTGTTCCTCATGTCCCTCTTGATCATAGGTTCTTCCTATTACTATTTTGTTGAGTTCTACCCCTGGGACTCCTTCTGCAACTCTTTCAATATCGTGAGGATAATAGTTTTGTCCATTCACAAAAACGATATCTTTTGCCCTTCCCGTAATATAGAGAGCTCCATCCTGAATAAACCCTAGATCACCAGTATCTACCCAACCTTTATGGGTTGCCTGTTGGGTCGCTTGCGGATTATTGTAATAGCCTTGTGTAACGTTCCTTCCCTTTATCAGCACATGCCCTACAACTTCATCGGCAACCGGCTCGTACAATTGGTCCACGATTTTGAACGTACAATTGTCGATGCTGCTGCCAACGTTTACAAGATCAATGCTATTCTCTTTTCTGTTCGTTTTGGACACCCTATCCCCAATTTTCAGATATTCTCGCAAATAGGTATGTGAAATAATTTCCTGGTCAAGTCTAGAAATTGATACGGCCAAACTGGCCTCTGCTAAGCCATACACAGGGCAAACCGCCTTTCTTTGTAGCCCATAAACCGCCATTTGATCTAAAAATGAATTACATAGATCGGTAGATATAGGTTCAGCCCCATTGTAAAGAATTCTAACCGAACCAAGGTTCCAGTTTTGCGATTTTCCACCGCAATACTTCAGGATGTAACTATACCCAAAATTGGGGCAGCCCAATATGGTGGCAGCATGTTCCGAAACTTTATCGAACCAAAGAGCCGGTTTCCGCACGAACAAACTGGTCGGCATGATGTGATGGTTGATCCCACAGAACAAAGGATTAATATGAAAGCCGATCATCCCCATGTCATGGGTCAAGGGCATCCAACTAAACAACGAATCGGTTTTGGAGTATTGCGCTGCCGCTGAAATTGCACTTACATTAGCAATCAAATTTTCATGTGTTAGCACTACCCCTTTGGGAGTACCGGTTGAACCGGAAGAGAATTGAATGAAGGCAATATCGGCAGGTTTTGAATTATAGATTTTTCCGTTTGAACGCGTTTCATATACCCAAGCCGTATCTACATGATTTACGGAAAGATGTTCAAGGGCATCGTTCAATTTTTCATGAAGCGCAAATTCCCCTAAGCTAGATAACAACTCCGAAGAACATATAAGATGCGGATTGTTTAGTATTTCCCAGATCAAGAATAATTTTCGTTTGTGTTCATCATTTCGGCCTATAGACACCGGAACTGGAATAATACCACCAAGTATACAAGCCCAGAAAACAACAATCAGCATCTTGTTATCCTCGATTTGAATTACCAATTCATCGTTCGGCTTGATTCCCTTTTCCTGTAAAAGGGACAGCGTGTTCAAGGATAGCTTGTACAAATTACCGTATGAGATAAATTCTTCCTCCTGAGCACCATTGATGAATCGAATGCCTACCGTTTCTAGATGGGCTTTACTCATGAGCATAGCCGAAAGGGTTTGATCTATAGCCATAAAACAATGCTTTAATTAGTTATATGAAATTTCGAAAAGGCCAAACTCCTCTTAAAGGAATAGGACCGGGATGTAGGTAAAAGACTTGTTGGAAAAAAAGTTGCAAGAGATACTGATCATACAGTCTTCCAGGAAACCCACAGAGGGCATCAAATGAAATGGGATGAAAGGCCAAAACAACCTAGGACATCACTGGCATGGCGGGGGGATTGTAACTGCCAAGGCCCTGTTTTGTGAATCTAAAGTTCACTGTAGTACTGTTGATCAATGCCTGGGTTGATCAGCATTTTATACCCCGGCAAAAACTAAAATATATGATTAATCAAATGCTTGTTCGTCTAGCTGGCATAACCAAACGTCTGCCCTCGGCTTGCCTTTTCAAATGCTGAGCTTTGTTACTAGATGCCCCTATAGTACTCAAGCACTTTTACACGAAGTAAATATTCGTACTTGGTTCTGCTTAGGTTGATTCTTGCATTATCCATATTATTCTTGCTGGTAATATAATCGACAATGTTAGACACTCCGTTTTGAAACCGAACTTCGTTGACTCTGAACGATTCTTCAAAGGCGGCCACTTGATCAATTAGAAAATGATATCTTTTATAGGCCGATTCCATATTTTCAAATGCTTGCTGAATCGATTGTTGAAAAACAATTTTAGTGTTTTCAAGTTCCAAAACCCGTTTTTGGCGTTCAATTTTTTGTTGTTTTACCTTATACTTGGCCTGAAACCCATTTATGAGCGGAATTTTGACTGTTACGCCAATGACCGAATTAAGGTTGTTGTTAAACTGATCCTCATAGGATATTTCATTAGGCTGACGAAGAATTTCGTTGCGTTGAACCGAAAATTGCTGTCCGTTCACGTTTACAAAGTCCCCGGTATCGACTATCTCGCTACCGGTTTCGACAAAGGTGCTGGCAGCGCTGGAATAGGTGCTGTTAACCTGTCCGAACAACGAAATTTCGGGATAGTAATCGGCTCGGGCTACCTGAACCGATTTTTCGGCAGCATTCACCCTAAGTTCCTTTGCTTTGAACGTCGCTAAATTTGAAAGCGCCTGGTCATAAACCTCTGCCGCAGTGAACTCGTATTTATCGGTACCGTTCATTTGTAAAATTCCTTGGAACCGCAATTCCGAATCGGTCTCCCAGTTTAATAGTTTTAACAATTCGGAAATGGACGTGTCGAAAGTATTCTGTGCGGTTACCACACCCGCTTCATCAATTGCAAACTGCCCTTTTATATCGGTATAGTCAACAGGGTTTCCGCTTCCTTGGTCATAGAGTGTTTTAAGCCGGTTAAGCTGCTCTTCGGTGGTTTGTAATTGAGCCTTGGCCAGTACCAATAAATCCCTATTGTTTAGAATCTGTATATACAATAAGGTCACATCCAGTATGAGGTTTTGCTTGGTCTCGAGCGCCTCCATTTCGGCTGCTTTCATATTCAGTTTACTCTCCCGAATACTATTCAAAATTCTAAATCCGTTGAATATGGTTGCATCTATTAGTAGGCCTGAGTTTGTAAACGTAAACTTTTGATTAACAATGTCATTGGAGAAAGGATCAATACTTCGTCCATTATTACGCCCAACGTTGTAATTTAAATTCAGTGTCGGGAGCAACTGCGCTTTTGAGGCCGAATAATCTAATTTGGAAGATTCTTCCGAAAGGCCCGATTGCTGATAATCCACATTGTTCTCGATTGCGATAGCAATACACTCTTCCAAGGTAAATTCTAACTTGGGAACTTCCTGTGCATTTAAAACACTTGGGAACAAGCCTAAAACACTACCTAAAATCAAAAGGCTCTTTCGGGATATGATACTTATTTTTAAAAATGACATAGAAAACTTTCTTTTTATCCAATAGTAAGGCCTTAAGTATCCTCTGGAAGAGAAGAAACTATTGCCATGCTGCCGAATCAATTAACATAGTGGCGAATTGCCAAGGGCGGACAGGAACGAAGTGTATTACTCGGCTCTTAAACTTTCGATAGGATTTACACTGGCTGCTTTAATACTTCTGTAGCTAATGGTAACAAAAGCAATGACTACCGTAATAAAAGCTGTTAGGACAAAGACCCACCAGGGAATATTGATGCGATAGGCAAAATCTTGCAGCCATTGGTTCATCAAGTAAAATCCGATCGGAAAAGAAATCAAAAATGAAATAAAGACCAATTGTACGAAATCTTTGGCCAATAATGCCACAATTTGGGTAATGGTGGATCCCAGTGTTTTTCGGATTCCAATTTCCTTAAATCGCTGTTCTGCAGTGAAGGTTACCAAACCGAACAAACCAAGACATGCTATGAAGATCGTCAATAAGGCGAATATTTTTAGAATTGTCCCCATTCGCCTTTCCGTCGCGTAGGCCTGATTGAAGGAATCATCCAATACGGTATATGAAAAAGGCTCGTTAACACTAAAGCCTTTCCATTTGCTGGATAAGCTTTCAATAAGTCCGGACATATCTGAGATCTTGGCTCTAATGATAAGGCCTCCGTACGCATTGTATACCATCATCAAAGGATCTATTTTTTGGTGTAATGTTCGGAAATTAAAATCTTTGACGATGCCAATGACTCTTAGGTCCTCCATGCCGTGAGGCGTTTCCCTTGAGATTATTTTCCCTAGTGCATTTTCCCCGAAACCCAAACTCTTAACAGCCGTTTCGTTAATGATTATATTAAGCGAATCGGCTCCGAATTCTTTTGAGAAATTTCTTCCTTTAACCAATTGCATGCCCATGGTCGGTATGTATTGTTCATCTACCTTATAAACGCTTACTACACCTTGGTACTTCTGATCTATAAAGACGCCCGAACCACTTTCGTTGGTCTTACCAACAGGTACGTATGAAGCTACTGAAGCACTTTTGACCCTGGAGTCTTTTAGCACTTGATTTTTAAAAGCGGTTTGATTGTTTCCAAGAATATAGGTGTCTCTTAATACCAGTAGTTGATCTCGGTCGTAACCTACATCCTTATTTTGTATAAAACTCATCTGCCTACCGACCACAAAAGTCATTAATATGAGCCCGGACGAAATCACAAATTGCAATACCACCAGCGAACTACGGATTCCTTTACCTTTTCCTGTACCTAAAAACTTGCTTTTCAATGCTAAGATAGGTTTGAAAGAAGAAATGTAAAATGCAGGATAACTGCCTGCTAAAAAGCTTATGAGCAGTACCAAAAGTAAAACCCCTAGGAGCACTTTTGCAGAAAAAATATAGGAAATTGGCAATACTTTTCCAGAAAGGTCGCTAAACAAGGGGAGCATCACGATAACGATCAAAAAGGCGAATACCGTTGCAATAAGCGTGGTAATGAACGATTCGGTCAAAAACTGCGTCACCAACTGTTCTTTCTTTGACCCCAGTACTTTTCGTATTCCAACCTCCAGGGCTCTTTTTGAGGCGGTTGCCGTGGAGAGATTCATGAAGTTAATGCAGGCGACCACTAACATAAACAAAGCGACCAAACCAAAAATGTATACTTTTTTGATATCTCCACCGGGTTGAATTTGGGTTTCGCTAGCCACATCGGAATACAAGTGAATATCGGTCAAAGGTTCTACGAATAAGCCAAACTCATTCCCCTTTTTAATAAATTCGACAAAAGAGATTCCAATTTCACGTTCGATTTGAGCCCCCATATACTTTTCAACAATTGGAGGTAATTTTGCCTCAAAACCTTCTAAATCGCTGCCCTCTGCAAGCAGCACATAGGAATGGTAATCCGAACTGGTCCAGTTGTCATTCCTAGCGTAATCTACCCCTACCGAGGTAATAAAGAGATCAAAATGAAAATGTGAATTGGCCGGTATTTTTTCGACAACTCCTGTAACTCTGAACTGCTCCCCTCCCTCGCCATAATACACTACTTGATTCAACGGATCTTGGTTCCCAAAATATTTAATGGCTTCCTCTTGGGTAATGACCATTGTATTGGGTTGGCTCAAAGCTGTTTTTGCCTCGCCCTTGATAAAATTCAAGGTGAACATTTCAAAAAAGCTAGGATCGACCAAGGCAACCCTACTATCCCGAAAGGTTTTGTTTTTTAAGGTAATCTTGGGGGATTCTAACTTTTTTATTCTGGTAGCGTTGATTACTTCCGGGAACTCCCTAAGCAGTACCGAAGCGATAGGCGCCTGTGTATGTGCTCTGCTCACTATGGCATCTCCCATTTTACCTTTTGCCACGATCCGGGCAATTTGAGAGGCTTTTTCATTATATCGGTCATAGCTCAACTCATCTATAACAAATAGGATCAAGATTAAAAAAGAAGCAATTCCTATGGCAAGACCCGCAATGTTGATGAAAAACAACTCTTTGTTGCTCACCAAATTTCTCCATGCTATTTTAAAATAATTCCGAATCATGGTACATTGATTAGATTAAACTGTTTTCAGTAACTTTTTGCCCATCTAACATCCTGATGATCCGATGACTGTACTTGGCATCATGCTCACTATGGGTAACCATGATGATTGTGGCTCCCTGATCATTTAGTTCTGTCAGTAATTCCATTACATCGTTCCCGTTGCTACTATCAAGATTCCCCGTAGGTTCATCGGCAAGTATGATCTTAGGGGCGTTGATTACCGCCCTTGCCACTGCAACGCGCTGCTGTTGTCCTCCCGAGAGTTGCTGCGGAAAATGATTGCGCCTATGAATTATCTGCATTTTTTCCAAAACCGCATCGACCCGTTCTTTTCGTTCCGCTTTTTTAACGCCGGTATATATGAGGGGCAACTCTACATTTTCAAAAACGGTCAGTTGATCGATCAAATTGAAACTTTGAAATATAAAGCCAATGTTATGCTTTCTAATTTCGGCCCTTTTACGTTCCTTATACCCTATAACCTCTTCCCCGTTAAAGACATAACTACCACCATCCGAATCGTCTAATAATCCTAAAATGTTTAGTAAAGTAGATTTACCACATCCCGATGGACCCATTATTGCGATGAACTCCCCGTCCTTGACCTCGAATGAGAGTTTATTCAAAGCAATTGTCTGGAGTTCTTCCGTTTTATAGTTTTTCTCTAGATCTTTAATTTGTATCATCTCCGATATTTTATTTCTTGTTATAACTATGCGTATTATCCTGAACCTGTTACACTTAAAAGTAGCAGCTTTGACCAATTTTAGAGCGTGGCCCCATTGGGGCCACTTGCGCTCCTGTAACCAAAGTCAATGGTTATTAGTACTGTTATTTTTTTGTAAAGTTCCCGGTGTCATCCTTGGTATACCAGTTTCCTTTCGCATCGGCATACAAAATTGCTTTGGAACCGTCCCCAAAAGAACCGTCTAACCTAAATATGCGATCCGTATTTACCGAAATCCTACTAATATCGGCTGTAGGAAAGTCTCTCATTAAAGCGTCTACAACCACTTTTGGCACATCTTTCGGTGTTGCTTCGGAGAAACCATCTTCTTGTGCCGTAGGAGTAGATGAGGCCATCTGGGCCTTTTCCGCTTCACTCATGGTCGTTTGCATTTTTGAGGTTTGTACCTCAGATCCCATGGCTTTGCTATTGGTGTCCTTACATGAAACTATTAACAAACCTGTGGTCGCTATCAGCGCTGAACTTAAAATCAATTTTTTCATCTTTTTATATTTAAATTTAGTATTCGTACTAGACTATTGTTTAATTTTTAATTCTTGTTTATCCCCGTAAGTATCGTAACTAGAGGTGACCACTTTGTCTCCAGGCTGCAGCCCGCTCAAAACCTCATAGTATTCTGTATTTTGGCTTCCCAACTGCACATCTACCCTGTAAGCCGTTTTACCATCATCAGCTAATTTGAAGATCCAGTTACCTCCGGATTGTTGAAAAAATCCTCCTTTTGGAATCAAAACGGCCTGTTTTTCATCGCTCAAGCCAAGCAGAATCTGTAAAGATTGCCCTCGTCGTATACCCTTTGGCATTTCCTTTTTAAACTCCATGTCTACTTGGAACTTCCCATTGGTCACCTGAGTGTACACCTTTTTAATGGTTAACCCATAACGGTTACCATTGAACAAAAAGGTTCCATTTTGGCCATTGTAAATTCGAGATACATAGTGTTCATCTATGTCAACACGTACTTTAAAACCGCTTAAAACGTCTAACTGTCCCAAACGTTCTCCTTTATTCTTCGATTGCCCGATCTCTGCATCTAAAGAGGTTAACTGACCATCTACCGGTGCTTTTACGACCAAATCCTCCACCTTTCTGCGCATTAGCTCCAAGGCGCTTTGGGTTCGCACATATGAGCTTCGGGCCTGGGACAACTCGCCTCTACTAGAAATAGAATCCTCCTTTAATATCTGATCTGCCAAAACCTTTCGCTTTTGTTGATATTGATAGTTATTTTCAGATTCTTGAAATTCTTGGCGCCCAACAGCTTTCTGCTCATAGAGCTTTTTATTGAGTACATATTTTCTTTCGGCCTCAATAAGTTCATTTTCAACATCGGTCATTTGATTCAATCTGTTAATGGTATTTTGACGGGCAGCATTTTGCGAAATTTGCATCTGGGTCAATAGATTATAGACCGATGTCTCTTGATTGATCAAACTCAATTCAAGATCAGTGTTGGACAATCTTAAAATGGGATCTCCTTTTTTCATTACTGCGCCGTCTTCTACGAGGATTTCCTCTACCCTTCCACCTTCCAAAGCATCCAAATAAATCGTGGTCACCGGCATTACAATGCCTCCGACCGGGATGTTTTCCTGAAATACACCTTCTTGAACCTCACTTATCGTGATACGGTCCTTGTTCACATTTAACTTGGAGTTACCCCCAGTGGCCATTATCACAAAAATGAGCAGTGATAACAGGAGAACAGATCCAATGATTAATGTTACCCTTGATTTTGTAAACCTCTTTTTCTCTAATACGATGTCCATGACTTAATTTTACTTTTAATCTTTATTGTTAGAACCATGCCAAATAGATATTTGACTAAATATCAACTATTTACCTTTTTACAGTTTTAGAATAGTGTTTGAATTTGATACATACAGTGTTCGGATTCGATACACTTTTTCGCTATAAAGCGCTTCTGTGTAATTTTTTTCTTACTCAAAAAATATCGTAATATTGGAACTATGTTATTGAAAAACGCCACTATCTTAATCATAGATGACGACGAAGACGTGTTAACGGCTTTAGCGATGTTGTTAAAATCGGAAGCAAAAGAAGTAGTCACTGAAAAAAATCCCAATACTATTGCTTCGCTTCTTTCCCAAAAGAAATTTGACCTTGCAGTGCTCGATATGAATTTTAATAGCGGTGTAAACACCGGTAATGAAGGTATTTATTGGCTAAACACCATCAAACAAATAGATAAGGACTTACGCGTTGTATTGATTACTGCCTATGGTGATATGGATTTGGCCATTACCGCGCTCAAGACGGGAGCTTCCGATTTTATCGTAAAACCGTGGAAAAACCAAAAGCTGCTAAGCTGCATACAAGAGGTCATCTCCGATAAAGCCTCTGAAAATTCCAAAAAATGGCAACCCGCCGAACATGCTTATGAGTTAATTGGCAACAGCCTTGCCATGCAGGACGTTTTCTTAAAAATAAAGAAACTGGGGCCTACGGACGCCAACATATTAATTTTAGGCGAGAATGGAACAGGTAAAGATCTTGTAGCAAGAGCAATTCATGAACATTCACTAAGAAAAAACAAACCTTTCGTAAAGGTAGATGTGGGTGCTTTAACCGCTACGCTCTTTGAGAGTGAGCTGTTTGGGCATACCAAGGGTGCTTTTACAGATGCTCAAGGGAATCGCCAAGGGCGATTTGAAACCGCAAACCAAGGTACTTTGTTCCTAGATGAAATAGGAAATATAGATTTGCAACAACAGGCCAAATTGTTATCGGTACTACAAAATAGAACTATTACTCCCTTGGGTTCCAATACGCCCATTCCTGTTGATATTCGATTAATCTGTGCAACCAATTTGGCGTTGGCCGATCTTTCAGATGAAAACAAATTCAGAAAGGATTTAATTTATCGTATCAATACGGTAGAGATACTGGTTCCACCGCTGCGTTATCGAGACGAGGATGTTGTTGTACTGGGCAAACATTTTCTGCAACTTTATGCTGAAAAATATAATAAGCAGCATTTATCATTTGACAAAAGTTTTACTAAAAAATTAAAAATGTATCATTTCCCCGGAAATGTGCGTGAGCTCCAATACGCGCTAGAAAGGGCGGTCATTATGTCCGAAAACTCAGTTTTGAAAGATAGTGACCTAATTTTTTCACCGATAGAAAAACGCAACGAATCTCATAAACCCAAAGATTTCAAATTAGATACTGTTGAAAAAAATGCAATTCTAGAGGTTATTGAAAAAAACAACGGCAATATTTCTAAATCAGCCAAAGAGCTCGGAATTACCAGAGCTGCCCTCTATAGAAGACTAAACAAATATGGCCTATAAAAAATACAAACTATCCTTGCTCATAAGAATTGTACTGCTGTTCTTATTGCTTGCTGTTTTGGCATTTGTTCTGGTAATTCTAAAAACAAATATTTCTTTTCTTGTTTTGATAGTAACGCCCCTTTTAGCCCTTATCGGCATTGCTGTAAATAATCTTTTTAAGTTTACCACAAGAAGGTTTTCAGAAATCGATAGTTTCCTGGAATCTGTCCTGTACCGCGATTTTTCAGTTTTGTTCAATGAGAACTCCGGTCCTAAAGATGTAAGGGAATTGCATAAAAAATTCAATAAAGTTCACCATACCTTAAAAAACATCAATAAAGAAAAGCAAAAACAACATCTATATCTTCAAAAAATACTTGAACTGATAGGCACAGGAATAATGGCTTACAATTCAGATACCGGGAACATATTATGGATCAACGATGCTTTCAAAAAAATTCTCAACGTTCCCTCTTTGAAAAATATTCATTTTATTGAAAAAAGAAAGCCAAAACTTTACGCCGATCTTTTCAAGACCAACCATGTTGATGGTAACACAATCAACATCGAAACAGCGGCAAGCAAAATAGATGTCTTGGTCTCCAGCGCTCAATTTAACATGGAAGATGGCGTTTTTCAACTACTTGTTTTGCAAAACATAGATGACACCTTAAATCAAAATGAAAATGAAGCTTGGCAAAAATTGCTTCGGGTCATGACACATGAAATCATGAATTCGATAGCTCCTATTTCTTCCTTGGCGGAAACACTTCAGAACAACATTAGACAGTCTCTTGAAGATCCTTCTACAAACAAATTGGACGTGCATGACCTGGATATTGGAATAGACAGCATCAAAAAACGTAGCGAAGGCCTGATGAAATTTGCAAAAACCTATAGAGGGTTAAATAAAATAAACCATTTACAAGTCGAAAAAGTTTCAATTGAGCAACTATTCCATAGTTTAGAAAACCTACTTGGGCCATCGTTGCAGTCAAAAAGCATCAAGCTGAATTTTACCTTGGATGGTACCGAACCCTATATTGAAATAGATAGGCATTTGATTGAACAAGTGCTTATAAATCTTGTATTAAACTCGGTCGAAGCTTCTGAAAAACGAAGGGACGCCGAGGTAACGGTATCGTATGAAAAACGTATTGATGGGCATCCCACTATAAAAGTTACCGATAACGGAAAAGGCATTGATGATGAAATCACGGATAAAGTTTTTGTCCCATTCTTCACTACTAAGAAGAAAGGAAGTGGAATTGGCTTAAGCCTTTGTAAACAAATAATGTTGCTCCACAAGGGTAAAATTAAGATTGTTAGTAAAACTAATAGAGGAACCGTAGTTAGCTTGTTGTTTCCAAAGTAGTCACTGTTCGTTCGGATTCGCCACCCATTTACGATAATGCTAAACGGTATTCCGCTTTATGGATAAGATTAAATTTTTTAAACTCTCGCTGGTTGTTAAATGCACTAAAACCCATTAAAAGAATAGTCTTTCAATGAGCTTTAAGCGGATAAAAACATTTTGGCAATGGATTCCGACTCGTACTAAGGTTACCTAAGGGTTCTCAAAAAATGATCAACACTGTAAAACGGTATGGAATACCCCTTGCAATTTAATGTTTCTAAAACATTGTGGTAGGAATAGTGGATGAATAATCCCGAAAATCCTTTTGCTGTTTTTGTGGAACATTAATGTTTGCGATTACGTTTCTTTTTAATGTTAATGTACTTGTTGACTTTTTAGCTTTCATAATAATTGGGTTAAATTGTTATGAAACAAATATATAACCATAACTACCTCATTATCAAATAGTTATATGCTGTATTTATAAATTCGGACTCCCAAAAAACATGCCTAATAAACTGTAAAACAATAGGTTATAGTCAAGATAGAATACGATAAAGCTCAAGATATGGCCAAAAAAGCCTTGGGGGGTTGAAATTTATATATTTAAACCTTCAATAAACTCGTAATATATTGAATTTCATAAAGTTACTTGCTTTCTATATCATCCAACTGTTTGATAAAGAATGAAGGGTAAATACCTGTTTTTTTTCGAAAGGCAACCGAAAATGATTGTGAATTATTAAACCCAATTTCTTTGGCAATGGCCTTTACGGTATATGAACGCAATTGCTTGTCTTCCCTAAGTCTTTTTATCACATAATCGATTCTGAGATCATTGAGATAGTTCGAGAAATTGGTTTTCCTCGTTACGTTAATGATTTTGGACAAGTATGTACTATTTGTATTAAGATCTTTCG
Source organism: uncultured Flavobacteriaceae bacterium (assembly GCA_947500385.1). Classification (GTDB taxonomy): domain Bacteria; phylum Bacteroidota; class Bacteroidia; order Flavobacteriales; family Flavobacteriaceae; genus Pelagihabitans. Next base: position 342,208 of record CANMSA010000003.1, on the reverse strand, counting down.
CGACCCTACTCAATGATGAATTTTTCTTAATGAACTTATTCGTATTTTCGAAATGTTCTAATTTTTGTAAAATTTCGTCGATTACCTCTTTAGACAGTCTAAGATCGGAAAGTTCTTCGGTGCTATTTTCATAGTCTGTACGAACATAGGTTCCTCTTTGGCCTAATTTTGAATCTTTGTTTTTTTTCTCATAATCAAAAATCAACTTCTTAAACCGTTTTTTGAAAATAAAATACCTTCTTAGATAGTAAAAAACCAAGAACAGTAGTAATACAGCCAATACCCCTACATACACCAGTGCCTTTTCGGAGATAAACTTATCTTTTTGAAGTCTATTTATAAGGTTCTGTTTTACACTTATAAGTTCAGGTGTATCATATTTTTTTGTGATGTTCTTTAGTAGGTATTTATGGTTCGTGTTTAAAAGACTATCAAACTTTATCAAATTATTAAGGTAGTAGAGCTGGTTTTTAGTATCTCCTATCGCTTCATAATAGTCGATAAGCAAATAATAGGTTTCAAGTAGCTTGGGTGTTATAAAGTTCTTGTCTTGAATCAAAGAGTCTACCTCTTTTAGATACACCAAGGCCTCCTCCATTCTATCCAACTCTTTCAAGGACTGCCCAATAAATAAATGACAGACCGTTAAGGCCGTTTTATCGGTTAAGGAAGACATGAGAGATTCTGCCTTAATAAGGCTGTCTACCGCCACATTGTAGTTGGTTTTGTGAAAAGCACTGATTCCTGCGCCCATTACAAAGTATGGGTAGACAATAGAATCATTTTCCCTTATAGTTTTTTGAATGCCTCTAGAGATCAATACATCTGCAGAGTCAAGGTGTTTGGTATGCAAGAAGGAATCGGCCAAAGCATACAACGCCTTGTTATAGTAGAGATTGCTATCTTCGAAAGAGCTGTGGTCTACATAGGCAAGATATTCTCTAAAAATTGACATTGACTCTTCCCTTTCATCAAGCAAATTCCTTAAAAGTCCAATGTTAAATCGAATGGTCATATACTGGGTCCTGTTCCTGGTCTTTGCCAGTTCAGATCCACGAATGTATTCATTGAGCGCCTTCTTATACTGCCCATTGTTAAAATAGGTATTCCCTTTTTGTAAATAGCCCAAAGCGGGATACACCTTATGCTTATCAAGGTTCTTCGTGCAAACTATTACGCTATCTGCATATTTTAACGCTAGATCATTGGTGTACGTTTGGGATAAAAGGTGATAAGCATCGGCCATTTTGACCGAATCTTTGTTCTTCTTGGCAATGAACAAAAAAGTTTCTGCGTATATTCTAGCTTTGACCGAATCTAATTGTACTTTTTGAAAATTATTTCTTAACTCCTCGTAGGTGACCAGATCTGTAGTATTTTTCTGATCTTTTTGACCCCATAGTGCACTCAAACAACCAATCATCAGTACGAAATGGGAAAGGGTTCGTATCAATTGCATTCAATTTAAGCTTTGGGATGGAAATAACTCAATGTAGGCGGTTAGCTACCAAAACACAAGTATTCTAAAAATGTTAGGTTTCCATTGTAATTCTTTTACACATAAAAATAAGTTAAATACCCAAAACATGAAGTATTACAAACAAAAAATATAGGAAAATTATAGATTTATTGGCTATTTTAAGATTAAATTACAGTAAGTAAATCATTTCTTAAGATATTAAGAATATACTTTCTTATTTTATTTTATTTATTTACAATTTTAACCAGACATTCAATCGGGTTAACCAACCAACCAAATCGCCTGTATATTGAGAGATTAAGCACCTATTTTTTTATCAAAATTATGCGCGGGAAGTTTCCCGATTATTGTATACCACATTTATCAATAGCAAAAGGAAATACCGTATAAAAATGGCACTCGGCCTTGTTGGAGAATTCACCAAGGAATATTGAAAAATAGATCAATAGATGAATATTTGGTTCTTAAGTACCATCTGGTTTTCAAATACTAACAAAGTATTGAACGAAATTTAAAAAAAACACTTAAGAAACTATTGCACCGTCTAGGATGCGAATGACCCGATGTGCGTATTTCGAATACTCCTGGGTATGGGTGACCATAACGATGGTGGTACCTATATTATTTAGTTCTACCAACTTATCCATTACTTCTACTCCGCTCAAAGAGTTCAAATTTCCGGTAGGCTCATCGGCAAGAATAACTTTGGGGTTGGTAACTATGGCCCTCCCTATAGCCGTTTTCTGTTGTTGGCTACCGGAAACTTGTTGCGGAAAAAAGTCGCGTTTATCGGCAATGTCCATTTGTTGCATAATTTCATTGACAATTTCTACTCGTTCATCTTTTGGGACTTTATCATACACTAATGGCAATTCTATGTTTTCAAACAGGGTCAACTCATCAATTAGGTTAAAACGTTGAAATACGAAACCAAAAACTCCTTTGCGAAATGCTGAACGCTTCTTTTCTGAAAAACTTGATACCTCTTCACCCTCGAACCAGTATTCTCCTGCAGTAGGGCTTTCGAGCAAACCAATAATATTCAACAATGAAGTTTTTCCGCTTCCAGATGGCCCCAATATCAACACGAATTCCCCCTTATCAATTTGCAAATCCACACCATCCACGACCGTAGTTTGTATTTGATCTCCAAAAAGTACTTTCTCTATATCTTTTAATCGTATCATTGCTTTGTTTCGAATATGGATATTGAGCGCCGTAGTAATTTGTTGTAACCGTTTCAAGTACTATCTACGGTAACCCGACACCCAACTTTTTGGTAGCGCTACTACATGAATTCTTTTACACGATTAAACCTGAATCGACTCAATTGAAATTGGTAGGCCCTGTTCCGAATATTTTGGATTTAACCAGGCTTATCCAAACATTCCACCAAGTTCTTTCTTGCGGTTTTAAATGCCTGTATCCCCAAAGTAATCCATGCAATTAGCAACACTCCAAAGCCCGATATTAGAAAATACCACAGTTCTAAATTAATCTTGTAAGCAAAAGAATTCAGCCAATTTTTGGTAATTAAATAACTCAATGGTAGCGCAATAAGCACCGCTACCAAAATCAATCTGGTAAATTCCTTGGTCAATAGAAGGATAATGCTTTGCCTACTTGCCGAAAAAAGCTTTCGTATTCCTATTTCCCTAAGCCTCCTTTCGGAAGAGAAAGTCGCAAGGGTAAACAAACCAAGGCACGATATGAAAACCGCTATCCCTGCAAAACAGCGCGCCATTATATCTACACGCTTCTCGCCAACATATAGATCTTTGTGTGCTTGGTCAAGGAACTTGAAATCAACATCAAGGCCATTGTTATAGGTCTTATAGAACTGACGAATACGCTCCAAGGTTTTCAGTTCTGCGCCAGGGCTTATTTTTAAAACGATTTTTGATGTAGCCTCCGGGGAGAGCAGAAAAAACAAAGGCTTAACTTTTTCCTTGAGGGATTCAAATTGAAAATCCATCGCAACCCCGACTATTTGCGCTTCATTATTGAAAACCCTGACTTTCTTTCCAATAGGGTTTTTTAATCCCATTTTGCGAATTGCAGTCTCATTAAAAACAACATGCTGGTAATCATTTTTGAAAACCTTTGTAAAGCTTCGCCCTTTACGTATCTTGATTTTCAACATTTCTATAATATCGTAGTTGGCCAGACAGTACTTAAAACTCAATTCCTGCTGCCCATTTTTGCCAGGCCATTGAATCTCCGAAGTACTACTGTTACTACCTATAAAATCGTTTGAAATACTGGAGGCATTGAGCACCCCTGGTATTTTTTTTATTTCGGATAGAAAACCTGCCAAGTCATTTTTGGCCCTCCCTTCTCTTTCGAAAAAAAGTACATTGTTTCTATTATACCCTAAGTTTTTAGATTGAATATATTGAATTTGTTTATAGGCGACCAACACAGAGACAACCAATGTAATGGAGACGATAAACTGAACTATCAACATTCCTTTCCTAAAAAGAACTCCCTGGTGCAAAACCGTCAGCTCCCCTTTCAACACTTCAGCGGTTTTGAGTCCGGATAGGTGCAGTGCCGGGTAAATACCCGCAATGATTCCAGTTAGGCAAGTAATCCCCAACAAAAACAAAATCATTTCTGGAGAAAAATGTAAAAAGAGCGCTTTACCCGTAATCTCATTGAACGTTGGCAAGAAAAAGTATACCAATATAAGGGAAATCAGTAAGGCAATAATTGTCATTATTTGTGCCTCCCCAAGGTATTGGTCGATCAGGACCTTTCGATTGTAACCAAGTATTTTTTTTACTGCGATCTCTTTAATCCTCCTTGAAACAATCGCGGGAGAAAGGTTCATAAAGTTTATACAGACAATCAATAAAATTAATATGGCTATTACACCGAAAAGCCGCACATACTTAATTCTTCCCCCTACATTTTTGTTATTTTCATAGACGCCGTATAAATAGTTTTCCGAATAGGGTTTTAAAAAAAGATGACTGCCGCTATCGGGATTCTTTCTTTTTAAAAATTCTTTAATGGCTACATTCACCTCCTGAACACTGGCACCTTCCCTCAATACCACGCATGTGGACGGAGCGTTGTTTTTCCAACTCTCTAACCACGGATTTTCTGCCTTGTACAATTCGTAGGACAATAGATAATCGAACTTTGTGGAGGAGTTTCCTTGAACATCGCTAAAAACACCAGAGACTTTTAGCTCCTTTTCATTATTCCATAGAATGGATTTACCAACAACTTTGCGAGTAGTGCCAAACAATTTTTTTCTGAGATTCTCAGAGATAACTACTTGGTGTTTATTGCTTAAAACATGGTCTTTATTGCCTTGTAAAAGCCGAAAGGAAAACATGTTGAAATAATCTTTCTGTACATAGTTACCCGTAGCTTTTATCGCGGAGTTCGCATAACGCAATAGACTACTTTCATCCAAAAAAGCCTCGGTATTCGATGTCGCATATTCTATTTCAGGTATCTCAGCTTTTAAGGCGGTCGCCAACATGCCTGGGGAGTTCATTTGTGGTACCACCGATTCATCGGCAGTATGGCTCAGCATAACATAGAAAAGTCTTTTGTCCTTCTCGTGAAATCTATCAATATTCAACTCATCATTGATCCAAAGAAAAATTAACAACAGACAGGTCAAGCCTGTAACCAGACCGATCAGATTAATACAGTAGGAAGCCTTAAATCTTTTAAAGTTTCTATACAGAATCAAAAGATGGTGTAAAATCATCCTGTTATTTTTTAGTACCTCGAGCGATCATAAAAAACCTCTTATTGAAGGTGCACCTTGTATTGAGTTTCGTGGGCGCTCCATACCTTTAGCATAGGCAATCAATATCAAACTGCCTTAGACAGTTTTGCCAAATACATTGCGGGCAGCGTTGCCGTTATGTTTTTTCCAATGGATTCAATCCTTACTATTATTTTATTCAAGTTATTTACATTGATTACTTCACATTCCATTCCTTCTAACGGCCCATGTTCTATTTTCCTTATCTCTCCTTTTTGTAAGCATTCTGCTGCTACGGAAACATCAGAAATACCTTTTGCTCCCAATAAGATTTTAACTTTTTCAATTTCACTTTCTGGTACCGTACCGTATCGATTCCCAAAACTGATAAAGGAAAAAGCCCCGTGTACCGACAAGGCATCGTAGAAATCTTTTGCAGAGGTGATCTTGACAAAAACGTAACAAGAAAAAAGAGGTGTCACGATTATTTTTTTTCGATCGCTCCAAGTTCTTACCGACTCTATCATCGGAAGAAAAGTGTCTAACCCCAATTCCCGTAAAGCTTCATTAACCTTTCTTTCATGCTTGTTTTTTACATAAAGTACGTACCATCCAATTTTCGTTTTCATATCGCATCTTTTTCCGTTTAAAATAGATTTGTTCTGTGCGGGGGTGAATTGACTGGCTCACAAATACTTTGGTTTGGTGGTCTTTACGAGCTAAAAAATAGCTCCGCTTCTCCAAGTCACATCTTGGATTTTCAAAAAAATATTCTTTTTTATTAAAACTTAAAGAACTTGGGGATTGTGTTTAATTCCTCCAGCTTTTAAGCCTTTTTGAAAACTAATTCGATGTAAACGTACTACAAAAAAAAGCTTGAAAAAACCTATCCAAAACACGATTTATAAATTCTAAGCTTGAATTTATAAATTCGGTATCATCAAAATCAAAAAAAATAGGATGCTAACTACCATAAACATTAGGGTGTAGCCATGTCGTCTTTTAGAAATCAACAATTATGGAAAACGGTAAATTATGCTACCGGAATGAACAACAAAAACGTTAAAAATATGTTCATTAGATCCTATCCGGGCCAAAGGTATTTTTGTTTTGTAGGTTTCAATGTATGTCTTGTTGGCAATCCGTTCCCCCTTCTTACTTAGACCTCAATTCAAATAGAGCTCTTTCATAGGCTTTGACCCTATACGAACGAACAGGGAAAACCATTCTGCATTTGACCATGCCTCCTGCTGTATTGTACTCAAAAGTATTAGGGAGGAAACCAAAAAACCAGAGGAAGGTTTTATTGCGAACAAGTCACTATACCGAAGCTAGTTTCCGTATAACTAAAATAATTTATTTTGAGGTTGTTTTCTCCATACGACATCCTAGAATTGTTACGCAGTTTTCGCTATAAGTGGCAGTATAGACCAGTTCATAATATCTTCTAAACTGTTAAACTCGGTGTTTTCCAAAAGCCCAAAAAGTTCCTTTAACAATACGTTGCAGTCATGCGCATTCATTTCCCCTAATTCAGATTCGTTTTTAAGCCACGTTTGAAGCAGCTTTAAGCTGCGTAACGATTCCCTTCTCCCCTTTGCATCGGCAAGCGTAAGGGACAGTTGATATTCACCGATAAATTTCTCTGCCAGTAGCTGTCCCCGTTTTTTCGTTGAACCTGTCTGTGCCTGAATGTCGAGTCCTTTTTGGGCATGTTTTAATGCTTGCCGAAGAAAACGTACCTTATCTTCTTTACCTTCAATAGAAAAGGCCAATTCAATATAGGTTTGTGCCAAATTATGCAAAGCAATAGGCGATTGATCCGTATCCCCAATGGCCAGTTTGATAGATACCCCCTGTTCTCCAAAAAAGATTGCGGACTCCAATTTATGTATTTGACGCAGTGCAATTCCTTTGTTGACCAACAAATTACTTAATCCCGATTGATGCACACCAGGTATCTTTAAGGCCTTATCATAGTTGGCAATGGCCCTTTCAGGGTTTCCCTGCCATTCTTCATAATTCGCCGATATGTTGTAGGAACGAATCGTTTGTCCACTATTTCGTATGGTATCAAAGTTTTCATTTAGCAATGCCAGTGCTTCTGCCAATGTCTGAAGACCAATGGCCTGGTAATCAAGCAAACGACCACTTGTTATCGCCCAGGAAATATCCAAATTTAAATCCACAATGGAATCCTCGTTCAATCTGAGTCTTGCCTGTTTCCAATCTTCCCGTATTTTCAACATTGCCAATACCGCCTCCCTATAGTCGCCCTGGCGTTCTTTAATACGTGCTTTTCCTATTTTTCCCTTGAATGGGTATACTTGCTCAATATATTCCAGGGCATTATAGGCATGTTCGTACATTCCGGCATGCTCAAAACCAGTCGCTAACTTTAATAAAGAATCTAACCCGACAATACGATATATGTCGTTGTTCATGTCCTTGCTTTCAAAGGGAGTCCCAACTACAATATTCCAATATGTTTTAAGGATTTTGTATTGCTCGGACTGGTTGACGGCAGAGACAAAAAATCGAATCCCCGCCAACCGATTTTCATTGTAAATACTCTCATCCTCTTGAATACAACATAGCTTTATAGCGGCTACGGGATCCTCTAAAAGACGTATGACCTCTACCATATTCTTTTGAAGGTAAGAAACCATAAACTTCATCTCTTGCGCCACTTCTTTTCTTTCATAGGCGACCACCTTTTTACTTATCGCCCATACGTCGTTGGTATATCGTATCGCGGGAATCAACAACGCATAGTCATTGACACACCGACTGGAAAACAAATCCAATGAAACCAATTTTGTCAAATCTTCTTGGGAAAACAAGCGCTCTGCAAATTGTTCCATCAATACCTTCACCAAACGCAGGGAAACTACGTTTTTCAATCCTTGTAAGGACACGCTGTCCTGTGATTGATGCCAGCGCGGGGTCAAACTGGCCGTGGAAGCAAAAACATATACCGCCAAGAGCGTCTTTTCCCATGTTTCTAAATACTCGTAAGCTATGGGCTCCGTGAAATGTTCATCCTGTTCAATTTCCATTTCCTCCCATTCCAAGTCTTCCTTTGTCTTTTCATGAAAGTAGTTTTCAATAAAACGTCTTTCATCTATACGGACTTGTAGCTGTAGGCTTAGGGTATTATCTAAAAATGAGGGGATCAAACTCTTTCCTACCCAATCATGAAAGGGATTGGCCAAGTCTGGATTCCATATTTCAACGGTTTCAATATATCCCCTTTTTTTCAAATATTTAACTAAAACCCTAAACCGTTTGCGCAATACTTCTCGATTTGCAAAACGTCTATTCAAGGTCTCTATAAAACTTCCTTGTCCGCCGGTAAAAAGCACCGGAAAAAAGTATATTAGTATGACGGCCAAAACTGCGTAAAGCATTGCAGATTCGTGCATAGGAATACCAAGGACCGTATTTGAATTTTCCCCCAAGAAAAACCAATTCACGACCAATTCTCCCCAAATGGTAATAAAGCCAATAAAACTGAGCGTGATAATAATTGGGACAAATAACAGTAATGAGGGGAGTTTTTTTCCTATTTGTAGTTTCAGATAGTCGAAAAAATGCTTCTTTTTGACCAGGTCGAACAAAGCATCCTGAACAATCGTAAAATCATCGTCAGGATGCAGGTAAATCCCTAATTTTTTCTCTTTTTGATACAGTGCCAGAACACCACCGGTCTTTTTTCGGGCAGGAGCTTTCCAGATATGTCCGCCATCAACTTTGATTTTGAACTTTGGATTGTATATTGAAAAATCCTTTTCCCTCATCTTAAATACTATCGTTACCGATAAATTTTTTAATCATGAATGTACGTAGCGATTTGTTACTTATTTGAATACCGTAGCCTAACCGGTTCCAAATCTTCTAACTCGTTGATATACGCTTTATAATAATCGATCATTAAGGTTTTACCATCGGCCAAAAAGGTCGTTGCATCATACATCTCCCCAAAAGCTTTGCTAATGCGATAGGCCCCTACCCTAGCATATACAATATCTCTCCACAATGGCAATAAATCATTGGTATTGCGCACCAACCAACGGGCATTAAGCGGAGATTCATAAACGTGGCACATACCCAGTTCTTCGCCTGTTTCAAAATTGTGGTATGGAACAATTGAGCGTTTGTAATACCGTTCGCGCCTATCCAAACTTTCTAATTCGTTTGGATTTACGCGAAAACTCACACCATTAAATTGAGCATCCAGAGCTGGTTCAATATTGGCGGCCCCTAGCTCTGTTCCATCTGTTCTCAAAAAATAGGATGCTTCGTAATGATCCGGGAGCAGATTAAAAAGTCTCCTATAATTTTTGATGATGATCGGAGTAAATTTTTTGTGCTTCTCGTCAACTACAGTATCCCAAAACGATTCCTGAAGTAATAAAGTGCCAAAACCCGCTACTACAATTTCCTTTTCGTTCATTGAACAGGTTCTTGAAACTGATGAATGATTTCGTTTTTTTAGGTAAACACCCTAGTATTGGGTGAGCAAAACGTCTTTTTAAAATGACCTATGGTTTTTCAAGGTCTAAAATGATACATTACTTCCAAAAACTTCCCCTTCTCACCACTGCCATCTTCCGTACTTCGCAATTCTTTGACAATGCCCCCTAAGCTTATTCTTTTATTCGAAAGTTTTTCCGTACCATGTTTATGCGCGATCAAAAACGACTGATTTGTTTTTTCATCCTCTAATTCATAGACGTGATACTCTTGGATCAAAGGCGTAATTAAGGTTGTTGAAGTATTACCAAAGACTTTTTCAAACTCGACCAACCAATTAAGATCTGTATCAAAGCGTATCAACTTTGGAGTACCCGTAATTATTGCGTTCATGGCTAGTTGGCCTTTTTGGTTCGCATCGTCGGCACTTAATTCTTGCGGCTTGTATTTCTTATAAATTTGCAATACCTCACTGTCTAACTTTGAAAACAACGATTCTTTATCTGTTTCTCCCAATTGCGATATAGACATTTGAAACAGCAATATCAAGTCTTTTTTATGGTCTGCCCGCCCACCGATTCTTTCAAGCTCGGCCCGATTGACCACGCCGTCATTTGCTTTGATTTCAGTGGTATAAAATCGTCCACCATTGTCTAAAGACCGCATGGCTTCCTCTACGTTTCTATAAGGTTCAATTCTCTTCATTGTTCTATTGTTGTTTTGTTTTATTTACTGTACATTTTTGTCGCCCATTAGGGATTCATACTTTAAAAGCAGGTTAGCTTACGGCTCTCTCGCATATCGTTTGATATCCAGAATGCCCCCTCAAAAAAAGTAACCACGTCTACTCCTGTACTAGCTGCGAAAAAATCCTTCTCGAGCCTTTTTTAGGGTTTAGGTGCGTTACCACAATGCTCTATCCCATTGTATGCGAAATAGTACTTTTCCCCCAATCGGGGTCGAATAAATATTCAATTAACTGCTAAAAAGCCACTGTTTGTTAGATTATGCATACCTTCTATATCATAAAAGAGGCAAATTTGATGTAGCGTAAGCTTTAGTAATTAGGACGCAGCCAATGGATATAACAACGGATACCGCAAAAATAGTCAGCCATTTTAATGTTGCTGCACACGGCATCGACCATCGCAACCTAACTGTAAAAAAAACAGTTCCGTATTGGCATTCCCATAAAAACCCTCATATCAGTTTTGTATATCAAAATGGAAAATCAGAGACTAAGAGAAATAGTGTTTATAACGGAAAGAAGGGCAGTATCTTCTTTTATCATTCAGGGCAACTGCACCGATGGATCGCACCAAAGACAGTAGGTAAAAGCATCAATATTGAAGTGGAAGCAGATTTTTTAAAAAACTACATGTTTTCAGAGGAAGGTATTAAAAATGCAATACAAAAGAACATTGATGCGAAGGCACTCCTCTTGAAGATACAGAAAGAAACACAGCTAAGCGATGCCCATAGTGCCTCTACCATACAAACACTGTTTTTAGAACTTTTTGATTTTCCCAGCGCCGATGGTACGAATGATATACCAAAATGGGTCGATCATCTATACCAATTGCTTCATGATAATTGGAATAAGACCATACCGCTTCGGGAACTGGCGGCCACCGTAGGGGTACACCCGGTAACGATATCCAAGTATTTCAGAAAATATTTTTCATGCACATTGGGTGAATATCAGCGTAAACTAAAAACCGATAGAAGTATCGATCTCATAAAGAACTCTTCCATGTCTTTATCCGAAATAGCCTATGCATGTGGGTTTGCAGACCAGAGTCACTTCACAAGAAATTTCAAATTACAAACCCATTTCCTACCAAAAGATTTTAGACGATTATAGGCCACGCTAATATGGTGCTATTTTAAGATTTTCCTGCTTGCTATTTTTGATTTCAATCAAAACGATGCCCGCAACGTATTAAAATTAGCACCTTCATGGAGAATTCCTGCAAAAACAAACATCTGATCGTCATCCTCTTATTTCCATTTTGCATCACTTTTGGATTTTCACAAAACCAGGTGTATGAGAAAATCAAAATTCCTGGCCAATTTGATCACGCCTTGCGCGACTCGGTTTCTCAAAGCCTTATACAACATGTCGACAACCTGTTTTACCAAATAGCGCGCGGAAGTATTGACAGTTCTTATGTGCAGATGCAAAACGCCGCATTGACCAAGGCCATTCTAACCGAACTACGGGGTATTGAAAATGAAGGAGACAGCCTGCCCAACCATTACCACAAACAACTCCTAAGGTTTTACCCGATCGCCAATAACACCTATTCCATTTCCATTGGTTTTTTAAGTAACGAAAGTGGCCAGGCCATACCGGTCTTAAAAACCATTTTCAATCTGATCGCGACTCACGAAAAGAATGTTGTTCGCTTCTCGCTACCCCTATCCTATCTCACTAGAAACTGGAAGTCTACTAAGATTGGGAAAACCACCTATGTTTATAAGGATACCATACAGTTGAAAAGAGCTCATATATTCAATAAAAAGAATCACCTTATTTCAAGAAAAATGAATATTCCTACAGAGTCATTTAAGTTTTATATGTGTGAAAATTATCAAGAAATTTCACGATTATTGGGGTATGAGTATGCCTTAGAGACGGCCACTACGTATAGAGATGGCTACGGGGTTCAACAAGGGTATATCTTTTCAATTATGAACAATGAAGACTTTTCACATGATGTTTTTCATTATTATTCTGGAAAAATAAATGATTTTAAAAATCGAAACTGGTTGGCAGAGGAAGGCACTGCCAGCAGCTGGGGAAATGCTTATTATACAGACAAGAATGGTGAAATGATCGAGTTGGAACATCTTGTTTTCGCCCTTAAAACATATTTAAAGAATAACAAGGAGGCCGATTTGCTTCACCTATTTACTGAAAACCCGAAAATATTTGATCATATAGCACCGGAGTTATCGATTCGTTCGGTAATAGCGGGCGTCTTAAGCAATGAAATAGAACGCTCTGTGGGGATAAAAGGCATACATCGTATCCTCAACAGTCGGAAAACCGAGAGCGTACTTGATTACGACAATTACTTTCGAACGCTCAATACACTAATTGGTATCAATAAAAGCAATTTCAACCGTCGGCTCAAAGACTTACTAGCGACCTATTAATTGGGTAATTCGGGGCCAAGTGGCCCCTAAAAACAAAACCCTGTCAACATTGAGTTAACAGGGCTTTTTGCGGAGGAAGAGGGATTCGAACCCCCGGAGGTGTGACCCTCAACAGTTTTCAAGACTGCCGCATTCGACCACTCTGCCATTCCTCCCGACGCGGTCCGCGTGCTCTCAGCATTTCTGCCTAAGAGGATGCAAATATAGAAAGGTTTTTCTATTCCCTAAAGTCTTTTGTTTATTTTTATTAGTGAAACATGGCACTGTAGTGATGGAGCTTTACACAAGGTGTTTTACATACACTATCTTTGTGAAAACATTGGTCTCAATATTTTTATGATCATCGACTACACCGTAAGTGCAACTATACCAAAACAATTCTATGAAGCACCCAAAGGTGAGTATTCTGATTCCCTTTAAAAATACCGCTGCCTATTTGGGCGAGTGTTTGGAATCGATTCTTGCACAAACCTATACGAACTGGGAGGTACTGGCCATTGACGACCAATCTACAGATTCTAGTGAAAAAATTGTAAATACTTTTGCCCAAAGTGACCCTCGTATAAGAGTATATGCCAATCGCGGAACAGGAATTATAGAAGCCCTACGAACCGCATACGATCGCAGTACCGGTACGTTCGTAACCCGGATGGATTCGGATGATATAATGACTTCGGACAAACTCGAAGTAATGGTCGGTTCCCTTAAGAAACATGGAGAAGGACATTTGGCCGTCGGTATCGTATCCTATTTTTCGGATAGGGGTATAAGTGATGGGTACGAACGCTATGAAAAATGGTTGAACGGCCTCACCATAAAAGGCACGAATTACAGTGAAATTTACAAGGAATGCGTAATCCCCTCCCCTGCTTGGATGGCGTATCGATCAGATTTTGATGCCTGTGGCGCCTTTACACCCGACCGGTATCCCGAAGATTATGACCTGGCCTTTCGTTTCTATGAAAACGGTGTAAAGTGTATCGCGAACGACCAACTGCTGCATTATTGGCGTGATTATGATACCCGTACCTCCCGCACTAGCGAGCACTACGCCCAAAACTATTTTCTAGATATTAAACTTCACTACTTTTTAAGGCTAGAGCACGATATTCACAGGCCATTGACGGTCTGGGGGGCAGGGAGCAAAGGAAAGGAAATCGCCAAGGGGTTGTTAGAACGCGGGGTGCCCTTTCATTGGGTTTGTGACAATCCAAACAAGATCGGAAAAGAAATTTACGGACAAGAAATGCTACATTTCGATTCATTGAAAGTTCTAAAAGCACCACAAAGTATTATTACCGTGGCCAACGCAGAAGCCCAGCAAATGATTCGGGCATACTTTGATGAAATCGATCAAAAACCCATGCTCGACTACTTCTTTTTTTGCTAGGCCCCCGATAAAAAGCTTAAGTTTTTCCCAATATTAAAATTTTTGGGGAGGATCTTGAACGTTTAAATCCTGAATTTCCTACATTTGCGCAATCAAAATAGGAAATGCAGTTTAAACATCCAGAATTCCTTTGGGCCTTATTTCTTCTCCTGATTCCTATTCTTATCCATCTTTTTCAATTGAGGCGTTTTAAAAAAACACCTTTTACAAACGTAAAGTTCCTCAAAAAAGTCGTTTCCGAGTCGCGACGTAGCAATACGCTAAAAAAGTGGTTGTTGTTGCTTACCCGCTTGCTTTTACTGGCCGGCTTGGTCATTGCCTTTGCGCAACCCTATTTTGCAAAGAAGTCGGCCTTTAAAGAAAAAGAAACATTGATATATCTGGACGATTCCTTTAGCATGCAGGCAAAGAAAGACGGCAGTAGCTTACTTTCCAACGCGGTGCAAGACTTGCTAAAGTCGGCACCCAAGGAAGGCGTTGTAACGATCTTTACGAATGAGCGGCTCTTCAGGGCAACCAACATGCAGGCTATCCAGAATGAATTGCTTGCCCTTGATTATAGTCAGGAACAGCTCACCTTAGAAGAAATTAGGCTAAAAGCGGCCACTATTTTTAGTAAAAATCCGGATACCGAGAAACACCTGATCCTAGTTTCCGACTTTCAAGCCTCCATGGGCAATGTCACCACAGATAGCCTAACCGGAGTGCGAACGCACTTGGTTCAGTTACGGCCCGAAGCAGTAGAAAATATTTCTATCGATTCGCTCTACATTACCCCAGAAAGTACGACCAGCATAGAATTAATGGTTCTTTTGTCCAGTATTTCAACCATTGAAAGCGTTCCGGTCTCATTATTCAATGGGGACCGATTAATTGCCAAATCAGCGGCAAATTTTGATTCCGAGAAAAAGGCCCGCGTGCGCTTTACACTTCCCGAGAATGAATTGATCAAAGGAAAAATATCCGTCAGCGATAATGCCCTGACCTATGATAATGAGTTCTTTTTTAATATCGATCAAAAGAAAAAAATAAAAGTATTGGCCGTCAACGAAACCGGGGATAATTTTATAAAGAGAATTTTCACCGAAGATGAGTTCTTGTTGAACGAGTACCCGCTTAAAAATTTGAATTATAACGACTTATCCCAGCAAAATTTGGTTGTTTTAAATGGAATACAAGCCATCCCTACCGCCTTGATAACCAATCTTCACTCCTTTACTGAAAATGGCGGTACCCTTGTAACGATTCCGGCAAGGGATGCGGATCTTAGCACCTATAACGCTTTGATCAATACCTATTTTTCAACCAATTTTTCTCAAAAAACAATTGTAGAAAACAGTATTACCGATATTTCATTTGATCATCCGCTGTACAGAAATGTCTTTGAAAAAAAAGTTGCGAACTTTCAGTACCCCAAAGTGTCTGAATACTATCCTTTGAATACACGTGCCCCAAAATTACTTTCTTTTCAGAACAAAGATCCCTTTTTGGTCGGAGGTGGAAATTCCTATATTTTTAGTGCCGCCATACAGTCGGAAAACTCGAATTTCGGAAATTCCCCACTAATTGTCCCTACCTTATATAACATGGGACTTAACAGCCTTCAATTGCCAAAGTTGTATAGCGTTCTGGGCACAGAAACGGAATTGGATATTGCCACTTCTTTGCCAAAAGATCATATTCTAAAAGTTGCCAACGATGCCTATGAGTTTATTCCCCGGCAGCAATCCATGACCAATAAAGTTTCCCTGCGCTTTGATTCGGAATTGACCAAAGCGGGTATTTACGAAATCAAAGACGATTCAAATATATTAAGCCATATAAGTTTTAACCATGATAGAAAAGAAAGTAGTCTCGGGTATCTGAATTTGGAACAGATAACAAGGAGCTCTAAGCCGACTTCCGTGGCTAACTTGTTCAATACCATCGAAAAAGATGATCGAATTACGCCGCTTTGGAAATGGTTTATTATTTTAGCTTTGCTGTTTTTAATGCTGGAAATACTGATTCAAAAATTCCTACGATGATTCAAAATATTGCACATACCAACTTTAAAATGATGCCTTTTTTGTTTTTCAACCAGCCCCATTATAGCACTATTTAGCCTTATGAACGTACTTGTAAAATCCGCTACCATCGTTGACGCCACCAACAAGGCACTGCATTTAAAAAAGCGTGACATCTTCATTAAAAAAGGTACTATTGATCAGATTGCCCAGAAAGTAACTCCTACGGGAAAATTTAAAACCATAGCCCTACCAAATCTTCATGTTTCTCTTGGCTGGTTCGATAGCGGCGTAAGTTTCGGAGAACCCGGGTTTGAAGAACGTGAAACCATTGCAAATGGCCTCATGGTCGCGGGGAAAAATGGGTTTACCGATATTGTCCTTAACCCGACTACCAATCCTGTTCCGGATAGTAGTTCGGACATTGTCTTTCTTAAAAATGCGGCCCGGAATCATGCCACAAACCTGTATCCCCTTGGAACGATGACGGTGAAAGGGGAAGGTGTTCACTTAGCGGAACTCTTTGACATGCAAAATGCGGGTGCAGTGGGCTTTTATGATTTTCAGCGTGCCGTGGAGAATTCAAACCTATTAAAAATCGCCCTTCAGTATGCCCAGAACTTTCAAGGCTTGGTCTATTCTTTTCCGATGGATCTAAAAATTGCCGGAAAAGGAATTGTAAATGAGGGGCCGGCGGCCACAAAGCTGGGACTCAAGGGGATTCCTGCTTTGGCAGAAGAACTTCAAATAGCAAGAGACCTATCTATCCTGGCATACACGGGAGGTAAACTACATATCCCTACTATTTCTTCGGCAGCTTCTGTTAAACTAATTGCCGATGCCAAGAAAAAAGGGCTAAACGTTAGTTGTAGTGTTGCCATACACAACCTTTGTTTTACCGACGAAGTACTCCAGGAATTTGACACACATTATAAGGTATTGCCCCCATTACGTGGCAAGTCCGATCAAAAAGCATTGCTCAAGGGAATAAAAGATGGTACCATAGACATGGTAACCACGGATCATATGCCCATAGATATTGAACAAAAAAGAGTCGAGTTTGACAATGCGGTACCCGGCAGCATAGGACTTGAGAGCGCCTTTGGTATTTTGAACCGTCTTTTTGACACCGAAAAAACAATACGCCTGCTCACCACTGGTCGTGCGCGTTATGGCATAGTTGAGCCTAGTTTGAAGAACGGAGCAAATGCCTGCTTAACGCTGTTTGATCCCTATGAAGAAAAGGTCTTTAAAAAATCGGACTTTCAAAGTACATCAAAAAACAGCGCCTTTATTGGTCAACCGGCGATCGGCACCGTATACGGAACTATTTCGGGCAATAAAACAGTATTATAATTGTTTAATCACTACATCAACCTTTAAATTTATCTCTAATGGAACAAGAAACCAAAGAAGCAGGCAAAACAATGGCGATCATAAGCTATATTACATGGATTGGATTATTAATTGCTTTTATCGCTAACAATGACAAAAAAAATGAGTTTACGGCATTTCATATCGGGCAATCGGTAAGAGTCGCCATTTTAGGGATTGCCAACGTGGCATTGGGCTGGTTTCTTCCTTCGGGACTTTCGATCATCTCGTCTATTATTTCATTAGGTGTTTTGGTTCTATGGATCTTAGGTGTCATCAACGCAATCAACTTGAAAGAGGAGCCACTGCCAATTATCGGAACTATCGGTGGATAAAAAACGTATTACTTTAGCAAACAAAAGAGGTCAAATCGGCCTCTTTTTTTTGTGCAGTATCCTCACTTCGGCTAACTTTGATCCATGAACAAAATTAAAGAAGGGAAAACAACGGCCATCGTTGCGTATTTTACCTTGGTAGGTGCCTTGATCGCTTGGAGCATGAACAACGAACCCAAAAATGCATTTGCCCGTTTTCATATAAGACAGGCTTTTGGTTTGCACCTTTTTTTTCTGGGCTTTGCCCTATTTCTTAGTCAATGGTTCAATGCCTACGCCTGGTATGGGCTCTACATCTGTTACATTGTACTTTGGGGATATGGTTTTATTGGGGCTTTGTCAGAAAAAAAGAATTCGGTACCGGTGTTAGGACCTTTGTTCCAAAAATGGTTTACCTTTATTCAATAATATGACCACAGCGCCTCTTTCCCTTGAACATATTATTAAGCCATCTTCTTTAACCGAAGGAAAGGCACCGGTCATTTTTCTTTTTCATGGCTATGGCAGTAATGAAGAAGACCTTTTTTCCTTTGCCCCCGAACTTCCCTCACATTATACGGTTATCTCTGTGCGAGCTCCTTATGCCCTAGAAGGTTTCGGGTATGCATGGTACGCCATCAATTTTGATGCGCAACAGGGTAAATGGAGTGATAATGAGCAAGCAAGGGAATCCCGTGAGAAAATTGTTCGCTTTATCGATGAAGCGTGTACAACATATCATTTAGATGCTGAAAACATCGCTCTTTTGGGCTTTAGCCAAGGTACCATTCTGAGTTATGCTGTCGCACTCTCCTACCCTCACAAGGTAAGGCGGGTCATTGCATTGAGCGGATATATCAACCAAGAAATTTTGGTGGCCGACTATCAGAAAAAAAACTATGACGATTTAAAAATTTATGCCTCACACGGCCAAGTAGATCAGGTAATCCCGCCAGAGTGGGCCCAGAAAATACCCGGTATTTTGGACAATTTGGGCATCTCGCATGTTTATGAAGAATTTCCTGTAGGACACGGGGTCTCGCCACAGAACTTCTATTCCTTTAAAAATTGGTTGACAAGCTAAGGCTCGCCCCCTTAATTGCTGCGAGTATACAACAGATGGTCCATTAAAGTAAAATCGACCCCCATATCATCCTTTAGCTCATACTTAATCACTAATTCCCCCCAATATTTTCCGTCGGAAAAATCGGCGATAATCCATTTGTGGTTTAGCAATTTAATCTTGTTGATCTTAAAATCACTCTCCATTCCTTCATAGGGTATGAGCGGATTGTCCCCTTTGCTTTCATTGGTTTCCAATAACTTATCAGCAATATATCGCGATGGGTCCTGGATAGTTAAATGCTCATAATATGCCAAGGCATCGTCATTGTTTTCCAACGAAAAATACTGCATATCAAGCAAAGAAAGTTGGGCCTGTTGTACCGAATCTTTTAAGGCTACGATTTCTGTTTGTTGTTTTTGGATTTTCCCGTCCAATGTTTTGGCCATTTTTCCACTGCTAACAAATAGATATAGCCCAATTAAAGCGGCAAAAACGAACAAGTATAAAAAGATCTTATTTTTCAAGAGCAATTGTTTTTTTAGTTAAACGGCAAATAACGCATCGTAGTATTCATCACCTATACAGTTACCACCAGGTTATCATATGCCAAATGTACATTTTCAGGAAGCTTTTTCTCCACTTCATCATGAAACCCCAAAAGATGGCTAATATGCGTAAAATACGCTTTGTCCGGACGTACCTTTTCAACAAAAGCCAGGGCCTCTTCGAGATTAAAATGCGAATGATGCGGTTCTTCTCGCAAGGCATTCACTACCAGTATCTTGGAACCTTTGACTTTTTCTATTTCCGTTTCCTCAATAGTTTTTACATCGGTCAGATACGTGAAATCCCCTATTCGAAAACCAAACACCTGCAAGCGATTGTGCTGCACGTTAATAGGGGTTACCATTCTATTTCCCAATGAAAAAGGGGTGTCTTTTGCAATTGCATTGATCGCGACCGCCGGAGCACCTGGGTAACGATTTTCATCCGCAAAAATGTAATCGAACCGCCTTTTCAATGCGCTTATCACCCTATCGTGCGCAAAAATAGGAACATCGCCCTGTCTAAAAAAAAACGGCCTTATATCATCGATGCCAGCAGTATGATCGGAATGTTCATGGGTAAAAAGAATACCATCCAATCGAGAAACATTGTGGGTAAGCATCTGTTGCCTAAAGTCGGGGCCACAGTCAATTACATAATTATAATCATCCCATGAAAGCATCACTGAAACGCGTAACCTTTTGTCTTTTGGATTATCACTCAAACATACCGGATGTTCGCTTCCGATAATGGGTATCCCTTGAGAGGTACCCGTGCCCAAAAAAGTGATTTTAGTAAGCGTCTTCATTTATATCAAATTTATAACATAATTTGTTAAAAAATGCGTTGAACTTCTTAACTTTGATGAACGCAAAAACCACCAAATGGCCTCAGTTCGAAAACGAGACACCGCATTCGAGAATATCCCTTCTATTAAAGCAAAAACCCTCCGAATCAACTTAAATCCCGATATCTACGGAACTTTCGCGGAAATCGGCGCCGGACAAGAAACGGCAAGGCATTTTTTTAGGTCGGGCGGTGCTTCGGGCACTATTGCAAAGGCCATGAGCGCTTACGACAAGGATTTTAGCGATGCCATTTATGGGGTAGAAGCTGATGGTAGGTATGTAACACAAGCAAGACTGAAGAGGATGCTGGCCCATGAAATGAACCTCATGGAACAACGGATCAGCAGGGAAAAACACCCGGAGCGCTTGTTTTTCTCCTATGCAAATACGGTGGCGACCATTGATTTTTCAAAACGGTATAAAGGACACGGCTGGGTAGGAATACGTTTTCAACTGGAGCCAGGGCAGAAAGAATTTGATGAAATTATCCTGCACATCCGTTTTAAACAAAATGAAGCGCGATTGCAACAAGAAACCTTGGGGGTTCTGGGGGTAAACCTGATCTATGGCGCTTTCTACAAGCATGATCGACCAAGGAAGTTATTGAAGTATTTATACGACCATATTGACAAGGACACCATAGAAATCGATATGATCAATTTCTCCGGACCCAACTTCAAGGAAGTCGACAACCGTTTGATGAGCCTACAGCTGATTCGAAATGATATGACCGATGCGGTTATGTTCGGTCCTGATGGAAACAATCTACTACCGGCCGCAGAGCTGTACAAAAAGAACATCTTGGCATTGCGGGGAAGTTTTCGGCCAGTGACCAAGGTCAATACAGACATGTACTTAAAGTCGTATGACATTTTTGTCAGAGACCCGTCCGTAGACGAAGAAAACACCATTATAATTTTTGAGATTACCCTAAGTAATCTAAAGGCATCCGGTGAAATCGATGAGCAGGATTTTATGGATCGCGCAGAACTATTATGTTCCTTAGGGCAAACGGTGATGATTTCAAAGTTTCAAGAATATTTCAAGGTAGTTGAATATTTTAACAACTATACCAAGGCCAAGATAGGACTCACTATGGGCGTCAACAACTTGGTCGATATCTTCGATGAAAAGTATTATCGCCATTTAAGCGGAGGTATTTTGGAGGCCTTTGGCAAATTGTTCTTTAAAGATTTACAGGTGTACCTCTATCCCATGAAAAATGTGGAAACCGGTCAGATTATGACCAGTAATAACGTTAAGGTACATCCGCGCATGAAAGAGCTTTACAAATTCTTCAAGTACAATGGAAAAGTCATGGATATTATCGACTACGACCCTGAAATTATGCATATTTTCTCTAGAGATGTACTTAAGAAAATCATTAATGAAGAAGGAGGTTGGGAAGAGATGCTTCCTGAAGGTATATCGGAAATGATCAAAGATAAAAAGCTATTTACCAAAAAACAACTTCCGGAGAATATAGAAAAGTCAAAAAAGTAAAAGAACCGCCTATTGCTTAAGCAGTTCTTTCAACAAAAATTCGTAAGACATTACTAGTCAAGCAATTGTGCGGCGTGGTCTTTCGTCTTTACTTTGTCTATCACCTTGGTAACCACCCCGGATTCATCAATTACAAAAGTCTTTCTATGGATACCATCATACTCTCTGCCCATAAACTTTTTGAGCCCCCAAACACCGAATGTTTGAATTACGGTTTTATCAACATCGGCAAGTAAGGGAAATGGAAAATCGTATTTTTTCTTAAAATTAGACTGTTTCTTTTCGGTATCGGCACTTACGCCTAATAGTTCATACCCTTGCCCCTGCAATTCGGCATAATTATCTCTTAAATTGCACGCCTCCGCAGTACAACCAGGTGTATTGGCGGCAGGGTAAAAGAAAACGATCAGTTTTTTTCCTTTGTAGTCTGCCAAACTAATCGTATTCCCGTCTTGGTCTTTTGATGAAAAATCGGGTACTTTGTCCCCTATTTTTAGTGTATTCATACAGTCGTAGTACTTTTAAATTGTGTTTATTATTTTGGCGATAAAATTAAACAAAAATGACCAAAGCAGAAAGAGTTGCCTTTACAATTAGTACCCTTCAGGAACTTTATCCTGTAATTCCCGTACCGCTAGACCATAAAGATCCCTACACCTTGTTGATCGCTGTCTTGCTTTCTGCCCAAAGTACCGACGTTCGGGTAAATAAAATTACCCCCCTTCTATTTGACAAAGCCGACAATCCCTACGATATGATCAAGTTATCTGTAGAAGAAATTCGGGAAATTATAAAGCCGGTAGGGTTATCTCCCATGAAATCAAAAGGGATATATGGGCTTTCAAAAATTCTAATAGAAAAATATGATGGACAAGTGCCCAAAGATATTGCGCTTTTAGAAGAATTGCCCAGTGTAGGCCACAAAACGGCCAGCGTGGTGGTTTCACAAGCATTTGGCATTCCGGCTTTTCCGGTAGATACCCATATTCATCGTTTATTATACCGATGGGGGTTTTCGAACGGAAAAAATGTGGTGCAGACGGAGAAAGATGCAAAGCGCTTGTTTCCCAAGACCCTGTGGAACGACCTGCATTTGCAGATTATCTGGTATGGCAGGGAATATTGTCAAGCCCGTGGATGGGACTTGGAAAAGGACATCATTACCAAAACAATTGGAAGAAAAAAGGTTTTAAACGATTATTACAAATCAAAAAAGCCCTGAATGCTTGCGCGTCAGGGCTTTTTTTGAATCTGTTTGTTTTTAATTCAAGTTGTTCTCAAAACTCAGGTTACCATACTCAACAATGTGAAGTGATTTCGAAAAATCCAATAGGAACTTCACCGTTTCTGGGCACGCCTTGGTTAGTTTACAATCTTTTTGATTTTTAGCGTAGATTTTTTCCATATTGATAATCGTATAGTTATACTAAGATAACGCCATCAATATGTAAATATTGTTTTACACCATTTAAGTTGTCTTAACTGGTAAGAACGATATTGTTTTTGTCAATGATTTTTCTAAGGTTGATCAAGGCATATCGCATTCTCCCAAGGGCCGTGTTTATGCTTACTCCGGTGTTTTCTGAGATTTCCTTGAAACTCATATCCTTGTAGATACGCATTAATAAAACTTCTCGTTGATCGTCTGGTAATTCATCTATTAAAGAACGTAAATCGGAATCTATTTGGTCTTTGATCAGTTGTTTTTCAGCATTTAATTTATCATCCCCGATTACGGAAAAGATGTTGAAGTCCTCATTTCCTTCGAACATCGGCATTCTTTTATTTCTTCTAAAGTGGTCAATAATCAAGTTGTGTGCAATTCGCATTACCCAGGGTAAGAACTTACCTTCTTCGCTATAGGTTCCTTTCTTGAGGGTTTTGATAACCTTAATAAAGGTATCCTGGAAAATATCTTCTGTTACATCCCTATCCAACACTTTAGAATAGATAAAACTAGATATACGTTGATTGTGTCTGTTGATCAATATTTCGAGTGCTTTTTCGTCACCACTGATAAAGTTATTTACTAATACTGAGTCTTCAACTTGAAATTCCATACGAACTAGGTTTTGGTTAAGTAGGCGCTTTGCGTAATTCGGAAAGCTTCTGTTAGTTTTTTGGTTTTTTCTTACTATTTGCTGTCTTATTATGTGACAGTTGTTATTTGTAATTATGACCTAAAACTACCCAATAGGCCTTGTTTTGAAAAAACATTGTTGTAAAACCGCCTGTTTTTGATGTGAAATGGCATTTTCCTTAACTTCAACACAATTTATACGTTAATCGGTCGTTCGCAGGGTTTTCAAAATCATCGATGAACTACACTTTTTTATCTACAACGGACTCAAATTTTGACATTCAGCAACAAAAAACCCCCATGATGGCTCATGAGGGTTTTTAAGCATTGTATGAAATCGCTAGTTCAAATTGCTCTGAAACACGATTCCGTCTTTTTCAACGAAGTGCAGCGATTTTGAGTAATCCAATAAAAATTGAATTGTTTCAGGTTTCGCCTTTACTAATTCGCACTTCTTTTTATTCGTAGCGTAAATGTTTTCCATAGTACCATTAAATTGTTGTTCACATAGAGAACGGTACTAAGATAGAATTAGTAGATCTGTTCGACCTGTTGCAGATTAATTCGTTAAAACAATATTATTTCGTTCAATAATCTTTCTGAGATTGATTAACGCATAGCGCATTCTACCCAAAGCGGTATTGATACTTACTCCCGTTATCTCCGATATTTCCTTAAAACTCATATCCCGATAGATACGCATTAACAATACCTGTTTTTGATCTGCCGGTAATTCCTCGATCAAAAGGTTCAAATCACAATCAATTTGCTCCTTGATCATTTGCTTCTCTATATTTAAACGGTCATCGCTTACAAATGAGAAGATATTGAAACTATCGCTTCCTTCAAACATGGGCATTCTGCTTGTTTTTCGAAAGTGATCTATAATAAGGTTGTGGGCAATACGCATGACCCAAGGTAAAAATTTACCTTCTTCACTATAGGTACCTCGCTTTAAAGTGCGAATGACCTTAATAAAGGTATCCTGAAAAATATCTTCGGTAATGTTGCGGTCATTTACTTTTGAGTAAATAAAACCACTGATACGGGAATTGTGTTTGTTGATAAGGATTTCAAGGGCGCGTTCGTCGCCATTGATGTAGTTTTTGATCAGTAGGGAATCGTCTATAAGTACTTCCATAACAATTACTTTTTTTTGGTTACAACTACGGCCTTCTTGGGGTAGAAGGTCTCTAAGGTTATTCCGTGAATTCTAAAAAAGTAATTGTTGAACTATAGGCTTTTAACGTTTTGTTACCACCAAATATAGAAAAAATTAACTGGAACATCCAAATTTGAACCATAAGAAGCTAAAAAATTGATGGTGAACACATCGTATGGTAGTTAAAAATAGCTGGGTATTGTATCTTTGCATCCTTAATTACACCCATGCCCACACTTGCAGACGCCAACCCTAAGGAGAATATCATAATCAAAGGTGCCAAACTGCACAATTTGAAGAATATCGACGTTGTGATTCCTCGAAACAAGCTAGTAGTAATCACTGGCCTGTCGGGTTCGGGTAAATCTACGTTGGCTTTTGATACCCTTTATGCCGAAGGTCAAAGAAGGTATGTTGAAAGCCTTTCCTCCTACGCACGACAATTTTTGGGCAAGCTAGACAAACCCAAGGTCGACTATATCAAGGGAATAGCACCGGCAATTGCTATTGAGCAAAAGGTAAATTCTACGAACCCCCGTTCTACGGTGGGTACTACTACGGAAATCTACGATTATTTAAAACTACTATATGCCCGTATTGGCAAGACCATCTCTCCTATTTCGGGAAAGGAAGTAAAAAAACATACGGTTACCGATGTGATAAACCACATTAAAACCTACCCCGTCGGAACCAAATTGTTATTAATGGCCCCGGTGGTCATAAGTGAAGAGCGAGACACCCTTAAATCCCTACAGCTGCTATCGAAACAAGGATACGCCCGAATACAGTATAAGGGAACCGTTATGCGTATCGATGCAGCGCCGGCCGACATCGGAAAAGAATTTTTCCTGGTAATAGACCGAGTGATTACCCAAGATGACGACGATTTTTATAATCGCTTGGCGAATGCGGTAGACAGTGCTTTTTTCGAAGGGAAGGGAGAATGTATAATAGCTTCTCTTGCAAAGGAAGAACAAATCAACTTCAGTAACAATTTTGAACTGGATGGGATGCAGTTCTTGGAACCCAATGTACATTTGTTCAGTTTTAATAACCCCTATGGTGCCTGCCCAAAATGTGAAGGGTACGGGGACGTGATCGGAATCGATC
The DNA here is from genome assembly GCA_947500385.1 of uncultured Flavobacteriaceae bacterium. Taxonomy (GTDB): domain Bacteria; phylum Bacteroidota; class Bacteroidia; order Flavobacteriales; family Flavobacteriaceae; genus Pelagihabitans. The sequence goes on along the minus strand of CANMSA010000003.1, from coordinate 315,961 downwards.
AAGACCTCGTAGTTCCCAATACGGCGCTTTCTGTATACGAGAACGCTATTTTTCCTTGGCGGGGGGAAAGTATGGGAGCCTACCGAGATCAGTTGGTGAACAGTGCATATACTTTTGATTTCCCGATTCACAAACCATGGTTTCAACTGTCAGATGAACAACGGGAACTGGTTTGGCAAGGCAATGAACATTTTGTAGGCTTACACGCTTTTTTTGGCATGCTCGAGGAGAAAAGCTACAAAATTCAAAACAGGGTGATGCTCTCAAGATATCGTGGTAAGACCCGCTGTTCGGTGTGCAAGGGTAAACGCCTGCGACCCGAAACCAATTATGTAAAGGTCGCCGGCAAATCGATTTCGGATTTGGTCGAACTCCCGATCACCAAGCTTCTTGCCTTCTTTAAGGAGCTGGCGTTAACAACGCATGATACCACTATTGCGGCACGATTATTAAAGGAAATTAATACCCGGCTTGGCTTTTTGAACAAGGTAGGGCTGGGTTATCTCATGCTTAATAGGAAGTCGAATACCCTTTCAGGAGGGGAAAGTCAGCGCATCAACTTGGCAACCTCTTTAGGAAGCAGTTTGGTCGGAAGCATGTATATTTTGGATGAACCGAGTATTGGATTACACCCAAAAGATACCGAAAACTTGATCGAAGTTCTGCTATCCCTGCGGGACCTGGGCAATACGGTCATTGTGGTAGAACACGATGAAGACGTGATGAAGGCGGCCGATCAAGTAATCGATATTGGCCCTGAGGCCGGTACCCACGGCGGTGAAGTTGTGGCCAACGGTTCTTTTAAAGAGATCCTTTCCGCAGCTTCGCTTACCGCTCATTATTTAAACGGCGTGGAAGCGATTGAAGTTCCTTCAAAACGAAGAACGGCGAGTGGTTTCGTTCAAATCAATGGCGCTCGGGAAAACAATCTTAAAAATATAGATGTTCGTTTTCCCTTGAACATATTGACCGTTGTAACAGGAGTCTCGGGCAGCGGCAAAAGTACTTTGGTCAAAAAGTTATTATACCCCATCATCTTAAAAGAGGTAGGCGGTTATGGTCAAAAGCCGGGACAGTATACCTCGGTAGAAGGCAAATACCAATCTATTAAACATGTAGAGTTTGTAGATCAAAACCCCATCGGACGGTCTTCACGATCCAATCCGGTAACCTATATCAAGGCCTATGATGACATACGAAGCCTCTTTGCCGCTCAGAAGTTGAGTAAAATTCGTGCCTACCAACCAAAGCACTTTAGCTTCAATGTAGATGGCGGTCGTTGCGAAAAGTGCAAGGGGGAAGGGGAAATCACGGTAGAAATGCAGTTTATGGCCGATGTACACCTCGAATGCGATACCTGCGGGGGAAAACGATTTAAAAAGGAAGTATTAGAAGTGAAATTCGAAGAAGCCTCTATCGATGATGTGCTAAATATGACCATTGATAATGCAATCGCTTTTTTCGAAGAACACAAACAAACCAAAATAACCAATAAACTAAAACCCCTACAGGATGTCGGTTTGGGCTATGTGACTTTGGGACAATCATCCTCTACCCTATCAGGCGGTGAGGCACAACGCATTAAATTGGCCTCGTTTCTGGTAAAAGGCGCTACCAAGGACAAAGCGTTGTTCATTTTTGACGAACCAACGACCGGACTCCATTTTCATGATATTAAAAAATTATTGAAATCGTTTGATGCCCTCATCAACCGGGGCCATTCTGTAATTGTTATAGAACATAATGTAGAACTGATCAAATGTGCAGACCACATTATTGACCTCGGACTGGAAGGTGGTGAAAACGGAGGACAACTACTCGCATGTGGCACCCCCGAGGAAATCGTAAAAAACAAAACCTCTCACACGGCACGTTATCTCATCGAAAAATTGGCGTGATATTGAGCATGTATTTCCTATCAAAACGATAATGTAAGCTTTAATTTTTGCCTCTTTTTTGCTTTTTACGGTACGTACTTTTTATTCCGTTTAAAGCTTTCCCTGCATTTAAAAGAATTTAACACTCTGAAAATCAATTATTTATAAAAATAATAGTTTTTTGGCACGCTGTTTGGTATATACTAGTCGAGTGTAAATAATTACCTCGAGAATTTAAAACCTTATATCATGAAAAAATTAGTACTCCTTTTTTCGGCCCTTATAGTAGGTACCTCCGGTATCATGGCCTCCGGTACAAAAGAAGATAAGGTTGCAGAACGCAATGCTTATAGATACAACGACTCTTTTATCTTTGTCGAGAATGGCATTACGTTTTCAGTATATCCCGACGGAGAGTTTGACTTTTACATTGAAAATCAAGTTAGCGGTCGTAGAAACGGTGTAACCTTTAACTCCGGTTATGATTACAGTCCGTTTGCGCAATACGATGATTACGGAGCTGTTATCCAAGTAGAAAATGTACCCATATTTTATGACTTTCATGGGCGTGTTTCCCAAATAGGAGATGTTGATATCAACTATCGTCGTGGTAGAGTAAGAACGGTTGGTGGGATGTTTGTATACTATAATAATAGAGGGTTCTACGATTATCATACGGGATACATCAATAGATTTAACAGGTTTTATGTATACCGTCCATTTCATGCCTTCTTTGCTAGACCGGCGATTGGATTCTGTTTAGTGTATAACAGACCCTATAGAAGGTTTTATAGCCCGATTCGATATACGTACTATAACCCATATAGAAATAACTTTCGAAGAACATATGCTAAAATTGGAAGAGAGCATAGATACAATAATGTACGACGTGAAAGATCAAGAGTATACAGAAACGATAAAAGAGTTGCCGTTAGGGATAATGTAAGAAGAGCCGATACGGGTAGAAGCAATAGAACGGTGGCTAGTAGAAGCAATAGCAAAGTACGAAATAGCAATGCGACACGAAGAAACGGTACAGTCGCACGAAGTACGACCACAAGAACAAACAATGCCGTACGATCTGGACGATCAAATACCGGTGTAGCGAATAGAAACGCTACTACTCGTAAAAACAGCACTGTTAGCAGAAGCGCAACACGGTCTTCGAACGGAAACCGAACAACGACCAAACGGTCAACAACGGTTCGATCTCCAAGACAGAACACCGTAGCGAAGCGATCGGTGACCCGTACGCCGAGAAGTACAACGGTTACCCGAAGTACTACGAAGTACAAAGCACCGAAAAGAACCGTGCAACGTTCTACGAGGTCTTCTACCCCTACGAGAAGTAGAAGCACCGTGTCAAGAAATACAAGATCAGTCTCTAAAGCTCCGGCAAGAAGTAGCAGAAACAGTAAAAGTAGCGCTTCACGATCTTCAAGGAGTTCTAGAAGACAGTAAAATAAATAAAAATAGTTTTTAGGTTGGTTAGTTGTTTACCTCCGTAGTGGATTCATCCGCTGCGGAGGTTTTTTATTAATCATGTCCCAAAATGCTCGCCACGTATCTTTTATAGCTTCTTCCGATGGGTATACAATGAGAACTTACATAGACAAAGTCATCATCGAATCGTTCAATTTTGGACACATTCACAATAAACGAACGGTGCGTTCTAAGAAACCTTGATCGTGGTAAGCGTTTTTCAAAATTTTTGAGACGATCTAAAACTAAAAAACTATTTGAAACTACATTAATTTTAGTGTATTCACGTTCTGAGTTAAGAAATAGGATGAGGTTGCAATCCAGTTTTTTTTCTTCACCATCGTACTTAAAAGTAAGTACTGGCGCTTCTTTATTTTGATATTTCGAGTACTTGGATAGTTTTGCTTCAAGTATCGAATTTTCCTTTTTTACCTGCCGGTATCTAGCGTAGAAAAAGGATGTTACGGCAACCAACAAGTTTGAAATCAATAAAAAACTTAAGGATCTATTGGGATTATGAAAAACGGTATCTTCTGGCAAGTGATATTGAAGTGTAAGTAGAACAACAAGGTACCTGGTCACTGTAAAAAATACTGAGACACCAATAATTATGATACCCGACCGTAAACTTGTCACCGAATGCGATCTCCATATCATATAGCACACGGCAATGCCTAACATCGTAAATTGAAAGGTTAATATAACTGCCAAAAGTAAGGCCGGTAAAACAGAATAAAATTCTACATAGTAGACAAACCCGGATAAAAAAAGCAGCATTGAACACAAAGCAAGGATGTTCCTTTCGGAGTTTTTCATTAGATACTTTTAGATAACTAATATAAAGATAAACGGAAGGTTTTAGTTGAAAAGATTCGGCATTTGGTTGATTAGATGCTTTCATTTATAAGATTAAGATTCCGGTAATCGTTTTATGGGTTTAATACACTCTTAAATGCGATCACTCTTTACTTTTCTGGTAAGTGCTTGTTTCACCAGTACAATTTGGGGCCAAACAAATTGTACAAAGCAAAACAACTCCCATATCCCCAATACGCCATGGCCGATATACCATGCCAATTCAGCCGCCCAGGCCGCTACCTGTTTAAAAGGGCCGCAGCCGAACGATTCATTGACGGTCATGCATGGTAGAACCCCTTTGAACCGGGCATCTCCTTGGTTGTATTTGTCCGAAACATATGAAAACGGTCAGCGGGCTATTTTAGGAAGCAATGCTACGCATGCATTCAAAGCAAACTATACGGATGAAGGAATTCATTTGATAGACAGCCTGCGTATCGACTATAATATTTTGGATTATAGCTGGAATTTTCTTTTGTCCAACAATAAGATCTGGTATACTCACGACAATTTTAGAGGAACGGGGAGAATACTGATGTTGACAGATGAAGATACCACCAAGATCAATTCTCCAATAAAACAATTGGACGAGTTCAACCTGGCCAAAAATGGCGGTGGTCGATTGACTACTATGAACATGACCTATGATGGTTGGATTGCTTACAATACTAGGGAAGGAGTTTTCGGAATGGTCAAAAAAGACTTTTCACGTTGGACCTCCATTCAATTGCCATTGGAAGACGATGAAATACATTATCACAATGCCTTTCCGGTAGATACAGATAATAGCATGTACCTCGTAACAACCAAAAAGATGATTAAAATTGGTTGGAATGGTGAAAGTTTAGCAATTCTTTGGGTCGCGCCATACGATTTTGTTAAAGATGGCCCAAGGGGTCTAATTGCCGAAGGAAGTGGCACAACCCCTACCCTTATCGGCGAAGATGGGAACGACAAATTAGTAGTTGTCTGTGATGGTCACGAAAGAAACAATATGGTTGCTTTTTGGCGTGATGAAATTCCGACCGATTGGCGCGGAATACCTTCTGAACACCCCAGACTTGCAGGAAAAATACAACTTCCTCATGCCGTGAATCTCGCCAATGGATTTCAATCAATAGAAAACTCTCCTACCGCCTATGGTTATGAAATTGCTTGTGCCCAATACAATGGTTTTAGTCCTGGTTGCGAGAACCAAAAAGGAGTGCAAAAAGTGTCTTGGGATACTTTCGCAAATCGTTTTTCCATCGCATGGGCCACCAATGAAATAAACATTAACGGAGTTCTTACGTACAGCTCGAATTCAGGCCTGGTATATGGTTCAGGTCGCGAAGCCGACTGTAACTATTACTTCTACGCGCTTGACTGGGAAACTGGGGCGTTGAAAATTCGGTATTCGTTAGGAAATTCACCAAAATACAATGACCAAGGGAACAACGTATTGATAGATGAATTCGGAAATGCTATTTTTTGCACAGAAGAAGGTTTGCTCTTAATTCGTTCACTAACCAATGATGAAGCTTTGAACCCCATAGAGGAACAAGAGGTCAACGAAGATATTAAGGAAGTCGATAAAATTATATCAATTTCCCAAAACCCCTTTAAGACCACCGTAGATCTTTCAATAAACAAATATGACCCCAATAGTAGTTATGAGTTAACAATACATGATATTGGCGGTAAACTGATTGCCACTAAAACACAGCGACAAAAAAAAGAACTATGGGACTTGGTCGTGCTTAGCGCCGGAATGTATATTCTCAGAGCAACCGAACTCGTCCCGAACGGAAAACAACAACTCATGAAAATAATTAAAAACTAACCGATAGTATCAAACGATTAAGTAACCGATTACAAACGTTTTAAAGGTATGGAATGGCTTTTTCAGGGTTGCTAAAAAGTATACCAATTCAAATGCATACATTCCTGAAGCTTTGCATATTATGACATACAGTTCAAGCACATTTTGCGACAGTGACCTTTATAGACTTACTAATTGGTGTATTGCTTTTATCGGCGTATTGATGGTAGGGTATCAAAACATTCGTCTCTGGAAAGTAAGCGGCCAAATTTCCTTTGGGAATTTTATAAGGTACTATTTTAAAACGATTGGCAGTTCGCCTAATTCCATCGTATTCACTGCAGATATCCACTACGTCGAATTTCTCCAACGAAAGTCGAACCATATCCACTTTATTCATAAACACTACCCGTCTTTCATTGAAGACTCCGCGGTAGCGGTCGTGCAATCCGTAAATGGTTGTATTGAACTGGTCATGGGATCGAATGGTCATAAGAATAAACTCATCCTCCTTCAATGCATGGTTTGGCAGGTCGTTGATTGTCAATTGCGCTTTTCCATTGGGCAACATGCTGAAATCGCGTTCCCGCACATTGTTTGGGAGATAGTAGCCCACCCCTTTTGAACGCGCAGCGGTATCTTCAAATCCCTTGATGACGGTATCGATACTCGCTCGTATTTTTGCATAGTCTTCCCCCATCCCTTTCCAGTCAACAGGGTGCGCCCCTTTAAAAAACTTGTGGGCCAATTCTGCAATTATTTCAGGTTCGCTCTTGATCATATCCGAAATGGGACGCAGCAATCCGCGTGACTGGCGTACCCTTCCCATGCTATCTTCCATGGTAAGGTGTCGTAGTACTCCCGCTTTTTGATCTTTTTCAGAACGTCCAAAAGTGGGCAAAATCAGGGCCGTTTTTCCGGTAATCAAATGTGTCCTGTTCAATTTCGTGCTGATCTGAACCGTTAGCCGGCATTTTTGCAAAGCTTCTGCCGTATATTCGGTATCTGAGGTTGCCATCAGAAAATTTCCGCCCAGGCAAACAAACATCTTTGCCCGTTCCTCGTGCATCGCCTGCATTGCTCCAACAGTATCCACTCCTTTATCTTTAGGGGGAACAAACCCCAAGTGTTTCTCGATGCGTTCGTTCAAAGAAGCATTTACAAAATGCATGATCCCCACACTACGATCCCCTTGTACATTACTATGACCCCGCACCGGGCAGGTCCCGGCATAAGGTTTGCCAATGGCTCCTTTCAGCAACAATAGGTTTACAAATTCCCGTATGTTCGCCACGCCATTCTTATGTTGGGTGAGCCCCATAGCCCAGCAAACCACTATTTTGGTACTATGTCTCAGGAGCGACACGGTTTCCGCTATTTTTTCTTCGGACACTCCACATCTTTGCAGTAAATCAGCTTCCTCATACTTTTCCAAGTCCTTCAACAAGGCCTCATACCCTTCGACATGGTCTCTTATAAATTCATGATCAAAAACAGTTGCATCGACCTGGCTTAACGTACCCAATCGCTTCAAGAGTATCTTTACAAGAGGAATATCCTGATTGATCCGTACCGGCAGGTGTATGTCGGCGATACCGGTTCCTGCACCCAATAGTCCTTTTGCCTTTTGGGGGTTTTTAAAGCTGACCAACCCCGTTTCCTCCAAAGGGTTAATACTGATTACTTTCCCCCCGTTCTGTTTACACTTTTCCAAAGCGGACAACATTCTGGGATGATTCGTACCGGGGTTTTGCCCCGCGACGATGACCACCTCCGCCCCGTAAAGATCCTCTAGTTTTACCGAGCCCTTTCCTATTCCCAAAGTTTCCGAAAGCGCCACTCCGCTTGATTCGTGACACATATTGGAACAATCGGGCATGTTATTGGTACCAACGGCACGGGCAAACATTCCATATAAATAGGCCGCTTCATTGCTAGAACGGCCAGAGGTATAAAAGATGGCCTCATTTGGGGATGCGAGTCTTCCCAATTCTTCAGAAATTAATTCATACGCAGCCGCCCATGAAATGGCTTCATAATGTACGCTTCCTGGACGAAGTACGAGCGGTTCTATTATACGTCCAAACTGGTTAAGCTGATAGTCTGTAAGCCTCGACAATTCCTCCACGGAATGTTTTTGAAAAAAAGTACTTCCTATCCGATTGGTGGTTGCTTCATCTGCCAAGGCTTTTGCCCCATTCTCGCAATACTCCGCAATTTTCGACGGGTTTTCCGGATTCGGCCATGCGCAGGAAGGGCAGTCAAAGCCATCTTCCTGGTTCATTTCTAAAAGGGCCCGCATGGATCGCACGACTCCCATTTCTTTAAAGCTATGTCGCAAGGCTTCCTTCACCCCTGTTAAACCGGCAGCCTGCCGCTGGGGTTCGGATAAACGAATTTCTGTAAACTCTTCCGAACCGCGTACCGAAACGTTTCTTTTAAAACCAGACTTCATATGGGTTATTTTAGGGACTGGTTGAAAGTACGATTTGCAGCTCAAATAATCAATTGAAAAAGGGGGGAATCACCGCCAGGTTGAAGCTTAGTGATACGCTTCTTCATTACATCATCGACTACTTCCCGTCAATTTCCTGTTTTCGGAAGCCCACCATGCGAAAAGTCGTGGAGATATTCGTTCTAAAAAAATATACTTAGCACAAACCTCCGTTGATTTAAGCTTCGATTATCGAGTAAAAGTTCGATCTTCGTCCAAAATATACTACATGACACTATTTATTGATATGGATGAGGTAATCGCAGATACCTATGGGGCTCATATTACCACCTACAATCGGGATTTTGATGCTTCCTTAACACAAGAAGCTTGTATGGGAAAAGAAGTGTGGCAATGTGTTCCTGAGGCCCATCAAAAAAGTATTCGTAACCATGCAAGGCAAGAAGGCTTCTTTAGGGACTTGCCCCCTATTGAAAATAGTCAGGATGTACTAAAAGAATTGAGTAAGCAATATGATTTGTTCATTGCTTCGGCCGCCATGCAATTTCCCAACTCCCTCATAGAAAAATCAGACTGGATAGATGAGTACTTTCCCTTTATTCATTGGAAAAATAGAATCTTATGTGGTGACAAACATATTTTGAAGGGAGATATCCTCATAGACGACCGAAGCTATAATCTTGATAGTTTTAATGGCCGCACCATCCTGTTCACTTCGCCGCATAACATTCACAGTGAAGGACATGAACGTGCGAATAGCTGGGAAGATGTAGCCAAGAAATTACTTTAGTTTTCTAGGTACGCTTTAAAAGATTTTTCAAAAGGCTTGAAAGATCTTCTGAAACAGTAAAACGATACAAGACCCATACATACAAACCGCTCATCAATCCTGTTTTTAACACGATACTTACAATTGGGTGAAATGGAAACTGAACAAAATAGAACACCGCCACCATACCTCCCAACAAGACCAATACCTTTGCCGTAGCCGTTGAAAAAGGCAGCATCCTGTATTTTCGATATACAAAAATAAGCTTGATCAGATTGTAGGTGAAAAAGGCAAAAAAGCTCGCGATGGCCGCGCCATTCAGTCCATAGGTAGGAATCAACCAAAGATTGAACCCTATGGTCAACAAGGCCAACCCTACCCCCATAAACAACACTGCTCGATAGTAGTTTGAATTGAATAAAATAGAATTGATATTCCCTAAGACGGCATCGGTAACCTTTGCCATGCCTATCCAAAATACGATTAACACCCCGCCGCGATATGCAGCGGGTAATAGGGCATAAATTTCGTTTAGATTGAGCAGCAGTAAAACGAATAAAAACCCGGCAATCAGAAAAAGTGTCAAAGAACTTTTCTGGTACAATTTTTTTAGACCGGCAGCGTCGTTCTCATTCAACAGTTTAGCGGTCAACGGGTACATGATCTGGTTCATTGCCCGGGAGGGAACCGCTACCGTGGCGGCCATAAACCCCGCTACGCTGTAGTAGGCAACATTTTCAATTTTAATATATTGGTTCAACATCACCTTATCAACTTCCAACAATACGATCGCCGTAGATCCGCCAAGGATGATCAACAAAGTATAGGTGCCTATTTTACCCATTTCAGCCGGGAAAGAAAAAGTAAGTTTCGGCATTCTCAGGTAAAAGGCGTACAATTTCATAATCAGCGCCCTCGCCAGGTAAAAGCCCACCAAAGCGTTCATGAAAAAAGTAATGCCTATCAGTTCATAATATAAGAGTACGAGCAAGATCGTTTGTCCTATTCGGCAGAAAATCTCTTTCATGAAATTTCCAAAAACCGATTTCATCTGTACCCTTGTCCATGCATAAAAAACTTCAAAATAAGCCATTGCTATCCCTACCAGAAAAATGTGACCAACATAGCCTTTTACCAAGTCATTTTCCCGTGAAAGAAAAGAACCGATAGTGTCATTGGCCCAATAGGAAACCGCCGCGATCGGCACAACAAGAAGCAAGGGCAAGAGCAACATGGCCGTTAAAAACGCATCTTGGGTTTTATCATCTTTAAAACTACTGTAAAACTTGACCATGGTATTGGGTACACCAAAGGCTAAAAGGGGCATTAGGATTGTTGCTGCCGATAATATAAATTGAACGAGGCCGTAATAGGCATCGGTCATAAAACTAGTATACAAAAACAACAGGTTAATCGCCCCAATTCCAAAACCAATATAGGTTATGATCGTATTGTTCAACGATTGTTTGAGTACTATTCCCATTGTAGCGTCTTAGCTAGTTGTTCTGTAAGTGCTTTGCGGCTGTACTTTTCGATGTTCTTAGCGTTTAAATGTAGTGACGAGTCGCGATAGTTTTCGAACCAATTACGTATTAAATCTTTAAGCGTACCAGAGTCCTCATAGTTGAATACGGCCCCTGTATTAGTGTTCCGAATAAGTTGCCCGGCTTCCCATTCTTGAGGACCGACTCCTAATATAGGTCGCCTTGCGGCCATATACTCGAACAGTTTTCCGGGAATTATGCCCTTGGTCTCCTCCGAGTCTATTTCTATTAATAGCAGCAATTGTGCTTGGCGTTGCTTGCGCATTGCTTCTTTGTGCGATACATACCCTTTAAGCTTTATATAAGGTCCTAATTCATAACGATAAAGGCTTGCCATTACTTCTTGGCTTACAACCCCTATAAATTCTATCTGTAAGGCGGCACGAAAAAGTTCGTTTTCAGAAGCGAGATCTGATAGGGCTTTCCATAGGTTTTTCGGATTTCTGCCGGCCAACAACGAACCGATATGCGCTATGGTAAATCGTTCATCTAAATGGGCCCCACCTCGGTAATCCGAGTCAAACCCGTTAGTGATGACACTGATTGGTTTTTCAGTAATTGCGGCAAACTCATCTTTGGTCGTTTGACTGGTCACCAACAAACAATCGGCCCTATTGAGCACCAAATGCTCTAAAGCCTTGTGTTTTTTTTGAGATCTGCCGGTCAACCGCAATTTTTTATGATACCCGATAGAAGTCCATGGATCTCGAAAATCCGCAATCCATCGAAGAGTGCGGTGCTGTTTTAACTGCACTCCTATTAAATGAACACTATGCGGAGGCCCCGTGGTGATAATCGTATCGATCTGCTCTCTTTCCAAAAGCGCGGAAATATATTTTACCGAAGGTTTCACCCAATACTTTCGGGCATCGGGAATAAAGAAGTTACCACGTACCCAAAGCATTGTTTTTTCCAAAACCGACGGGTTTTTCGTTTGTATAATCCCAGAACTAATACGTTTTGTCTTTTTTGAAGAAACCAGACTGGCAAGGCGGTAGGGTTCAAAAATAGGCTGCTTGTGCACTACGACCTCTTTCGGTATCTCGGTCGCCAATGTTGCATCTTCAATTGGGTAGTGCGGGTTATCGGGAACATACACGATGGGTTCAATATCGAAATGGGGTAAATACTTTACAAATTTTAACCATCGCTGTACGCCAGGACCGCCTGCCGGAGGCCAGTAATACGCGATGATGAGCACCTTTTTCATCAGGCAACGGTTTTTTCCTCTTTCTCTCTTGATCGCCAGAAACTAAAACCGATACCACCCAAAACCACCAAGCCTAATAGTACAGAGCTGGCCAACGTGATTTTACTTCCCGTTTGAACCACTTGTGGTTCGAACTTAAATTCTACCGTGTGATTTCCCTCCGGCACCTTAAGACCTCTAAGTACATAGTTTACTTTGAAATGGTCTTTCAATTGCCCGTCAATATAGGCATTCCATCCGTTGGCATAATACATTTCTGAGAACACCGCTACGCCGGCATTGGGATTGGTAGTGGTATAGGTTAAGTGATTGGGTTGATAGTCTGTCAAAGAAACAGTCGTAAGACTATCTACCTGAAAGCGTGTTCTGTTAATCCCTTTTACCTTTGAAGTATTCACCACAGCCACCTTTTTGGTATCCAAGGCTTCCAACGCTTTTATTTCATCATCGGCACTTTGTACTTCCAACAACTGTTCTACGAACCAACCATTGCCATTTGCATCGGGATTCAAGGCGGGATAACTGCGCCCCTCCTTATCTTGCTGTATCACATATTTTACATTCAGCATATTTAGAACACCGATGTTTCCTTTGAAAATATAGAAATAGAAAAGATCCTGCATGCCCGCAGGTTTTGCGGCGTGATATCCGGTAATTGATTGGTGAAAAAAGGAAGTACCTGCTGAATCCCACCCTTCACTGGGGTTGAACACCCGATAGACCGTTTCGTCCTGTAAAATTTGCTTATGCACCGCGGTCTCTTGAAAGGGCTGTGTCATTTGTCTTTTGCCCACAAAACTATCATTGTTTACGTACCGCTGGCTCACCCCGACCAAGTCGAATACGATGAGTACGCCCAAGCCGATCAACACCAGGTTTTGCTTCAGCTTGCCCTTTACATAAAACCAAAGCAAAACTGCCGTTAAGGTTATATAGAGCAAGGAGCGGAAAAGATCCGCGTTATAGATCGCCTTGCGATCCAATACAATCAAAGAATACAGTTCGTTTCCATAATTTTCCATGAACATTCGGTCTCTAGGTCCCTCAAATGAGAACATACCCTTGAACAATAGCAAACATACCCCTAGGCCTGCAACGCCCAAAAAAGCCACCTTCAAAGCAACTAATTTATCTTTCTTCGCTATCGTTGTTTCAAACAGTTTCGATACGGCGAGGATTCCCAATATCGGAGCACATAACTCTAAAATGACTTGTATGGAAGAGACGGCCCTAAACTTGTCATACAAAGGAAAATAATCGATCATAAAATCTGTAAGCAGTTCAAAGTTCTTTCCCCAAGACAATAGCAATGACAGAAGCACCCCACCGAGCAACCACCATTTGGTTTTTCCCTTTACCAGAATGAGCCCTAAGATGAATAGAAAAAATACGATGGCCCCGATATATGCCGGTCCGGATGTCCCCGGTTGGTCTCCCCAATACGTTGGCACTTGTTTTGAAAACTCCAACGCTCGGGTACGCGGCAAACCTTGATCGATCAGAAAGTCATAGGATTTGGAATCTTCTCCCAAATCTTCAAAAGTAGCCCCCCCAAACAGGCGTGGCACGAACAAATTTAAAGACTCTGCTACTCCATAACTCCATTGTGTAATATAGGCACGATCCAGACCTCCCGTATTTTCCTTCGGATTGCCTTCGGGATCGATCGTAAGTTCGGAGGGTCCTCTAGTACTCCAATCGGCATACTCCTTAGTTGCCAGCAAACCTGTAGCGTTCGCGGCAATTCCCAGCCCAACGGCCAACAACAAAATACCGACCGAAATACCAAAATGTTTTAGTTTTTTCTGTAGGATGGCATCAACCAAATAGGCTACTCCCAAAATCAATACCAATAACATAAAGTAATACGTCATTTGATAATGGTTCGCTCGCACTTCTAAAGCCATTGCCAAGGCCGTGAGCACAAATCCCCATAAATACTTTTTTCTGAATACCAATACAATGCCCCCAAGCAACATAGGCAAATAACCGATTGCATGGGCTTTGGCATTATGGCCGGCGCCAAAAATGATGATTAGGTAAGTTGAGAATCCAAACGCCAAAGCACCTACCACAGCAAGGCGGTAGTCGATCTTCATGCAGCAAAGTAAAATATAAAAGCCTATAAAATATAGAAAAAGATAGTCCGCCGGTCGCGGTAGAAAACGAATTAGTCTGTCTAATTTTTTAACGTAATCATGTGGATAGTAGGCTCCAAGCTGATAGGTGGGCATCCCACCAAAGGCGCTATTGGTCCAATACGGTTCTTCTTCATAAAGTTTCCTGAAATCGTTCTGTTCTTTTGCCATGCCCGTATATTGGGCAATATCCGATTGGTAAAGTACTTTTCCAGAAAGAACAGGGCTAAAATAGGCAAGCGCCGCTATAATAAAAAAGACTGTTACGAAAAAATGTATAAAGAACGCTTTGAGACCGATTTTCATGGGGCGGTATGGTGATTGGTTATGCTATTTAGGCAAAAATACTCAATCAATTTCCTCGAAGTCAATATATTCCCCAACTTTTTGAGATGATTCCCTTTTCTTATTGTTATTCTTATTAATAATGACATTATCATTTTCCTGTGACGGCCGTGGACCAAAATCTCCAAAGTCTCCGAAACGCTCGCGGAAACGCTCCTCGGTTTTCTTGGCCGCATACCCGAGAATGCGGGGAGCGAACATTTTTAGTATGAACTTAAACAGGTAATATCCCAGTAAAATAAAAAGTACTGCCTTCAAAAAACCCATAATATTTATGCTTTAATATATCAAAAGTACAATTCTAACGTTTTAATCATAAGGCAAAAGTCTTAAAAATATAATAAAACAAGGGAAACAAGGGCCATTAGCAATCTAAAGAACCAATTCTGACTACCAGACAACGTAGCAATACAATACCAAAAAAGAATGAAGTACGTATCCTTTTTATTTCTTTTTAGCCTCTATTTTATCGGCTATTCGCAATACACAGATGTTATTAATTCAAACAGGCCCGGACTCTCTGTCAGCGCATATGCGGTGGGTAAAAATGTCATACAACTCGAAACGGGCTTGCTCTTTGAGCAACAGGACCACTCATTGTTAAATACCCAAAGTAATATCTGGGGATTGGAAGCTTCCTTGCGATACGGTTTGTTATTCGAGCAATTGGAACTTAACTGGGAAGGTACCTTTCAAAACCAGAACATTACCTTTAGTAATTTGGGTTTTAGTGAAAACCGAACTGATTTTTCCCGAAATCGCTTAGGACTTAAGTTTTTGGTATATGATCGATTCAAGAATCCGGAGCGAAACAAGCCTAATTTGTATAGTTGGAAAGCGAATTACGGCTTTAAATTCAAAAACCTTATCCCCTCTGTATCGGTATATGGCGGAGCTACCTTTAACTTGGGCGACAACCCGTTTTATGTCGGGGATCCTACTATATCCTACCGTGGAATGGTCGCAACGCAGAGTAGACTTACCCCTAGGTTCGTACTGATCTCGAACATTGCGTATGACCGCATCGGGACCGATTTTCCCGAACTAAGCTATTTGGTTTCATTATCACATGCTTTTCGGAACCCGAAGTGGAGCATTTTTGTAGAAAACCAAGGGATAAAAAGTGATCGCTACGCGGATGTATTGCTACGTGGCGGTATTGCACACTTGTTTCATGATAATTTTCAGGCAGATATCAATATGGGTGCCAGCTTCAAGAATACGCCCTCCCGGATTTTCATCACCAGCGGACTTTCCTATCGAATGGACTTCCATAAAGACAAGCCCATTTCGATAGAAGATCAAAAGGCGGGTGAAAATGGCGGCCCTATTAAAAAGAATGCCATGAAGAAAAAGAAAAAAGAGGAAAAGAAAAAAGCCAAAGATGGCACAGGGGCAGAGGATATTGACCTGGGACCTTCCAAAAAGCAACTGCGAAAGCTTAAAAAGGAGGAGCGGAAAAAGAAAAAGAAGAAAAACAAGGAGAAAGATAGCGGAGCGATCGATTTTTAAGTAGTTCGTATTTTTATGCTAAAATTCTAACAAAATTAGCAGCGCATATTTCTTGCTCTTGTCAATAATCCCTAATATTGACCATACTAAATCATTGTGATGGTCACCCTAAAAGAAGCTGTTTCCAAAGCGGACTTAAAAGCATTTGTAAAGTTCCCATTTTCGCTTTACAAAGACTCGCCGTACTGGGTACCACCCATTATATCAGACGAATTACAAACGTTCGACAAAAAAGAGAATCCCGCCTTTAAGAACGCCGATGCCTGGTTTTTTCTAGCATACAAGAACAAACATTTGGTCGGCCGCATCGTTGCCATTATTAACTGGGTCGAGGTGAACGAACAAAAAGTTCGAAAAATGCGTTTTGGTTGGTTCGATTTTATCGACGACCCTACCGTTTCGGAGGCCTTACTTCAAAAAGTAATAAAAATTGGTCTTGAGAATAAGCTCGATTTCACAGAAGGACCCGTAGGTTTCTCCAATCTGGATAAGGTAGGCGTGCTAACCGAAGGCTTTGAACATATCGGTAGTATGATTACCTGGTACAACCATGCCTATTATGCAAAGCACTATGAACGGCTAGGATTTAAAAAGGAGAAAGGATATGTGGAAAATAAGTTTCCCGCTCGCAATGCCGACCCGGCACTGTTTACCAAACTAAATGATCTGATAAAAAGACGTTACAAACTGCGGGAAATCAATTTTTCGAAGACCAAGGAGGTATTGCCCATGGCGGATAAAATGTTCGACCTTTTCAATGAGACCTATGCCAAGCTTTCATCCTTTGTTCCTATTTCGGATATTCAGAAAACCTATTTCAAAAAGAAATACATCAGTTTTATCA
This sequence comes from uncultured Flavobacteriaceae bacterium, assembly GCA_947500385.1. Lineage (GTDB taxonomy): Bacteria > Bacteroidota > Bacteroidia > Flavobacteriales > Flavobacteriaceae > Pelagihabitans. Next base: position 299,126 of record CANMSA010000003.1, on the reverse strand, counting down.
ACCCGGAATACATTAAGTTCATTGTAGATTCTGAAGAAAAGCTTATCGCATTTGCCATTGTAATGCCTTCTTTTTCAAAGGCCTTACAAAAAGCCAAGGGAAGACTCTTTCCGTTGGGGTTTTATCACCTACTGAAAGCCAAAAAAAGTAATAAGGATGTGTACTTCTATTTGATTGGGGTGCATCCCGAATATCAAAATAAAGCGGTAACGGCCATTATTTTCAATGAATACTACAAAACTTTTTCCGAGAAGGGAATTGACATGTGTTATCGGACCCCAGAACTGGAGGATAATGTAGCAATTCGCCAAATGTGGAAACACTTCGATCCCGTCATTTACAAAAGAAGAGCAACCTTTAGAAAAGAACTGTACTGAGCAAAAAAAAATCCAACGTTCGGCCATGGGCTTACATTGGATCAATTTTGTATATCTCTGAAAATTACTCTCCCATAGCAGCTGCAACTGCCGCGGAAAGTCTTTTATAAGTACCGTTGTTCAAACGTTCCCTTATTGCTGAAAACGCTTCCAAGGTTTCATGAATATCATCCATCGTGTGGGTTGCGGTGGGAATCATTCTCAGAAGAATCAATCCTTTTGGTATAACCGGGTAAACCACTATAGAACAGAATATTCCGTAGTTTTCACGAAGGTCTTTGACCAAGGCCATCGCCTCGGGAATGCTCCCATTCAGATACACCGGTGTTACACAACTGGTGGTGGTTCCTATATCAAAACCACGATCTTTTAAACCATTCTGCAGTGCATCTACATTTTCCCACAGCTTGGCTTTTAATTCGGGTTGTGTTCGCAACATGTCCAAACGTTTCAAAGCCCCTTTGACATATATCATCGGCAACGACTTTGCAAACATTTGCGAACGCAGGTTGTATTTTAAATAGTCAATAATTTCTTTATCGGCCGCCAAAAATGCTCCAATACTGGCCATTGATTTTGCAAAAGTGGCAAAATAAACATCAATATCATCCTGTATGCCCTGCTCCTCTCCGGCTCCTGCACCGGTTTTACCCAAGGTTCCAAAACCATGCGCATCATCGACCAACAAACGGAAATTGTATTTGCTTTTGAGTGCAACGATTTCCTTCAATTTTCCTTGTTCTCCCCGCATTCCAAAAACGCCTTCTGAAATCACTAAAATTCCTCCACCGGTCGTTTCCGCCATTTTTGTAGCGCGTTCCAAGTTCTTCTCCAGACTTTCTATATCGTTATGCTTAAACGTAAAACGCTTTCCCATATGAAGCCGCACACCGTCAATGATACAGGCGTGTGAATCCACATCGTAGACGATGATATCATCTTTGGAGACGAGCGCATCGATAGCCGACATGATACCTTGATATCCAAAATTGAGGAGGTATGCGGAGTCTTTGCTAACAAAAGCGGCCAGCTCTTGCTCTAGCTGCTCATGAAACTTGGTATGGCCACTCATCATGCGTGCCCCCATGGGATATGCAGCACCGAATTCAGCAGCTACTTCACTATCTATCTTTTTTATCTCAGGCAAATTGGCCATTCCAAGGTAGTCGTTGATACTCCATGTGATGACTTCCTTTCCCTGAAATTGCATTCTGTTCGAGATAGGGCCTTCTAATTGAGGAAAAACAAAATACCCTTCTGCTTGTGAGGCCCATTTTCCCAATGGCCCTTTATTCTCAATGATTCTATCGAAAAGATCTCTCATTTGGCGCTTTTAATTTGTGCAAAAATAGCTAATTTTTGGGTAGCTACACTAGTCATTATCCCTAGTTTTTAAACAGTTTTTTACAAACAAGAAAAAAGCAATGATTGATACAACCATTGCTTTTTTAATATGTTTTCAATCTCGATTTTAACGTACCACCTGTATTTTCGGCGTTTCTTCTACTTGGTCATTTGCAAGAAAGCCCTGGGCTTCCATCCATTCATCACTGTAAATCTTACTCATATAACGAGAGCCATGATCCGGAAAAATAAGGACTACCTTGCTGTTTTTATCAAATCTGTTCTGTGCATTCAATTGCTTCACGGCCTGTAAGGCAGCACCACAAGTATATCCGGCAAAAATGCCTTCTGTTTTTGATATCTCCCTTGCGGTATGGGCACTATCCTCATCGGTGACCTTTACAAATTCATCAATGACCTCAAAATTTGTAGCGGAAGGAATCAAATTTTTACCTAGGCCTTCGATGCGATAGGGATAAATTTCATCGCTATCAAACTCTCCCGTTTCATGATATTTTTTAAGGACACTACCGAACGCATCCACCCCGATAACTTGTATTTCAGGATTTTGTTCTTTTAAATACTGTGCGGTTCCCGAGATAGTGCCTCCTGTGCCGCTACAGGCGACCAAGTGCGTGAGAGCCCCATTTGTTTTATTCCAAATCTCCGGTCCGGTAGATTTGTAGTGGGCCTCCGTATTCAGTTCGTTGAAATACTGATTGATGTAGATACTACCTTTGGTTTCCTCATGCAGCCGTTTTGCCACCTGATAATAAGAACGCGGATCATCTGCACTTACATGGGCGGGACACACATATACCTTCGCCCCCATCGCCCGAAGCATGTCTATCTTATCCGGGCTCGATTTCGAGCTAACCGCCAAAATACATTCATACCCTTTAATGATACTTACCATGGCAATGCTAAAACCGGTATTGCCCGAGGTGGTCTCTATGATGGTATCACCGGGAGAAAGAATACCCTTTCGCTCAGCAGCTTCAATGATATGGAGCGCAATACGGTCTTTGGAGGAATGGCCTGGATTTAGGGCCTCCACTTTTGCATAGTAGTCCCCTTTAAACCCTTCGACAATTTTATTCAACCGCACCAGCGGCGTATCGCCTATCAGTGCCAATATACTGTCGTGTGCCTGTATTTTCTTTTGCATGTAGGTTGTTTTCGTTAATTTTTAAATCAACAAAATTACTGGGCAAAATTACTATTTTTTTTGGATTAGTGCGTTTTTCCTTCCAAATCAAGTAGAAAAGCGTACTCTTTTGCTACCTCCTTTAGGGACTCAAAACGGCCTGAGGCCCCACCATGACCAGCTTCCATATTGATATCAAAAAGTAATAGATGATCGTCAGTTTTTAACTCCCGTAGTTTGGCGACCCACTTTGCCGGTTCAAAGTACTGTACCTGCGAATCATGCAGCCCGGTGGTCACCAACATATTGGGATACACATGCGCCTGTACGTTATCATACGGTGAGTACGATTTCATATACTCGTAATATTCCTTTTCATTAGGATTTCCCCATTCATCGTATTCGCCCGTCGTCAACGGAATTGAATCATCGAGCATCGTGGTTACTACATCTACAAAAGGTACTTGTGATACAATGCCATTGTACACTTCTGGGGCCATATTGACGATGGCTCCCATTAGAAGGCCTCCTGCCGACCCCCCCATAGCATATAAATGTTCGCTGCTGGTATACCCTTCCGAAATCAGGAACCTTGAACAATCTATGAAATCGGTAAACGTGTTTTTCTTCTTAAGCAACTTCCCGTCTTCATACCAGGGCCTGCCCAAGTACTGTCCGCCACGAATATGGGCTATGGCAAAGGCAAAACCCCGGTCTAACAAACTGAGGCGTACTGTAGAGAAATAGGGGTCTATCGTAGCGCCGTACGACCCATAGGCGTACTGTAATATGGGAGTGGTATCGTTTAACTCCGTATCCTTATGATAAACGATCGATATGGGAACCCTTACACCATCCCGCGCGGTTGCCCAAAGGCGTTTCTCCATATAGTGCTGTTTGCTAAACGTTCCCCCTAACACCTCTTGTTCCTTTTTGATTTCCTTTTCACGGGAATCCATATTGAAATCGATCGTAGAACTCGGTGTTGTCATGGAATTATATCCGTACCGCAACACGTTGGTGTCAAAATCGGGATTGGCACCAACATAGGCCGTATATGTTTCGCTGTCGAAAGGTAGGTAATAGCTATCGGTCCCATCCCAGCGAACTATTTTCAATTTATTAAGGCCTTTTTCCCGTTCGGATAACACATAGAAATTTTTAAATATGTCAATATCTTCCAAGAGCACATCCTCCCTGTGAGCAATGAACTCCTCCCACTGCCCAGATTCGGTAGCGCCCTCCTTTGTAATCATCAGTTTAAAGTTGGTGGCGCCATCCTTATTGGTAAGTACATAGAAATTGTCTCCATAATGGGCAATCGAATACTCAAGACCTCTTTCCCTTTCTGAAAAAAGGGTGAATTCGCCATTGGGTTCTTTGGCCGGAAGAATTCTATACTCGGAGGTCAAGGTACTGTAAGAGCCAATAACGATAAATTTTTTTGACTTCGTTTTGTAGACATAACAACCAAAAGTCTCATCTTCCTCATGAAATATGAGCACATCATCGCTCTCCGCAGTTCCTAAAACATGCTTATATACTTTATCCGAGCGCAGCGTTACAGGGTCCTTTTTGGTATAAAACATTGTTTGGTTGTCATCTGCCCAAACAGCGCCTCCGGTGGTATTATCTATCTTATCGGCATACACCTCACCGGTTCTCAAATTCTTTATCCGCAAAGTGTATTGTCTTCTAGAAACGGTATCTACCCCAAACACCGCCAATTCATTGTTAGGACTGATAGACAAGCCCCCAAGATTAAAAAAATCATGTCCTTCGGCCATTTCGTTGCCATTGAACATCACTTCCTCTTCTGCGTCCAAGCTTTCTCTTTTCCTAGAATAAATGGGGTATTGCTGACCTGTTTCAAAACGTGTTATGTACCAGTAGCCATTGTTCTTGTAAGGCACAGAAGAATCATCTTCCTTTATACGTCCTTTCATTTCATCGAACAACACTTGCTGAAAACTTGTCGTATGCCGGGTCATCTCCGCGTAGTAAGCGTTCTCGGCTTCTAAATGCGCAATCACAGTGGAATCTTCCCGATCGTTCATCCAATAGTAGTCATCTACTCGAACATCACCATGCTTTTCAAATGTCTTTGGTTGCTTTTTAGCCACCGGAGCGGAAATCTTGACCATCTGCGTTTCTTCGTTTTTACAGGAAGCCACAAAAGTAAGGCATCCTATCAAAACAGGAATCACTTTTTGAATTCGTTTCATTCTTTATTTTTTATGTACGGATGTAGGCCAAACCTGATACGAGGAACGACAATTCGAATGGCCCAAACCCTTATCGGTTCATTGTAAAGTAACTGGTTTATCGCGGCAATTTACTAATTTTGAGCCCAGAACTTAAAATAACACAGTATGTTTGGAGATATGATGGGTATGATGGGGAAACTCAAAGAAACTCAAGCCAAGGTCGAAGCGACTAAAAAACGTATGGATTCTGTTAGCTTAGAAGAAAAGTCCGCAGATGGCCTACTTTCCGTAACGATAACGGCCAACCGCGTTTTAAAGGATATTACGATCAGTGATGCGCTCTTGGGCGATAAGGAACAGTTAGAAGACTATCTGATACTCACCATTAACAAGGCGATTGCCCAAGCAACCTCGGTAAATGAAACCGAATTGGCGGCGGTCGCCAAGGAAGGCATGCCCAATATCCCGGGCATGGATGCGTTCTTTAAATAGACGGTGTCGCAGTTTCGCGGGGCAAAAAAATGAAAATGGCAAGCTTTTTGGTGTTCAAGTGGTATTGACAAATTTTATCGCCCGGAGCGTTTCCACAGACCACTTTCCCTTAGGGACGGTGTCTTTTTTGATTGAAACAAACATTCTGATCATATAAACTACAAGCTACCTATGAGAAAATGGTTAATCATGTTACTCCTACCCCTTTATATGTTAGGGCAAACCGGCACCCAGGAAGATGGCGAGGGTTGGTTAAAGGATTATGAAGCGGCCTTGGCATCCGCCAAGGAAAACAATACGAATGTACTCGTTTATTTTACGGGAAGTGATTGGTGTGCCCCCTGTAAGATGCTAAAGAAGGACCTGTTTGACACGGCCGATTTTAAAAGCGTCTCTGAAAAGTACGCTATTTTATATATTGATATTCCACGAAATATGGACTTATTATCTGCAGACCAGAAAGCACATAATATGAAAGTCTTGGCCAAACATAACAAGAAGGGGGTTTTTCCCTTGTTCGTTATTTTAAACCCAAAAGGGAAAGCCTTGGATGAGTATTCGGGGTATAGTATGACAGGGGACGTACAATACCATATGGCCATGTTCAATAAATATAAAAACTAGGAAACGTTTGAAATTAAAAAAGGCCTTTCGATAAACGGAAGGCCTTTTTGTTTTAGGATGGTGTGTTGATGGTATTTAGTTGTTGATCAATCTGAACTCCGTTCTTCTGTTTACGGCGTGTTCTCTTTCTGTACAGGAAACGCCTTCTCTACATCTATTCTTTACTTTCGTTTCTCCATACCCATTCGCAACCAATAAGCTAGAGTTGATACCCTTGCTAATCAAGTAATCGGCCACGGCTTTTGCCCTTCTTTCTGAAAGGTCTTGGTTTGAAGCAGCTTTTCCACGTACATCGGTATGGGAAGCGATTTCCAATTTAACACCCGGGTTTTGGGCCAACACCGGCATTAATCGAGAATCGATGATACTTCGGGCCTGGGAAGTCAAGGTTGCACTACCCAGATTCCAATTGATAGGAAGCGCTTGGTACTCCACCAATGAGCACTCTACTTCTTTCCAAGTCGTAAGTCCACCTTTTTCTTTCAATACTTCCTTGGTGATGGTCTTGGTAACCGCAGGTACCGTTTCTTCAGTGGTATAGGCGTCTTGGTCTAAAACAGTCTTTGTAATTTCCTTGTATTGGGCAGGAATAACCTCTTCCTCTACCCGTGCAGCTTCTAACAGCACTTGCTTGGTATAGGAAGCATTCTTTGAGCCGATAGGCGTTTTACTTGTACTGGCATCGCTGGCCAAGGTAGTTGTTTCGATCGTAGTGAACTCAGCAGGATATCCTTTATAACACCAGTACCGACAATCATCGGGATTCCCCGAAGCGCAATCAGGTGCCACGGCACCTAGTTCCCATTGGGCATAGGCCGGTTTAATTTCAATGGTTTCCGAGCTGGAACCAAAAGATGCCGGTGTTATGGATAGGGTGTTTCCTCCTTCTTTCGATACATAGGTGACCGTTTCGGTTCCCCATTTTTCCGGAATCACTCTTAGTTTTTTACCTTCGGCCTTCACCATAACCCGTTCCGTAACCGTCTTAAAAGTAGCAGGAACTCTTTTCAAAACCTTATAAGCCGGCTTGACCGTAATAGTGACCGTCTCGTTCACATAGACATCGGGCGTTGTACAACGCACATAACATTTACCCGGTTCGGGGTTTGTAGGCAAGTCTTGCGCATAACTAAAAGATGCCACAAATAGGGCACACAGGAATAATACTCTTTTCATAATAATGGAAGTGTTTAGAAATTTATAGTTAAAGTTAATGTGTCACGAAGATAGGAAACATTAAGATAATTAACATAATTTTAGCACTACAATTTCAGTATTTGCAGGGGGATTATTAATAAACAAAGTGTAATCCATGCTGTATTTAAGAAGATTACCAAAACTTCCTGATAACTATCCTATGCTAATTAGAAAGTGAATATCTTTAAGAACCAAAGAAATAGCTCATGATAGAAGTATTAAAAGAAACAGACGACACCTATCGTTTTCTCTTAAAAAGCACTAACGGGCAGGCCATTTTTAGCAGCGTTCCATTTGCCGACGAGAAAGAAGTCACTCAAATAATTGCGGGCTTACGGCCTTTAATGCGAAAAGAGGGGATATTTGAGCGTAAAACGGACTATGAAGGTAAGTTTTTGTTCAAACTTAAAAGTGCCAGTGGGTCTCCCATTGGTACCAGCCGTTTGTTCGATTCCGAAGCAGGGATGGAAAATGGTATCAAAAATTTAAAAAAACAGATTAACGCCCTTCCCTAGCCGCGTGTGTTACAATTCCCGTAAAATGTGCAAGAAGGCCTCGTGCTGGGTATCTGAATAATTAAGATGGGTTACTATCCGTAATTTACCTTGCCCCATGCCGATTAAGTGAATCTGTTTTTGGGCCAACGTATCCACAAAAGCGGCGGCAGCCATTTTCAACTCATCAATTTCAAAAATAATAATGTTCGTTTCTATGGGCTCTACTTTTTTGATGTACGGCAATTCCTTTAAAACGCCCCCTATCTCCAATGCTTTTTGATGGTCTTGCGCCAATCGATCAAACTGATGATCCAGCGCATAGGAACCGGCAGCGGCCAAAAATCCGGCTTGGCGCATGCCCCCACCTAACACCTTTCGTACCCGAAGCGCTTCTTCGATCAGGGGGTTGCTCCCCAGGAGCACTGAACCTACGGGGCAACCCAGTCCCTTGCTTAAACAGACACTGATCGTATCGAACAACGCCCCATACTGTTGTGGGGTTTCGCCTTTTTTTACCAGCGCATTCCACAAACGCGCCCCATCCAGATGGTACGCCAAATGGTGTTTTTCACAAACCGCTTTGATCCTTTTCAACTCCTCAAAATCCCAACAGGCCCCTCCCCCTTTGTTCGTGGTATTCTCAATGCAAACCAGGGCCGTTTTCGGACTGTGATAAAAATCGGGAGGATTGATGGCCTCTTCTATTTGCTCCGCAGTCATCATACCCCGGTGACCATCTATCAATCTGCAGGAAACACCACTGTTAAAACTTACTCCGCCTCCTTCGTAATTGTATACGTGGGCATATTTATCGCAAATCAATTGTTGTCCCGGTTGTGTATGCAGGTTAATCGCGGCCTGATTGGTCATCGTGCCCGATGGGAAATAAAGCGCGGCTTCCATCCCGAACATTTTTGCGAGTTTATCTTCCAAAGCATTGATCGATGGGTCTGCCTTAAAAACATCATCCCCTACCTCGGCGGTCATCATAACCTCCAACATGCCCGGGGTGGGCTTTGTCACCGTATCACTTATTAAATTGATTTCTATACTCATTCAAAGTCTTTATTCGTTAGACCCTCTAATTGACCGCTACTTCACTTCCCCCACTGCTGCTCGTTAGTGAAAACAATCCATCCCTATAGGCGACCCATCGGGGATTTTGGGGCTGTCCAACACTTTGAACTGTTCAGGGTGTTTGTAAAAGTTATTAATTCTGCGAACCAGTTCTTTTTGAGTACTATCACCTCCGGCGACCATAAGAGCGATACTTAGCATGTTTAGTTTTTCGTTGGCGATCGCATTTACCTGCGGATGCACCATTTTATGGGAGGCTAAATTCATTAGGTGAAACAACACCCTGAAATTGATGTTTTGCTGAATTTCATGTAAATAAGGGTCTTTCGCTACCGGCTCTTTTTTCAGTGTAGCATTGATCAATTCATCCAATACCTCGCCCAAACCAAGGTTCTTTGGATACAGGGCTTTCTGCTGAATAAGCCTGGAAGCCCTTTCGGGATGCAACAATAATCTCAAGGTCATGTCGGCGGCCGTTTCAGGAGCCGAAAGTGCATCGAACGCAACCCCTGTTTTACCGTTGATCGATTCTCGGGTACGCCCGTAACCGAATGCTCTCGGAGGTAATAGTGCCAATTTCTCCTTGGGGATTGCAATCACCGATGCATCCAAGGTTTTTAAAATCGACTTCAAGGCAGCTTCCTGCGTCTTTTTGTCAATGGTTTCCACCACAGTTTGGCCATCTCCTTTTACGGCATAATTATACTCCATTCCACCGACAACTTTGGCAACCCCTTCGGTTTGGTAACGATGAAAAAAGTACAAGGGGACAAATACATCCTCCAAAACCGAATGGGGCTCACCGGTACGTATGTTATCAATTGAAAAATTAGCAATAGCCGTTTTTCGAATCTTTAGCATCGCCTCCAATTCCTCGCTGATGCTCTCTCCATTATCCCACAAATGGGCCAAAACGTGAGCTCCTCCTTGCGGTCTGGCATCTTGATCCGTGATATAGCGCAACCCTTGTTTTTGCGCCGCCGACAAGATAGCGTCCAGCCCCTCTTTTTCGGAAGTTCCTTTAGGGAAACTGGAGTATGAGTAGGCAACCGAAACCTTATCCCATTCCCCAATGCCGGTCGCATACGCATTTGAAAAGTCGATCGCTCCATCGGTCACGGAAAACTGCGGATGCGGATAATCCATCACCGAAGCCCTATCATTGGTACTGGCGGCATAGTTGTGCGCAAAACCAAGCGTATGCCCAATCTCATGTGCCGATAATTGACGAATGCGTGCCAAAGCCAATGCAAGCATGGGAGCGTTATTGTTATCATTTTCCACAAAGGGCTTGTTCATGAGGGCCTGCGCAATGAGGAAATCCTGGCGAATACGAAGACTTCCTAAGCTCACATGCCCCTTAATAATTTCCCCAGTACGCGGGTCGGTAATGCTACTACCATAACTCCAGCCCCTCGTAGACCGATGTACCCATTGTATGACGTTGTATCTGGCATCCAAAGGATCGGCATCGTCTGGTAAGATCTTTAGCTGAAAAGCATCTTTATACCCGATGGCTTCAAAAGCCTGGTTCCACCATTTTCCGCCATCCAATAGGGCCGAACGCACCGGCTCTGGCGTACCATTGTCCAAATAATAAACAATCGGTTCCACCGCTTCGCTCACGGCTGCATCCGGATTTTTTTTCTCAAGCCGATGGCGTGTAATAAAACGCTTGAGTATTGGGTCTTGTACCGGTGTGGCGTAATCATAGTACATAAATGGATATGATCCACTTCTGGGATCAAACACCCTTTTTTGGTACCCATCATCGGGTAATTCTATAAAGGAATGATGCTGCGCTACGGTTATCAGTCCCGAATTTGGGGCCACAGAACGAATATAGCCCCCCTTGGCCTCCCCTTTGAAGGTCAGGGTAATATCGAACTCTACATTCTTAGGAAACGCTTTGGTGCGATCTAAGGCCATGGCACTTTTTTCCTTGTCCAAAGAGTAACTCCCCTGTTCCGTTTGCTTCAGGCGCCGGGCTACTCCATGCGTGTCTTTCAGGAAAAAATCGGTAATATCGATAACATAGGTACCTCCTTTTTCCTCTTCAATCTTAAATCCGCCCAAAATCGATTTCGCAAATGCCTGTTCCACAGACTTTTTTTCCAACGCATTATTGGTCAAAGCACGATACCGTAGGTTGGGTTGTACCAATAACAGTTTATTCCCCGCACGCTGAAAATATACGACCTGCTCATTTCCCAATTGACCACGATCAAGCCCTATGTCATTGCTACCGATACCACTACTCAAGGAAGAAACGTAGAGAAATTCTTTCTCAAGTGCGTCTACTTCCAGATATACCTTGTCGGTCTTGGCATCATAATAGAAATCAAAAAAACCATTGAATTTTTTAAAATCCTTCTTTTTATCCGAGAACTGACCAGCCAGATTGGAGAATGCAAAAAGTAGTAAAAGAATTGAAAGGGAATGTCGCTTCATTTCATGATAGTTTTAAATGATTCCTAAGAGGCTAAATTTATGCAAAATTGATTGCACAACCATAGTTAAGCCCTATTTTTGCGGACAAATAAAATGCAATGATAACAACAGATCACTACAAAGGTCTTTTAGATCGCCTTGGTGCGTTAAGGAGGTATCTTTGACATCGATGCGAAACGTATCGAAATAGAAAACGAACAGGAAAAAACACTTGCCCCCGACTTTTGGGACAATCCTCAGAAAGCCCAAGCTCAAATGCGTTTCATTCAATCCAAGAAAAAATGGGTCGATGACTACGGGACAGCTAAAACCCTTGTTACGGATTTGGAGGTGTTACTGGAATTTCATCAGGAAGGCGAAGTGCCCGAGGAAGAAGTGCAATTGCATTATGACAAGACCTTGGCCCTCCTTGAACAGATGGAGTTTAAGAACATGCTATCGGAAGAAGGCGATGAACTCACCGCTGTGCTTCAAATTACGGCTGGTGCCGGAGGTACCGAAAGTTGTGATTGGGCTTCGATGTTGATGCGTATGTATATGATGTGGAGTGAAAAGAATGGCTTCAAAATAAAGGAACTTAATTACCAGGAAGGAGACGTCGCAGGCATAAAGACCGTTACCCTTGAAATAGATGGCGAATACGCTTTCGGATGGTTAAAAGGTGAGAATGGTGTACATCGCCTAGTGCGAATATCACCTTTTGACAGCAATGCGAAACGCCATACTTCGTTCGCTTCTATCTACGTATATCCCTTGGTAGATGACAGTATTGAAATAGAAGTGAACCCGGCAGATATTGAGATTACAACGGCCCGTTCTAGCGGTGCAGGCGGACAAAATGTCAATAAGGTGGAAACCAAAGTGCAATTGGTACACAAACCGAGCGGCATTCAAATCTCCTGTTCCGATTCCCGCTCTCAACACGATAATAGGGCTACCGCCTTAAAAATGTTGAAATCGCAGTTGTACGAAATTGAATTGCGTAAAAAGATGGAAGCGCGCCAAGCCATCGAATCCTCCAAGATGAAAATCGAATGGGGTTCACAAATACGAAATTATGTGATGCATCCTTACAAATTGGTCAAGGATGTACGAACCTCCGAAGAAACGGGAAATGTTGATGCCGTGATGGATGGAGATATTGATCGATTCTTAAAAGCCTATCTAATGATGATGGGACAAAAAGAGGAAGATTAAAAAGGTTTAGAGGTTAGAGGTTAGAGGTTAGAGGTTAGAGGTTAGAGGTTAGAGGGAAAATTAAATTCAAACACAAATAGCACATTCGACTACCAAGACTTTTTTGGTGTTAATTGATTATTGGTAACTGTTTATTATAAATAAAGTAGCGCATGATTAAAATATATCACAATCCGAGATGTCAGAAATCTAGAGAAGGGGTAAGTTTACTAGAGCAATCGGGAAAAGAATACCAGGTTATCAAATACTTGGATACGATCCCTACCAAGGATGAATTGCGCCATATCATTGACTGTCTTGGTATTAAACCGGAGAATTTGGTACGCAAGAACGAAGCCATTTGGAAAGAAAAATTCCGTGGGCGTTTGCTTTCCGATGAGGCCATTCTAGATGCCATGATCCAATACCCCAAGCTGATCGAGCGTCCGATTGTAGTGAATGGCAACAAGGCCGTTATCGGGAGACCCAAGGACAAAATTGAAGGAATATTAGGATAACGGGGACTCACATCCCCAATGCTTCTCAGCTTGTCGGAAAGTACTAGAAATCAGCGTAATAATTCTTATATTTGCGGCATAATCGTTTTAACAAATATTTAACCAAAAGGGCTTAAACCTTGGGCTACTTTTGACATCGAACATTACATAGTATGAAATTTAGTAAAGGATTTTGGATAGCGTTATTTACAATAATGCTTTTCGGCACCGAATTACAGGCACAATTCGGAAATAGCGGTGGCTATGGCTACGGGAGAAATGGTTACGGACGTCGTGGCGGTGTTGTACCCCACACAAAGGCAGAACCGGAACCTCCCAAACCCAAAACGGCAGATGAGATAGTTGATGAGGAGATGCCCAATATTGCTGAAGCCTTGGAACTTAATGATTTTGAAGTAGCTGTATTAAGTTCTGTGCTAAAAAAGTACGTGCAAGAGCGCATTGAAATGCAAATTTTAAAACTAAGTCCTGATAAAATGCGGGAAGGTTATCAGAAAATAACCGAACGACAGGATGCCGAATTAAAAGCCGGTTTACCACCCGAAAAATACGAAGCCTTTGTAAAGATGCAAAGCAAAGGGGTACAGGAGACCAAACGATTAAAGAAAAAGGAAAAACGAAAGAAAAAGAAGAAGAAAAACAAAGACTAGTATGGGGAAAAAAATCTTGATTGCCTTTTTATTTTTAACTACACTCACCACCATAGCACAAAGGCCATCAGGGCAACGACCTAACCCCATAAAAATTACGGGAACCGTATTGGACCAAGATACGGGAGACCCTTTAGAGTATGCCACGTTAGTGCTGCAAAGCGTACGAAATCCACAGAGAGTTACAGGGGGCATTACCGATGCGGGGGGTGCCTTTGAAGTGGAAACCTTCCCAGGTAGATACAATGTTCGAATAGAGTATATATCCTACAAAACATACGAATTACCGGCACAGGTATTCCGGGCCGCTACCGATTTGGGAACTATTAAACTGCAGCTTGACGTAGCCCAATTGGATGCTGTTGAGGTAGTAGGTGAAAGAACTACCGTAGAACTTCGTTTGGACAAAAAGGTATACAACGTTGGTCAGGACCTCACCGTAAAGGGAGGTTCGGTTACCGATGTGCTCGATAATGTACCTTCGGTTACCGTTGATGTAGAAGGAAACATTAGTCTACGGGGTAACGAAAGTGTTCGAATTCTAATCAACGGAAAACCCTCTGCCCTGTCGGGTCTAAGCCCCGAAGCGCTGCAGCAGCTTCCCGCCGATGCAATTGAAAAGGTAGAAGTGATCACCAATCCTTCGGCCCGATATGATGCGGAAGGGACCGCCGGCATTCTAAATATTATTTTAAAGCAGAGCAAAACGAGTGGTCTTAATGGTTCGGTAAATGTTTTTGCGGGTACTCCCGATAATTTTGGAGGAGCGCTTAGTCTTAATCTTCGGCGTGAAAAGTTCAATATTTTCACCACTACTTCCTATCGCTATCGCAATGCCCCGGGCAATGCATTTTTTGAACAGGAGAACTTTAACCCAGATGGCACTACCGCCAGTTTTCAGGACGAAGTGAGAGACTACCAGCGTCAAAATGCAGGGTTTAACACCAATGTCGGTTTTGAGTTCTTTATTGATTCTACCAGCAGTATTACCAATTCGTTTGTGTACCGCAAGTCTTCGGGCGATGACACGGTGGATATCGATTTTTCGAATTTCGATGCGAATAAAATCCCTACCATACAACGGAACAGGTTCACAAATGAAGGTGAGGAAGACGAAAACGTACAGTATTCGGTCAACTATCAAAAGAAGTTCAACGATGACGGGCATGAATTAACCATCGATTACCAGTACTCTACCGGAAATGAACTAGAGAATTCATTGATCAATGAAGTTGTTTTGAATGATAATCAGGCCCTACCAACCGAACAGACTATCAACGATGAAAAACAAATAAATCAATTGGTACAGTTCGATTATGTGTTGCCGTTCGGGAAAGAGAATGCCTCACAATTCGAATTTGGGTATCGAGGAACATTTAATAATTTTAATACCGATTTTGATTTTGGAGTGGTTCAGAATGGCATTTTAAACAGTGACCCTAACTTTAGTAACGAACTCGACTACAAAGAGTATGTGAATGCTGCATATACACAACTAGGTACTAAATTTGGCAAGTTTAGCGTCTTAGGGGGGCTTCGTATGGAAGCCTCCGATATAGGAATCGAATTGGTAAATACCGATGAAGTAAGCACAAAAGACTATGTTGATTGGTTTCCCTCGTTGTTCCTTGGGTATGAATTTTCTGAAACGGAACAGCTCACAATCAGCTATAGCAGGCGTTTGCGTAGACCGAGATCTCGATTTATCAATCCCTTCCCTTCCCGCTCCAGCAACACAAACTTATTCCAAGGAAACCCGGATTTGGACCCGACCTATACCAACGCCTTTGACGTGGGTTATTTAAAGCGTTGGGACAAATTAAGTGTAACTACTTCGGCCTATTTTAATCGCTCTACCGGCGTGTTTCAATTCATTACTCAAGAACGTGGTGATTTTGTAGAGATTGACAACCCGGATGACCCCTTGAATCCGGTAATCGTCCCCGTTCAAGTACGCACTCCCATCAATTTGGCAACGGATAACCGCTACGGAATGGAATTTACTTCGACCTATACGCCAAAAAGAAAATGGAGGCTCACATGGAACTTGAATCTTTTTCAACAGGAGCTAAGAGGGGACTACACGTATGTCGACTTTCAAAATAATACGGTTACCCAGAATTTTGATGCGGATAATCTTACCTGGTTTACCCGTTTTAGTGGTAAGCTACCACTTCCTGGAAAGATAGACTTCCAAACCAATGTATTTTATAGGGGCCCCACGCGAAATGCACAGAGCACCTCAAAAGGGATTCTAAGCACCAATCTGGCCTTTAGCAAGGATGTTGTGAAAGATAAGGCCACGATATCCTTAAACGTAAGTGATTTGTTCAACAGTCGAAAACGACGCAGTGAAACAAGAACAGAAAATGTATTTACATACAGTGAGTTTCAGTGGAGACAGCGGCAGATAACCCTGTCATTTCTATATCGTTTCAACCAACAACAAAACCAGCGTAGTCGCAATGGTCAACGAGGTGGTGGTGATGGCGGCGGAGATTTCGAGTTTGAGGGGTAATAAAAAACCAAAAATAAAAAAGGAGCTATATAGCTCCTTTTTATTATGCATTACGTTTGGCCATTTTTGCCTTTCGTTTCTCTTTATACAGTTCAATCAAATTACCGAACAACCAATATGGCACTACAAAGGTCAACAAGAAAATCATTAACCAAAAGCCTATTGTAAGGATGGTAAGAAATGCTAAAAATCCTAAATATTGGTCGAAATCGAACATGGTTTTCTTTTTTGTGATACAAAGATAGTTTGAAAAAGGGCAATCTTACAAATCAAATGCAAAAAAAATAAGTCTCAGGGCATTGAAGTGAACTCTAGGTGGAAAATACCCCCTAAACCCCTACCTTTGTGCTCCTTATAAACAATTGATTATGAGTTTTAGAATAGAAAAAGATACCATGGGTACCGTAAACGTACCTGAAGATAAGTATTGGGGCGCCCAAACCGAACGTTCGAGAAACAACTTTAAAATAGGCCCTGCCGCTACAATGCCTTTAGATGTTGTATATGGTTTTGCCTACTTAAAAAAAGCGGCCGCCTATACCAATTGTGAGTTGGGAGTGTTGGCTTCAGAAAAAAGAGATTTGATCGCGCAAGTATGTGATGAAATCCTGGCTGGTAAATTAGATGATCAATTCCCATTGGTTATCTGGCAAACCGGTTCCGGTACCCAAAGCAATATGAATGTAAACGAGGTAATCGCGAATCGGGCACATGAGCTTGCCGGAAAAAAAATCGGAGAAGGTGAAAAAACCGTTCAACCAAATGATGATGTGAATAAATCACAGTCTTCGAACGATACCTTTCCTACGGGTATGCATATTGCCGCCTATAAAAAAGTGGTTGAAAATACCATCCCCGGTGTTACCAAGCTGCGAAATACATTGGATCAAAAAGCAAAGGAATTCGCAACCGTTGTGAAAATAGGGCGTACGCATTTAATGGATGCCACTCCCCTCACCCTTGGACAGGAATTTTCCGGGTATGTTTCACAGCTAGATCACGGCCTTAAGGCCTTAAAAAATACGTTGGCCCATTTGGCAGAACTCGCCTTAGGAGGTACTGCAGTCGGCACTGGACTTAACACCCCCGCGGGATACGATGTACTTGTGGCAAAGTACATTGCAGAATTCACCGGGCTCCCCTTTAGAACAGCCGAGAACAAATTTGAAGCCCTTGCCGCGCACGACGCGATTGTGGAGAGTCACGGTAGCCTAAAGCAATTAGCAGTATCTCTCAACAAGATTGCCAACGATATACGCATGATGGCATCTGGCCCACGATCCGGTATTGGAGAAATTACGATCCCGGCCAATGAACCTGGAAGTTCTATCATGCCCGGTAAGGTGAACCCCACCCAATGTGAAGCACTTACCATGGTTTGCGCCCAGGTCATGGGGAACGATGTTGCCGTTACCATTGGCGGCACCCAAGGACATTATGAACTCAATGTATTCAAACCCATGATGGCTGCCAATATACTGCAGTCCGCAGAACTAATTGGCGATGCCTGCGTTAGTTTTGAAGAAAATTGTGCAGCCGGTATTCAACCGAATCGCGACGTCATTGAACAATTGCTAAACAATTCGCTGATGTTGGTCACCGCCTTGAATACCAAAATAGGATACTACAAAGCCGCCGAAATAGCGAATACCGCCCATAAAAACGGTACAACTTTACGAGAAGAAGCCATCAACCTTGGCCACGTCACCGCAGCAGAATACGATGCTTGGGTAAAACCGGAAAATATGGTAGGATCCCTTAAATAATGGTTCCCTGACCATTGATACAAACTAATGGTGCCCCCAGGGGTCGGGCGTGGTTGTATTTTTTATGGTACGCCTGACTTGCCTAAAATGGAGATAAAAAAAAGGGGCAAGCTTTTCAGCTTGCCCCCTTCTTATTAATGGATAGTGTTTTTTTTACTTTAAGGTAAACTGAACGTTTCCTAACAAACTCAAACGGTCATTGTAAATATTGACCATATAGTTTCCTTTTTGGAAATCTCCAGCGGGCTTGTTGATATAATCACAAACATCTAACGCTTTATTTTCAAAATAGAAGTTGGTACCCTTGCTGTAGGTTACAGAAGCACCCGCATCATTTGTCTTAGAATAACTTTCTCCCAATACATTTCCCTGAGGGTCTAAAACTTCAAGATAAAACTCCCTGTCACCTGCTTCGGCAATAACATTGTTGGCAACTGTAAAACATATTTTCAACTTGTCGGTTCTACCAGCTCTAGAAGTAGAAACTAGTTTACCGCTATTTCTTTCTTTCACGGCGTCTACCGTAAAAGTAGTAATGTTCATCGCGGCACCTTTTTCAACAACATCGGCCAACTGGGTATTTTGAACTACTAATGAATCGTTGAAAACGGTTTGCTTTTCCAACTCAACATACGTACTATCTCGTTGCATAGCGATCAACGTATTTGACTGCTTTAAAGAATCTACCTGCTTTATCAGCTGCTCTCTTTCAGCCTTTAAAACGCTTACTTGTCTTCTATAACGTGAAAGCGAAGAGATATCCGCCTTCATTGTTTTTACAGAATCGATGTATTTTGCGATATTGTCCCGAGCCGTAACCAATTCTTCATTGGTAACATTGCTTTCCAAAATAGCTTTGTCATACTCGGATTTCAAGCTATTTAAATCTTCGACTACCAATTGCTTTTCTTGTGTAAGCGCAATCGTATTCTTCTTTTTATCTTGGTAAAGGCTTACCGTATAGATAATAGTACCTAATAATACTACCCCTAACAAGCCTGCCAAAACTTTTAATCCATTGTTATTTTTTGTTTCAGTCATAACGTAAAAAATTAATTACTTTTTTTAGAATCTGTTTGTTTGTATCGTTCTATATACGGTATGGTTTTCTTTTTAGATTTTTTTGCTTAAAATTTTAGACGAACTACCTGTTTAAATCCTTTGTTATTTTACCTTTATGGCAAGCTTTAGAAGAGTTAAAAATCAATGTCGTTACGCATTATCCCCTTTGAACCTCGATTGGCAAGGCATTTTAAAGACCTGAACGTCGCATGGCTTAAACACTACTTTTTTGTTGAAGCCAAGGATGAAATTTTATTGGAAAATTGTGAAAACTCGATAATCGGCATCGGTGGATACATTTTTTTTGCAGAATTTAAGCACTCCATTGCTGGCTGTTTTTCCCTTATTCCCATAAAAGAAAAGCAATTTGAACTGGGGAAAATGGCCGTAGACCCTGAGTTTCAAGGACTAAAAATTGGACAGCGACTGCTGGAATTCGCAATTGAATTCGCGAAGGAAAAACAATGGGAAAAAATCATTCTCTATACCAGCACAAAACTACCGACTGCCTTGCATGTATATCGCAAATATGGTTTTAATGAGATTGCGTTGGAAAAGGATGTACCCTATAAACGGAGTGACGTCAAGATGGAGTTGGTGTTATAGAAAAAGTAAAGGATCCGCTTAGAAAATACATGAAAGCAGCTAATTCAAATCGTATGGAAAAAATAATTTTTACTTTGTTCGCCTTTGTATTTTGTTTCGGTTGTAAAGAACCTAAGAACAAGGAACTCGCCATCATCAAAAATACCACGACGGAACAAGGGGGCTCCCCTGTTAAAGTGATCCCCGTTCAGCATGCTACCACTGTCTTGGAATGGGGCGATATAACCATTTATGTAGACCCGGTCGGAGGTGCGGCGGCATTTGAGTCCCAACGCCCGCCCGATTTAATTTTGATTACCGATATCCATGGAGACCATTTCAGTTTGGAAACCTTGCAAGAGCTTCATACGGCAAAAGCAAAAGTTATCGTTCCCCAAGCCGTTGCGGATAAGATCCCTTCCGAATTCACGCCCCAGTTAGACGTGCTATATAATGGGGAACACAAAGAACGGTATGGTATTGACATAGAAGCAATACCGATGTACAACTTACGGGAGGAAGCAAAAAAATTTCATCCCAAAGGACGGGGCAATGGGTATGTCCTGACCATGGATGATCAACGACTTTATTTTTCGGGAGATACCGAGGATATTCCTGAAATGAGGGCCTTAAAAGATATCGACAAAGCCTTTGTGTGCATGAATCTACCCTATACAATGACAGAGGAACGTGCCGCGGATGCCGTTTTGGAATTTCGACCTGCCCAAGTGTATCCATATCATTATCGTGGAAGACCAGATGTAAGTGATGTGCAAAAGTTCAAAGAATTGGTAGCTGCAAAAAATACCACTATTGAAGTCGTACAGCTAGATTGGTATCCTTCAGAAGACTATTAAAAAAACCTCTTTGACCTACTGAAAAGAGTTCCATAAAAAAACGCCCGGCAAGCAACGGGCGTTTTCTATGTATTAAAAAACCCAATACTAGCGGATCAATTTTTTATATTTAATACGTTTTGGCATCAAATCACCGCCCAGGCGTTTCTTCTTGTTTTCCTCATAATCAGAGAAAGAACCTTCAAAAAAGTACACTTGAGAATCTCCCTCGAATGATAGAATATGGGTGCAAATACGATCTAAGAACCAACGGTCGTGTGAAATAACCACCGCACAACCGGCAAAATTCTCAAGTCCTTCTTCAAGCGCCCTGAGGGTATTCACATCCAGATCATTGGTAGGCTCATCCAACAACAACACATTGCCTTCTTCCTTTAGGGTCATCGCCAAATGCAAACGATTCCGCTCACCACCTGACAACATATTTACTTTTTTATTCTGTTCGCTACCTGAAAAGTTAAAACGGCTCAGATATGCTCTTGAATTAACCTGGCGCCCTCCCATCATCACCAACTCTTGCTCATCGCTGAAGTTTTGCCAGATGGTTTTAGCGGGGTCTATATTCGAATGGCTTTGATCTACATAGGCTATTTTTGCCGTTTCCCCTACCTCAAACGAACCGCCATCGGCCTGTTCTTCTCCCATGATCATTCTAAAGATGGTGGTCTTACCAGCTCCGTTCGGTCCAATTACCCCAACAATACCGGCTTGCGGAAGTTTAAAGTTCAAATCTTCATACAGTAGCTTATCCCCATAGGCTTTGCTAACACCTTGTGCTTCAATAACGTTGGTACCCAAACGTGATCCGTTTGGAATATAAATCTCCAACTTCTCATCGAGCTGTTTTTGGTCTTGACTCATTAACTTGTCATAGTTCTTCAAACGTGCCTTTTGTTTGGTTTGTCGCCCTTTGGCACCTTGCCGTACCCATTCAAGTTCCCGTTCCAAGGTTTTTTGACGCTTCGAAGCACTTTTACTTTCTTGGGCGAGGCGTTTTGCTTTTTGATCCAACCAACTAGAATAGTTGCCTTTCCAAGGAATTCCTTCTCCTCTATCCAGCTCTAATATCCAACCGGCAACATTGTCCAGGAAGTAGCGGTCATGCGTTACCGCGATGACTGTTCCCTTATAACTTGCCAGGTGATGTTCCAACCAGTGTACGGACTCCGCATCCAAATGGTTGGTGGGCTCATCCAATAACAAAATCTCGGGTTCTTGCAATAACAGTCTACAAAGCGCCACCCTTCTACGCTCTCCTCCGGACAATACGGCAATTTTTTTATCCGCTTCGGGCGTGCGCAAAGCGTCCATTGCAATTTCTAGTTTCGTATCCAACTCCCATGCATTTGAGGCGTCGATTTTATCTTGCAAGGTCGCTTGCTTATCCATCAACTTTTGCATCTTATCGGCATCCTCATATACTTCGGGGAGGCCAAACATATCGTTGATTTTGTTGTACTCGTCCAGAATAGCGACCGTATCGGCTACGCCTTCCTTTACGATTTCAAGTACTGTCTTTTCCGCATCAAGCTGTGGTTCCTGTTCCAAGTACCCTACATTGTACCCTGGTGAGAACACCACATCTCCTTGAAAATTTTTATCCACTCCCGCGATAATCTTTAAAAGTGTAGATTTTCCAGAGCCGTTCAGCCCGAGGATACCAATTTTGGCGCCATAAAAGAAACTGAGGTAAATGTTCTTAAGTACGGGAGTATTCGCATTTTTATAGGTCTTCGTGACCCCTGACATTGAAAAAATTACTTTTTTATCGTCCGACATTTGATCTGTTATTTACGTGATAATTGAGGTTTACATGTTTCCCTCCTTTTCGAAAACATTGTTGAATATTCTTTAAACGCCCGGAGGGCTTTGGTACACACCGGCGTTACTTTACTTAAACCCGGCCTTTTAGGGCATTGAAAACCCATGCAATTGCAAAAAAACCGATTCCTACGGACGCAAACCCCCAACCGGCCACATCATCATACCGAAATGCGCCCAAGGCGATCAACGCGCAGCCTACAATGATCATGATAAAAGTAGCCCATGCCAATACAGTGTTTTTGTTCATTCCCATTTTTGTTGGTTTTGTTAGTTTTGGTGTAAAGGCAAATATCGGCATTTTTAAAAGAAATCTAAACCCCTTTGACCCAAACTTTAGCGTTCAAAAGGGAAAACAATATTCGTTTGTCCGCGAATCTCGTCCATCAACGAAATTAAATCAATGCTATTTTTATGACTCCATAAATCGCTTTGCAGTTTTCCTTTTTGCAAACAAGCATGTACTTCTTCGATTTCATGGGAATAGCCTTTCCCAGTGGTAGGGAGATCATGTTTTTCTTGCTTTTCATCAATGACCAAAGAAAATCCCTGAGTTTCATGCCATCTGGGATCTATAAAAATAGCTCCCTTACTTCCCTGAATTTCCGCTTTCATTTCAGAATTGGAAACAAGACCACTGTATAGCACGGCCTGTGCCGTTTCATATTCGAAAATCATAGAGGTTTGGACCTCTACGCCGGTTTTATAAAAATTGGCGGAGGCTTTTACTTTTTTAGGAAGGCCCAAGATGAGATAGGATAAAAAAATAGGATAGATACCAATATCCAAAAGCGAACCGCCCGCCAAATTCGGATTTAACAAGCGTCCGTCTTCCTCCTTGTCCAAACCATAAAAAGCAAAATCGGCATGTACATAGCCCACTTCCCCTATTCTACCTTCCTCGACCCAATCCTTGATTTTCCGTATGGTGGGATTGAATCGGCTCCATAACGCCTCCATAAGGAATACCTGGTTATCCTGGGCGGCTTTCATAATAGCCTGTACCTCTGAAAGACTGGTGCCCAACGGTTTTTCACATAGCACGTGTTTGCCCTGTTCCATAGCTTTAATGGCCCATTCCTTATGGCCGATATGGGGCGTTGCTATGTACACCACATCAATCGTATTGGAAGCAAGCATCGCCTCATAGGAGTCAAAAACATGCGGTGCACCATAGGTTTCCGCAAAAGAAGTCGCTCTATTCAAATTTCTGGATGCCACCGCGGTCAGTTCTCCTCCTGTCACTAATTTTAAGTCGTTCGCAAAGCTATGTGCAATCTTTCCTGGGCCTAAAATTCCCCATCTTACTTTTTGTGTCATACCGTACCGAAATTTACCAAATGTAATCAATTTTACTGCTTATCTTTATCCCCGAAAACGAAACATTACAAGATGGATATCAAGTTCAATAAAAATGAAGATCACAACAAGATGTTACGCTCCGATTTGCGAAGGCGTCTGGCAAAAGTAGCCCTTGGAGGGGGGCAGTCACGCTTGGAAAAACAACGGGCCCAAGGCAAGATGACCGCCCGTGAACGAATCGATTATTTGTTGGATACCGATACCAAATCCATTGAGGTCGCCGCATTCGCGGGAGAAGGAATGTATGAAGAACACGGAGGCTGCCCATCTGGTGGGGTGGTTATAAAAATAGGATACATAAAAGGGAAACAATGTATTGTGGTTGCCAATGATGCTACCGTAAAAGCGGGTGCATGGTTTCCCATAACGGGAAAGAAGAATCTACGAGCACAGGAAATCGCCATTGAAAATCGTTTGCCGATTATCTATCTAGTGGACAGTGCCGGGGTATACCTTCCCATGCAAGACGAAATTTTTCCCGACAAAGAGCACTTTGGGCGGATTTTCAGAAATAATGCGGTAATGAGCAGTATGGGAATTACACAGATCGCCGCAGTTATGGGAAGCTGTGTGGCAGGAGGTGCCTACTTACCCATCATGAGCGACGAAGCATTGATCGTGGATAAAACGGGCAGTATATTCTTGGCCGGCAGTTACTTGGTCAAAGCAGCCATAGGGGAGCAAATCGACAATGAGACCCTGGGTGGGGCCACTACACACTGCGAAATTAGCGGGGTTACCGATTACAAGGCAAAAGATGACCAGCACGCGTTGGATACCATCAAAAACATCATCGACAAAATTGGGGATTTTGACAAGGCAGGGTACAATAAGGTAAAGGCGCAAAAACCTAAAGAGAACCCGGAAGATCTTTATGGGCTATTGCCCGCGTCGCGCGCAGATCAGTATGATATGATCGAAATTATCAAACGTTTGGTAGACAATTCTGAATTTGAGCAATATAAAGAAGGTTATGGCAAAACCATTTTAACAGGGTATGCCCGTATTGACGGCTGGGCCGTAGGGATTGTTGCGAATCAGCGAAAAGTAGTTAAAACGACCAAGGGAGAAATGCAGTTTGGTGGTGTTATTTATTCGGACTCCGCAGATAAAGCCACGCGCTTTATCGCGAATTGCAATCAAAAGAAAATACCCTTGGTATTTTTACAGGACGTAACCGGTTTTATGGTCGGCAGTAAAAGCGAACACGGAGGAATCATAAAAGACGGGGCTAAAATGGTAAACGCCGTGAGTAATTCGGTTGTGCCAAAATTTACCGTTGTCATCGGGAACAGCTACGGGGCCGGAAATTACGCCATGTGCGGGAAGGCTTATGACCCCAGGCTTATAGTGGCATGGCCAAGCGCCGAGCTAGCGGTAATGAGCGGAAATTCGGCCGCCAAGGTTTTGTTGCAAATTGAAAAATCCTCTTTAAAGAAAAAAGGGGAAACGATTACCGAAAAGAAAGAAAAAGAACTCTTTGATCAGATCAAAAAACGATACGATTCCCAAATATCCCCGTACTATGCCGCCGCTCGCATTTGGACGGATGCCGTCATAGATCCAATGGACACCAGAACCTGGATTTCAATGGGAATAGAAGCTGCCAACCATGCCCCTATTGAAAAGGATTTTAACTTGGGGGTATTACAGGTATAAGCACTGTTTGTGGGTTACGCTATCTAGTCGCGGTCATTGGATTGCCGGTAAGCCTAAAAAGTTCCTGATTCACGTTTTTTAACCCCAACCGATAAACGCGCATGGTACTGCGTTCGGCCTCCGTACCATAGTTGAAGAAAATAGTCGCCTTCATATAAACGGGACCAGCGGTTGCCGCTCCTTTGTAGTTGATGTTTATTGCCCAGTCGCCTTTCATATAATCATCGATGAAATATTCCTTACTATACACCTGTTCCGTTTTATTTCTTCCATCTTCCCCTAAGCTTTGCCAACTGAAGTAACGGTTTCTCGGGTTTACAAACTGCAACTCAAAATCGGCCGTGGCATCGTTCCAGTCTAGCACAATGCGCGTACCGGTAGGCGCCTCCGGATCGGCCTCTAAAGGGGCCTCCGACTCGGTCACCAATTGCTTCCCATGTTGTCTGACCAAATTATTGAACTCGGTGCGTATGATTGCATGTGAACCCTCGGATTTCGCTTCCAGAAACTGCTGATTTAGCAAATAGTTGTAACGGGAGTATAGATTCAGTGCCTTGGCGTATGATCCCATTTGTACATAGTTCCTGGAAAGGTCCAGGTACGATTGTGCATGGTTGGGACGCAACTTGAATATCTTTTTGTAGACCAATTGCGCCCGTTGTAGTTCCCCCGCTTTTTCATAGGCGTAAGCCAACCCGACCAGTGCCGGGGTATCATCCCCAAAAACGTTTGACCGTTCCATAATGACCGAATCAATATCAGTAGTATCGTTCCAACTTTCTTTAAAATAATGATAGGCATCGATATAGAAAAATGGCGAGCCCGAAAATTGCACGTTATATTTTTCATAGATCTCATTGGACTCGGTATAGGTCTTTGAAGCATGTAACTCTTGAAGGTACTTCGGCCAGTTTAGCCGTACCTGCGACCGATCAATAGCGTCGTTTTCATAGACATTGTTTTTGACCTGTAAGGCATCTACCGGCTTCTTTCCACCTTTTGGGGAACCATTATTCACTTTGGTATTGATCACCACCACGCCACCAGAAGCTATGGCCCCATACCTATTTACCGCAGCCAAGCCCGGCAATATGGCAATTCGGGTAATATTGTCCAAGTTTAGATGCCTTGGTACCCTGGGGTCTATAATCCCATCTACTTCAAAAATAGCGGGTTGTGGATTTAAAATGGAACTACCACCTCTCATAAAAACAGCGGCTTTTTCATCAAACGGACTTGCGCTTTTTCTAGGATGATCTGTAGGCGCCAAACGTACCCCTGGGAACTTACCGAGAATTACTTCCAAAATGTTATTCGAAGTAACTTTAAAGTCTTCTTCCCCAATAACATAAAAATCAACCCCTGAAGTTTCTTTGTCCAATATACCATAAGCGGTCTTGATCAAATTAGGGTTGGAGTTGTATTCCTCAAACAACTCGGTCTGTGTTTTTTTGAGTTTTTTACGCTCGGTGACCGTGACATTGTCCAGTTCGTTGACCTTTACCTGCATGGATACATTGATGCCAAAAGTGGTCTCCAACACGGTACGCGAGACCGTTTCCATATCCAAAAAACCAAAGGTTAAAATATCTCCCATTTCGGCCTTGATCCGATAGCGTCCGTTGTCATCTGTTTTGACCGAGATGTTTTTCCCTTCTACCTTTACATCGGCGTTGGGTAGCGGTTTTCCATTATTAAAAACAATACCGCTCACCTCTTCGGGCAAACTATCCCGCGCCGGGCTATTTAAAAATTCATTGTCCTCGGTGCCCGCAATCAAATCGTCTTTGGCGAAAATAGTGGTGTTGACATAAAAAATCAAAGCGTCATTTCGATAGCGCTTCCATTCGTCCTGGCTTGCATAACGCCGATAAGAAGTACCTGGGTCATCAGAGGCGGCCAAGGTAAGATTCACTCGTTTCCCATACACATCGAGAAGTTCGAGCCCAATACTAAAATCGTCGTTAACATATAGCTCATAAGGGGTAAGATCGAATATGACCTTCCCTTTCTTTTTCTTTAAGGTGAAGATCATATTCTTGGTACTCAATTTTTCTTCCGGAAATTCGCTATCACCCTTGTACACGTTTACCCGCAATAGCAGACTATCGGCGGCATTCGAAAGCACATGGAAAGAAAACTCATTGAGCTGCCGTGGTCGCCTATTTACCCTTATTTTCGTCACCATTTCGGCGCCCAAAGAAGTAATGCCCCGCCAGTAGCCTACTTTATTGGTCTTACCAAAATAATAGCCTACCTTTCTTTGCCGGATTTCTTCGGATCCGGCCGAGAGCACCACTTCATCCAAACTAACAACATCCGGCTCCATTAGGACAATGGCCTTTCTTGTGGGGGAGAAATTGATATCACCGATCGTTTTTTTAATCGTCTTATAGCCTACCGACGAAATCTGAAGGGTATCGGTAAGCGCGATCTTGTCCCGGTCAATAGCCAAAAAGAACCTTCCGTCTTCATCGGTCACCGTACCTACACCTTTTTTAAGTACGCCAATGTTTACGTAAGCAAGGGATTCTTTTGTTTTCGAATCTTTCACAAATCCTTTGTACTGTAACTGAGAAACAGCAGGGGTCATGAAAAAAAAGCAACATAATAGGGAAAAGAGTCTAGCGGTCATCATTGGTGGGTACTTTTTCTTTTCAAAAGATAAGAAAAAAACACCACCGTTTGGCACCTGACCAGCATCTTATGTCTATCGGTATAAGGAAAGTTTAAAAAGCCGGATTCATCACCGAAAACAACTCTGTATTTAAATTAGTTTGGGAAAGTTTAAACACTTTTAGCTGTTTTTTCTGCGAGGGGGTCCCATAATCGTAATAAACCGTAGCCTTCAAATAAGTCGGCTCGTAACTTTTATTCCCGAAATACTTGATATTCATTTGCCATTTTCCCGGTAAGCTTTTGTCTATTAAAAACTGTGCCGAACTATACCCCTTCATTTTCTCATCGGTAATACGCTCGCTTTCCTCTTCATACGTATGCTTCCATAAGGAGTACTGATTTTCCGGGTTTACAAATTGAATATCAAACTCCGCTTCGCTATTGTTCCATTCAAAGACCACACGGATCCCATTATAGTCATCTGCTTGACCATCACCACCCTCCATAGAAAGTTCTTTCTTGTGCAGGGTCAACAAATTGTTCGACTCGGTCTCCATGATTGCGTCAATTCCCTCAAATTCCCCGGTAACCGTGTCCAGAGCGCGAGACTTTTGGTACCTGGCATACAATCCAAGTGCTTTCTTATAACTGCCATTCTCCGTATAGCTATTGGCCAAATCCCGATACGACTGTCCGTAACTAGGTCGTTTCTTAAAAACGTCTACATAAAGGGCCATGGCGGCCTTAAGATCACCCAATTCTTCAAAAGTATAGGCCAAGGCTTTCAAGGCGTTTGGGTTGCTACCATGTTTCGCCTTCATTTCCTCCAGAACCGTGGTGTCCATACCGGAATCTTTCCACTTACTACGGAAGAAATTAAAAGCATCCAAATAGTAATAAGGAGAACTCCCCCGAATAGCTTTTTGCTTGTCATAGGTTGCCTTCGCTTCCTCCAAAGAAGTAGCTGCCCTTAGCTCCAAAACATATTTGGGCGCTTCCCTTTTGAACTTGGAAACGGTACTATTCTTATTGTACATATTGTCTCTTCTCCTGGCTTGGTCATAAACTTTATTGCTCCCTTTTTCCCGCTTAATTATTTTGGCTCCTTTTGTATTGATAATAATCACCCCTCCACCGGCAATATTACCGTAACGGGTGACCGCCGCCAATCCGGGAAGCACGGCAACACGATCGATATTATCAATTATCAGGAAATCCGGTGCAGATTCAAAGATGGTACCATCTACTTCATAGATTGCCGGCCTTGGATTGTTGGCAGACCCACCACCACGAATCAAGATACCTTTTCCGGAAAGGCCACCCTCTTGCCCGCCAGTCCCAAAATCAACGACTCTTGTACCAGGAAGTTTTGCCTGCAAAGCAGTAACAATATCGATTGCCGAAGGGTTTAGGTCCGCCCCATCAATTGAGTTGACCGCATACCCTGCATTCTCCGTATCGATATAACCAAAGGAGGTACGTATAATACTCTTTTTTTTACCATAATCAAGCAACATCTGCTCTTGATTCTCTCGTTTCTTTTGCTCTACCACGACCTCATCCAACTCTTGAATTTGCGGTTGCATGGCGATGTTCAAGGTTTTGGTGACATCCTCCACAACCACTTCTACCGTTTTCATACCCACATAGCTAAAGACCAGTATATCTCTTGGTCTGGCCGTTAGCGAGTATTTCCCCTTTGCATCTGTTTGGATTCCCTCGGAGGTACCTTTGATCGAAATATTTACCCTTGGCAAGGGTTGCCCATAATCCGTTACGATTCCGGAAATGGTGTTTTCCCCTGATTGGGCAAAAGATATCGCACTAAAAAATAGAAAAAATAGGACAGGAAGAAGTCTGGTCATGTTGATTTGATTGATGAATTAGCTATGATGTAAATTTCCATCTAATTTTATAGGTATAGAGCCAAAAAAATCTTAAAATTTCAAAGGTTATTCACTTTGACACTAGCTTGCCAGAACCTTGCACTTTAAAGAGCTTTTGACTTACACCTTTCACGCCCAACCTAAACACTTTCACTTCCCGCTCCTGGTTGGGACTGCCATAATTACGATAAATGGTGGTTTTCAAATACGTAGCCGTTAAGCTTTTATTCCCTAAATATTTCACGTTTACCAACCAATCGCCTTTCAGGGAGTTGTCTATCAGATACTCATCGCACGCGTAGCCGTTCATTTTTTCGTCCCTGATTCGCTTGGGATCCGAGACCATGGAATGTATGGCATTGTGATAATTGCCCAACGGATTTACAAACTGTAGTTCAAACTCGGCCTCGCCATCGTTCCATTCGAATACCAAACGGGTACCATCAAAATCCTCGTCCCAGACGTATTCGTTCTTTTTCCTAAAATCGAACATTTCCGCTCCCCGCATAACAAGCAAATTATTCATCTCCCTATTGATTATGGGTAAAAATGAAGTGGAGTCATTCTTTAAATACTCGATTTTTTTTAAATGTTCGTACCGACTGTAAATCGCGGCCGCCTGTTTATAATCCCCTATATTTCTATAGCTATTGGCCAGGTCCATATAAGATTGGGAGTAGGCCGGTCGTATTTTATAAATACTTCTATATACTTCATGCGCTTTCTTGGGCATCCCATATGCTTCATACACATAGGCCAAGGCCTTTAAGGCGATCGGGTTTTCCTTAAAAAGGTGTGTATGTTCTTGTACAATATTCCCTGCTTCTTCTTTCGCATTGAATGTATCCAATAATACGGTACACACATCCAAAACGAAGGCATAGGAACTGCCATGGTTGTTTCGGTACTCACGATATGTAGAAAGCACATCCTGTATCTGACCGCTTCCCTTAAGTTGCTTTAGATAACTTGGGCCATTTTCCAATACTTTTTCCCCGCTTATCGCATTATCGATATAGGTGTTGTTATCCAACCGAAACGCGTCATAGGCACGTCCATCTTTATCCCGAAAACCATATTCAGTATTGTTGGTGTTTATAATGACCATACCTCCCGTACCGGCTTTTCCATACCGGTAAATCGCTTCCGAAGCAGGCATAATGGCGACCCGGATGACGGTTCTTATATCGAGCCAAGTGGGAACTTCTTGAAGTACGGCGCCATCTACCTCGAACCTCAGGGGCGCCGCGCCGCGCAAGGACCCATAATTTTGGGCAAAGAGAAATCTCCCTATGGTACCATTCGGGTTTTCCCTTACTACCGTACCGGGTAACTGTTTGGCGATCGCATCTAAAATATCCCTTGCGGAGGCGTTTAGGTCTTTCCCATCCACTACGCGGAGTTCATAACCTACGATCGATGGGCTCAAATAGCCGTGCGTAGACTTTACAATAGAAGCATCACTGAAGTAATTTTTAGCCAGGCTTTCTTGTGTTTTGCGTATCCTTTTTGATACTACCACCTCTTCCAACTCGTTTACCAAAGGCTCCATACGAATGTTTATGACCCTGGTAACATCTTCCACGATTATTTCTTGGGGAACCATTCCTATATGGCTAAAAACAACCATATCCAACGGACGTACTTTTAACGCATACGTACCCAGCGAATCCGTCTGGACCCCTTTATCGGTTCCTTTGATACTAACATTTACGTCGGCCAAGGGTTCCCCTAAGCTGGTCACCTTGCCGGAAATGGTGTTTTCTTTAGATTGGGTATACCCAACAAAACTACAGGTGAAGGCAAAAAAGAGGATAACGATACTGCGGTAATGGCCGGTCTTTTGATTTTGCATCCCTACCAATTTGAAGTTTATTAATATATAGAAGTTTACACGGTATAAACTACCTTAGTTTGCAGCTACTTTTCCTGAACCCCGTACTTTGAACAATTGCTGGTTCACCCCTTTAAGGCCTAGTTTAAAGACCTTAACTTCCTCGCTTTGAGACTTCTGTCCGTAGTTGTAAAAGATAGTTGCCTTTAGATAGGTCGGGGTAAGGCTCTTATTGCCAAGATAGTTTACGTTTACCAGCCAATCTCCGCTTAAGGAACCATCGATCAAGTATTCTTTCGTTGCATACCCTTTTAGTTTTTCATCCCTAATGGTGGCTTCATTCTCGGCCAACGTATGTTGCCATTTTTGAAAGTTCTTTAAGGGATTCACTAGTTGCAACTCAAATTCTGCCTCACTATCGCTCCATTCAAACAGCAGGCGAGTGCCATCAAAATCTTCTTCCAATAAATAACTTTTAGGTTTGCTTTCGGGAAGCACATCTTTTCCCTGAATCGTAACCAAGTTGTTGAGTTCGCGATCCATAAGCGACGAAAAAGCTTCCTCGGCCGGTTTCATAAACCCTTCCTGTACAAGGTAATCGTATCGAACAAAAATGGAAGCCGCCTTCTTATACGCACCGATCTGTCGATAACTTTCGGCCACATCAAGATAGGATTGGGCGTAGGCCGGTCTTAATAAAAAGACTTCCTTATATAAGGTATTGGCTTTATCATAGGCCCCTTGTGCTTCATAATGGAAGGCCAAGGATTTCATGGCGAGCGGGTTCCCATCAAAAATGTTGTAATTGTCTTGAACAATACGTTCGGCAAAATCCGTGGCTTCCCACTTATCTGAAAAAATAGCGTACGCGTCTACAAAAAAAGTATAACTATTCTTGTACTGACCTGCAAAAGATCTGTAGGTTTCTTTGGCGGCTTCCAAGGAGTTACTATTGTATATTTCCTGGTAATAGGTGGGGCGATCCGCAAGAAGCGCATTTTGGCTACGGGCATCCCCTTGGTACAGGTTATCCCGAAGTCTTAACTTGTCTTGAATTTCTCCAGATTTGGCGTATGCATTGCCCGCATTGGTATTGATAACCACTACCCCGCCAGAAGCAATGGCACCATAGAGATTTCTGGCCGCTAAACCGGACATTAATGCAATACGTTCCATATTTCCCGGAGAAAGCCATATCGGAACATCGGTAAAAATTTGACCGTCCACATCAAATATGGCCGGTTGGTTGTTCGAAATGGAACTAGCGCCTCGCACGCTTACACTACCTCCTTCTAAACAATCCCCGATAATACTCACTCCTGGAAACTCGTTTCGCAACACATCCAAAATACACAATCCCACAGCTTGTATACTTGTGGCAGGCAGCACCCTAACTTGAAAAGCGGCCGTTTCCGGATCAATGATACCAAAAGCCGATCGAACCAAATATGGGTTTGTATTGAATTCTATTTCCAAATCATCTTGGGACTTCCGTTTACTTTTGGTAACCACTACCTCATCCAGCTCTGCCACATCGGGAAACATCGTGAGGTTAATTGTTCTTGTTACGTCTTCGACCAATATTTCCAAACTCTTCAATCCGGTGTAAGAATAAACCAGGACATCCCCTACCGCTGTCGACATTTGATACTTTCCCAAAGCATCGGTATAGGTAATTTGTTCCGTTCCCTTGACCGTAATCGAAACATTTTTAATGGGGTTTTGACCATCGGATACCTTCCCTGAAACAATTTTTTCCGATTTCTGTGAAATCGCGTGGAAACTGGTCAACAATACGAAGGATAGAAATAATAGTAGTGCTTTTTTCATCTTTTTTGTTTTTGATAAAGAAAATTAAGATGGATCTGACAGTCTATACTTCGGGGGAGTGTATGGTAATACAAAGCCTATCGCGTCACATTTTTCCTTTTTTGGTTACCGCATTCTTTTGTTTAAACAGCCACAAAAATCATACCATGATTAATTTCCCTGATACTGTTTAACACGGGGTATCAAAAGCAGTTCCTTCTGGCGTCCGTTTACGTACCGAAAGCCGTCTTCCCCATAAAAACCCGCCTCTTCTAGCATAATACGAATGTCCCGTTTCCATTCAGGAATCGTAATGGTCGTATTCAATTCAATAGCATATACCGTATTTTTATTCAAAGGATAATTCTCCCCATCATCTTTCATTACCCCTTCCTGGGCGTCCCACATACCAATGGTGGTTCCTGCCGAGTGCCCGTACGTCCCTAAGGGATGTGTATAGATCGCAGGCCTTAGGCCGGCCTGTTTCGCTTCCTTTAAAGCAGCCGCCAGAATTTCATTTCCAGTGCGTCCCTCGATCATATTCTGCGTCAGGAAGTCTTGCACCCTGTTCCCAGCTTTAAGTCCTTCGACCAAAAATTCAGGAGCCTGTGTTTCCCTTGGCCTCAAGACATACGCCAGTTCTTGGCAATCTGTGTTCAAGCGCAAATAGGTAATACCAAAATCGCAGTGCAACAAATCTCCCGGGAGAATGATCATATCGTCGGGTCTGTCTGAAAAGGAATACAAATGGCCTTCCAAGTGATCGCTACTACGCTGCACATCTACCGAGGGGTGAAACCAGGTTTCGAGTCCCATATCAGTCACTTTTTGTCGCATCCACCACTCTACCTGGGTCGTAGTGGTAATTCCTGGGGTAATTACTTTTTCAGAAAAGGCTTCGGCAATAATATCATGGGTGATATCTACCAGCTGATCGTACAGAATCATCTCTCTTTCGGTTCGGGTCTCTATCCAGCGTACGGCAAGTTGTTCCGCGGACATTACTTTTTTATGCAGCGCCTTGGGCAGTCGTTGCATAAACGCATCGTAATCGGTCTTGTCCAAACCATCTGCAATATTGTGATCTTGAGAGTAATTAAGTCCTATTTTTTCGGGATTTCTTTCTTGAATCAATTGCATCAGCCGCTTCCATTGGTCAGGTTCTTTTTCCTTGTCCCAAGCGGAGGAAATATTAGCACCAACATTGTAACGGGCTACTGCCAGTTTTTCAATCGTCTTCTTCTGTTTATTTCGATAAAACAATAAGATGGTTCTCCTGCGTGCATTGAGCCATTTTGATGGCAACATGGTTCGGAGTACTGGGTCTTCATTGTATTCCCTAGAAATAAGAATCCACATATCTATATCCGCGGCGTCCATCAATCCCGGTAAAACGTTATTAAAACGGTCCGATAGTATCTCATCGACAACCATGGCACGCTCATGTTCCGGCAGCACCTGTTGTGCATGGATTACAAAAACGAAGAAAAAGAAGGAATAAAAATAGTATTTGTTCATTGGAGTCGTTTATCCAATGAAAATACAAAAATTTAAAAGGTTGCGCTGCTAATTTTACAATTTGGGAAATACCCCGTATCTTGAAGTACCATGAAAATACCGACCCACTATCTTCTTATACCTTTCCTGTTATTGATGGTCGGTTTTGGGGGGAATTCATGCTCAAAGGAGCCCTCCACCTCGCCTGCCGTAGATAGCGGGGAACCGCCCGTTTCAAGTGTTCAGGAAATACTGTTTATCGGAAATAGCCACACTTATTACAATTCGGGTGTTTTCTTTCATTTGGCCCAATTTCGCAAAAATGACGGATCCTCGATGGCTCCGTTTATCAAAGAATCAACCTTTTCGGGCTATAGTCTGCAAGAACATCTGTCGAATGCCGGTACATTGGCCAAATTGGAGGAACGCTCTTGGGAAGCCGTAGTTTTACAGGAGAACACCTTGGTAGCCGCTACTAATGGCGAGGCAACCATCGCCGCGATCAAAGATTTTCAGGAATTATTAAGTAAAACGGGCACTAAGCTGTATCTATTTATGACCTGGCCCTACAAGGAAGAGCCCCAAATGTACAACGCCATTAAAAGTACTTACGAAGATGCTGCCGGCCTCACCCGAGCAACCGTTGTACCCGTGGGAACGGTGTGGAAAAGTATACAAGAGGATCAGGCAATAACTGTAGACCTCTACGATGCAGACGGCGTTCATCCCAATATCATGGGCACGTATTTGGCCAGTGCACTTTTTTATGCCGCGATATATGGTAAAAGTCCTTCTGGCAATACGTATACTGCGGGCCTAGAAGAAGAAACAGCCAACTACCTTAAACAAAAAGCAGGTCAATGACAACAGCATTTTAAGTCTTATCATAAGACTCCAAAACGGCAGCTACCGTTAAATCGCGCTGGACTTTTCCACTTTTGGTTTCCGAAAAACACGGGACACTAATGACTTGTTTAGGTCTTTCAAATTTTGTTAAAGATGATAAGGAACGTATTTTTTGTAACACACTTTTCTGATCGATATCTCCTTCGACGAGCAGCACCAGACGTTGCCCCAAAGATTCGTCGGGTACCCCGAACACAAAATACCTGTTCTTAATTAAAGAAGCTAGTTTTGCTTCGATCTGTTCAGGGTTTAATTTGACCCCACCCGAATTGATGACAGTATCGTAACGGCCTTTCCATTCAAACGCCGTATTTGACAACAGTTCCACTACATCGTTCGTCTGTATGGTGCCATTTACGATGGTCGGCGCTGCTATCGAGAGGCAAGCCCTTTCATCTACCGACACCCTGATATCGGGTAAACATCGAAACGGTTCTTTCGCCAAGGCCACCCCATTAATTCTACGTAGGGCAATATGTGTTATGGTTTCGGTCATACCATAGGTTTCAAAAACTTGGGTAGCACACGCTTGCACCTTGCCTTGAAGTAAAGGTGAAACAGCCGCACCACCTACGATCAAAATCTTGATCCACCGTAGTTCGGGTAGCGAATTTTCCAGTTGTAAAGGAATCATTGCCACAAAATCATAGCGCCTTTCGTTTTTTGAAAGCGGGGTCGAACTCGGGGGAACACACCAGAGATGCAGTCCAAGAACAAGCGCCCGTACAAGCATCATTTTACCGGCAATGTAATCGGCAGGGAGGCATAGAAGGGCCTTGTCGCCTGCTTTTAGTTTGAAAAAAGCTCCCGTGGCCAATGCTGAATTGACCATCTTCTCCTTTTCCAATACGATTGTTTTGGCAAGCCCGGTAGAACCAGAGGTCTGGGCCGTGATCGTCTCACCGTTGCTTAACCAATCCGCTAGAAAATTACCAAGGGCCGCTTCAAAGGGTTCCCCTTCCTTGATGAAACTGTAGGATACCTCTTTTAAATCTTCAAAGGTAAAGGAGTGTCCATTTAATCTGAAATCGTGATGTACTACCCTAAATGTTGGTCTCATTATTGGTTGCTATTCGAAAGGATTCTTCTGACAGTACTTTCCCGGTTAAGCGTTCTTTCCAATTGGTCCAACCGTATTTTTTTGCGAACAAGAACAATAGGATGGGATAGATGACCAAAATCGGAATCAAAGCATCCCACCCTAAGACCGGATCAGAAACTTCTCGATAGATCGAATCTGTCTGGATTGCCGTCCAATCGGCGGTCAAGAGCAAGGCTCCGATTAAATTGTTAGCGGCATGAAACCCCAGGGCCAGCTCCAAGCCTTCATCCATAAGGGTAATAATTCCTAAAAAAAAGCCCGTCCCTATGTAGTAGACCATAATCCAGTATCCCAATTTTTCCACTTCAGGGTTTCCCATGTGCATACAGCCGAACAATACCGAGGTTACTATCAAAGGTACCCATCTGTTCTTGACCAACACCCCTAGTCCCTGCATCATATGGCCCCGAAACAAATACTCTTCAAAACTGGTTTGCAAGGGAAGTAATAATACCCCGATAACCAGGAGTATCATAAATGGTACCGGCTTAAAATTAAATACAAAATCTTCCGGTTCCAAAAAGACGGACAATAGTGTTAATACAACCGTTAGCAGTCCCCAAAGAAAAAATGCAAAGAGCACGCGTTTCCAATCAATTTTACTCCTTGAAGTGGTCAGGGCGGTAATTGACTGTGCGTTTACGAATTTGGTCCATAGCAGTACGATGAGCAGCCCGATCGCCAGTGGCGCGATGGCCAGCACTAGTACCGTATTCTTTCCCAAGGCCTCGATGATTTGTTGCATACTATCTTCTACCCCGACTTCTGAAACCAAGATCAGTATATAGTTCACCACCATGAGCCCAATAAAGCCTGTTGGTAAAATCAAATACTTCCACAACTTATAATCCCCTTTGTAAGCTTGTTCTATGTACATAGTCTTTGAATCAAATCGGAAGCCCATGCTTTGTGCCTCCTAATGTGTATTTTACCTTCCTCTACCGAAAGCGGACTTTCGAAATTATTCGTATACAGACCGCCGGTGCCCAACCCTTGCGGCATCGAATTTCCCAGGGTATAGGTCCATCGTGCAATAGCGTTTAATCCTATATTACTTTCCAATGCACTGGTAACCCACCATCCTATGCCCAATCTGTCGGCAATCTCGATCCACTCCGCGCTTCCCTTATAACCGCCAACAAGGCTAGGTTTTAGAATAATGAACTGGGGTTGTATGGTTTGTAGCAAACGTTCCTTTTTTGTTACATCTGAAATACCTATTAATTCTTCATCCAAAGCAATCGGCAAGGGAGATTTAGAGCAAAGTGTGCCCATCAATAACGGATTGCCCTGTTTTATGGGCTGCTCTATGGAATGTAGTTCAAAATCTGACAACCTCTTTAGTTTGGCAAGTGCTTCCGTTGGTTTAAAAGCCCCATTGGCATCTACACGCAACTCTATTTCCTGGGCTGAATATTTTTTCCGGATAGCCGCTAAAAGGGCCGTTTCCGCATCAAAATCTATCGCGCCGATCTTCATTTTGATACAATTGAAACCGGTTGCCAATTTTTCCGCAATTTGTTCGTGTAAAAATGCTTCCTCTCCCATCCATATCAATCCGTTAATACTGATGGGCTTTTCTTTTTTGGAAAAATCCGATGGAAAAAGGTCAAAAGGATGTGACGCCTCAATAGACAAAAATGCCTGCTCTACGCCAAATTGAATACTTGGATACCCGGCCAATGCCTCCCATAAAGTTTCTTTTCCGAGGTGGATATGATCGCAGGTCCATTGCAATTTCGACTCATATTCCGGAACATCATCGATACTCAGTCCTCTTAGGAGTCCACACTCGCCCACTCCATAGCGTCCCTGGTGCTTCAAAATAAGGAACCAAGTTTCTTTTTTTCTCAGGACTCCCCTTGAGGTACCACTGGGGCGTTTAAAGTCGAGTATATATTTTTTAAAGCGTGCCTGCATTATTCGTTTCAAATTTAGCTATATTTTTAGGGATAAAATGAACTAATGGTATCAATTGAAAACAAAACCGTCTGGATTACCGGAGCCTCCTCGGGTATCGGCGCCGCATTGGCATACGAATTGAGCAAAAGTAATTGCTCACTCATACTTTCTGCCAGAAACGAAGCTGCTTTGGAGCGCGTTAAACAGGGGTGTCGGTATCCTGAAAAAATTGCGGTACTGCCGCTAGACCTCTGTGCTTTCGATAGTATGGTGAAAAAAGCAACGAAAGCACTTTCTTTTTTTGGTGCAATTGATGTGTTGATCGCCAATGCGGGCATAAGTCAGCGTTCGCTTATTATAGATACCGATTTTGATGTTTTCAAAAAACTGATGGATGTCAATTATTTGGGCACCGTGGCTTTAAGCAAGGCGATGCTGCCTCATTTTATCGCTTCCGGGAAGGGGCAGTTCGCAGTGGTTACCAGTTTAATGGGAAAGTTTGGTTCTCCCTATAGAGCCGGTTACTGTGGGGCAAAACATGCGCTTCACGGTTTTTTTGATGTACTGCGTATGGAGCACGAAAAAGATGGCATCGCGGTTACGTTGGTATGCCCAGGTTTTGTACAGACAGATGTGGCCAAAAACGCTTTAACCGCCGATGGAAGCCAACAGGGAAGTCAGGATAGCGCTACGGAAAATGGCCTCCCGGTAACCATCTTCTCAAAAAAAATGATCCACGCCATAGCGCGAAAAAAGTTCGAAGTCTATATCGGTAGAAAAGAGTTGATGGGTATTTACCTTAAACGGTTTTTCCCTCGAATACTACACAAGGTAGTATTAAAAAGTACCGTACGCTAAGTCTTATTTAAAATTGAACCAAAAGCGAACGCCGTCGGTAGCATTGTCTACATTTAGCCTGGTCTGCAGCTGGTTGGCCAAACGGTTCATGAGTCGAATACCCATGGAAGAGTTCGTGCGTTCTTCGCTATCATCTGGCAATCCCACTCCGTTATCGGTATATTCGAAAAATCCTTCTTGATCTCCCAACTTTCGTAAGTGGATGTATATTTTCCCATTTTCATCATCGGTCGGGAAGGCATATTTAAAAGAGTTTGATACCAGTTCATTCAAAATCAAACCAAATGGGATTGCTCTATCAATATCCAATTCGACTCCTTCCGCATCAACGGTAATATTGATATTATGGCCACCTTTTTTATACACCGATTGCACACTATTGATCAGGCTTTCGATATACCCCTGCATTTCAATAACCGATAAATCCTCGTTCTGATAAAGTTTTTGGTGAATCAAGGCCATTGCTTTTACTCGGCTTTTTCCCTCTTCCAACGCCTCGATTGCCGCCTTACTTCTTGTATTCTTCGTCTGCAGGCTTAAAAGGCTCGATACCATTTGCAGGTTGTTTTTTACCCTGTGGTGGATTTCCTTTAGCAAGGAATCTTTTTCGATCAACGAATTTTCAATGATGTGTTTCTGCTCAGCAATCAAACGCTGGTTTTTGATACTTTTTAAATAGGCATACACCAAACCGGCAAAGCCCAAAAGGGTAAACACCAAGGAGATAAAGAACAAATTATTCCGTTCGTCTAACGCAATGAGGTCTACCTTGGATTTTTCCAACTCCTGCCTGTTTTGTTGAAGCATCAACAAAGCGTTGTTTTTATCTTCTCCTACCACTGTTCTTAACTGCTGTATCCTTAGCTGAGATTCGTTCTTTTTTAATGAATCGGCTATTCGAATATTTTTCATCAAGTACTGACTCGAATTTTTATAGTCAGCGGTTTTATCGTAAAAAGTGGCGTACAATTGATTTTTCTTGATAATATTCTCCGTTTTAAACGGAATAAGGTCACTTCCCAAGTAATCTGTGGCTTTTTCAAAATCACCAATCTGTAAATAGCATTCGGCTATGGCCAAGTTATTTTCGACCAAATCAGAAGAGAAAGTACCCGTATTATGCTCTTTGATTACTTCAATACTTTCTTCCAACTTTGGGAGGGCAGACTCGAATTCATCTAGTATGATGAGGGATTTTCCGATATTCCCTTCGATTATTCCCCTGAGTAATTGGGCATCATTGGTTTGTTTTTCAGTACGGTTTTTTGTGAT
This sequence comes from uncultured Flavobacteriaceae bacterium, assembly GCA_947500385.1. Taxonomy (GTDB): domain Bacteria; phylum Bacteroidota; class Bacteroidia; order Flavobacteriales; family Flavobacteriaceae; genus Pelagihabitans. The sequence continues at coordinate 258,054 of CANMSA010000003.1, read as the reverse complement.
TTCGTTTAAAAAAAGATCAATAAAAGATTTGGCCTTGTTATATTGGGAAACAGCCGCAGGAGACTTATCCAATCTAAGAAAGTTGCCTACGTTGTTATAAAAAACGGCCTGGCCGTAGTAATCCGATTCTTCGACCTTCTTTTTTTCTTCTTCGAAGTAGTCATCCCTTGCTTGAATGTAAAACCCAAGATTTGCATAGATATCATAAAAGGAGATATTTTCGGTGATTCCCAAAGCCCTTTTTTCCTTTCGAATGTCGATTTGCTCCGCATAAAACTGTAGCTTTTCGTAGCAATTGTCCATTAAATTAAGTAGCAAGGACTGCCTTTTCAAATCAAGCTTGTCCTTTTTCTTATTTATATCCTTTGCAATAGTGATACTTCTATGGTAATCTCCCAAGTCATGATACACTTGCGACTGCATTAACATATAATCCAAAATGGCTGTTGAATCTTTCTGTTTTTTGGAATCGTTCAAAAAAATATTCACCTCGTCCAACCAGTCATAAGCAGAATCCTCACGATAGCGATTAGGGGTATTGAAGAAAAAATCCAATCTGTTTTCGGAACCTTCTTCCTTTTTAAAAGTCTCAAAGCTATTATCTCCTGCCGGTCCCGTTTGTTGCCCAACAACGGCCCCAATTAAAAAAAGGGCAAAGCAAAAAGCGCAGAGAAGCGTATTTCGTGAACTGTTCATAGTTGTTCTAAAGACCTCCGTGTGTTACTTTGGCTTGTATTAGTTTGGTTTTTATGCAGGTACAAAGATTTATAAAATTCAACTACTATCCTACTTTCCATCAATAATGTACCCTTCCTTCAAAAATATCGTATTTAAAGCAATTCAATTTAATATTGTTGTGTAACGGCACTTTTTTGTGGTCAACTATGAAAAAGATCTTAAAGCCCGCTACTAATTCCCCCGAGCCCGCTCGGTTCCCATACCCATATCCCTGAAAGAACGCTACGGCACTATTACTTTTTTAAACCGGACAGAAGATGATGGGAATGGTAGTATTAAAAAAATAGCAGTCTCTTGCCATCATATGCCTACAACTAAAAAGAGTCCTAACGTTTCGGTCAGGACTCTTTTACGAGAACACTATATGAAAATGAAAAATTATTTACGTTTTAAAGTAATGACTGTTTCAGTATTACATAGCAAACATACGCCGAGGGCAGCAATCTGGAAAAACAATGTTGTGAACTCTTTAAAAGTTGTGGTAAGCGTGCCGCTTTTTGAGGGCAGCATAAAAAAAAGCGCCTACATAAGGCGCCTTATCTATCTTATTTTAGTGGTATTAAGAGTTCATAGAGGAGATGATAAATTCTTTAAATTCCTTCGAAATAGGAATCAAATTGTTATTGATCATGATATCCTTCGAGTTAATGGCGTCAATATGATCCACATTTACAATGTATGACTTATGTGCTCGGTAGAATTTATTCTTTGGTAGTTTTTCAAGATAGTCTTTCAAAGGAGAACGTACCAAAAACTTTTTATCTACGGTATTTACCTCTAAATACACATTGTCTGCCTTGATGAACTGTATGTCACCAAACTGAATACGATAATATAGATGTTGTTTTTTGACAAAGATAGAGTCTTTCAAAACCGAGTTTGAAACCGCAATATCTTCTTCTTGAAGTGTATCCCCTCCTCCACTCTTGTCGGAACGGATGAAATTAGAAAGTGCAATTTCAATAGAGGTATACAAATCTTGTTGCTCAAATGGTTTTACCAAGTAGCCGTTAGGCTTCACCGTTTTGGCATTTTCCACCGTTGCCCTATCTGAATTCGAGGTCACAAAAATAAAGGGGATGTCGTAGTGCTCGCGAATATGTTTTCCTAAGTCGATACCGGTTTTATCTGACGCCAATATAATGTCGATAAGCACAAGATCCACTTGTTGGGTTTTCAAAACTTCTTCGGCCTGTTCATAAACAATAACATTGTCTACAATCTCATAGCCAATCTCTTCAAGCATTGATTGCATGTCATCAGCAATGATCACATTGTCTTCAACGATTAGTATTTTAATAGCTTGTTCCAAGGTAGGTAAGGTTTTTGGTGGTTTTCAAAATTACAAAATTTTATAATAACTGATGAACATCAGTACGGCTAACAAAAAAGTACTTAACGCCAACTTTTTTAGCTCGGGGTCTAACAGCACGGGTGTTTTCACATGATAAACTTTGCTCGTATGCACTGCAACCGGCACAAAGGCCAATAGCGGTATATAATGTACTACGGTAGTTGCTGTCAGTATCATAAATGACAACATACTCAAAAAAGCGGCTCCCAACAGTATGTAGTGATAGCGTTTTCCATTCGCAAAACCCATTTTCACGACCAAGGTGTTTTTTTGGGCTTTCCTATCCGATTCGAAATCTCTTAGATTGTTCAGGTTTAAGACCCCGGCGCTTAAAGCACCTACCGCAACAGCAGGTAGAAATGCTACCAAGGTAACCGATTTGGTAAAAAGAAACATAGACCCGACAACAGCAAGCAAGCCAAAGAACAGAAACACGAATACATCTCCCAATCCTCTATACCCATACGCGGAGTTGCCCACGGTATATTTTATAGCGGCCCATATACTCGCAACACCTAGTCCTAAAAATAAGAAAGACAGGGCCAGATTTTCAGGGCCAAAGGCGAAGAAAACAACGGATACGACCAGCACCAAACAAATAAGTATGGAAATCAGGATGCCCCGCTTTAATTCTTGTCGTCCTAGAATACCGCTTTGCAATGCCCGCTTTGGTCCTATTCTGTCTTCATTGTCAGTTCCTTTGACACCATCGCCATAGTCGTTGGCGAAATTGGACGTTATCTGAAATCCGATGGTTGTTAACAAAGCCAATATAAAAATTAGTAAATCACTTTTTCCATAAAAATTTGCCAAGGCGGTACCCATCACTATCCCGGAAACCGACAATGGGAGGGTTCGCAACCTAGCCGCGTTGAGCCAAGCATTTATCTTAGTCACTCTAAAATGGATCTTCTATTTGAACTCTTTTACCGTCTTGATACGAAGCAACAAAGGCATCCCGGAATCCGAGATCTACCAATTGTTTTCTAAAAAGCTGCGCTTCTTGCAAGGTTTCGAAATTGCCAAGCGAGTAGGAATAAAATGGGTTTGTTTTCACAAACAAAGTATTTGTAAGCGCTTCGGAGGCCAAAGTAACATTGTTCTCAACAAACGACTTCACCTGTACGGAGTATATTTTTTCCTTTTCCAAGAACTCTTTTGCCAAGTAAAATTCCTTGACCAAACTAAGTTCTTCATTTTGCACTTTAAGATTATCGATTCGTGCCTTTACGGCGTCAAGGCTATCCAGGGAAACCAATAAGTTGTTTTGTTGTTCAAAACTGTTAGAACTGCTTAAGCCCGCCGTAAACGAAGTAATGGCCAAGGTTCCAATTAAAAAAAGCGCCGTAATACCGGCAAGTACATTGCGCTGTATCTTACTTCGCTTGAGTTCTTTGTTCTTAAATTTTATCTGATCTAAAAGGCGCTCGTTGATTATTTGCGCCTTGTCAATGTCTTTGTGCAGTTCCAGTAAATCACTTTCTTCTATAAAGGGCATGTGCTATTGAGTTTTAGGGGGACTTGACTCGATAAAGTTAACCAAATCTCGTTCAGCGGAACAAAATAAAGCTACCAATTGTTGCAAAAATAGATTTTTTAGTGGTATACGCATAAAAAACCGTTGTTAAAATACTTTATTTAATTGATATTCATCTTCTTACCTGCGCATTTTTTTTTTCAAATACGGTAAATACCATCTTCTTTTATTTCTATTTTACGCGCCTTGTATAGGGTACCGATTCCTTTTTTAAAGGTTTTTTTGCTCATTTCGAGTTCCCGAACGATGTCTTTGGGGTCTGATTTATCGTGCAGCGGTAGAAAACCTCCATGCGCTACCAGGGTCTCATATATTTTTTCTGCGGTTGGTTCAAGGACCCTTGTGCCCAAAGGTTGGAGGGAAACATCTATTTTGTTATCTGGCCTAATGTGTTTGACGTATCCTTTCATGGAAACACCTACTCCAATTTTTTTAAAAACTTCGTTTGCAAACACCAATCCTTTATGGAGGTTATTGATAATTACTTCCCAACCCAAATCGGTCAAACGGGTTACCAACAAGTCTACCTCTTGGCCTTCCTTTACGGTCAGCTCTTTGGAATCTAAAAACTTATCGATCTTATTCGAGCCTACCAATCGAAATGAAAGCTCGTCCATATAACAATGTATTACATACCATTGGCCCTCTTTCATCTTATCCCGTTGTTCCCGAAACGGTACCAGCAAGTGTTTTTCAAGACCCCAATCCAAAAAAGCTCCTATCTTGTTGACCTCCACCACCTTTAAAAATCCAAAAGCGTTTCTTTTTACAAAAGGCTTAAGGCTGGTCGCCACCGGACGTTCTTCATGATCCAAATAACAAAAAACAGTAAGCTTATCCCCTATTTCGTAGATAGGGGGCACATACTTGTTGGGCAGTAAAATTTCAACCCCGGTAGGGCTTTCTAAAAATAGTCCAACACTGGTATTTCGAACTATTTCAAGTGTATTGTAATTTCCCAGTTCTATCATGCCACAAAAGTAAGTCTTAAATGAAATAGGTTCATCGAATCCGTTAGAAATTTAATCTTCCGACAAAGAATCGATACATCGGCCGCTGTGTTTGCTTTGGCTCAAAAAAAAAGCCATTCATTGAATTGAATGGCTCTTGAAAATTGTCGCTGGAAATTATTTGTTATAAACAGCCGCTTTTTTAAAGTGCTTGCACAACTGATAGTAAATTACAGCTCTGTGTTTATTTCTGTTCGAAGACCCGTATTTTTCAACTACGCTCTTCACAGCATCCATTAGTTCAGGACCATCTTTCAATCCCAATTTCTTAATAAGATAGTTCTTTTTAACGGTCTCCAATTCTTTCTCGTCGGAACCGGATACTTTAGAAGCATCGATGTTGTAGATGGCAGGACCCAAGCCTACAGTCACTTTGGTCAACAAATCCATGTCGGCCGCTTCTCCGAATTTATCTTTGATGTCTGCGGCGTACTTTACGATTAAATCATCTCTTTTACTCATAATAGTTAGTGTTCAATAAGTTAACGGTTAATAAAAACCGAAGATATAAAATCGAAGTAATGAAGCAAAATTTTATTGTTCAATAATCTTGGAGTGTTGATTTCCAGCAACTTAGGGCGTTCGCTCTTCTTGTAAAAGTCTTCGAAAACGTTTTCGAGCGCCTCTTCATTACCCACCGAATGGTATTCCAACCCATACATATGGCATAAATGTGCCGCATTCATCTCGTGTTTTGTCTCGAAAAAACGTTCAAAATTGGTGCTTTCCTCCTTCCCCGGTAAAATTCTAAAAATACCCCCGCCTTGATTATTGAACAGAACAATTCTAAAATCGTTTCTCATGTAGTTGTTCCAAAGTGCATTGCTATCATAAAAGAAACTGAGGTCTCCGGTAATCAAGACCGTAGGCTCCTCGCAATGTAAAGAGGCACCAATTGCCGTAGATGTACTGCCGTCAATACCACTGGTTCCGCGGTTACAGAATACCTTCAAAGAAGCATCCAAATCAAAAAGCTGTGCATATCGTACCGTTGAACTGTTGGCCAATTGTAGTTGATACCCATTGGGGATGTACCGCAAACTTATATGAAAAGCCTTCATGTCAGAAAACGGAATGGTCTCGACATACTCATCGCGTTTTGCCTCATATCCGTGTCGAATTCGGGCCCAAGTGCTATAGTAATCACTTTGTAAAGGTTCGTTGGTCGGGAGCAACTCCTTAAGGAATTGATTTGGAGTGACTTTAAAATGGTGTGAAAGGCAAAAAAACGTATCATAGGCCCTAAGCGGGTCTACATGCCAATGGTGGTCTGGTTTAAATTCCCGTAAAAAGGCCTTGATCTTTTTAGAAACGATCAGCCCTCCAAAAGTCAACAACACCTGAGGTCTAAGGCTTGTAAACCACTCTTCCGTAGTCTCCAATTTTTCTATTGGAGCAATCAAACTATCGATGCTCGGAAAAAAATTGGGGTGATGTAAGTTCGAAGTGGTCTCTGTCAGTACAATAACCGAAGGGTCATCTGCCAATGCATCCAAAAAACGTTGCGATACCGTATCGGGATAATTGACCCCCACAAGTACCAATTTTTTGGAGGCGTTTTTCCAAATAGCGACGTGTTCGTCATTTATAGGCTTTAAGATTGTCCTAGTGCCGGTTTCTTTCTTCTTAATTGCGCTCACAGATGGTTGGGTCGACGTAGCATACAGCGGCTCTTCGAACGGTACGTTTATATGGACCGGCCACTTGGAATCGACCGCCATTTCAAAGGCCTGTTGCAATTCAATTTCGTTATTGGCCTGTACCTTGGCTTGGACCATTTCCAGCGAGCCTTTATGCAACCAGTGGGCCGCGTACCGTACTATGCGATCGGTGGCATGTATTACATCTTGCTTTAAATGGGTCGAATATCCTATATGCCTATGAAAAACATCATCTTGCCGAATTGTTTGCCCATCCCCAACATCAATCTTATAAAACGGCCTATCTGCCGAGATGACGATAATCGGTATTTGACTGTAAAAAGCTTCTGCTACCGCGGCATAATAGTTCAGCAAGGCGCTTCCCGAGGTGCAAGTGACCACAACAGGTTCTTGCAACTGTTGCGCTATTCCCAATGCGAAAAAACCGGCACAACGCTCGTCAACGATGCTATAGCAGGAGAAATAAGGATCTTCGGAAAAGCCGATGGTCAAGGGGGCATTGCGAGAACCCGGGGAAATTATGATATTTTTGACACCGTACGACTTACAGTACTGTACAACTGTCTGGGCAACGGGTATGCTAGAATATTTCATTACAGTAAAAATACAACGCAATGCTTTCTTAGCACAAATTTGGCCTTAAAACTATTCGTTGTGCAATACCTTTAGTATCGTTTCACTTTTGGCAACTGTTTCTTCCCATTCACTCAAAGGATCCGATGCCTCGGTGATCCCACCTCCAACATACACCAAAACCTTCGCCTCCCTTAATTGCATGCATCGTAGATTCACGTACAATTCAGTATGTGATTTAACGGTTTTGTAGGCATTGTTTTCTTGGTTTTTCCTATTGGTGTTTCTCCCCCGTACACTTTTAAAATTTAGTTCTCCCAGGTATCCGGTATAAAATTCGCGTGGGTAGTCTTCATTTGATAAAATAAACTCCTTCGCCAGGTTCTTCGGCATTCCACAAACAGCCGGTGTAGGATGCAAGGCCTCAATAATCGTATTTAAACCCGTTTTAATACGACCCGAAAGTTTGGTTCTTAAATGCCATAGGTTCCCGGCCCTCACATTCTCCATTGGCCGTATTTTCAAACCTGTTACCTTCTGGGCTAGAGCCGTCTTGATAAAATCGGTGACCAATTCTTGTTCCCGCAGTTCCTTCGTTCCCCATTGAGGCTCTTGATTCTCAATGAAAACCCGGGTACCGGCCAAAGACATCGTTTTGAATTGTTTATTTTCGGATTCCCATAGAATCTCAGGAGTAGCGCCAAGCCAAGTGCCTACTTTTGGGTGATGCCACCAATAGCAAAAAGCATTTGGATAACGTTCTAATAGTGCCCGGAAAAGATCTGTGGCCGATTTTTCACAAACCGTTGACAACCTTCTTGACAGCACTACCTTTTTGAGTTCGGTACCCTTAATTGCGGCAATTCCCTTTTCAACCAAGTCAATATGCGCTTTTTTATGGGTATCACTGCCCCCCACGGTTGTATTAAAACCGCCGGTTTTCTTATTTGATATGGGGTATTCCGTTTCAAATTGCGCATCTGGCCTTAAGAGTACCGTTGGCATTTGATTATCAAAAGGGGCAAAAACAAACCCCGATTCATTGAAATCGGTCAGGTAATTCAAGCCATTATCCTTTTGAAAAATGACCTGTACTTTCGCCTTTTTCGGCTTCCGATAAATCGCGAAAGGCAGTCCGGCTTTTTTTTGCTTCTCTACTCTTTCTAGTAGCTCAACTATCATATTACTTCTTAGGCAAGGAGATGGTCGTAAGTTTACAGGAAGAAATTAGATTGTCATCGGCATCCGTGATCTTGATATCCCATAACTGGGTCGTTCGGCCTTTGTGCATAATCGTCGCCCTCGCAAAAACGAACCCCTCTCGCACACTTTTGACATGATTGGCAGCTATTTCGATACCGCGAACAAAAAAATTCTGACCGTCCAGAAATATGTAGGACGCGGTACTACCAATGCTCTCCGCCAGCGCTACCGAAGCTCCTCCGTGCAATACGCCATCAGGTTGATGAACCCTTGGATTTACTGGCATCTTACCAATCAAATAGTTCTCCCCGACATCAATGTATTCGATCTCTAAAGTTTCCATTAAGGTATTCTTGGTAGCTTCGTTGCAGACCTTTAAAATTTTCTCCTTTAGCTCGTTCATTTCATGTTTTTTGTAAAATTAGGCATAACATCCTCAAAAAAAGTATTTATATTTGATTTTATTTTAACGAACGTTCAATAAAATGCCCAAGGTCAAAACATCCAAAGAAGAAGTACTGCAAAAAGTAGTAGAAACCATTCGCAAAAAGGGAATTGCCAACAGCAGCATGAGCGATTTGGCGAAGCAATGCGATATCCAAAAATCACATTTCTATTATTATTTCGATAGCAAGGACACTTTGATAAAAGAGGTCTTGGCAACGGTCAATAGCTATATGACCTACAATATGAACAAGGCATTGAACGATGAAAGCTTAACGACATCGGAGAAACTAGACAGGATCAATTCACTCATCAAAAAATTGTTCCTCACCTATGATGGTGGCTGTGTCATGGCGAACACGGCACTTGAGTCGGCCCATGCGAACCCGAAGTACTTTGAGGAGATTCGGCTATTCTTTGAAAAATTCATTGACGGGCTTAAACACTTATTGGCCGAAAATCATCCACCACAAAGCGCCCAGTACTTGGCCGAACAGATTGTTCAGGATATTGAAGGTGGAATCTTGCTCATGCGAGTCTATAACAATCCTAAATATCTGCTTAATGCGATAGGGCGCATGTCCAAATTAATCCTGAACCAATGAAACAGCTCACTTATATAAAACCAAAAAAGTTGCTTTGGCAAGAGGTTACCGAGCCTACTATTGAAAATGATACCGATGCCTTGGTGCGGCCGTTCTTGGTAGCAAGGTGCGATTTGGACGCCGCTTTTCTACACCAGAATATCTTTAAAAAATACCGTATCGGAAAGTTTTTGGGCCTAGTGGATAAAACAATACCTGAATTTACAAGGGAAAACGTGTTAAAAGGACCCTTCCCCTTTGGCCATGAATGTGTTGCCGAAGTATTGGCTCTTGGGAAATCGGTGCCCCATTTAAGCATCGGGCAAAAAGTAATCGTTCCGTTTCAAATTTCCTGTGGGGAATGCCCCATTTGTTCTTCCGGGTTGACCAGCCAATGCGTTACTACCGGAAGTTTCAATATGTTCAGTGGTATTGGGAACCATGTGGTCAATGGCGGAACAATGTCCGAAGTCCTAAGAGTTCCCTATGCCCACCAAATGCTGATTCCTATTGGAGAAGATACAGACCCTATTGGTTTGGCGAGTGCAAGCGATAACCTACCCGATGCATGGTCGCGCATTGCCCCCTTTCTCTTAAACAACACCAATAAGAAAGTGTTGATAATTGGGGGCGGCGCGAAGAGCGTGGGGCTATATGCAGCGGCTTTTGCTTCTAAAATGAATACTGAAGTAGTCGATTATGTAGATAAATCGGAAGAGCGCATCAACATTGCGAAAAAAGTCGGGGCGAACGGCATACGGGGCGACTACCGTCAACATGACGGTAGGTACGACCTGGTCGTAAATTGCACAAACGCTTTGGATGCCATTAAATTAGGGATCAAATGGTTGAATCCTGGAGGGGTTTTAAGTTCGGCCAATATTTACTTTAACAAAAACGTTCGCGTTCCTTTTTTTCAGCTGTATGCCAAGAACATTCGTTTAGTGACCGGTCTAGCAAATCCGTTAGCCGATATTCCCGAAATGCTGGCCTTTATTAAAGAGAAGGACATACGACCAGAATTGATTACTACGCATATCGGAAAATGGGAATCCGCTTCTGAAGATCTGTTGCGGAAAACGACCAAGGTTATCATACAGAGAAATCCCATACTATCAAATAACTAAACCCCTATTTTCAAATGCGTTTCATGTACAAACTTATCAAAAAACCATTCTTTGGATCGTTCATGATACAATGGAGAAATCCGCTCAGTATGGAGGAGCGAAAAGAGTGGAAACCTATTTCTTTTAACAGTCGTTCCAAGGCCAGGCTCAGGGGTTTGGTCGCAGCGTCAAAAACTACCTCTGCGAAAGGGGTTATTGTTTTGGGACATCCTATGGGCAAGGAAGCCAAGGGGTATTTTCTTAAAAATGGTTATACGGATTTGCTCAGAGAGAACGGTTACCATGTGCTTGTTTTTGACATCAACGGTTTTGGCGAAAGCACGGTAGGAAACTTTGACTATTTCGAAGATATCAGAGCTGCGGGTTACGAAGCGCAAAAACACTATCCCAATATACCCTTGGGCTATATGGGCATTTCTTTGGGAGGGCAATTCGCGACCATTGCCTTTGCGGAGGAGCATCCGTTCGAGTTTGCGATTATAGAGAGCGCAGCGAATACCTTGGAAGATTTTTGGGTACACTACCCCATGGCATTCAAGGTCTTGAAATTGATGTATTTCTTGATGCCAAATTATCGGAAACGAATTCGGATGATCGATAGGATGAAGGAGGCAAACGGATTAAAAAAATTATTATTGATCTACTTGGATCATGACGAAGTAATTCTAAAAGAGGCAGGCCCTAATTTCAAAAGGGCTTCCCCCCTTCCTACAGAATTAGTAGTTTTTAAGAATGCGAAACACGCGCAGTTGGCAAAATCGGAAAATCGAGAGAAGTATTTTCAGCTTATCGTCGATTATTTTAATTCCCAAACGAAACTAGTGGCAACATGAAACAACTTACCATTCATACTGCCGACGGTTATCCAATCGTGGCGCATCATTTCGCACCCAAATCTGCCAATGGCAAAACCTTTGTTATTGCTCCCGGAGTAGGGATGCCACAACGCTTTTTTTTCAATTTTGCATCTTGGCTGTCCGATCAAGGCTGTTCGGCCTACACGTTCGATTACCGGGGCATAGCACTTTCAAAACCCAAAGTGCTAAAAGGAATGAAAGCTTCGTATCGCGACTGGACTTTGCAGGATTTTACTGCCGTCACAGCCTATGTGAGAGGGGCCCATTCGCAGGATCAACTGCTATTGATCGGTCATAGTTTTGGTGGCAATAGTCTGGGGATGAGCCTTGCCTTTGAGGCTTATGAACGGTTCTTGACCATAGGGTCACAATTTGGTTATTACCGAAATTTTCCTTTAAAAATGCAGGCCGTTATTCTTGGTGGTTTTGGCATACTAGCACCTGTCCTGACCACTTTAATGGGATATTTTCCTTCGAAATGGATAGGATTGGGCGAACCCCTGCCCAGCCAAGTAATGCTCGATTGGGGCTATTTCTTATTAAAGAAAAAATCAATGGTGGGCCTTGCAACCGATTATGGCAATAACCACTATCATAAATTAACACGTCCTATCCTAATGATAAGTATCGATGATGATAACTTCGCCCCAAAGAAAGCTGTCGATGTTTTGGCAGAAGCCGTTTTCATCAACGCCGAGACGAAGAGAATGCACCTCATTCCCTCTGATTACGGGCTTAAAGCAATAGGACACAACGACTTTTTTAGAAAAAAACATCAGGAGCAACTCTGGCCAATCGTTACAGATTGGTTTAATTTATAACCTATGGAAGATACCAATATTTATTTAAAGCCTACTTTCTTTATCGATAGCGATCATCCCGAAATCATCGCATACGCGCAGTCTAAAATCACGGGATGCACCGATGATACAGAAAAAGTAATCGCCCTTTTCGAGGCCGTAAGAGATGGGTACTTCTATGACCCCTATCACCTCGACCTGCGTCCTCAGACATTAAAGGCAAGTAATTTGTTAACCAGACGTTCCGCTTACTGCGTAGAGAAGGCAGTTTTGCTCTGTGCCGTTTTGAGAGCGATCCAAATACCGGCCCGTTTGAACTTTGGAAATGTAAAAAATCATATTGCCGTAGAGCGTATCGTGACTATTCTAAAAACCGATGTATTGGTCTTTCATGGATGCACAGAAGTGCTTTTAAATGATCACTGGATCAAGATAACCCCAGCCTTCAACAAATCGCTTTGTGAAAAACTTGGCGTGCCGGTACTCGAATTTGATGGTATCAATGACGCTGTTTTTCAGCAGTACGGCAATAAAGGAGATGTTTTTATGGAATACCTATACGATTATGGCAGTTTTGATGATATGCCTTACGGCAAAATGCTCAGTAGTTTAAAAGAACATTACCCACATATTCCACTTCCCGAGGACCTTGTGCTTAATTTGATCTAAAAACAGCTTATGAAATCAATTGAAAAAAAGGTCCATTACACTACGACCAATACCTATTCTACTCTAAATGAACTGTCTAAAAACACCAAAACAGTCTGGGTCGTTTTGCATGGTATCGGATATTTAAGCAGGTATTTCCTTAGGTATTTTGATGAGCTCCCTCCAGCGGAAAATTATATCATTGCGCCGCAGGCTCCTTCCAAATATTATTTAAATGGTGAATATCGCCACGTGGGAGCGAGTTGGCTTACCAAGGAGAATACACTGCCTGAGGCCGAAAACGTGTACGCATACTTAGATGCCTTGCTCGATGGAGAGCAGATACCGGCGGATAAGAATCTGATTATATTTGGATTTTCACAGGGGGTTTCTATCGCGACCAGATGGGTGGCAAGACGACAACTTAAGTGTCATCAGCTAGTTTTATATGCCGGTGGTATGCCCAAAGAGCTTACGTCCCAAGATTTTGCCTTCCTAAAGGAAAATGAAACAAAGGTAACCGTTATCGTCGGAGATAAGGATGAATATTTAACCGCAGAGCGTTTGCAGCTTGTTTCTGAACATATCAAAAAATTATTTCACAACCGTGCCGAGGAACTTATTTTTGATGGCAAACACGAGGTAAAAAAAGAGATTATCAATCAGTTGGTATAGCTGGTCTACATCCCTCAAAAAAACCATTGCAACCGTTGTTACTCCTCCGCTTCATCGAGCACCTCATAATAGGAGATTTTCCTAGTGGTGTAGGAGTTGTTGGGCTTAATAATTTGTTTTACCCAATTTCCCGAACCCTCACCATCGAACTGGTGTACATATTCATTTAACTCGGTTTGGTCTCCACGGACGGTCTTGGTGGTGGATAGGATCCCATCGGAATCGTACACATAGGTCACCGTTACCTCTGGCGTAAATTGTTTGGTGGTATTGTCAAAAAGGAAATCGGTTTTAGAAAGTACCTTTCCACCCTCATCAAGAATTTCTTCGATTGCCTGGTGAGGGGCACCATTCAGAAATTTTTTGGTCAAAACGGTTTGCTGCCTTTCATTGTTGTTTCCTTTTTTAAAAGATGTCCGAATTGATTTCTGTTTCTCTCCGTTTATTTCATAGGTCACGGTGGTTTCACTTCGATAGGTGTTATAGCGAACAATTGTTTCATCAATTCCGTTGTCATTGCTCCTCACAATTCTAATCAATCGGTCATCGGCATCATACAAATATTCATATTGATCCAGAAACTCCTTTTTGTACGATACGATTTTCTCGGTTACTTTTCGGTTAGCGGCGGTATCAATGGTATAAAAATTTGCAATACTTGTTCCTTCATCAAAAACTTTGTCGCGATAATTCTCAAGCCTCTTTTCAATCAGCTCCCCTTTGCTATATTTATAGTAGGTAATGTCATAATCGTTGTCGTTGTAGCGCGTTACCGATTTAGTCAACAAACCGGTTTCGTTAAAGGTGAAGTCTTCTTTCCCATAGCTGGTGCTGACCAAACAGTTTTTTACCGTTCCTTTCAAATCAAAATCGGCGGTCGAAAAAATTTTAATTTCCTGAGAGTGCAACGATAAAACTCCCAATATGGCTACCAATAAAACAATCGGATTGTAATTTTTTTCCATAACACAAAGTTACTTGATTTGCGAAAGACAAAACAAAATTAGTATCAAATATAAAAAGGGGCAGTATGAACTGCCCCTTTTTGATATAAAGAAAAGATTAATTTATCGACTTACTTCACCTCTTCGAAATCTACATCCTCTACGTTATCACCTTCATTGGCTCCCTCCGCAGCGGCTGGTTCCCCTTCAGGAGCTGCTCCGCCCTGGGCTTCCGCCTGTGCTTTGTACATTTCCTCGGAGGCTTCTTTCCAAGCTTCGTTGATTTTATCCAAAGCCGGTGTAATTACCGCCAAATCTTTGGTCTCATATGCCTTTTTCAATTCTTCCAAAGCCTCTTCGATCGGTTTCTTCTTGTCATCCGACAGCTTTTCCCCGAATTCCTTCAATTGCTTTTCAGTTTGAAAAATCATCCCGTCGGCCTCGTTCAACTTATCAGCTGTTTCCTTCGCCTTCTTATCCGACTCGGCATTGGCTTCTGCCTCAGCCTTCATTTTCTCGATTTCCTCCTCGGTAAGACCCGAAGATGCTTCGATACGGATATCCTGTGTTTTGTTGGTAGCCTTATCAGTTGCCGAAACTTTGATAATTCCGTTTGCATCGATATCGAACGTTACTTCGATTTGCGGCGTACCTCTTTGTGCAGGTGGAAGACCATCTAAATGAAAACGACCTATGGTTTTGTTATCTGCAGCCATACTTCGCTCTCCCTGCAGTACGTGAATTTCAACAGAGGGTTGGTTATCGGCTGCGGTCGAGAAAATCTGTGACTTTTTGGTAGGTATGGTTGTATTCGCATCAATTAATTTGGTGAATACGTTCCCCATTGTTTCGATACCAAGTGATAAGGGTGTCACGTCCAATAGCAATACATCCTTTACATCCCCGGTCAATACACCCCCTTGAATGGCGGCGCCTACGGCAACTACCTCATCAGGGTTTACACCTTTCGAAGGCTTTTTTCCAAAAAACTTCTCCACGGCTTCCTGTACCGCCGGAATTCTAGTAGATCCCCCTACCAAGATAATCTCATCGATATCACTTTTTGAAAGTCCGGCCGACTTCAAAGCTGTTTGACATGGCTCGATGGTACGCTTCACCAAATCTTCGATCAATTGCTCGAATTTCGCCCTTGTAAGGGTACGCACCAAGTGCTTTGGTCCCGTAGCTGTGGCCGTTACATAAGGAAGGTTGATCTCCGTCTGCGCAGAAGAAGACAATTCTATCTTTGCTTTTTCAGCTGCTTCGCGCAAACGCTGCAATGCCATAGCATCGTCCCGTAAATCAATACTTTCGTCTTTCTTGAACTCTTCGGCCAACCAGTCGATAATTTTCTGATCAACATCATCACCTCCCAAATGTGTATCCCCATCGGTAGAAAGTACTTCAAACACCCCGTCTCCCAACTCAAGGATAGAAACATCATGTGTACCGCCACCAAAGTCAAAAACCACTATTTTTTGATCGGTGTCTTTTTTATCCATTCCATATGCCAAAGAAGCAGCAGTAGGTTCGTTAATAATACGCTCTACCGTTAGTCCTGCAATTTCCCCGGCTTCTTTCGTGGCCTGTCTTTGTGCATCATTAAAATAAGCGGGAACCGTAATGACGGCCCTCGTCACATCCTGTCCTAAATAATCTTCGGCCGTCTTCTTCATTTTCTGAAGAATCATGGCGGAAAGCTCTTGCGGCGTATACAAACGCCCGTCTATATCCACTCTAGGTGTATTGTTATCTCCTTTTACCACTTGATAAGGAACACGTTCTGCTTCCTTGCTCGATTCGGAGTATTTATTCCCCATGAATCGCTTGATCGAATAAATCGTTTTGGTCGGATTGGTAACCGCCTGTCTTTTGGCGGGATCCCCTACTTTTATTTCGCCCCCTTCAACAAAAGCGATAACCGAAGGAGTAGTTCTTTTTCCCTCGGCATTTGGAATTACTACCGGTTCGTTACCTTCCATTACGGAAACGCAAGAGTTGGTCGTACCCAAATCGATGCCTATAATTTTGCTCATTGTATCTGTTTTAAATATTAGTGCCTGTTTTAACGTCGAATACCTAAATGACAAACAATATGCCAAGACCTAAAAACTGACAGGATGTCATTTTCGTTGCCACAATGCCGTCCACAGTCCCGACGTTTGGCCGAGGTGCCAAGAAATCAAAATCAATCTTCTTTTGAAAATCCTTATTTTTAAATACCCTGACGAACGGGGTATTGTTTTAAACCAACACAAAACATATGGGATTAGGTCCATTTTCGGTAAGCCTGAGTGTCAAGGACTTGGCTACCTCAAAACAGTTTTATGAAGATCTTGGGTTCGAGGTGTTTGCCGGCGCGATGGCCAGTAATTACCTTATTATGAAAAACAACAATGCCCTAATTGGATTATTTCAAGGAATGTTCGAGAACAACATCTTAACTTTTAATCCCGGCTGGGACGAGAACGCACGTACGCTTAAGGACTACGAGGATGTTCGGGACATTCAAAAGAAATTAAAATCAAAAGGAATCGGTATCATCAACGAGGCAGATGAATCCACTACAGGTCCTGCCAGTCTTATAATCACGGATCCGGATGGAAACACCATTCTAATAGATCAGCATATATAGCAAATCATTAGTGCTGTTTCCTACTCCGCAGGTGTAATCACCAAACTTTTGAATTCAACCGGGCCATGATCTCCCTGAATAAAAATGGGGCCGGGAGCGGCTTCGTTATTGTCAATGGCACCACCCGTCATTCCAGGAATGTTCTGTTCGCTGATGATCGTCACTCCGTTTGCGATAACGGTGACCCTCCTACCTACCAAGGTAATATCATAGGTCTGCCATTCTCCCGGTTCCTTGGCAGCCATTTCATTCGGCGTCAAAAAACCATAAATACCCCCAAACAAAATACTCGAAGGCTCCAAGCCTCTATTATCGGCTATCTGTACCTCGTATCGCCCACGTAGATAAAGTCCGCTATTACTACCTTTAGGGTATCTGAATTCCGCCTGCAATCGAAAATCAGAAAAAGTAGCATCCGAAACTAGGTTGACTCCAGATGCCGGGCTTGTTAAAACACCCTCTTTTACAATCCATTGACTCTCCCCTTCAGTATGCCATCCATCAGTATTTTTACCGTTAAAAAGTGCTACGGGCGTTCCCCATTTCACCGCTTCTTTGTAGGGTAATTTCGGGGCCCGCACGCCGGTCCAGCCATAGCTTTTGCCATCAGTATAGGTCATGCTACCTTTTAAGGTATCTCCCTCCAAACTACCTTCGAACACCATATCTTGGGAACCCGGTTCCCACTGCGGCGGAATAGAAAAATGAAACACGCCCTCTTTCACTTTGACCTCTGAAATAGGCCTAGCACTCCCAAAAGCATATACGAACCGCCCTATCAAGGTACTTCTTCCAGAATGGGAAATCTCTAACCATGATGGCAGCTCCTTTCCTTCTTGGGTGATGGTCAAATTCCATCTTCCTTCCAACGGGTTCAAATCCTGAGCCCTGCTGTTGAATGTACTAAAGACTACTAGTACAAAAAAAGCATGTCGCAGCGCGGTAACGTTTAAAATCTTCATAGGTCTAATTTAAAATACGGTTCTTTTGATATATGCTAATTACAATCCCTTGGTAATACCCCATTATCCTTCTTCACATCCCTTTTTGCGTCGGGTATCGATCAGGTAAACGATTTTCCACTCCTCCCCGTGTTTTACCAATTGAAAAGAGTTCACGCCACAGTGATGAAAGGCATCGTTCAATCGAAATTCATAAGGAGTCCATGCGTTTGCCATGGGGCCATCTATCTGAATTTCAAATGACTTTAGCACTTCCTGAAATTTGGTGGTTTCGGGAATGCTTACAATCGATTTGATAAACTTGCCAAAGGCTTCAGTACGGACCACCGACTCTCCAGAAGGTCCCTTGCCAATACTTTGTAAAACAATCTCTTCCGAAACGACCTTTTTGATCAAAATCGAATCTTGTTTATGAAACCCCTCAAAAAAGGTTTCGATGGTTTCCTGTACCGCCCTCTTTTCTTCCTCTTGGGCAAAAAGTCCGGCTGTACCGAGCAGGCATAGCATTAGCATCAAAAATCGCATATCAGGTGTTTTTCCAAAAATACATTAAAAATTAATACGCCATATTCAGTTTCCGCCATCAGTTTGTCTTGATTTGTCATAGCTTTTACCCCTACCAATTCGAAGAATAAAGATACTGGACCATCTAAGACTTGTTTCCCTTTTTCAACCCTAATACAAATTGCTTACATTTATCCAAACTAAACAATACCGAATGTCAATTGCAAAAAAAGAGTACAAAAGAGTTACCGTAAAATCGTTGATCGAAATGAAAAAGAATGGGGAAAAAATCTCCATGCTAACCGCTTACGATTACTCTATGGCCAAAATTGTTGATTCAGCCAATGTTGATGTGATATTGGTAGGCGACTCTGCCAGTAACGTTATGGCCGGGCACGAAACCACTTTGCCGATTACGTTGGACCAAATGATCTATCACGCCACCTCGGTCATTAGAGCTGTAAAAAGAGCCTTGGTAGTGGTCGACATTCCGTTTGGAAGTTACCAAAGCGACCCAAAAGAAGCACTGCGTTCGGCCATTCGCATTATGAAAGAAAGTGGTGCGCATGCCGTAAAGTTGGAGGGCGGTGAAGAAATAAAGGAATCGGTAAAACGAATTTTGAATGCGGGGATACCTGTAATGGGACATTTGGGACTGACCCCACAGTCGATTTATAAATTTGGCACCTACACCGTGCGGGCAAAGGAAGAACAGGAAGCCAAAAAATTAATGTCCGATGCAAAACTTCTTGAAAAAATAGGATGCTTCGGAATGGTACTCGAAAAAATACCCGCCTCCCTGACCAAGAAAGTTTCTGAAAGCATCAACATACCAACGATCGGTATCGGTGGCGGCAAACATGCCGACGGGCAGGTTTTGGTCATACACGACCTGCTTGGTATGACCCATGAATTCAACCCCCGATTTCTAAGGAGGTACATGAACTTGTACGAAGACATGGGGAATGCAATTGCCTCCTACGTTTCGGATGTGAAAAGCAAAGACTTTCCGAGTGACGAAGAACAATATTAGGCTACATAAATTTTTCTTTAAATAAGGTAATGAGAAACAAACTATTGGCCAGTCGTTTGGGTATTTTATTCCTGGTGTTGTTAAACATTGGATGCGATCAGATTTCAAAGGAAGTAGTGCGCGAAAAAGTAGTGCCTAGGGAGTACATTCAGTTAGTAGACGATCACTTTATTTTGACCAACGTTGAAAACACTGGTGCCATGTTAGGCTTTGGCGATAACTTTCCCCCGTTCATAAAGGTGGTGTTGTTACAAGTGCTTCCCGTTTTGGTCTTGTTGATCTTGCTTTTTAGAATTCTCCAAAGAACAAACCTGAACAAATGGCTCGTGGTTGCTTTCGCTTTTGTGATCGGTGGCGGCATCGGTAATTTGATCGATCGCATTGCCTACGGTTCGGTAACGGACTTTTTTCAAATTAAATTGGGCATTTTTAGAACCGGTATTTTTAACATGGCCGATGTATCGGTTACCACCGGAGTACTCCTCTTACTATTTCTTTCTTTAAAACACAAAAAACTAGCGTTTTAGTGACAACCAAAATTTACTCTACCCCCGGTAACCTTCAGGTCATTTATGAAGACAATCATATCATTGTCATCAACAAACGACCGGGCGATATTGTACAAGGTGACAAGACCGGTGATCTTCCTTTAAGCGAGGTAGTTAAAAAGTTTCTTAAGGAAAAATATAATAAACCCGGGAATGTGTATCTAGGGGTACCACATCGGCTTGACCGACCTACTTCCGGAATTGTGGTTTTTGCCAAGACCTCAAAAGTACTGCCGCGTTTAAACAAGTTGTTTGCCGAAAAAATTGCTAAGAAAACCTACTGGGCCGTGGTTAAAAGTTCACCGCCCAAGCAACAAGATATGCTGACCCATTGGTTAAAACGAAACCCAAAACAAAACAAATCGTACGCCCATATCAAGGAGGTTCCGGAAAGCAAAAAGGCAATTCTTTCGTACAAGGTAATCAAAAAACTCACCCATTACTTACTGCTTGAAATAGACTTGCAAACAGGGAGGCACCATCAAATACGTTCGCAGTTGACCGCTATCGGCTCTCCCATCAAGGGAGATTTAAAATATGGCTTTGATCGAAGCAATAAGGATGGTAGTATTCATTTACATGCCTATAAGCTTTCATTCGTTCATCCTGTAAAAAAAGAACTCTTGTTCCTTGAAGCGCTCCCTCCCAAAGACCCTGTTTGGGATGCATGTCGCTAAATTTCATACATTTAGCATACTAAACACACGACCATGTTAAAAAGAACACTGTTTATTCTTACCTTATTTTTGATAACTTCTTGCGGAGGCTACAACTCAATAGACACCTTCTATAACGCGCATAAAAATGATGATCAGGTAACTGCAGTGCGGGCACCTCGATTTATGCTAGCGATGATTAGCAATATTTCTCCTGAAATGCAAGCGCTCATTGGAAATACGAAAGATTTACGCTACATACAGTTCCCCAGTACCACCCCGGCAAGAACCGAGTTTTTAAACAAACAAATGAATGGAATAACCGGAAACTCCTTTATAGAAGTATATCGAAAAAACGATGTGCTAAAGAGAAATGTAATTTCTATTCGAGAAAGGAAGAATACCGTGAAAGAAATCTTGATCTATAACAATGATGCCGTAAAGGGGTCATTCTTGTATTTTAATGGGAATTTTGACCCTGTAAAAGTAAGGGCGATGGCTCAGAACGAAGAGTTTCAGAAATTGGGGAACGGGCTGATCAATCAATTCAACATGGGAACACCGGGCATCAATCAAGATAAAAAGGCCGATGACGATCAGGAAAAACCTTAATATTGCCAGTACCACGCAATGCTAACGGTATGATCGGATGCTTTCAATAATTACTGAAATTAGAATCAGTACCCCTCCGAATACAGTCGACCATTCCGGAACCTCGGCCAGAAATAAGGCGCCAAGAAGAATCCCGTACACCGGCTGAATGCTGCTAATAATACTTATGGTGGTTATTGAGAAGTGTTTAAAAGTATTAATGAACATGGTATGTCCGAGCGCAGTAGTAATCAGGGCTACTCCCAACAACCCTTTCCATTGACTCGGTATATCCGCAATATCATACATAAAAAAAACAGGGAACAATAGAATGGACACGATGATCAGCTGATACCCCATAAGCACGGAACCTTGATAGTTGGTGATTTTTGTCTTCAAAATTAAATTCCGGACAGCATAACAAATTGCCGAAAAAACGCCAAAACCGATAGCGGCAAGATACGAGTTGTTTAAATCGGTTTTGGGAACCAGGAAATAAATACCGACCAAGACCAACAGCCCCAGTAACAGATGGATCTTCTGAAATTTCGTTTTTAGGAACAAGGGTTCCAATAGGGCGGTCCATACGGGATAGGTGAAAAGGGACAGCATCCCAATCGCCACATTCGACAATTGCAAGGCTTTGAAATAAGTGGTCCAATGCAACCCCATTAGGAGTCCCGATACAAGAATGGGCGGGATATCCTTTTTTCTTAAATGAAAGGAAAGTCCTTTATATTTACAATACAACAAAAGAAAAACCAGGGCCAGCAATGCTCTTATTTCAATGGCCAAGGATACCGGAAGGGTGATGTACTTCCCAAAGGGACCTGATGTGCCCAGAAGAAGCATCACCAAATTGAGTTCCAAAAAGTTTCTGCCATTAAATGTGGCCGTAGAGGTCTTCAATGCTTAGCGGGTATGGGACATGGCCTTCTCACGTATGATCTGCGAAACCGGTTTGTTTTCTAAATGACTTTCTAACCATGAAATAATATCCAGGTATAAGAAGGCACGCTTCTCGTAAGGATCGTTCTCATATTTCTTTAATTGTGTATGTAACTTTTGGAATTCCCCCTGAAGTTCATGGGGGTAAATATTCCCTAAATTACGTAAGAACTTAATCATCTCTTTTTGAACATCGTGCAGGTCGTTCATTTTTAATAGAAACTTATACGTACTTTTTAATTGTACTTCCAGATGATAGTCCATTCCGGCTTCATAATGGGCGAACAAGTTCAAAACTCGGGCAAAACACATCAGGTCTTCCCGCATTTTCAGATTCTTGTTGTTAATGATTTTTTTAAGGTAAATAATACAGTTCTTATGATCTCCATTGCCAAAATAGAGACAGGCAATTTTATAGTATAGCACCATGATATGATGCGCATCTATACGCCCTTGGTGCTTTTCGATACCATACTCCACGATTTTCACCAAATAAAGCCCTTTGTGAAAAGTACCTTCTAAAAAATGCAGGTTCAACTTGTTGGCATTGATATATAAAAACGCCAAGGAAGCAATATTATCGTTTTTAGGAAAGCTTTTACTGGCAACAACGCTTTCCAAACGTTCCAACGTTTTACGAAATTGGGAACTGTACTTCACATAGAACAACGACTCAAGTAAGTAGTGATTGCCTTTGAGAAAAAAAACGGGATTCAAGGAAATCTGCTCCTGTTGCTCATAAAATAAATCTACCCACTTACTCGCATATTTATAGGAAGACAAAAAATCTTGCAATAAAAAACTATACCACAAATGTGCTTTGTAGAGCCATAACTTCTCTCTAAATCCTAAATCTTTCAACCGATAATTCGGAAGGTGACGTTCAAAATACTCCTTTACGCGCTGATGGTCTGCATCGCTTTGTACGTACCCTACTTTTAACATAATTCCGTAGAGTTGCAATGAGAGATTTGAAAGTTTGCTTGTAGTGACGTTCAAAGCCGATAACTCTTTCGCCTGAATGGCCAATTCATCGGCCCTATGAGGTATACTGCGGGTAATAAATTGTGTTTCTATGATCTTCTCCAACTCTACTATTTCATACGCGATGTTCTTTTCTTCATTCTCTATCGCCGTCGCCTTGGCCTTGTCCAATATCTTAAGGCTTTGTTTATACAACCCTTTCTGATACAGAATGGTAGCAAAATCTAACTGCTCCCGTATCTGTACCCGTATATTTTGATTGACCGGATTCAATCGCAGGCTTACCAAAATTTGTTTGTATAGATGGGCTTTTAAGTTTGATAACTGGGCCTTTTTCACAATACCACTCTCCAAAATGGCCCTTTCATCGTACTTTTTTACTTTATCCAATAAATTGAAAAGTGCGAGGAACTTGGCATCGGTATTTACCCCTAAACGGCCCACATACAGCTTAAACTGTCTCTTCTCAGACTTCGAAAGAGACTTTACCAGTACGAAAAGGGAATCTTTATGGGTATTTGTCATCGTAATAAAAAGTACTTAAATATCTAAACATCAAATAATTAAAACACCTAAAAAGTAATTCAACGTTGTAACTATTTTTTTGTAATTTCGATTATTATATGCCTACGGATTATATTCGTTATGGGTACCTAAAACTACACAAATATAATGAGTAAAGATAAGGTAGATATTTTTGACACTACACTTCGAGATGGAGAACAAGTACCAGGTTGTAAACTTGATACAAGGCAAAAACTTGTTATCGCCGAAAGATTAAATAATCTTGGGGTAGATATTATAGAAGCCGGTTTTCCTATTTCAAGTCCCGGTGATTTTAAGTCGGTGAATGAAATAGCCAAACTAGTGAAAGATGTTACCGTTTGTGGTCTTACCAGGGCTGTAAAAAAAGACATTTCCGTTGCAGCCGAAGCACTTAAACCTGCGAAACGCCCTAGGATTCATACCGGAATCGGAACTTCGGATTCCCATATCATACACAAGTTTAATTCTGATAAGGATAAAATCATCGAACGTGCCACTGCGGCGGTCAGTTATGCAAAAACGTTTGTAGAGGATGTTGAGTTTTTTGCAGAAGATGCAGGGCGTACCGACAATGAATTTCTGGCCAGGGTATGTGAAGCGGTCGTGAAAGCCGGGGCCACTGTTCTCAATATTCCTGACACAACGGGCTACTGTCTGCCAGAGGAGTATGGGGCTAAAATAAAGTACCTAAAAGAAAATGTCACAGGGATTCACAAGGCTACACTTTCTTGCCATTGCCATAACGATTTGGGGTTGGCCACTGCCAATTCAATCGCCGGTGTCTCCAATGGCGCACGGCAGATCGAATGCACCATCAACGGTATTGGTGAGCGCGCCGGCAATACCTCTTTGGAGGAAGTCGTAATGATCTTAAGACAGCACCCAACATTGGGCCTTGATACCAACATTAACAGTAAATTATTGTTTGACACCAGTAAAATGGTCTCACAAAAAATGGGTATGATCGTGCAGCCCAATAAGGCAATTGTTGGTGCGAATGCCTTTGCTCACAGTTCCGGAATTCACCAAGATGGTGTTATAAAAAATCGGGAAACCTATGAAATCATCGACCCTGCGGAAGTAGGTGTGAATGAATCTTCCATCGTGCTAACGGCCAGAAGTGGGCGCGCAGCGTTGGCATACCGTGCAAAGCTTGTAGGCTATGAACTTACCAAACTACAGCTTGACGAGGTGTACCAGGAATTTTTGAAATTCGCCGATCAGAAGAAGGAGGTGCTGGATGCCGATATCCATACCATCATAGAAGACTCGAAAATAACTATTGAAATTGTATCGTAGATGCAACTTAAAATTGCACTTTTAGGCGGAGATGGCATTGGCCCCGAGATTGTGGCCGAATCTGTCAAATGCCTGAAAGCTGTCGCCGAAACATTCAACCATACCTTCATTTTTTCCAAAGGCACCATGGGCGCCTTGGCCATCGAAAAACATGGTACGCCCCTACCCAAAGAAACCTTAGCGCTTTGTGCCAATTCGGATGTTACGCTGTCTGGTACAATAGGCACCTTGGAGTACGACAACAACCCGGAAGCCAAAATACGACCGGAACAAGGCTTATTGCAGCTGAGAAAAGAACTTGGTTTGTTCGCCAATGTAAGGCCTGTAAAAATGTTCCCTGAAATTATAAAACACTCGCCGCTTGGGAAAGACCTGGTGCGTGGTACCGATTTTGAAATTTATAGGGAGCTTACAGGAGGTATCTATTATGGTGAAAAACAGGTAAGCGAAGATGGTACTACCGCCTCTGACCTTTGTATTTATACAGAAAAGGAAATAAGTAGAATTGCCCACCGTGCATTTAAGGCCGCTAAAAGAAGACGTAAAAAACTTACTTTGGTCGATAAAGCAAATGTTTTGGAAACTTCCCGATTATGGCGCAGGGTGGTTAAAACAATTGGTACCAGTTACCCGGATGTAACGCTCGAATGTCTTTATATCGACAATGCCGCAGTACAGCTACTGCTCAACCCAACCAGTTTTGATGTTTTATTGACCGATAATATGTTTGGTGATATCCTATCTGACCAAGGTAGTGTCATTATTGGGTCTACCGGGTTATTGCCCTCCGCATCAATCGGGGAATACCATTGTATGTTCGAACCGGTACATGGATCTTATCCGCAAGCGAAAGGGAAAAATATTGCCAATCCGGTGGCCTCTATTTTGAGTACGGCATTGCTATTGGAACATTTTGGTCTCAAAGAAGAATCAAAAGCCGTTATCGCTTCAGTCCGAAAATCGTTCAAGAAAAAGATACTAACGCCCGATATTTTGGGAAGCAGTAAGTATGGAACGGATTATGTCGGGGATTTTATTGCCGACCATATCACTGATATTGATGATGATATGAACATGAATGATGAGAATATCGGTTTAGGGAAATCTACCATTATTTAGTCTTCTTACTCGGCCAAAAGAAGCTGTACAAAAGCATCGAATTCCTTCTTAAAAGCGGTGTGTTTCTTTCCCGTAGCCGGACCGTTAAATCCTGTATGAATTTTTCTTACCTCCCCTGTTTTATCGATAAATATGGTCGTCGGATATGAGAGCACATGATTCAACATAGGCAGTTTTTCTTGTGCCTTTTCTTTATCCGATGTACCATATTGCGCCAGTAATATTGGATAATCTACCCCGATACGATCCCTCATCCGCTGTATACTTTTAAATGCCCCTTCTTTGGTTTTGGCATACTCAAATGCCAGAGCGACTACCGCCAAATCATCCGTATCGTGATGCTTCAAATAATCAAGATAAAATTTGGTCTCATCAAGGCAATTGGGGCACCAGGTGCCCATAATTTGTACCAAGACCACCTTATTTTTGAACCGCGTGTCTTCTAAGGATACCAAATCTCCCTTCGCATTCGGAAATTCAAAAGTAAAGTGTTCGTACCCTTCTTTTAAATAAGTGAGCGAATCGGCACTTATCAATTCAAAATCCTTATTTCTGGTGGCAAAAAATGGTTCCTTAAAGTGGTTCCCGGAATAGAACGTGCCTTGTAAGGTGCTATCGGTCATTTTTGCAGCAAACAGAAAAGCATGTGCCCCGTCGAATGCCGAAAGTTTTAGAGAGTCGCCATCGGCGATCCCTTCCAAGTATCTGTAATCTCCCGTAGTGGTTCTAAAAGTTCCCGTGACCTTGTCATCTTTTTGAGTAAAGATTCCTTTGCCTTTGTAATGATCTTCCGTACCCAAACTAAAATCGGTCTCCCATATTCCCGAAACATCCGTATTTGAGGGGATTGTTTTATCAAACCGTTCCGTTTCATCAAACTGTGCCGTAAATGGAACAATGCGATCCAAACTTTCCTTGACAAATACTCCGCGTATGCTTTCGGCAGTATAACTACCTGTGATATATCCTTCAAAAACAGGCGTTCGAATAGTGATGCTATCCCCCACTATCTCGATTTCATCAACAAGAATCACTTCCTCCGCATTATAGATTTCCATTTTGTACGAACCGGTATCCGATTTTTGAAGTTTAAAATTAAATGGTAAAACCTGGTGGTCCATTACCGCCAATTCGGCCCTCCATACCCCTTCGACAGGAAATTGCCTCTTATCCGGTTTACAGGCAATCGCCAACAGGGTAATACCAACGCTTAGAAAGAACTTGTTCATGAACTACTTTTTGATTCTAAAATCGAAATAACGATTAAAAACTTACAATTAAAAATTAAAAACAAAACAGAAGTATCGCTGTTGAATGTCTACGCGCATTGTTTTATCTTTACGCCCTTTAAAACCGACCGATGAATATTTCGTATAACTGGCTGAAGCAGTTTCTTAAAATAGAATGGGATTCCCAAAAAACCGGGGAACTATTGACCGATATAGGTCTTGAAGTCGAGGGCATTACCCCATTTGAGTCGGTAAAAGGTGGCCTGCGGGGAGTTGTCGTCGGGCATGTACTAAATTGTATAAAGCACCCGAACGCCGACAAGTTAAAATTAACAACCGTCGATATCGGCGGGGATAGTCCTTTGCAAATTGTTTGTGGTGCGCCAAATGTTGCTGCCGGTCAAAAAGTGCCCGTTGCGACCATTGGTACTACCCTATATTCTAAGGAGGGCGAAGCTTGGACCATTAAAAAAGGGAAAATACGAGGCGAGGAAAGCCACGGAATGATTTGCGCGGAAGATGAGCTGGGTATTGGGGACGGTCATGACGGGATTTTGGTACTAGACGACAGTCTTGCAGTAGGTACGCCCTGTGCGGAAGTTTTTGAAATTGAAAATGACGAAGTTTTTGAAATAGGCCTCACGCCCAATCGTGCAGATGCCATGAGCCATTTTGGAGTAGCTCGGGATCTTAGGGCCGGGCTCATCCAAAGAGAAATTACCAAAGAGCTCATCACCCCCTCCATTAGCCAGTTTAATGTTGACA
Organism: uncultured Flavobacteriaceae bacterium; assembly: GCA_947500385.1. GTDB lineage: Bacteria > Bacteroidota > Bacteroidia > Flavobacteriales > Flavobacteriaceae > Pelagihabitans. The sequence continues at coordinate 230,080 of CANMSA010000003.1, read as the reverse complement.
ACCGATCCCTGAGGATAGAGGTAGAAGTGGAAGACAGTGCGCTGGCCCCAAGATATTGTGGGGTTACCTTGACCAATTTAATAGTACAACCGTCTCCAGACTGGTTAAAAAATAGGTTGGCCGCCATAGGTATTACTCCCAAAAACAACTTGGTAGATGCCACCAACTATGTTTTGCATGAATTAGGACAGCCGCTACATGCGTTTGATGCCGACCGTATTCATGGTGGTAAAGTCATTGTTAAAAAGGTAGAAGGCGGCACCAAGTTCATGACCCTCGATGGGGAAGAACGGGAGTTACATGAAGATGACCTAATGATATGCGATACCGAAAAGCCTATGTGTATCGCCGGAGTCTTTGGAGGAATCAATACCGGAGTAACGGAAAATACCAAATCGATATTTCTGGAAAGCGCTTATTTTGACCCCGTTTCTATTCGAAAAACAGCCAAAAGGCACGGATTGAACACTGATGCGTCTTTTCGCTTTGAAAGAGGGATCGATATCGAGCAGGTAGAATATGCCCTAAAACGGGCGGCCTTGTTAATAAAAGAAATCGCAGGTGGTTATATTACATCGGATATCGTGGACCTCTATCCAAAACGGCAAGACCATCAACAAGTGTTTCTTTCTTTCGAAAAAGTAAACACATTGATCGGGCAGGAAATTCCCAAAGATACGATCAAATCAATCTTAGCCTCGTTGGAGATAAAAGTGAAGAATGTTACCGAAACAGGACTGGGGCTTTCAATACCGTCCTATCGCGTAGATGTGTTACGAGAAGTCGATGTAATCGAGGAGATCCTTCGTATTTATGGTTACAACAATATTGCCTTCAAGGAAAAGTTAAATGCCTCCATTGCCCCTATTTCCAAATTGGAAGATTACAAATTACAGACAATAATAGGAGGGCAATTGGCCTCAAATGGTTTTTTTGAAATCATGACGAATAGCCTTACCGCTCCCAAGTATGCCGATTATGCCGCGGGAATTAGTAGTGAGGAAGCCGTTCAGATGCTAAATCCACTGAGTTCGGACCTTTCGGTTATGAGACAATCCATGCTATTCAATGGGCTGGAAACTGTTTCTTACAACGTAAATCGAAAAAAAACCGATTTAAAACTGTTCGAGTTTGGCAAGACCTACCATCAAAGGGAACAAGACAGGGAGGAACTAAAACACTTGGCTTTGCTCGTCACCGGAAAAAGACAGGAATCCAGTTGGACCGTTGCCGACACGAAATCGGATTTTTACTATTGCAAAACGGTGGTTAAAAATGTACTGGCCAGGCTCGGCATCAATACCTTGGAGGAAAGGCCGGCAGACACTTCGTTACTTTCCGAGGGAATCGAACTCATTTCGAATAAAAAAAAGGTCGCCAGCTTCGGAATAGTGAAAAAGGATATTTTAAAGAAGTTCGATTTGCGCCAAGAAGTACTTTTCGCCGATTTTGATTGGGATACCGTTCTCTCCATTGCCGGTAAAAAAGAGATTGCTTTTCAAGACATCCCCAAATACCCAGAGGTAAAAAGAGATTTCGCGCTGCTTTTGGATAATCATGCCCAGTTTAAAAAAGTACATGATCTCGCATTTCAAACGGAGCGAAAGTTGTTGAAATCTGTAAAATTGTTTGATGTCTATACCGGCAGCAAACTTCCTAAAGGCAAGAAATCGTATGCCGTGAGCTTTACACTCCTAGACGAGAACCGTACCCTTACCGATAAACAAATCGATAAAATAATGGGGAAAATACAAAAGAAATACGAACAAGAACTGAACGCGGAACTACGCTAAAAACGGGGGTTATAATTTTGCAGGGAGAATAACACTGTCTATTTCGTGGATTACCCCATTGCGCTGATTTGAATCTGCCGTAGTTATCCGCGCCGTATTGCCATTACTATCGGTAAGAACAATGTCGATACCGTTCATGGTGGCCGTTAACTCATCTCCCTGCACGGTCGTGAAGGTGGCCACTCCATTACCACGGCACATTGCCTTTAAAATAGTGGAAGCGGATAAGTTCCCCGCTACAATATGATAGGTTAACAGGGAATGTAGTTCTTTTTTGTTTTCCGGGCGTAACAATCTGGCAAGGCGGGCTTCCGAAAGTTTATCGAATGCGTTATCCGAGGGCGCAAAAACGGTAAAAGGGCCCTTACTTTCCAAAACCTCTTCCAAATCGGCGGCTTTAACTGCCGCTAAAAGCGTTTGGTGATTTTCAGAATTTTCGGTGTTGGAAATAATCGATTTACCCGGATCCATCACAACCTGAACCGATTGGGAAGAAACAATTGATACTGTTAAAAGAAAAAATAGGCACGTGGCGAATTGGGGAGATTTCATAGGTTCTAGATTTGGGATGAACAAAATACAATTAATCGATAAACGACCAAATTCATCGGCAATATACACTCATCTACGGAAAAAGCATGTTAAAGGAATGTGCGCTTCATAGAAATTAACACAATATTAACAACCTTGCCGTTGTGTGATTTAGAGGCCGGACCAGAATTTCCTAACTTTGGGAAGCTAAAGAAAAAGAAATGAGACTAACGAATACCAACATTGAAGAAAAGCTAGAAAAAGAACGGGCCAAAAATAGCAATGCCGACGAAGTACTAGCAGCTGTCGAACAAATTCTACAGGAAGTATCGTACAAACAAGATCGCATTCGACAAACCATTGCTAAAGCGGCCAATTATGTGGAAAATAGATTCAACTTTGATTTGTTACGGACAGAAAAAATCTACCATATCGATCAAATAAAAAATATCTGTATTGACTACAGGTTACGCTTTTTAGATTCGAAGTACTTTAAAGGGGAGATTCCCCAGGAAGCTTTTTCCAAAATCAGCAAACTGGAAAAAGAACACGAAATTGAACTAAAAGGTTTTAAAATCGTAGCACCATCAAAATTATTTAAACTCGCCGATAAAGATGACCCTTTGTTGTTCGCACCGATAGGAAACGACTATTTTTATTTGATACACAAATGGGGGAACGATCTTCATCCATTGAGAAAAATACTTGTGTGGCCCTTTAAAAGTATTGTTAACCTTGCGCTTGTGGTATTGGTGATCAGTTTTGTTTGTACCGCTCTCATACCAACCGGACTGTTTTCTAAAAACAATACTAGTAGTGAGTTTTGGATCGTCTTCTTCTTTATGTTCAAGAGCCTGGCGGCCGTAGTAATTTTTTATGGTTTTGCATTGGGCAAAAATTTTAATCCCGCTATTTGGAAGAGCAAATATTTTAACGCCTGAGTACGTACATCCCGGCAACAAAAAAGGGCCTTCATCTTTGGATGAAGGCCCTTTTCAAGATTGGTCTATTCTTATTTTACGACAATACTACGAGGGATCCCGTTTACATCAATATTATCGATTACCGCGGGTTCGGCACCAGTTCGTATGCGAAGTAATCCTCCGGTTTGGCTGTTCTTTTTCTTATAACCGATCAGCATATAACCATTTTTGATATCGAAATCGACCATGGTAGTCGTTTCTATCTCATACTCCAAATTCCGTTGTGCCTCGGTAAGAAAGTTTTCAAATGCGTATAGCACTACCAGGTTTTCTCCAAAATCGTAAATAGCTGGAATGATGGGATAAATACTATTCTCACCCGGAGGCGTTTCGTAGTACATCTTCCCGGTATCATCAAAATTATTTGAATTCGCTTTGGTAAACTTCGGCTCTATACCTTCTTGATATTGTACATATTGCAGCGCAAGCGTTTGACTGTTCATCAGCGTATGCAACTCATCATAACTTACGATTATATTCTCATCCGAATTTTTGATCAGTTGATGGGCGTTAAAGCCCAGATTCATCTCAATGATCATGGTATCGGTTGAAGCGTCCATCACTACCATAAAATTCTCGTTGGTAATTGTTTCATCTAGCGTCAAAATAAATAGTCTGTTGTTCGTAAAAACAAGGTCGCTTGGTTTTTTGCTGACCGAAACATCGATAAAAGTATTCTCAGTGGCATTTAAATCCACCACTCGAATAAAGTAGTCTTCGTTTAACATGGTATTCTCCAACCCATAGGCGATGTACACCTTTTCGTTGGAATGCGCGATCGCATAAGGAGTAAGATCACAATCATTTAAATCATCGAAAAGCACAATCGCATCAGCGCTATCACTATTGAAATCATACCGTAAAATTTCGCCCGAACAGCTTCCGTTCTTTTGATAAAAACTAAAAACCGCTCCATCTTTATAGGTCAACTCCGGAGTGGAGATATCGGCAAATTTGCTATCCGCAGGATTGAATGTAATCAACTCGGCATTTGCATTCAAAAGCGTGCTTTTGAGCGCTGAACCAGTTTCTAACAATAGGGTGTAATCGGCATCCGCACCTGGATTGGTCGTGCCACCACCACCGTCGCCTTCTTCGGAGGTACTACATGAAAACAAAAGGCACACCAAGATAAGGCTAAAAAGATTGTAGGTTTTCATAATGTAAGAATTTGGGTTCTACAAGTCAAACCGAAACCGCGTACATTTTCTTCCGCAGCTCCTTAATCGTCTTTTCTGACATGTATTCATCGAACGTTAAATGTCTGTCAATATTGCCTTTAGGGGTTAATTCTATGATTCTATCAGCTACCGTTTGTGCGAATTCATGGTCATGTGTTGTAAAAAGAACAGTACCTTTAAAGTTCTTCAGGGAGTTATTAAAAGCGGTGATACTTTCAAGGTCCAGGTGGTTGGTGGGTTCATCCAACATTAAGACATTGGCCCTAAGCATCATCATTCTGCTCAGCATACAACGCACTTTTTCTCCCCCTGAAAGTACGGTGCATTGTTTTAAAGCTTCTTCCCCGCTAAAGAGCATTTTTCCAAGAAATCCGCGAATATATACTTCTTCGCGCTCTTCTTCGGTCTTTGCCCATTGCCGGAGCCAATCGACCAAATTGATATGCTGATTAAAAAAGCGGGAGTTATCGGCCGGCAGATAGGATTGTGAGGTCGTAATACCCCATTGAAAGTCCCCTTTATCGGCCTTTCTGTTCCCATTTATTATTTCATAAAAAGCACTGGTAGCCCGCGAGTCTTTCGATATGACGGCAACCTTATCACCCTTTGCCAAATTGATATCTACTTTTTCAAAAAGCAAATCCCCATCTTCCGAAACAGCCGATAAACCATCTACATTTAATATTTGATCCCCGGCTTCGCGTTCACGATCAAAAATAATCGCAGGGTATCGTCGGCTCGAAGGCTTAATATCTTCTACCTTTAATTTCGAGAGCATCTTTTTTCTACTGGTTGCCTGCTTGCTCTTGGCCACGTTTGCGCTAAACCGCATAATGAACTCTTGCAACTCCTTCGCTTTATCTTCGGCTTTTTTATTCTGTTGAGCACGCTGTCTCGCGGCCAACTGACTACTTTCGTACCAAAAAGTGTAGTTTCCACTAAACAGGTTTATTTTACCAAAATCGATATCACCGATATGGGTACAGACCGAGTCCAAAAAGTGCCGGTCGTGCGACACAACGATTACCGTATTCTCATAATCCGCCAAAAAGTGTTCTAACCAACTAATTGTCTCGTAGTCAAGATCATTGGTAGGCTCATCCATAATAAGTACATCGGGATTGCCAAACAATGCCTGTGCCAGCAGCACCCTCACTTTTAGCTTGGAATCTACTTCGCTCATGACGGTATAATGCAAGGACTCCGTAATCCCCAAGTTTGAAAGTAAGGCAGCGGCGTCACTATCGGCATTCCAGCCATTCATTTCTTCGAATTCTACTTGTAACTCCCCTATTTTGTCGGCATTTTCATCTGTATAATCGGCATACAGTGCATCTATTTCCGTTTTAATTTTGAACAAGGGTTTATTCCCCATTACCACAGTTTCCAAAACGGTAGATTCGTCATAGGCGTTATGATCTTGTTCTAAAATAGACATGCGCTTGCCCGGCTCTAAATGTACATGACCGGATGTGGGATCTACCTGACCTGACATGATTCTTAGAAAAGTAGATTTCCCGGCCCCATTGGCTCCTATTATCCCATAACAATTGCCTTGGGTAAACGCAACATTCACCTCATCAAACAAGACTCTTTTCCCAAACTGAACCGACAAATTAGAAACCGACAACATATTTTCTGCTTTAAAATTTCGTGCAAAAATAGGCAAATTAGTTCCCTTAGCCAATAATCTTGTCTGCCATCACTTTTATCGAAAAGGAACGGGATCGTTATAACTTTTAACGTGCCATTAACAGCATAGGGCCCTGTGCTTGCTTATTTTTACATTCTATCATAGATCTTCTTGTATGGATAAGAATTTACTTTATCTGTTTCTTATTATTTTGGCAGGTTGTAGTAAAGGAGAAAAAAAATCCCCCAATGTTTTTTTTGCAGGGGAGATCGTAAACCCCACTAGCAGCCATATTGTGCTCTACAAGGGGGATAAAATCATTGATTCCGCCCTTTTAAATGAGCAGAATCGTTTCTCTTTTTCTTTTGACTCTTTGCCACAGGGCCTGTATCATTTCAATCATTCGCCGGAATATCAATATGTGTATCTTCAAAAAGGAGATAGTATTATGGTACGGTTGAACACAATCGATTTTGATGAGTCATTGGTATTTTCGGGTCGTGGTAGTGCCATCAGCAATTTTCTCTTGGAGCTCTTTTTGGCCAGAGAGGATGAAATGCCTTTGATCAACAACTATTATAATCTGGAGGCCAGTGAATTTCTAAAGCGGGTAGATTCGTTGAAAAATAAAAAAGTGGCGTTGTTAAAAGAGCTTCAAAACGAAGGGGAAATCGTGGGCGACCAAGTAAAAATAGGGAAAGCAAGTATTGACTACACCTATTATACCTTTAAGGAAAAATATCCTTTCCGGCACAAAAATTTGGCACATAGTGGTAAAATGGAGGGGCTTCCCAAGGCGTTTTATGAGTACCGCAACGAGCTCGAATTTGGCGATGAAGAACTTACGTATTTGCGACCGTACTACAACTTCATGCTGAATCATATTCAGAATTTGGCGTACATGACGTGTAAAGAAAAATGTAGGGTAAAGGAAAAAATAGTGCGTAATCAGCTCCATTTTAACCGTCACAAGTTGCATTTGATCGACAGTATGATTACCGCCAAAGAACTGAAAGACAACTTATACAGATATGTGGCCTTTGATTATTTGTTAAAGGTTCATGATACGGAGGAAAACAACAGGGTATTTATAGATGAGTTTCATAAACTGTCAGGGAATAACAAGCATCTCAATGAAATAGACAAGCTCTATAGTGGCATTGCGAATATTCAACCCAACCACGTTATTCCGGACGTATCGGTCACCAATACGGCAGGTGATACGCTCTCGTTAAGGGAAATTGCAAAAGAAGGGAAAACGGTATTCTACTTCTGGTCTGCAGCTGAGCGAAGACATTTTGAAAATATTACAAAACGCATTGCGATTCTCACCAAGCAAAAACCCGAGTATACTTATGTGGGTATCAATATGAGAACAAGCGAGCCACTTTGGAAAGGAATACTTGAAACGTCGGGGTTAGATACAAACTTACAGTTTCGGTCTAACGACTTCAAAACCCTCACGGAATCCCTGATCATCTATCCGCCAAACAAATGCGTTATTACGGAAGATTCGCTTATTGTTGATGCCTTTTCGAATATTTATGCTTCCTTCTAACAGGAAGACGACGCCCTTCCTTAAAAACCGATGCGCAAAGTACGCGCCACTAGAAGCGAAATAAGCGGGTTCCCAAAAGTGCTTTTAAGTAAAAAAGGTACCGATGTAGGACATCCGTACCTTTTGCGTTACCACTAAATCCGCAGAAAGCGTTGATTCGTTCTTTGTTCCTAGTTTCCTTTCTTATAATCTGCCAAAAATTTAGCAAGACCAATATCGGTCAATGGGTGCTTCAACAAGCCTTCTATCGCCGACAAAGGTCCCGTCATGACATCAGCGCCTAGTTTTGCGCAATCGATCACATGCATTGTATGACGTACCGAAGCTGCTAAGATTTGTGTATCAAAGCCATAGTTATCATAAATCATTCTGATTTCGGCAATGAGGTTCAGCCCATCGGTAGAAATGTCATCCAGTCGCCCTATAAAAGGAGATACATAGGTGGCTCCGGCTTTTGCTGCCAATAACGCCTGACCCGCAGAAAACACCAATGTACAATTGGTTGCGATACCCTTATCCGAAAAATATTTCAAGGCCTTTACCCCGTCTTTAATCATAGGGACTTTCACCACAATCTGGTCATGTAATTCGGCTAATTCTTCGCCTTCTTTTATCATTGCCTCGAAATCGGTAGAAATCACTTCCGCGGAAACATCCCCCTCTACGATGGTGCAAATATCCACATAATGCTTCAAGATGTTGTTTCGTCCTGTAATTCCCTCCTTTGCCATTAATGAGGGGTTCGTAGTTACCCCATCTAGTACTCCCAATGCTTGGGCTTCTCGAATTTGATCTAAATTGGCAGTGTCTATAAAAAATTTCATTTGTTCTGGTTTAAATATGGATAAAAAAGTACGTTTTACATGGCAATCGTTCCGTATTGGCAACGGGATTCAAAAACCATTGTAAAACTACAATTTATAATGGTTCAATAACATTTTCTCAAAGAGTTTCTCGGGCAGTACCCGCTTAAGGAATACAGAAAGTTTTTGAGTAAAGGCCCCTACCCTATAATGTACTTTGGGCTCCTTGGTCCGCAACAACCGATATACCTTCTGAGCAACTTGTATGGGGTCTTCGCCATCATCTACACTTTCGTTGATAGCCTCTAAGGTACGACCGTATGTTCTTGCATAGGGCGATCCCCCATTCGCGTCTACATGAAACCTCCCTGCCGCAATGTTTGTGGCATAGGCACCGGGAGCCAAATTTGTAATATGCACCCCGAAATCTTTCGTTTCCATGCGAATGGCTTCCGATGCAATTTCGAGCGCCCCTTTGGAAGCGGAATAAATACCCCTGAACGGAAGCCCCATATAACCGGCAATCGAGGTAATGTTGATTATGAGTCCCCCACCCTGCTTTCGCATTTGGGGCAGCACGGCCTTCATCATATGCAACGGACCATGGAAATTGATATCAAAAGCATTCAATATACTCTCATGGGGTGTTTCCTCTATTGGGCCGGTAATTCCTACCCCTGCATTATTGATAAGCACGTCTATGCGCCCTTCAAGTTCGATAAGGCGTTTAATGGCCTCTGAAATGGTATCGGTCTTTCGAACATCGAGTTCCAATAACGGGAAAATCTCAAAATCAGGATGCTGCGCCAAACTACGGGTAGTACCGTATACGCGCAACTGTTTTGATTTTAGATAAACACCAATGGCTTTGCCTATGCCTGAAGAACCTCCGGTAATAAGTACTACTTTTTGTTGCATATGATTGCAAATTAACGAATAAAAAAGAGCAGTGAGAAGCGAAAGTTGAAGGAAGTAGCTCGTTCGCTTTTGGGTACAAAAAAAGGCAAGCTACCTACATCGCACCGCTCAACCATATACCCTTGCTGCGTTCCCACCCTGGGGGATTCTACAGGAGCTGGTCGTGTAGGACTTGCCAGCTGCAAATATACACACTTTTAAAACTTCTTTTAAAATTTAATTGATGATATTTATGTAATAATTGTGCTCGCTTCACATTGCAATTAGGGCTCAAAAAAGAATCGGTAATAGTAAAAAGCTGATTATCAAATAGCGCTGAGGAATCTCCGTATAGAAAAGCACTAAAAAACATAGGACATCCGCCGTATTGTTTTACATTCTTGAAATTATAAACTAACTTGCCTGCTCGCTATCCCACACCTGTTTGATGGTAATACAGGTTGCGGAAATTAAAACAGTTCAAGACCTATGGGTAAATTAAAACAAGTGACTTTCCTGTGCCTGTGCCTCCTTCTAGCCAATTGTGGAGATATGGACAGAAAACAGGCCAAACTCTTTGATATAAAGATTGAAGGCAAAGTGGTGCAACAAGGGGAAGAAGTAGCCGTTTCGATAAAAAATCCAGAAAACAAAAGCATCACAAGTGTAACCTACGCAATAGATGGGGAAGTGGTTCCTTTTTCAGATGGTAAAATAAAACTGGATATACCCCGGCTTGGAAACAAAATGTTACAGGCAACGGTATCATACGATGACACTTCCGTAGAAGTTGCGACTTCCATTCGCGTACTCGCTTCCAAAGCTCCTGAGGTATACACTTATGAGATTGTCAACGAATATCCCCATGACAATAGGGCATACACCCAAGGGCTTGAATTTCATGATGGGATATTGTATGAGAGTACCGGCAAGAAAGATCGATCTTCCTTGCGTAAAACCAATTTTGAAACAGGGGAAGTACTGCAAAAAGTGGAAATGGATGGTACGGTGTTTGGAGAAGGCATCACCATTCTCGATGAAAAAATATTCATGCTTACCTGGCAAAGCAGAACAGGATTTATCTACAACTTAAGCGATTTGAGCAAATTGGATAATTTTCAATATGGCGAAAGCAAAGAAGGCTGGGGCCTCACTAATGACGGAAAGCATTTGATAAAAAGTGATGGCAGCGAAAAAATTTGGTTTTTGAACCCGGAGACCCTGATTGAAGAAGGTTTTATACAAACGGTAACCAATAAATCGGTTTTTAGCAAGGCAAATGAATTGGAATATGTTGATGGCAAAATTTACGCGAACGTATACCAACGTTCCGGCGTAATGATAATCGACGCGGCCAGTGGTGCGATAGAAGGGGTCGTCAATTTTGGCGGACTCGATAAAAAAGTAACCAAGCATGCAGGATGGAGCGCTACTGAAAACGTACTCAATGGTATTGCCTATCACCCAGAACGCAAGACATTTTTCGTCACCGGAAAAGACTGGGATAAGATGTTCGAAGTGAACATTCTTAAAAAGTAGTAATGGCCAATTTTGAAAAACAGCTTGTCGTCAAAGCGACAGATCTAGATGATCTTGACCATGTGAATAATGTGCGCTATGTGCAGTGGATTCAGGACATTTCGAAAGAACACTGGCAAAGCCTAGCGTCGGAAGAATTGCAGAAACGTGTCGCTTGGGTAGTAATGCATCATGATATCACCTATAAAAATGCCGCTAAATTAAACGACCTAATTACGGTCAAAACCTATATAGAAAGCAGTAGGGGTGCAACATCGGTTCGGGTCGTGGAAATTTACGACGATAAAACAAAAAGGCTCTTGGTACGTTCCATTACCGAGTGGTGCTTGTTAAATGCCAAAACCTTTAGGCCCATGCGCATTTCGGAAGAAATCGTCCGAATTTTTCAAAAAGCCTGAGTAAAGCATCAAAAAAGAACATTAAACGTGGGAAAAAAAATACCTTCTTATTGTTATGTACTATGGTTGATGAGCCTATTAGTGCTTTGGAGTTCTTGCAGAAAAGACTTTGAGTTTGAACCTGCTTCAGGCAATCTTGCCTTTTCCAAGGATACCGTTTTTCTCGACACTATTTTTTCGAATATCGGTAGTGGCACCTATGCATTAAAGGTATATAATACTACCAATAATGATATCGAGATTCCCAGTATACGACTACGAGAGGGTACTGCCAGCGGGTACCGATTGAATGTGGATGGCGATGCGGGAAAAGAATTTTCAAATGTGGAACTCCTGGCAAAAGACAGCCTATTCATATTTGTGGAGACCACCTTCGATGTAACTACCACTGGGGAGAACGCCTTTCTGTATACCGATGCCATACAGTTCAACAGCGGCGATGATTTACAAGAGGTACAATTGGTAACCTTGGTACAGGACGCCATTTTTATATTTCCCCCCACCGATATGAACGGGGAGAAAGAGACTTTGCTATTAGGCTTGGATGCCGATGGTGCCGAGATACGGGTCGAAGGAATTACCCTCGAGAATGATCAACTTACTTTTACCAATGAAAAACCGTATGTCATTTACGGGTATGCGGCAGTCCCAGAAAATGCTACCCTGACCATCGACCCGGGGGCGAGGGTCTATTTTCATGAAAATTCTGGTATTTGGGTACAAGAAGGTGCCAGTATATCGGTTAACGGGGCGCTTAGCGAAGACCCTGAACTATTGGAAAATCAGGTCATCTTTGAAGGAGATCGTTTAGAACCCGCATTCGATGATGTTCCCGGACAATGGGGTACGATATGGCTATCGGAAGGCAGCAACAACAATCAAATAAACCACTTAACCATCAAGAATGCGGCCATTGGCCTGCTGGTAGAGGGAATCGCCGATGTCGCAAATCCTACCCTAAGCATTACCAATTCCCAAATCTACAACTCCGCTAGTGTAAACCTTTGGGCAAGAACGGCCTCGATAGAGGGGTCCAATCTTGTGCTCGGCAACGCCGGGGCCATCTCCTTGTATTGCAATCTGGGAGGCAGCTATTCGTTTACCCATACGACCATCGCCAATTACTGGTCAAAAAGTTTCCGAGGTGGCGAGGCATTGCGCATTGATAATGAGGTCGATTTTCAAAATGGCCAAATAGCCGTCGGAGATCTTACCAGGGCAGCCTTTACTAATACCATCATTGATGGGAATAGCTTCGTAGAACTGGCCTTACTTAGCAACAATAGCAACGATTTCACCTTTTCGTTTACGAATTGCCTTATTCAATTCAATGATACTTCGGGAGCCCTTGATGACAATCCGTTGTATGATTTTGAAAACAGTACGCGCTATAATAACATCCTTCTAAATGAAGACCTTGATTTCCTGGATACTGCTAAGAACAATTTTCGCATCGGGGAAAGCTCCGCTGCAAGGTCGAACGCCCAGCAAGCCGCCGCTCAGTTGATACCCACCGATATTCTCGGAATCGATAGAACGGTGGATCCTGCAATCGGTGCTTACCAGTACGCCCCCGATAATTAAACACTTCTTATGAACGGTTGAAAAAAGACCGTTTGATGGGGCCGCTACCCCTTTGAAATTCATCATTTTTACAACATAAGATTAGCCCTTCGATTTTCAGCAAATGTTAAAAATCGTTAAAATGACAGTATTTTCCTTCAAAACTGCTTGTTTTCAGTGTTTTACCAAAAAAAACCATAGTTTTTATAAGGTAAATCTATAGTCCAGTCTCGACCACTATCGCTAATTTGCGGTATACAAAACTATTCCCCAGTGGACTACAAATATCTGATAATCGATTCTGATGCTACTTCTAAGTTGCAGCTAATGCACTACTTAGAGGAACACGATGATTTTGATTTTATCGGACTGTCGAAAAATAGCGGGGAAGGTCTCAATGCAATTCTTAAGTTTACTCCCGACATTGTCTTTATCAATTTAAATGAGCAGGCGCTGGATTATTTTCAAATGATTTCCGAATTGCACCAATACATTCAAGAGTTGCCGATATTGATAGGAGTCTCTAAAAGCAAGGATCACGCCTACCAAGCCATCAAATGTAATTTCTTCGATTATTGGTTGATGCCTTATAATGAGTTCGATATTCGTAAGTCGTTATTGAAACTTAAAAAACAAACACCAAAAGAAGCCGAACCGCAGACCTTGTGCTTGCAATCGTATCGGGATTACCATTATGTAGATACCGACGATATTTTATACCTACAGGCCGATAACAACGCCACCGACTTTGTCATGACCGATGGTTCCCGTATCAACGCCTATAAAACTTTAAAGACCTTTGAACAACAATTGCCGAACAATTTCGTTAGAGTACATCAGAGTTACATATTGAATACGAAATATGTGGCACGGATCAACTACGGTAAAGCGATCTGCAGTTTAAAGGGGCAAAAACTACAGCTGCCCTTCTCCAAAACATATAAGGAGAATGTAGACGGACTCAAAAAAATACTATCAAAAAACACCATTTCTGCTATGAATTAACAGAATTCTAACAGAAATAGGCAGAATACTCGTAAAAACACCTAGTTTACCAGAACATTTTTGAGAGGGTTGTTCCCCCGCGCCCTCTCATACTACTTTAGCCCTGAAACTAATATTAACCCCCCGACTAAACGGATTAATCATGAAAAAGGTAGTAGCAATTTTAGCAGTAGTAACACTAAGTGTAGGATTTTATTCTTGTGAAAAAGATAACAGTATTGAAGATACGCAGGCGTTGTATGAAAATTTAGATGTTTCGGCATGTGATGAATGTGGTGAGGAAAATAATGGTGGACGAGACAACTAATTAGAACCGAAACAAAATCCTTTATTATAAACCTCAAATTAATTAAATTTGGGGTTTTTTCTTTATCTTGTGGATAGATGAATATTAGATTAATATCTTTCGCTATTCCCATAAACGTAATCCTATTTATAATGTTTATAGGAGTAACGGGCTGTAATCATAGCTCTAAAAGGTCCCAAGAAAAGTCTACAACTATCAAGTTAGATAGTACTTTGAACTGGATTAAAAAAGTAAGGAAGAAAGAATTATCCTTGGAAAACAGAATGCAGTTTCTAAATAGAGCACATGCTTCTATCAAGAATATTACCGATGACTCTTTAAAAGTAAGGTACTATTCCAAACTTTCCTTGGCTGCAATTAGTATAAAGGACTCTTTAACGTTTCGAGAGATAAATAGAGCGACAATGTCTCTTGCGAAATCTACAGAAGAGAAGGGCATTGAAGCAGAAGCCTATTGGGATTTGGCTTTTTTTTTAAAAGGAAATAGAGTACAGGATAGCGCATATTATTACTATGCTAAAGCACATGACATTTATGTTAAATTAGACGATGAATACAATACAGGTCGACTTTTATTAAATTTGGCCAGAGTTCAGGAAGAAGTTAGAGACTTTACAGGTAGTGAAATAAATACGATTAAGGCAATAGAACTTCTAAAGCCCTTGGAAGAATATCAATCACTTTATGAATGCTATAACCTTCTTGGAATTATATCAATGGGGCTTGAGGAGTATGACATTTCTATTGACAATTACGAAGAAGCCTTAGACTTCGCAGATAAGGCAAACATAGATCGCTCCCATTTCATTCTTAATAATATTGGTCTTTCCTATCAGAAACAAGGAAAACAAAAAAAAGCAATTGAGTCTTTTAACCAAGTTCTTGATATCAAAAACCTTCGCAAAACCAAAATATTATCATATGCAAGAACTTTATCTAATCTTGCATATAGCCAATGGAAAATGGGAAATGAAAAAGGTATTGAAGAAAAATACAAGAACGCTTTAAAAATAATGGATAGTGCCAATGACAGCCCTGGAGTATCCGCAAGTTATTATAAACTTTCCGAATTTTATCTAAAACAAAAAGATTCAACAAAAGCGCTTACATCAGCCTTGAAATCAAAAAAGTATGCGATTAAAAGCACAAACAACTATCGACTATTAAAGGTATTGAAAATACTAGGTAGATTAGACCCCGAAAATGCATTGTCTTACACCAAATCCTATATTAAACTTAATGATAGCCTACAGCAAGAAGAACGTAAAGCACGTGAAAAATTTGCCAGAATACGTTTTGAAACCAATGAAACCAAAGAGGAAAATCGCCTACTGGCCCGGCAAAAACAACTATGGGTGGGAATCGCCGCAACTTTATTGCTATTGGCCTTGTCGGCCTTTATGATCATTGATCAGCGTACCAAAAACCAGAAACTGCGCTTTCAAAAGGAACAGCAAGAAAGCAACGAGAAAATCTTTACACTGCTCTTGGCCCAGAAACAAAAAGTAGAGGAAGGCAAAAAGATTGCCCAAAAACGCATCTCCGAAGAATTACACGATGGGGTGCAAGGAAGAATACAGGGCGTACGCATGCTCTTATTGGGCTTAAATAAGCGTACAACCCCCGAAGCCATTGAGGAACGAGGGGAAGCCATCAAGGAGTTGATGGATATTCAAGAAGAAGTGCGCGTAATTTCCCACGAATTAAGTCATGCTGCTTACCAAAAAATACATAACTTTATCCAAAGTATTGAAGAATTACTCCTCGGTGTTAAAAATAGTGCCGCCTTGGAGTACGCATTTGAATACGACGACGAGGTAGATTGGGATGGGCTTGGCAGCGACATAAAGGTAAACTTATATCGCATGGTACAGGAGAGCCTTCAGAATTGTGTTAAGCATGCAAAAGCCTCCAAGGTGTCCTTAACATTTGCCGTTCGAAATCGAAATAACCTAGAGGTAAGCCTTGTAGATGACGGCAAAGGGTTTGTTGTAAAAAAAGGAAAGAAGGGCATCGGCCTTCGCAACATTACCTCACGCATCGAAAAGGTAGGCGGTACTTGGGATATTCAAAGTAGACCGGGAAAAGGAACCACCGTTATCTTTAATATTCCGATTCAGTCGTTGGCACAGCCAAAAATTGAGCACGAAGAAACAGCACTGCAAGAAGTATAGTTAAGTTTATAATGGATAAAGTAATCACAATTTTAGCGGTAGACGATCATAAAATGACCGCCCTTGGTTATAAGTATATTCTGGAAGATGCAGTCTTCGAAGACTTTAAAGTACGGGTAGAGATCGGCAACGGGTATGACGAGGGGCAAAAAAAGATCGAAGCCTCTGCCAAGGCCCTTAAGTACGATATCATCCTGTTAGACATTCAGCTGTTCCCCGCAGAAGCCAAAGATCCCAGAACGGGGCAAGATCTAGGCAAGTTGGCGCGGCAAATTGTACCGGAAAGCAAGGTCGTGTTTATGTCCTCTTTTAGTGATAGTTACCGAATCAACAGCATCTGCCAGGCAGTAAACCCCGATGGGTATTTGGTAAAGTCCGAAATAGACGAACTTTCCTTGATCGACATGGTGAAAACAGTGATTACCAAACCGCCCTATTATACTCATCTAGCCTTGGTGGCCGCGCGAAAGAATATTGCGCAGACCTTTAAGGTAGATGAATATGACCAGGCCATTCTATATGAGCTTTCGATAGGGACCCGGACCAAGGATATTACCTCCGTACTTCCTCTTTCCCAAGCCACGATCGACAATAGAAAACGCGCTTTAAAGCTTATTTTTGGAGTGCAAGACAAAAGTGATCTTGCCCTTATCGAGGAAGCGAGAAATCGAGGATTTATCTAAAAAAGCCGTTGAAATGCATTCCTAAGGAGAAAAACCTAGTTTTTATAAGGTTTTTGTATAATGGGCGACCGCTTATTACAGCTATTTTTGTGTACAAGCCAAACAAATTACATGCTGTGATATGTCACTACACTTAGATAATTTTAAAAACCAACCCCCAATAGCGATTATCAATGATACGGATATTGAGGGTATTTCCTATTTCAAGAAAAATCTCGAACGGCTATTTTTCTCAAAGGTGGTCATACGCAATAGTGCCACGAACAACGAGATGGTTAAATTGGTCATCGAAGTTTCTTGTAATTTTGATATTGCAGATGCCCTTTCAAACTTGGACCAAGGCATTTGGGCCCAGTACCGAAAAAATATAGACGATTCTTTTGATACATCTGTTTTTCACAACTTGGTAGAACGCCTTAAAGGGTTGAACAATTTTGATATTGATGTGGTCGAGTTTTCTATCCTTTTCAATAATTGCAACATCATTATCAACAAGATATACGAACACAGTATTCCCGAACAGCTCGATGCCATTCTCACGAAGCTATCCCTGCACTATACACACTTAAGCAAAAATGCCAGGGAAACACCTTTTGAAATTTTCATTCCTATTTTTGAGGAGGAAAAAATAGCTACCGAAGAAGGGCCCCTCGTTGCAAATATTCCAACAGGAAATTGCAAAAAACGAGATTATTTTAAATACTGGGGACTCTACTTCTATTCCGAAGAAGATGCCCTCATCTATACATTAAAAGATAAAACGGTTATCTCTGGTGACCTGCACATGCTCAACGATTAAATAGAAAAAAAGATACGCTCGTACTAGCATATTCATTGAATGAATTGTGTAGTATGAGCTTTTTTTTATGAATTGAATAGCAACTTCCCTTGCATTAAGGCGTTTACTTCAGTCTTTACATCTGCAATAACCGCTTCATCTTCAGCATTCGTTAATACCCGATCTACCAAATCTACAATTGTGGCCATATCGGCTTCCTTTAATCCCCGTGTTGTTATTGCGGGTGTTCCAAACCGGATACCGGATGTTACAAAAGGTGATTTATCATCAAAAGGAACCATGTTTTTGTTCGCGGTAATATCAGCTTTTACCAAGGCAGCCTCCGCAGCTTTCCCAGAAATATCCTTATTGCGCAAATCAATCAGCATCATGTGATTGTCGGTACCGCCAGAAATGATATGATATTCTTTCGCTACAAAGGCAGCGGCCATGGCAGCGGCATTTTTCTTCACTTGTAACATATAATGTAAAAAATCATCGGAAAGTGCCTCTCCAAAAGCAATCGCTTTCGCGGCAATAATATGTTCCAAAGGCCCACCTTGATTTCCCGGAAAAACCGCCAAATTTAACAAAGCGGACATTTTTCGGAGATTTCCATTTTTCAATTTGATCCCAAAAGGATTATCAAAATCCTCCCCCATTAAGATGAGTCCGCCTCTGGGGCCTCTTAACGTTTTATGGGTGGTGGTGGTAACAATATGGCAATGTGGTATGGGGTCGTTCAAAATGCCCTTTGCAATTAATCCGGCCGGATGCGAAATATCGGCCAACAACAAAGCGCCGACGCTGTCCGCAATCTCCCGGAATCTTTTAAAGTCCATGTCACGGGAATAGGCCGAGGCCCCCGCAATGATCATTTTTGGTTTTTCACGGGCTGCAATTTCCGCAATAGTATCATAGTTCAATACACCGGTCTCCTCCTCTACCCCGTAAAAAACAGGATTGTACAAGCGTCCCGAAAAGTTTACGGGGGAACCATGCGTTAAGTGCCCGCCATGCGAAAGATCAAATCCTAAAATCGTATCTCCAGGTTGTAAACAGGCATGATATACGGAAGCATTCGCTTGCGACCCGGAATGCGGTTGCACGTTGGCATAGGCCGCTCCGAAAAGCTCCTTGGCGCGATCAATGGCAATCTGTTCTACTTCATCTACTATCTCACAGCCGCCATAGTAGCGTTTTCCGGGATAACCCTCGGCATATTTGTTCGTTAAAACAGATCCCGCCGCTTCCATTACTTGCGGACTCGTAAAATTTTCAGAAGCAATAAGTTCTATACCGTTTGTTTGGCGCTCCTCTTCGGCAGCGATAAGGTCAAAAATCAGATTGTCACGTTGCATATCCACTGTTTGTGTTAAATGAGTGGCAAAAATACGAATTGGTAATCGGTAATACTTATAAAATAATATATTTGATACGAATTTTATCAAACACAAATTAACAATTTACCTATGCCTCAACATACAAATGACCCACTAAAAAAAACTTGGTTGACCGTACCGGAAAATTCTGATTTTCCAATTCAAAATATTCCATTCGGGGTATTCCTGACCAGGGAAGATATCATTACCATCGGAACACGCATAGGCGATACGGCGGTCGACCTTGGCGCGTTGCATCAACTAGGGTATTTTGAGGGCATACCCCTGACCGAGGACATTTTTTTACAGGACACCTTGAACGATTTCATTTCGGACGGAAAAAAAACATGGCGTGCCGTGCGTAATCGGATCAGTGAAATTTTTGACATTACCAACAACGCTTTGCAAGCCCAGGAAGAGCACAAGAAAATTATCCTTTTCCCCATAGAAGAGGTTGAGATGCAACTTCCCGTACAAATTGGGGACTACACCGATTTTTATTCCAGTCGGGAGCATGCGACCAATGTCGGCACCATGTTCAGGGACCCGGACAAGGCACTACTGCCCAACTGGCTGCATATTCCAGTAGGCTATCATGGACGTAGCTCAACCATTATACCAAGTGGAACGCCCATTCGAAGACCCAAGGGGCAAACACTTCCCAAAGGAACCGATTCGCCGGTTTTTGGACCCTCGAAACGGATCGATTTTGAACTTGAAATGGCCTTTATCACCACCGACGCCAATGTTCTTGGGGAACCGATATCCGTTGCCGAAGCGGAGGAGTATATATTTGGCATGGTCGTCTTTAATGATTGGAGCGCGCGTGATATTCAGAAATGGGAGTATGTTCCCCTCGGACCCTTTTTGGCCAAAAACTTTGCATCGAGTATTTCCCCGTGGATCGTCACCATGGACGCCCTGGAACCCTTCCGAGTAGCAAGTCCAGTGCAGGAGCCTACTCCACTTCCCTACCTACAATTAAATGGGCCCGGGAGTTTTGATATTCATTTAGAAGTGGCCCTGGCACCTGAAAATACTGCCCCAACCACCGTAAGCAAATCGAATTTTAAATATATGTACTGGACCATGGCCCAGCAGCTGGCACATCATACCGTAAATGGCTGTATCGTAAATAGTGGCGACCTCATGGGCAGCGGCACCATTTCGGGCCCAACACCCGATTCATACGGTTCTATGCTCGAGTTGGCATGGCAAGGAACCAAACCGATAAAACTGGAAGGAGGCGAAGAAAGAACCTTTATTGAGGATAATGACACGGTAATTATGACCGGTTATTGTGAAAAAGACGGATTGCGTATTGGTTTCGGAGAAGTGAGCACTAAATTGTTGCCCGCCTTTGACACCCATTAACCCCGTTGGAAGCGTTTTTTGACGAAGTAATACGATAGTTAATCGTTTTACGTTGTATACAAACATCATTTTGGCACGGCTGTTGAAATTGAGTGTTACTAATTGTAAAAACAATCGTCATGAAAAAACTACTACTCACAGGAATTAGCGCTTTGTTCTTACTGGCGTGCGGAGGGGTGAAAAAGACCCAGGAAGCCCTAAACACGGGGAATTATGGTAGTGCAATCAACAAATCACTTTCCAATCTTGCCGATAATAAAACCAAGAAAGGCCATCAACCCTATATCTTGTTATTGGAAGAGGCCTATCAAAAAAATACGGAACGTGAACTATCGCGGATCGCTTTTTTAGAAAAGGAGGAAAACCCGGCCAACTATGAGGCCATTTATAATACGTACCATAACCTGCATACCATTCAGGAACGCATTAGACCCTTATTACCCTTATTTATTAACGAGGAAAATCGAGAAGCACAGTTTTCATTCAAAAACTACCAAAACCAATTACTCGATGCCAAGGATCAATTATCGGAATACCTGTATGATAATGCCTCCGATTTGATGGAAAATGCCAATAACAAGGGGGATTTTAGAAGAGCGTATGATGATTTTAAGTACTTGGACGAATTGAATCCCGGTTTTGAGGATACCCGAAATAAAATCGAGGAAGCATATGCAAAAGGCTTAGACTATGTAAAGGTAGGAGTGGTCAACCAGACGCAGCAGATCATTCCAGGACGTTTGCAGGAAGAACTGTTGAATTTCAACACCTATGGCCTGAATGAACATTGGACACGGTATCATGCCAATCCTCTGCCAAATGTCAACTACGATTATGACATGCAGGTCGCTTTTCGTGAAATCAATATTTCACCGGAACAAGTGAATGAGAAGCAGTTGATAAAAGAAAAACAGGTAAAAGACGGGTATCGCTATGCAACTGACCAAAATGGAAATGTGGTCAAAGACAGTTTAGGCAACAAAATCAAGATAGATAAGTATAAAACCGTACGATGCGATTTTTATCAGTTCACGCAGTTCAAAACGGCACAGGTAGCAGGTTTGGTCAGCTTTACGGACCTAAGGACCAAACAGGAAATCAACTCATATCCGCTGGCTAGCGAATTTGTGTTTGAACACGTTTATGCAAATTATGAAGGTGATAAAAGGGCGTTGGACAATGACTTGATAGCACTGTTACGACTGGCGGCAGTACCCTTTCCCACTAATGAACAAATGGTATACGATGCAGGGGAAGACCTAAAAGCCCGGTTAAAGGGCATCATCACCCAACAACGATTTAACTAAAGAAATAAGGAGCCTTCGGGCTCCTTTTTGTTACACATATTTTTGCAAGTCTATTTCGGCGATCGTACCATGCGAAGCATGGGTTACCACCGATCCGTTCCGGATCACCAAAAGTTGGGGGGATTGGTGGATTACCTGAAAATGATATCCTACCTCATTGGAAACCTCCCTATAGGCATGCAAATCCAAATAGTAGAGATCTACTTGGCCTTCTTCCAGATCATATCCGCTATTGAACATATTCATTACCATACGGCTAATACCACAACTGGTAGAGTGTTTGAAGATAATCTGGGTTTTGGCACTTGATTTCTGTTCAATTTCTTTTAATTGCCCCAAGGAATTGAGAGGGATCCATGGCACCACCTTTTTTTCGCTTTTCCCTTTCTCATCGTTGCCTCCGAACAAATTTCCAAATACTCCCATCTACAGCCTATTCTAGTTTATTACTCTTGTTAGTTATCATGACACTTTAAAGTAGGTCGTAGAACCCCGAAATACTTACAGCCTGTCGAAATGTCTTGATAATCGGGGGTTTAAGTGTCATTTTGTCAACACCTTTGTATTGGTAAGGTTGTTGATTTCTACCAATCAAAAGTAGACAATAACAATATAAAATATAGATTATGACCACTCATAATTATACAATAAAGTCACAGGAAGCGCTGCAATTATCCCAGCAAATTGCACAAGGCATAGGGCATCAGCAAATAGAGAACGAGCATATGTTCAAAGCTATTTTAGAGGTAGATGAGAACGTGGTTCCCTTTATACTCAAAAAAGTGAATGTAAGTGTCTCCATGCTTTCTCAGATCTTAAACAAAGAACTTGAACGTTTTCCAAAAGTTACAGGTGGTGATCTACAGTTTTCCAATGCCGCTGGTAAAAGTGTGAACGAGGCCAACTTACTGGCAAAGGATATGGGCGATGAATTTGTGTCAATTGAGCATTTATTGTTGGCCATTTTTAAATCTAAAAGTCGAATTGCCCAAATATTGAAAGACCAAGGGGTTACCGAAAACGATCTAAGAACCGCCATAAAGGGATTACGAAAAGGGGGCAAAGTAACATCCCAGAGTGCAGAAGAAACCTATAATTCCCTGGAGAAATATGCTAAAAACCTCAATGAACTTGCCGATAATGGGAAACTAGACCCTGTAATCGGCCGTGACGAGGAGATTCGGCGCATACTGCAAATCCTCTCCAGGAGGACGAAGAACAACCCGATGTTGGTAGGTGAACCCGGAGTTGGTAAAACTGCCATTGCAGAAGGGTTGGCGCATCGTATCGTACAGGGGGACATTCCTGAGAATTTGAAGGATAAAAGCATCTACTCGTTGGATATGGGCGCACTGATCGCGGGTGCCAAATATAAAGGGGAATTTGAAGAACGCTTAAAGGCGGTGATCAAGGAAGTGGTCTCCTCCGATGGGAACATTGTATTGTTCATTGATGAAATTCATACCCTTGTAGGGGCCGGAGGCGGGCAAGGTGCTATGGACGCGGCCAATATCTTAAAGCCGGCACTGGCAAGAGGAGAGCTACGGGCCATCGGCGCCACTACCTTGGATGAGTATCAAAAGTACTTTGAAAAAGACAAGGCACTCGAACGAAGGTTCCAAAAAGTAGTTGTTGACGAACCCGACACCGAAAGCGCTATCTCTATCTTAAGAGGGATTAAGGAAAAATACGAGGCGCATCACAAAGTGCGTATCAAGGATGAGGCAGTGATCGCCGCGGTGGAACTATCGCAGCGATATATTACGAACCGCTTTTTGCCCGATAAGGCCATCGATTTAATGGATGAAGCAGCCTCAAAACTTCGGATGGAAATCAACTCAAAACCAGAAGAGTTAGACGCATTAGATCGTAAAATAATGCAACTGGAAATAGAAATCGAAGCTATTAAAAGAGAAGAAGATCATGCTAAATTGAAGGTCCTTAATATAGATCTTGCCAATATCAAAGAAGAGCGCAATCAAATATTCGCACAATGGGAAAGTGAAAAAAATGTGGTAGACGCCATTCAAAAGACAAAGCAGGATATCGAAAACTATAAGTTGGAAGCGGAACGGGCAGAAAGGGATGGTGATTATGGCAAAGTAGCCGAACTTCGCTATGGGAAGACCAAAGAGGCACAGGAAAAACTAGAGGGCCTTCAACTGGAACTGGAAGCGCAGCAAAAAGGCGGCGTCCTGATCAAAGAAGAGGTAACCAATGAGGACATTGCGGAAGTTGTCGCCAAATGGACCGGAATTCCCATAACCAAGATGCTACAAAGCGAGCGGGAAAAGCTACTACAACTTGAGACGGTTTTGCACAAAAGAGTGGTAGGACAGGAAGAGGCCATTGAAGCCGTTTCCAATGCTATCCGCAGAAGTAGGGCCGGACTGCAGGACGCACGACGCCCTATTGGTTCTTTCCTCTTTTTGGGGACTACAGGGGTTGGAAAAACCGAATTGGCAAAGACCTTGGCCAGTTATCTATTCGATGATGAGAATGCGCTTACCCGAATCGATATGAGCGAATACCAAGAAAGCCATTCCGTTAGTAGACTAGTGGGGGCACCTCCCGGGTATGTGGGGTATGACGAAGGCGGACAACTAACGGAAGCGGTACGGCGCAGACCCTATTCGGTCATTCTATTAGATGAGATCGAGAAAGCCCATCCCGATACGTTTAACGTGTTATTACAGGTGCTGGATGAAGGAAGACTGACCGATAACAAAGGACGTGTGGCCGATTTTAAAAATGCGATCATTATCATGACCAGCAATATGGGTAGCCATATCATACAGGAGAAATTCGAAAACAGCGAAGATGTGCACAGTGCCACGGAAACTGCCAAAGTAGAAGTGTTGGGGTTACTTCGTAAATCAATACGTCCGGAGTTTCTAAACAGAATAGATGATATTATTATGTTCACACCGCTGGACAAGGCTGCAATCGCACAAATCGTTTCACTGCAACTAAGAATGCTTAAGAAATTGCTCAGCAAGCAACACATTACCATAGATGCTACCGAGGAAGCCGTTCAATATCTCACCGAAAAAGGCTACGATCCCCAGTACGGAGCGAGGCCCATTAAGCGAATAATCCAGAAAGAAGTATTGAATAGACTGTCTAAAGAACTATTAAAAGGTAGCATCACAACCGATAGTCTGCTGCTTATCGATTCGTTTGATGACACCCTTGTTTTTAGAAATGAAAATGAACTTGTGAAGTAGCCAATAGGTATACGGTGTTCTATTTGGTACAAAAAAAAGAGCGGTAGAACTTATCGCTCTTTTTTTGTATCTGCTATATACCATACAGTATATAATTTTTCTATCTTCGTAAGAAAATGCACCGTTATGTCAACCAAAGCTGAAAGAACCACCGCCTTCATCATCGAAACCGTAGCACCTGTATTTAACAAACATGGGTATGTTGGCACGAGTATGAGCGATCTTACACAGGCGACATCCTTGACAAAAGGGGCCCTCTACGGAAATTTCGAAAACAAGGAAGCTTTGGCATTGGCAGCTTTTGAATACAATAGCAATCGGCTTTTAGAGGCCATAGATGACCAATTGTCTGGCACTGGAACTGCCTTGGATCGTATTTTTCGCCTTACGGATTTCTACAGAAACTATGCTGATTTCACCCAAGATATGGGAGGATGCCCCGTATTGAATGTAGGGGTAGACGCCAACCACAATAACAAAATGTTGAGTGCGGCCAGCAAAGAAACCATTAAGATCATAGAAGGAAAAATAGCCTTGGTATTCGAAAACGGGGTGAACAATGGGGAACTTCGTTTACCGGTAACCCCTTTACAGTTTGCCAAACAGCTTTACACCATGTTGCAAGGGGCGGTGGCAATGGCTACTATGACCGAAGACCGCAAGTATCTTTTAAATACGGTAGCCTACCTAGAGCAATTGGTAAAGAAAGAGTTAAAGTAGTTTTCCCAGGCGCGTTGCTTCCGAGAAGTTACGGCGCTGCTTACTGCTATTCCCCTACCACTCTAAAAATCCATGTCTTATCAGGATAACGCCCTCCAAACTTACCATCCCTGGCCCTTCGGGCTTCGCCCATCGTGTTGTACCGTTTTAAATACACATAGTTATACTTGTTGAGATTTCTAAGGAATGATTTCGGTTCCAACCCTTTACTTTGCAGATCTTTCATAAAAGCCTCATAGTATTTCTTGGTACCAAAGACATTTGCAATGAGATAGAAGCCGGGTTGCAACCCATCTTCGGTAGCCACTTCTTCATACTTTTCATTTGCTGCGACTGTGACCTTTTCCTTTTCTACTTCTTTGGGCTTTTCCTTTTCAGCCAAGGCCGTTGCCCTGTCCGACGAATCCTTTCTACGCTTGAGCAAAGCTATTTTCTCTTGTTCTTTTGCCTTTTTGATGGAGTCAATGCGCTTTTGAGCCGCAATTGCTTGTTTTTTTCTTATGTCTTTTTCATTCGAAAGTGCATTCAAGGAATCCCGCACACGAATCTCCC
Organism: uncultured Flavobacteriaceae bacterium; assembly: GCA_947500385.1. GTDB lineage: Bacteria > Bacteroidota > Bacteroidia > Flavobacteriales > Flavobacteriaceae > Pelagihabitans. Next base: position 203,692 of record CANMSA010000003.1, on the reverse strand, counting down.
TTAGTGCGGCAACATTCCTTGCTTTTTCTTCCGCTTCGATTTGCGTCTGCCGTATCTTTTCCTCCTGCTCTTTCCGTTTCTTTTCAGCTTCCAGTTCCCGTTCCTTTAGCGCAGCCGCTTCTTTTTCTGCAGCTTCCTTCGCTTTTTCCTCAGCGATATTTTCTTTTTCTGCAGCGGCAAGTTCTTCTTCCTTTTGTTCTTCGGGGGTTTTATCCTTTTCAAATTGAGCCCCCAGATGATAGGCCAACACCACTTCAAAAGTAGGGTCGGTGTCTTCAAGTATGTTATCGGTAGCGAACTCCATCAAAGCTCCCAATGATAATTTCTTGAACAGCCGGCCCCCAGCCCCTACGGATACCCCATAAAAATTATTGTAGCCCGCCTGGCCCCAATAGCGGTCGGTAGAATACAACACATTTGCTCCCATCTGGTCGTCTACATCTGTAAATGTCTTATAGTAAACCGCAGGCCTAATAATTGCACTCCCATTCGCTCCCAACCTATAATCATAGGACAATGAAGCCAGATACCTTCTAGATTCCGGACCGGAATCCCGTTCATTATTGGTGAAGTTGTAATCCAAAAGATTTTCCGCGCTCAGACCAACCATCATACCTTTCCATTGAAAGAAGATTCCTGGCGATAACTGCATCACAAAACTAGTTTCTTCCCCTGTATTCGGTAGTTCTATCTGTGGGTCTATAAAGGTGCGGTCATCGGCAAGAGACCTGCTAAAACCAAAAATATTTGCACCTACACCAAATCGTGCGTCCGAGTTAAACTCATAGGCATATGCGTAATTCAACACCCCTCCTGTATTTAAAAAAACACCCGTATTGTGCTGAAAAAAACCTCCGGCAATGCTCGAAGTTGGGGTGAGTTTTCTAGTATAATTGAGGAAAATCGTTGTTGGATCGCCGTCCACCACTTGCCATTGCCAACGGGTCCACAAGGCAACGGACTGCGGGTTGTTTCTATTCAGCGAAAAAGCAGCATTAAAGAAGCTGGCGTTGTACTCGGTCAAATTGTGTTGCCTAAGATCAGTCGGAAGGTTAACCTCTTGACCTTGAGCGTCGTACAACAGCACCGTTAAAAGAAAGAATGCAAGAAATCTGAACATATGCAAAAAAAGCAAAAAATAGCGGTTATACATACTATTTTCTACATATTTTAGTTAAATAAGAAGAAAAGTTTATGGATAATTCAAATACTTTGCAACGCACAATCCATTGAGAACTTTACCAACATCCGGGAAAACATCTATAATACCGGAGCTAATGATGAACCGATCTACCATGAAATTAATAAAACTAGCATTTTTGCTTTCACTATTTATCAGCTTTACCAATTGTAAGGAAGACAAAAAAGAGGAAACCGAAGCGATGCCCACAGAAGCGGGTATCTCTACATTTTACTTAGTCCGTCATGCGGAAAAAGATAGAAGTGACGATCAAAATCCTGACCCCGAACTCACCCAAAAAGGATACGGGAGGGCTATGCATTGGGCCGAAATTCTTCGGGACATTCCGCTAGATGCCATCTATAGCACCGATTATAACAGAACCTCTATGACCGCCTCACCCACTTCCGTAAAGCAAGACATAGATGTACAGTATTATGACCCGCAGAATGTTGATATTGAACAATTTAAAACAGATAATTTAAACAAAAACGTGCTCGTAGTGGGGCACAGCAATACCACCCCCAACTTTGCCAATCAATTACTTGGGGAGGATTTGTACTACCAACTAGACGATTCGGACAATGGGAGTCTTTTTATTGTACAGATCGTAAACGGGGTCGCTACATCCCAGCAAATCCATTTCGATTGCAACTGTCCGGAGCGTGACTAACATAGGAATATCCCTGGACAACCATAGATTGGATTTAAAACCCCTGGTTTTCGATAATTGTTGCTATTTTTGCCTGCGATGCAGCAAAACGTTTCTATAAAAAACAAAAAGGCCCGGTTCGAATACGAATTACTAGACCAATATACGGCCGGAATTGTATTGTCTGGAACCGAAATAAAATCGATTCGGTTAGGCAAAGCCGGTATTTCTGAAAGTTTTTGTGAGTTTAATGAGCGGGGCGAGTTGTTCGTAGTTAATATGCAGGTAGACGAATATTCCCATGGTTCGCATTACAACCATAAGCCAAAGGCGGAACGAAAGCTTTTATTGAATAAAAAAGAGCTCAGAAAACTATTCAAAGAAGTCAAAAACACAGGGTTGACGATTGTCCCCTTAACTCTTTTCATTAACGATCGGGGCCTTGCCAAACTTAGAATCTCCTTGGCAAAAGGGAAAAAATTGTATGACAAAAGAGAAACAATGAAAGATCGGGATAACAAACGAGACCTAGATCGCATTAAAAAAAGTTTCAATCGATAACCTCCTAGTTCTTGTTTTGCAATAAGGGCACAAAACGAAACGAGCCGAATTCTTTTTTCTCGAATTCCTTTTCAGACTTGCGAATATACAAGGTCATAATTTGATCGTCCAGACCAACGGGAATTACGAGTTTTCCGCCGATTTTGAGCTGGGCCAGTAAGGGTTTAGGGACTTCTGGGGCTCCCGCAGTGACGATGATTCCGTCAAACGGGGCCTCTTCGGGCATCCCCTTATAACCATCGCCGAAAACCGCCTTTTTCGGACGGTAGCCCATTTTTTGAAAAAACAAAGAGGTTTTCTTAAACAGTTCCAACTGCCGTTCAATAGTATAGACCTTGGTTTTAAGATGTAACAATACAGCCGTCTGATAACCGCTTCCCGTTCCGATCTCCAAAATTTTCTGATTCGGATTCACTTGTAATAGCGAGGTCTGAAAGGCAACCGTGTAGGGTTGTGAAATGGTTTGGTCGGCGGCAATAGGAAATGCCTTGTCTTGATAGGCATGCCCTTCAAAACTACTATCCATAAACAGATGTCGAGGAATGCTCTTGATCGCGCCGAGGACGTTGGAATCGGAAATACCCTTTTCCGAGAGCGTATTGGCAAGTTTGTTTCGCATACCCTTATGTTTCAAAGTATCTTTCATGACCTGCTGTGGTTTGTTTCAAAACCTGGTATTTTTTTTAAAAAGCTACTAAAAACGGTCGCCGTGCACGAAAAAAAAAGCACGTTGCTGTAGACAGAAGGTTTCATAAAGGCAGGTTTGGTTTTTGGTATTCAAAGTTAGCGAAGTTAATTTATTCTAAAAACAGTTTTGTTATTCAATCAGCAAGAAATTGAGGCTTACAACTTGATTCCAAGGGCTTCCATTTGTTTTTTGATGACCGTATAAAAAAGCAAGTTACGGAAGCCTTAAAAACTCCTAAACTATCCTTATTTTTGGAACAAATTGAAGATACATGTTGAAAGTAGGAGTACTCGGTGCAGGCCATCTCGGTAAAATTCATCTGCGCTTGTTAAATGAATCCAGCAAATATCAATTGGTGGGTTTTTACGATGCGGATGCTATCAATGGCAAAAAAGTAGCCGATGAATTTGGATACACCTATTATGATAACATCAACACCCTTATAGCCGCTGTAGATGTAGTGGATGTGGTAACCCCTACCCTGTCCCATTTTGATTGCGCCAAAAAAGCGATTGATAAAGGAAAACATATATTCATCGAAAAACCCATAACCAATACCCTGGAAGAGGCGGAGGCTTTGATATCGCTGAGTAAAAAAAAGGGTGTTAAAGGGCAGGTTGGTCATGTTGAACGGTTTAACCCCGCTTTTAACGCTGTGAAAAAAGCTATCAAGGACCCCATGTTCATTGAAACCCATCGTCTGGCAGAATTCAATCCCAGGGGTACCGATGTGCCGGTCGTGCTTGATCTTATGATCCATGATATCGATGCAATTTTGAGTGTCGTACATTCCGAGGTGCGAAGTGTAAATGCCAGTGGTGTATCGGTCATCAGCAACTCTCCCGATATTGCCAATGCCCGCATTGAATTCGAAAATGGATGTGTGGCCAATCTTACAGCGAGCAGAATTTCATTAAAAAGCATGCGGAAATCCCGTTTTTTTCAAAAAGACGCCTATATTTCCGTGGATTTTTTGGAAAAGAAAGTGGAGGTCGTGAAAATGAAGGATGCACCGGAACAACCCGGTGATTTTGACATGGTACTGCAAAACGCCGAAGGAGTGAAAAAACAGATTTATTTTGAAAATCCCGAGGTATCTTCCAACAACGCCATTCTCGATGAACTTGAGACATTTGCCGATGCCATCAACAATGATGAAACTCCCGTCGTAACTCTGCAGCAAGGTACCAATGCATTGCGGGTAGCCTTACAAATAATAGAATCTTTCTAAACAAAATCGTATGAAGCATATAGCTGTTATTGGGGCGGGTACCATGGGAAATGGAATTGCCCATGTTTTCGCTCAAACCGGATTTTCAGTGGCCCTTATTGACATTTCGGAGGCCTCCTTGGAAAAAGGAATGGGTACCATTACCCGAAATTTAGACCGAATGCTCGATAAGGGTAAGATCAGCAAGGAGGACAAAACAAGGACCCTGGAAAATATACATACCTATACAGCACTGGAAGATGGTCTTGAAAAAGCGGAACTGGTAGTAGAAGCCGCAACCGAAAACAAGGAGTTGAAATTAAAGATTTTTCGGCAGTTGGACACGTTATGCCCAGAAAATACTATTCTGGCAACCAATACCTCCTCTATTTCGATCACTGAGATCGCAGCAGTTACAAAACGACCCGGGAAGGTTATTGGAATGCACTTCATGAATCCCGTACCCATTATGAAATTGGTGGAAATTATTCGCGGGTATTCAACGTCCGACGCGACCACCCAAGCCGTTATGGAACTTTCAAAAGATTTGGGCAAAATACCGACCGAAGTAAACGATTACCCTGGGTTTGTGGCCAACCGCATTTTAATGCCCATGATCAACGAAGCCATTGAAACACTTTATAACAACGTGGCCGGCGTTCATGAAATCGACACCGTAATGCGTTTGGGTATGGCACACCCCATGGGGCCTTTGCAGTTGGCAGATTTTATTGGGCTCGATGTATGTCTTTCCATTCTGAATGTGTTATTCGATGGTTTTAAAAAACCAAAGTATGCCCCTTGCCCGCTCTTAGTAAACATGGTTTCCGCAGGTAAGCTCGGTGTGAAATCAGGGGAAGGTTTTTATGACTATGCAACCACTAGAAAGGCGGAAATTGTAGCCGCCCGATTTTCATGATCTGGTTGGTAAATTACACCTTTCGCTACAATAGTATTTGTGCAAAAACGTTTACGAAATATCTTTTTAATAGCCTAAAGAGCATTGCACCAGGGCATTTTTCTACTACCTAATCAAGATTCATTTATCAAATGGCCACCATCCTTCCTTTTAAAGCGATTCGACCTACCAAGGACAAGGTCGCCCATGTAGTTTCGAAATCTTATCAAGGATATTCAAGACGGGAACTGAACGCCATACTAGAGTACAACCCCTTTTCCTTTTTACACATCATTAACCCGGGCTATAAATTTTCTAAAAATGTAAAAGGAAAGGAACGTTTTCAACTGGTACACAATAGGTATCTTGAATTTTTAGAAGATGCTGTTTTTCAGAAAGATGACACGGACTGTTTTTACTTGTATAAAGTGTCGAGTCCTCATTTTAAATGCTCCGGACTTTTTTGTAGCACCAGCGTGGCCGAATACCAAAATGACCTGATCAAGAAACATGAAGATACCCTGCAACATAGGGAAACCCTCTTTGCCGAATATCTTGAAACCGTTCAATTCAATGCCGAACCGGTGTTAATGACCTATCCGGATGATGCGGTTATTTCAGGAATTTTGGAAAAAGAACAGGAACAAGCCCCCGAGTACTTTTTCACTACCGAGGATCGTGTTACCCATCGGCTATGGTTGATTTCAAAAAAAAATACCGTGGCAGCCCTCCGGGATGCCTTTACAGGAATAGAAGCTTTATATATTGCTGATGGCCATCATCGAAGCGCTTCTTCAAATTTGTTGGCGAAAAATTCAAAAAAGGACAACCCGAATCATACCGGGAAAGAAGCCTACAACTTTTTTATGAGTTACTTGATTCCAGAGTCACAGATACGCATCTTTGAATTCAACCGAATGGTAAAGGGATTGAATGGATTATCCAAAGAGGAGTTTCTGATCAGGCTTGATGCCATATATCGTATAGAAAATAAGAAAGATGTGTTATACAAGCCTTCTAAAAAACATCATTTCAGCATGTATCTAGATGGTGAGTTCTATTCGCTTTACCTGCGAAAAAAAGTATATCGTTTTTCAGATCCCCTAAGCGAATTAGACACCCAAATACTGTTTAAAACAGTTTTAGAACCCATTTTAGGAATCAAAGACCTGCGCAAAGATAAACGCATACAATACGGCCACGGGAAGCACAACATCATAAAAATGAAAGATGCAATTGACAAAGGCCGTTTTACCGTAGGTTTCGGACTCGTACCCATTACCATTCAGGAAATAAAGGCCATCGCCGATGCGGGATTGGTGATGCCCCCCAAAAGCACGTATATTGAACCAAAATTGCGTAGTGGCCTCGCAATCTATGAGCTCTAACGAACTCCAAAATCTTTTTTTATGTCTATAAGAGAAAACCTTTCCCAGATAAGGGAACACCTACCGGACAAGGTAACCCTGGTTGCGGTTTCCAAAACGAAACCATTGGAAGATCTTCAGGCGGCCTATGAGGCTGGTCAACGGATTTTTGGTGAAAACAAGATTCAAGAAATGACCCTGAAATGGGAAAAAATGCCCAAAGATATTGAATGGCACATGATCGGGCATGTGCAACGTAACAAAGTGAAATATATGGCGGCATATGTTTCCCTTATTCATGGGGTGGATAGTCTTAAGTTATTGAAAGAAATAAACAAACAGGCAAAGAAGCACGAACGCATCATCGATTGTCTGTTACAAGTACATATTGCCGAAGAAGACACTAAATTCGGGTTGAGTGAAGTTGAATTACGGGCAATTGCAGCCTCAGAAGAGCGAAACACACTTGAAAATGTACGCATCAAAGGCCTTATGGGAATGGCGACTTTTACCGATGATAAAGCGCAAATACGAAGGGAATTCGAAAAACTGAAAAATTTATATGACACTGTTCAGATTGATTTTGGGGGTCTCTCAATTCTATCAATAGGAATGAGTGGTGATTATAAAATTGCCATTGAAGAAGGCAGTACCATGGTACGAATAGGAAGTAGTATCTTTGGGGCTAGAAATTATCAATAATACAAAGGGAGAAAGACTGTTGATGTACGCTATACTTGATATTGAAACCACTGGAGGAAAATATAATGAAGAAGGAATTACGGAAATCGCCATTCACAAATTTGACGGGCATGCTGTGGTGGATCAATTCATTAGTCTTGTAAATCCCGAAAAAGACATACAACCCTTTGTCGTGAATCTTACGGGCATCAACAATAAGATGCTCCGTACCGCCCCTAAATTTCACGAGGTAGCCAAACGCATCATAGAAATTACCAAAGACACGGTATTGGTTGCACATAATGCCCAATTCGATTATCGCATCCTACGCACGGAATACAGAAGACTGGGGTATAATTTTGAACGCAAAACCATTTGTACTGTGGACCTTTCAAAGAAACTCATCCCTGAGGCCGAATCCCATAGTTTGGGCAAGTTAGTGCGTTCCTTGGGCATTGCCGTGAGCGACCGTCATAGGGCCAACGGTGATGCGTTGGCCACCCTAAAGCTGTTTAAGCTACTTCTTGCAAAGGACACCGATAAAAGTATTGTTCAGAACATTATACGCACCGAGACAACCGGAGAGCTTTCACAGAGGCAGCTTGATATCATTGAATCGTTGCCATCCGCACTTGGGCTGTATTATATGCATAATAAGGACGGTGATATTTTGTTCTTGGGAAAAAGCAAAAACATCAAGAAACGCGTTAATCAACATTTTACCAAGGAAGGGGCCCGAGCACGTAAGCTTCAAAAGGAAACAAAGAAAGTAACCTTTGAAAAAACGGGCAATGAACTGGTCGCTGCCCTAAAAGAATATGAAGAATTAAAGAGAACCAAACCCTCTTTTGCGCAACCCGGCACTAAAAAGCTCTTTACGCATGCTTTGTACAGCATAATCAATGAAGATGGTTTTTTAACTTTCAAGGTCGACAAGCTCTATCCTGGAAAAAAACACTTGCTAACGTTCAATGGTTTTGCTTCCGCCGAAAATTTCCTGCATCGCATTGTAAAAGAATTCGAATTATGCCTGAAGTTAACAGGCTTGTCACAAGCGAAAGCAAATTGTTCTAACTACGAAAGTGGTACCTGTGCCGGTGCTTGTGTAAGAAAGGAGACACCGGAAGAATACAATGCACGTGCTCATCAAGTTTCCGAAAAATACAGCTTGAAAAACAAAAACTTTGTAATGGTGGACCGAGGACGTGAGATCGGGGAATATAGCGCAATTTTAATCAAGGAAGGGCGCTTTATGGGGCTTGGGTTTTATGAGCTGAACCATCAAATAAATAATTTGCATATCTTAGAATCGATAATCACACCCATGCGGGCAGACCAGAATACCCATCATATCATCGAATCCCATATTCGTAAGAAGAAAGTGGTCAAAACGCTTGCGCTGAATCCGAACCAGTGAAACGAAGAAAACACAATAATACATGGAAAAATCTACTCCATGAAATTATCTACGAAGCCGACACTCCGTTAGGTAAGATCTTTGATATTGGTTTGTTCGCGCTTATCATCGTCAGCGTCATTTTAGTGATGCTAGAAAGCGTTAAGGAAATAGACGCGGCCTATCATTCGCTGTTACTAACCTGCGAGTGGGTAATCACCATCTTATTCACCATTGAGTATATAGCGCGCATCGTCGCCATTAAAAAACCACTAAGGTACGTCTTTAGCTTTTATGGTATCATCGATTTGATATCCACGATCCCTCTTTACATTTCCTACTTCTTTGCTGGCTCACAGGTGTTATTGGCGGTAAGGGCACTGCGCCTGTTACGGGTATTCCGGATTTTAAAATTGGTACAATTTCTAGGGGAGGCTTCGCAATTGAAAAGTGCTTTGAGGGCCAGTCGAAATAAAATCGCAGTGTTTATCTACACCGTATTGATCCTTTCGGTAATTATGGGGACTATTATGTATTGGGTAGAGAGCGATGCTTCCGGTTTTACAAGCATTCCCAGAAGTATTTATTGGGCAATTGTAACCTTGACGACCGTAGGATATGGTGATATTGCTCCCCAGACACCGGTGGGGCAGCTCATAGCTACGGTAGTCATGATTTTGGGATATGGCATTATCGCGGTACCCACCGGTATCGTTACTTCAGAATTCACCAAACAAGGATTAAATGAAGGTAAAAAGGTGCATCTAAACACTCAATGCTGCCCTAGCTGCTCCAAAGAAGGGCATCGCGACGATGCCACCCATTGTTTTAATTGTGGAAGCGAACTCTGATGAATAAATTACTAATTGCCGTGGTAGGCCCTACAGGAATAGGAAAAACTACCCTGGCCATTGCAATTGCAAAGCACTATCAAACGGAAATCGTTTCGGCCGATTCGCGCCAATTCTATAAAGAAATGAACATTGGCACCGCCGTGCCTTCTTTTGAAGAACTGCAGGAAGTGCCCCACCATTTCATTCAACATATAAGTATCGAAAACGACTACACTGTTGGCGATTTTGAAAAGGAAGCGATTTCAAGATTAGCAGATCTTTTTAAGAAAAACGATATCGCTGTACTGGTCGGTGGCAGTGGACTGTACATGGATGCGGTAGTAACCGGCCTTGATAGTTTCCCAAAAGTTGATAGCGGTGTTCGTGAAGACCTGAACAAAGTGCTAGAACAGGAAGGGCTCCCGGAACTGCAACACAGATTGCAGCGACTTGACCCGGACTATTATCAAAAAGTAGATTTGGAAAATCCGCATCGGGTGATCAGAGCGCTGGAAGTATGCATCACCAGCGGCCTCCCCTACTCCTCTTTTTTAAACAAAGTGAAACCGGATCGCTTCTTTAAAACCCTAACAGTTGGCATTCGGGCAGAAAGAGCCACCATCTATGCCAGAATAAACCAACGTGTAGACCTTATGATCCAAAATGGTCTTTTAGAGGAGGCTACCCAATTGTATCCAAAAAGAACGCTAAATGCGCTACAAACGGTAGGGTATCGAGAACTATTCGATTATTTGGAGGGGAAATTCGATTTGGATTTTGCTATCTCGGAAATAAAAAAGAATACCCGTAGGTTCGCCAAACGGCAATTGACCTGGTATCGAAAAAGAGATGCTATTTTATGGGTGCCCCATGACCTAGCAGCCGAAAAAAGCATAGCACAAATACACCAATATATAAACGCAAACAACGATGTCTAATCCAACTATTTATTATGTAATGGGCGTTTCAGGATGCGGCAAGTCTACGATTGCCGGTTTGCTTGCGGAAGCACTCCACTATTCATTTTACGATGCCGATGATTTTCACCCCGAGGCCAACGTACAGAAAATGGCAGCAGGCAATCCGTTGAATGACCAAGATCGAGCCGGCTGGCTGAAAGCGTTGAATACTTTGGCAGTTGAACACAAGCACAAAGGTGCCGTTATCGCATGTTCTGCCCTAAAAGAAGTATACAGGGATACCTTGAGCGCTACCATCGAGGCTCAGACCCAATTTGTTTATTTGGAAGGGACTTACGAGGAAATATTGGCACGCTTACGAGCAAGGAAAGGCCATTTTATGCCCACACATTTATTGCAGTCCCAATTTGAAACGCTGGAGCCTCCTAAAAACGCTCTTCGAATACCAATTGGCAACACGCCGGAAGAAATCGTTTCAGAAATCCTACGAACACGCAACTAAGAGCTCCTTAAAAATAAAAAAGCATCCTTAACAGGATGCTTTGTAGGTTTATGGGCGCGAAGACTACGATTCTGTTTTAATGACCAAACGAAACCCTTCTCCATGTATGTTTAAGATTTCAACCGTATCATCTACTTTTAAATACTTACGAAGTTTTGCAATATAGACATCCATACTTCGCGAAGTGAAGTAGTTATCATCTCTCCAAATTTTTGTCAGAGCCAGTTCTCTTGGCATTAAATCATTTTCATGAAGGGCCAACAGACGCAACAACTCGTTCTCTTTAGGAGATAACTTGATCGATTCTTCTTCCTTATACTTTAAAAAGCGAAGCTTCGAGTTCAAATGAAATCCACCAATCTGGAATTCGAATTTCTTGCTATCGGCCAAGGTATTGGACGACTTGCGTTGAATTATCGCCTTTAGTTTCATTAATAACACCTCAGAATCAAAAGGTTTGTTCAAATAATCATCGGCACCTGCTTTGTATCCTTTAAGGACATCTTCTTTCATTGTTTTTGCCGTAAGAAATACAATGGGCACATTCTCGTTTTTTTCACGAATCTCCTTGGCCAATGTAAAGCCATCTTTATACGGCATCATGACATCCAAAATACAGACATCGAAGTTGTCCTTTTTAAATTTTTCAAAACCTTCCATTCCGTTCTTGGCCAATGTAACGTCAAAATCGTTCATTGAAAGGTAGTCTTTTAAGACAATCCCAAAGTTAGGGTCGTCTTCCACTAAAAGTATTTTTTTGTTTACAGTCTCCATCGTTTGTTTAGATTAAGGGTAATTTTACATAGAAAGTGCTTCCTTTTCCTTTTTCACTCTCTGCATAGACCTCACCTTGGTGGTCGTCTATAATTTTTTTTACGTAGGCCAGACCAAGTCCGTGCCCTTTTACATTATGTAAATCCCCGGTATGCTCCCGGTAAAATTTTTCAAAAACCTTTTTTAATACCACTTTGCTCATTCCCGCACCTTGGTCCTTGATTTTGACAATGATAAAATTCTTGGCAATCTCTGTATACACATCGATTTTAGGGGCCTCGGGGGAATACTTTATTGCATTATCCAACATATTCACAATTACATTGGTGAAATGCATATGATTCGCCAAAACCTCCGTACGGGTCGCATCAAGATGTGTCTCTATGTATCCTCCCCTATCTTGTACGATTAATTCAACATGCGCAATGGCATCTGTAATTATGTCGTGCACATCGACCCTATCCTTACTAATATCAAGTTGATTCTTCTCTAACTTAGAAATTCGTAATACGTTTTCTACCTGCGCATGCATTCTTTTATTTTCGTCCCGTATCATTCCCAGATACCGAAGTACCTTTTCCTGATCATCAATGATTTTAGGATTCTTGATCGCTTCTACCGCTAAATTAATCGTTGCGATCGGCGTTTTGAATTCATGGGTCATATTGTTGATAAAGTCAGATTTGATTTCGGAAATCTGCTTTTGCTTAATCAACTGGTAAATGGCACCCGAGTAAGAAGCTACGATTACCAAGGTAAAAAGCAATGAAAGTACTGCCATCCCCAAAATTTGCTGAATCAGAAACTTTTTCTTTTTGGGGAACGTAATCAGTAGCGAAAAATCGGTATCGCCTTCGCTATCCTCAAAAATAGGGGATTTATATACCTGACTGTTCGCAAATTTGAATTTTCGAGATTTCACTTTTGTCGGTAAACCTTTGCTGTAAATCCCATATTCATAATCGATGTCTAGATTACGATTCGTAAGTTCTCGGTCTAATTGAAGCTCAATTTCTTGTTTGGAAACCCGCTTATGAATGGGTTCTCGTTTTGCATATTTGCTAAACACGTCGTCGAATTGGGCCTTCTCTACACTTGAAAGATTTCCGATTTTCTCCAACTTTTTAATGGGATTCAACTTAAACGTTTTGCCATCGAGACCAAAGCCATCCTTAAAGGTAGTTGTAGTTCGTTTGCTTGTGAAATTACTGATTCTGGTAGAATCTTCACTGTTGTCATTGTCAAAGAACGTAGACGCGATATCATAACTTTCTTCTAAAATACCATGCGAATAGTACAGTATTTCGTTTGAGTTTAAATCACGATCAATAAAAAAGATGTTTTTATAACTCGTAGAAGTAGGTTCCCCTACACTGTCATTTGATAAGTACCGTTCCGAATAATCCCGAATCTCGCGTTTTGCGATCTTATCCGTTACTTTTCCCAACACCTGTGAAACGGCATTTGAAAACTGTTCTTCTTTGTCCGTTACCGACTTTTTGATCCAAAAACCCTGTACAAAAATAATCCCGATCAAGGATAGGCTCATCAGAACAACCAAAAGAACAAATAGTTTCTTGTTCATCTTTTGAGTAAAATTAAAGATTTAACATCTATAGCATTCCACGTTTAACCTAACCTTAACAAAAATGTTAAAATTTGGCCGTGCTAACTATTTTCAAGCAGCGCGCGATTTACCTCCGCTACTTTTAAAGTAGTGGTTTCCAAATCGATATTATCAATGACATAATCACTCAAGAGTTTCTTTTTTTCATCTGACAATTGGTGCTTCATACGGGTTTCGACTTGTTCCCTCTGAACGCCGTCCCTTTTCATAACTCTCTGAAAACGTGACTCTTCAGGAGCAACAACCAGAATTACTTCATCATAGAAATCTTGCATCTTATTTTCAAAAATGATGGCGGTTTCCTGAATTACAAAAGGAGTATTTTGCTGCCGGACCCATTTTAAAAAGTGTTTTCTGACGGCGGGGTGTACAAGGGCGTTTAGCTTTTGAAGTAATGTACTATCATTAAATACCTGGTCTGAAAGGTACTTTTTGTTTAACTTTTCATCTCTATAGGCTTCTTCTCCAAATAGTTCAATGATCGCTTTTTTCAGCTTCTTTGATTTTCGCATCAACTTCTTAGCTTCCAAATCAGAGTTATAAACGGGCGTCCCCAAGGCTACAAACATTTTTGCAACCGTCGTTTTTCCGCTCCCTATACCCCCGGTAAGTCCTACTAGTTTCATTCTCGTTTCAAAATATAATCTACCTGATTTTTCAGCACATTTGCGGCATGAATATACTTAGGCTTTTGAACAAGCTTGACCCCAAGTACGTTTTGATTGTTTTGGGAAACCGAATCGTAGTCCGCCACCAATTCAAAATCCGATGGTTTTAACTCCTTCAGGACCTCTAAATTGGCCTTTACGAGTACATCTAGCGCATTGGGAAAGGTTTGAACCAGTACTCCTTCTGGCAGGTTAACTACCGTTACCGGGACGCTTAGCACTTTTTCCGAAAAACGGGACACCCCCCCTTTTACGAGCACTGCATTATCCGAAAAAGTGGTGTGCTGCATTCCACTTGGAGCCACTAAAGCCACTTGCATCGAAAAATCGGCCGTCAGATCCGTCAACTCCGTTTTGGCAGTTTGTATTTCCACAATGGCGCTTACCTCATTTTTAGGGCCTTTGACCGTTACAGAATCCGGTTCAATATTCAATACACCATCCAAAAGATAGTTTTGTGGAAAATCCAACTTTAATTGGGAAATGACAGGAACCTTTTTAGAAATTACATGATAGAACTCAAATAGCAGGGAATCCCCATCGGTCTCCAACAATCGCGTCCCCCCTTTTAACTGGCGATCTAATTGTTTTTTGCAGTCTTGCGGACTAATAAAAAAAGTGCTTCCTTCTTTTTGCACTGTAGATAAATCTATTTTCAGGTCTTTTTTAAAGAGCTGTAAACCTAGAAACCGAAACCCGACCGCCTCAATCTTCACATCTATATCCGTTTTTGATGCCTTTACCAGCATCATACTGTCAGGCGGGTTCACATAGGTAATCTCAAACGAGGTGGTACTAGCGTACCGATCCGATAAATTATTTATGAACCAAGCCAATCCGGAGCAAAGTAAAAAAAGGAAGAAGAGTTTTACCTTACGTGTTTTAAGAATATTTTTGACTTTTTGTATCACGAATATCGATTCAGTTCATTACTTAAAGAACAACTTAGGAAACACCTCTTGAGGGGGCTTACCGCTAAAGTTAATCAAGATAGTCGACTTTAAAAAACCACATCCATATCCCACAAATTGGATTAAGACTGCAAAAAGTGACAATACTGCAATGGCCAAACTGCGATTCTTCAACAAAGAATCGACAAACAACAGTACAAAGTAGCCGGTGTATAACCACAAAGGCAGCACAATCCCCAATAGGGAGAGTACAATTGATACTAAAAAACCGGCACAAAAAAAAGTAGGGAACCAATAGGTCACCTTTGCAGTGCCGGGATGCCATTTATTTAGAATAGGCCGTACCATTCCAAATTTATTTACTTGAATGTAAAACTTGTTCCAGTCGATTCGTCTTTTATGGTATACAAAAGCCTCTGGAATGAGTTTGGTTTGATATCCCGCGTTCCAAATGCGAATCGTTAGATCAGGATCTTCCCCTGGGTGGATCTTGCCATAACCGCCTACTTTTTCAAAGGCCTCTTTGGAGATTCCCATATTAAAACTCCTTGGTTGAAACTTCCCGACAGCGGTCTTGTTTCCTCGTATGCCACCGGTGGTCAATACAGCTGTCATAGCGTAGTTGATTGCCTTTTGAACCAAACTAAAAGACGTATGCGCGGCATCGGGACCACCATAACAGTGTACGAACTTCTCTTCCAGAGCCTTGGAGGCCGCCGCTAAATACTGTGGAGGAAGGATACAGTCCGAATCTAAAATGATAAAATAATTCCCCTTTGCATGCCGCATTCCGTAATTCCGAGAATCCCCCGGGCCCGAGTTTGGCTTTTCAAAATAGGAAATGGTCAATTCGTCTTGAAAACGAGCTACCTCTTTTTTAGAATCTATAGTGGAACCATCCTCTACGATTACGATCTCATATGATGAACTGTAGGTCTGTTGTACAAAGCTCTCTAGCAGTTCCCGAATCTCGTCGGGTCTATTGTAGACCGGAATTATAAATGAAAAAGATAGATTCATTGTTCCTAAATAACAAAGCCATTCACCGAGGCGAATGGCTTATTTTCTTTTTGATGACCCTAGTTTGAAAAGTAATCTATCACTTCTTGACTTACCCCGGTATTGGAAAAGCCTCCATCATGAAACAAGTTTTGCATTGTCACCATTTTGGTCAAATCCGAAAACAAGGACACGGTATAATTGGCACAGTCTTGCGCAGTGGCATTTCCTAAGGGCGACATCTTCTCCGCATAACTAATGAAGCCATCAAATCCCTTTACACCCTGTCCGGCCGTAGTAGGTGTCGGAGACTGGGAAATCGTATTGACCCTGACCTTCTTTTCTTTTCCATAAAAGTAGCCAAAACTACGTGCTACCGACTCGAGATAGGCCTTATTATCGGCCATGTCGTTGTAATCGGGAAAAACACGCTGGGCGGCCATGTATGTAAGAGCCACAATACTGCCCCATTCGTTCATGGCATCTGCTTTATACAAACTTTGCATAACCTTATGAAAAGAAAGGGCGGAAACATCCCATCCCTTGGTCGTGAAGTCGTATTTCTCATCTGTATAATGCCTTCCTTTTCGAACGTTTACGGACATCCCGATCGAATGTAGTACGAAATCTATCTTACCACCAAGTATTTCCATGGATTTACTTACCAATGCGTCCAGGTCTTCTTGTAAGGTGGCATCTGCCGGAATTACCTCAGATCCGGTTTTGGCCGCCAGCTCTTTAATTTGCCCCATTCGCATTGCTATAGGTGCATTGCTCAATACGAACGTACCGCCTTCCTCATGAACCTTTTCCGCGGTTTTCCAAGCAATTGAATTCTCATCCAGGGCGCCAAAAATAATTCCTTTCTTACCCTTTAATAAATTGTATGCCATGTGCTAATCTTCTTTAAATATGGTTGGCTCCAAAGATATTAAAAATTAACGGGTAGAATGGGCATTGATTTGTTGGAAAAATAGCATCCCAGAGATCAGATCGCCCATAAAAAATTCGTGGAGTGAAATCCTAATTCAATAATTGCCTTGCGTGTGCCAAGGCAGAATCGGACAAGGTTTTACCGTCTAACATTTCCGCCAGCTCCACTACCCTCTCATCTATGGTCAATGCCTGCATATAGGTTTGGGTGGTGCCCCCTTTTTCTGATTTGTAGACTTTAAAATGTTGATCGCCCTTAGAGGCTACCTGCGGGATATGTGTAATTGAAAATACCTGCATTGCGCTGCTCATTGCTTGCATGATATCGCCCATTTTGTTAGAGATTTCGCCGGAAACACCGGTGTCGATCTCATCGAACATCATCGTGGGCAACTGTTCATATTTCGCCAATATCGATTTTATCGTTAGCATAATACGCGATAGCTCCCCTCCGGAAGCAACCTTTTTAAGTGCTCCGAATTCGGTTCCCTTATTTGCAGAAAATAAGAATGTGAGATCGTCTTTGCCGTTATTCATAAATACATCGGCAGGGGACAGTCCTATTTTGAAAGAGGCGCTTGCCATTCCCAGATTACTCAAATTGGAAAGCATTTGTTTCTGTAAACCGGGTATTGCCTTTTCCCTTCTTGCACGTAAATCGTTAGCCGTTTTTTCTAATTGATCCTTTTGAATTTTCAGCAACGTACGCTTTTCCTCAATACGGGCTTCCAAACTCTCCGTAACATTTACTTTACCAGATAAGGTTTCCATAATCTTCAGTAATTCGGAAACTTCATTTACATCATGTTTTCTTTGAAGGTCATATAGCAATTGTAACTTCCCATTTAGCTGTTCGAGCATCTCAGGGTTTGCATCGGTGCCCTCTTGTAGCGTCTCAAATTCACTGGCAATATCATCTAGCTCAATAAAAACCGATTGTATGCGCTCATTTAACTGTTCAAACCTACTTCCAAAGGTCGAAAGCTTGTTTGCTACCTGTTTTAATTCGGACAATGCCCCTAAAACTCCGGCCTGTTCGTTGATCAGTAATTGATGTCCCTGGGAAAGTTGTTCCAGAATGACTCCCACATTATTAAGCTGTTCGTATTGCGATTCCAAGGTTTCCTGCATCCCCTCTTTTAGACTCGCCGCCTCCAACTCCTGCAGCAAAAAACTGTTGTAATCATGTTCTTTATCTGCCTCTTTCTGAAACTCGATCAACTCTTGTAATTCTCGTTCCGTTGCGCGATAGGTTTCCAATTGGTTTTGATAATCCAATAATACCTTCCCATTATCGGCGAGGGCATCGATCAATTTCAATTGAAAATCAGTTTCCGTAAGCCGCAAGGTTTGGTGTTGCGAATGCACATCGATTAACCGCCCTCCTAATTTGGTCAACACATCGAGCGTGACGGGAGAATCGTTTACAAAGGCCCTTGACTTGCCACTTGGCAGTATTTCCCTCCTAATAATGGTGTGCGCCTCATAATCAAGATCGTGTTTCTTAAAGAAAGGGGATAGGCCATAGTTTTCAATTTGAAATTCGGCCTCAATAATACACTTCGAATCCTTGTTGCGCAGGGAATTTAAATCCGCTCTTTTACCAAGTACCAGTGAAAGACCGCCTAACAAAATGGACTTTCCTGCCCCGGTTTCGCCGGTTATTACGGTAAAACCTTTGGAAAACGACACATCTAAATGGTCGATAAGCGCATAGTTTTTTATAGAGAGGTTTGCTAACAAAGTTTCCAGATATTAGGATTGCAAAGATATACTTTATCCTAATCAATAGAAATCAAAAAATGGAAGGTAGGTGCGTTTTGCGTGAAACCCCATCGTCAAAAGGTTCCATATAAGCACCGCTAATATTTAATATCGTTCCAAGTGCTGGAATAAAAAGGGGCAACACGATTGAGCGTTTCCTTTAATGCCACAATATCGGTTTTGGGGCCATCGGAGAAAATATTTTGAATCTCATCAGATTTCGCATCAAAAAAGGTCTGTATCAAAAACGCATTCGGCCTGCGCTTGATCATCGTCTCAAAAAGTTTCATCGTACCTGCGATGACCTGTTTGCCGGTGCTATTGTTATCGGCCAACACATCCATACCCTTCCTATGGTAGTTATACATTGCCACTCGGTATTCCCGATAGGTATTGGACATGAGGTTATCGACCAATTCAAAACGACTTCGATTGTTATCGGTAGATTGCTCCCAACCAGAAGCATTGCTACCTTGTGCCTGTGCAACGATGCGCTGTGCCACTCGATAACTGTCGTTACCGCCCTCTAAAGAAAAGGTATCTGCATCCAAGCCAAGAATAATATGCACATAATAGGAGATTACGCTCACTAGGTTCGATTCGAACACATTTTCATTAAAGACCAATGGTTGAAACTCGATATACTCAAAGTCAAAATCATTGTCCTTGAAATTGAAGATCGGCGTATCATATGACGTATTGAATACGGGACGGGAAGACTGTATTTGAAGCGTTCCCTTGAACCTGCTGCTGGCATCAAAATCTGTAATGGTAATGAACATTTGGGCATTCACCCTTTCGTTTTCCTTATAAGTACGATTGGTCCATTTATTCTTGTTTACAAAGTCGTTCAACGACCTTTCCAAGGTTTTAAAGATTTGTTGGTTTGTTTGGGATACTTGATCCGAATTAACGGTAATAGTGCACGTTAATTCCTGTGCCATACCAAACAATCCGGACATTGCAAAAACAAAAAGGAGCAGTATGTTACGCATGGATTCTTTGCATTATTTCGTTCCAAATATCCTCGGCCACCGCGGCCTTGGTTTTTAGTTCAAACGTTTTAATCGTCAAATTCTTATCTATGAACTGTATTTTATTGGTTGCCTTTCCAAACCCGGCTCCCGGGTCGTTCAAAGAGTTCAGCACAATGGCATCTAAATGCTTTCGTTTCAACTTCCCTTGGGCGTTGGCAACCTCATTTTCGGTTTCCAGGGCAAAGCCTACTAAAAACTGTTCTTTTTTTTGTTCGCCCAAAGAAAGTAGTATGTCTTTGTTCTTTACTAGTTCAATGGACAAATCGCTGTCTGACTTTTTAATTTTCTGGACAGCTGCCGATTTTGGCCTATAGTCGGCAACGGCCGCGGCACATATGGCCACGTCTACCGTTTCGTAATGTTTGTGCACCGTATTGTACATTTCCTCAGCGGAAACCACCCGTACCAATGTTACTTTCGGGTCGTCGAGGACCAAGTGCGATGGTCCTGACACTAAAACGACGGATGCCCCCAATGCCACGGCGGCTTTGGCAAGTTCAAAGCCCATAAGACCCGAAGAATGATTTCCAATAAAGCGTACAGGGTCTATAGCCTCATAGGTGGGGCCTGCCGTAATGAGCACCTTTTTTCCCTTAAGAGGCAGCCCCTCCGATAGATAATCCGTAATGAAACGAACGATATCTTCCGGTTCGGCCATACGGCCTTCGCCATAAAGGCCACTGGCAAGTTCCCCGGAAGTAGCCGGAATCATGAGGTTCCCAAAAGATTTTAATTTTTCAAAAGAGGCCTTGGTCGATGGGTGCTTATACATATCCAAATCCATCGCAGGAGCAAAGAAAACCGGACATTTAGCAGAAAGATAGGTAGCCAACAACAAATTATCGCAACTGCCATTGGCCATTTTCGACAGGGTATTGGCCGTTGCCGGAGCTATCAAAAACAAATCGGCCCAAAGCCCTAGGGATACATGGTTATTCCATTCGGTAGTATCGCCCTCTTCCTTTACAAATGCAGTAAGAACCGCATTTTTAGATAAGGTGGCCAAGGTAAGGGGTGCAACAAAAGAGCTGGCGCTTTCCGTTAAAATTACTTTAACTTCAGCGCCAGCTTTTATCAGTAAACGAACTAAAAACGTGGTTTTGTACGCAGCAATGCCCCCAGTGATTCCTAAGAGGATATGCTTACCCGCTAACATACTACTTCGTTTCTTTGTCGGTGTTTCTATGGTAAATCTTTTCGTGTAACCATTCTTCTACCGCCAATGCATGCGGTTTTGGTAATTTTTCATAGAATTTAGAAACCTCGATCTGTTCTTTATTTTCAAATACTTCTTCGAGACTATCACTATAGGTTGCAAATTCCTCTAATTTTTCCAACAGTTCCTTCTTAATCTCTGAATTGATCTGAACCGCTCTTTTCGCTGCGATAGAGATGGCCTCATAAATATTATCGGTTTGTTGGTCAAACTCGTTCTTGTTGATTGTCACCGTAGAAACAGGCGCTTTCGAATTCTTAAGATCATTCATATTCATAATATCAGCTAATTATTTTGCTTCCTTTGCAGGAACATCCTGTAATTCTTTTTCAATTTTTTCCAGAAGATTGTTTGCCTTCTTGGTAAACTTGGTCTCAGGATATTGTTTCATTAATCTATCGTACGCTTTTTTGGCTTCCCCGAATCGCGCTTCTTTCAACCAATTGGCGCTGTTCATCCCGTACATGGTCGCAGATTCGAATTTGTAGTACATGGCCTCCTCAGTATATATCGAACCTGGATAATCTGTAAGAAAGTTATCAAAGGCCGAAATGGCAGGTACTAAAAATGAAAGATCAAATTCGCCCAACTTGTTAAACTGTTTGGCAATTGAATAGGCTTTTCTTTCTTTCTTGGTCGTCAACTCACTAGCCATTTGATTGGCTTCCTTAAAATATTCAGATTCTGGATATAAGTTGATAAATGTCTGCAGTTTGGAAAGTGCCTTGTCCGTATCGGTCTGGTCCAATGTATGTTCAGGACTCAACATAAAATAACATTTGGCCCCTAGGAAAGAAGCTCTGGCCGCTTTGTCACTTTGCGGATACGATTTTACGAATCGTTCGAATTGGTACCCGGCCATACTATAGTTTTTGGTCTGAAAATAGGTGTCCGATAAAAAGAACATCACCCGTTCCCCCTGTGGTTTTCCCACATACTTTGGGGCAATTTGTTCAAACAATCGATTAGACCGTTTGTAGTCCCCTTCCTCATAGAGTCTTTGAGCCAACTCGTATTTGGGCTTGACCTCCTCGTTTTTAAGTACCCTTTGATACTCACTGCACGATGCAAGCGAGATTGTTAGGGCCAATAAAAATAAAGCTGTCCTCATCTTAAAAAACATTTTGCAAAATTACGGATAATCCGCGGATTTAAAAAACTAATTTTCAATCGCTAAATATAAAAGGTCTTTTAAAATTGAAGAAAGCTTTTGGCTAACATTTAACGTACTACGCAGTTAACCTCGTTAGCCCACTAACCGCTGTTTTGAGTTCATTTTTTAATGCCGTACTTGCCGCTACCAGAGGTAGCCGTACTTCGGCACTACCTAACTCCAATAATTCGAATATTGCTTTAATTCCGGCAGGATTCCCCTCCTTAAATATCAGGTTCATGGTCTTGAGCAGCGAATCGTGCAACGCCTGTGCCTCCGATTCGTTTTTTTCAAGACCCAAGTCGATCATTTTTGAAAACTCGGATGGCAACCCTTGTCCCAAGACCGAAATAACACCTGCTCCCCCGGCCAATACCGTGGCCAACGCGGTAGGATCATCCCCGGAAATCACCAAGAAGTCATTTGGTTTCTTTTGAATCAATTCATTGATTTGGTCAATATCTCCGCAGGCTTCCTTTATTGCGACGATCGTCTCGCACTCGTTGGCAAGGCGAATCGTAGTTTCGGGCAACATATTGCTTCCCGTTCTACTTGGAACGTTGTACAGGATGATCGGCTTTTCAGTTGTACCGGCAATCGCCTTGAAATGCTGATAAATACCTTCCTGAGTCGGTTTGTTATAGTAAGGAGATACCGAAAGTATTGCAGTAAAGCTCGAAAGATCCCATTGTTGTAGTTCTTCGATCACTGCTGCGGTATAGTTCCCCCCTACTCCAAGAACCAAAGGCAGTCTGCCCGCATTTGCGTGTATCACGGTATCGGCAACTATTCTCTTTTCATGTTTTCGCAGTGTTGCGGCCTCTCCGGTCGTGCCCAGCACGACCAAGTAGTCAATGCCGCCATCGATACAGTGTTCTACAATTTGGCTAAGCGAGGCTACATCCACTTCCCCATGTTGGGTAAAAGGGGTTACCAAAGCAACACCGGTTCCTATGAACTCTTTCATTTAAAAACTATTACAACACCTGAAGGTGTTGCTCCAGGTTGAGATTAATTACTTATTTCATTCAGTACTCCTAAGTACTTTTTCAATTCCTTTTTGAAAACATTGAAATCGGTTAAGGCTACATCAAGGATCAAATCGTTAAAATAACTATCAACTTCTGTAAAACCTACCCGAAAACGCGCCTTGGTCTTCACGCTCATTAACTTCATCAACAAGTTATCTTCTTTGTAATAATTGACCAATAAATCGTATTCCCTGCTAAGGAACTCCAACGCATAGCTATTTTCAATTTCGCCGTTCCATCCTAAATCCTTATCTGAAAAAACGGGAGTCGCATAAGGTGAATTCTTATCATAGTAACTTTTGTAGCCAATGATTTTTACTGCGTTTGGCCGCAAAGAATACTCTTCCTGAAACTGATAAAAAACATCCGCATTTTCAAATTGGTCCATATCTACAATACATCCCACGGAGGTAATACCTTGCGAACGGTTTGCAGGAACCACCGGTTTCCTCAAAGCCTCCTTCAAGAATTTTTCACCAGATCGATACTTGAACTTATCTTTTATTCCCTTAAACATGTATTTTTACATTTTGTTCCCTAATATCCTTTTTATGTGAAGTAAAAAGAAGCACAGGGTAGTACAAATGTAAAGAATATACGTTCACATCATAAGGCAAAGATAAAAAGGATTATGATTTTAAAAATAAAACATTTTGTTACATTTACAACAATTAGTTCGTTGCTGTCTTGCCAGCCAAGTGTTCAGGGCCTATCAAAGGTCGAAGCGAAGCAGTTGGCTATTTCTGATTCGCTTTCCTTAAACTCGGATATTGAAGCCTTTGTGCTTCCCTATCGCCAGCGAATAGATGCTGTGTTGGACAGCACCCTTGCTTTTGCCCCCAAGCCAATTTCAAAAGAAGATGGTGTCTATAATAGCACGGCGGGCAATCTTATGGCCGATATTGTGCTGGAGCAAGCCAATCCTATTTTCAAAAAACGTACCGGGGAAGAAATCGATTTTGTACTCTTGAACCATGGCGGCATCCGTGCTGTTATTTCGAAAGGCCCCGTATCGGCCCGCAACGCGTACGAAGTAATGCCTTTTGAAAACAGCATTGCGGTGGTAAAACTTACCGGACAATCAGTTCTGGCAATGATCGATTACCTTATTGCCTCTAAGCGTGCACACCCCATTAGTGGTATTCAGATAGTTCTAACTAAGAGCGGCGAATTGCATTCGCTCTCCATTGCGGGTCAAGCCTTTGATGTAAATAAACACTATTGGGTGGCCACCAGTGACTATTTGACCAAAGGGGGCGATAGCATGGTCTTTTTTAAAGATGCCCTTAAGGTTACTACGGTTGATTATCTCATTCGCAATGCGTTGATAGACTACTTTAAAAAGGTAGATACCCTTTCGCCCGTTATAGATGATCGGTTTTTCAAAATGGAGTAAATGCGCTTCATGTAGGGGTAATTTAAAACCTGAACTGAATAAAAATACGCTTTAGCTATCTCATATGGAACGAAGAAAATTCTTAAAAAATGTTTCGGCTTCCACGGCCCTGGTTGGTATGGGAGGACTTTCCCTGCAATCGTGCGCACTTTCCGCCAAAAAGAAAGTTACCATCTTGCACACCAATGACGTGCACAGTCACATTGATGCATTTCCCCAAGACCATAGTCAGTTCCCCAGTTTAGGAGGACTTGCAAGACGCGCTTCCCTGGTCGACCGGATACGGAAAGAAAACCCAAATACGCTGTTATTCGATGCAGGGGATATTTTTCAAGGAACGCCCTACTTTAATTTTTATGGAGGGGAATTGGAGTTCAAACTTATGTCGATGTTAAAATACGATGCAGCCACCATCGGCAATCACGATTTCGACAATGGAATAGAAGGACTCTATGCCCAACTACCCCATGCATCGTTTGAATTGATCAACGCCAACTATGATTTTACCAATACCGTATTGGACAGTCATGTAAAACCCTATAAAACATACCTCATAGACGGCATTAAAATTGGTGTCTATGGGGTAGGTATTGAACTGAACGGACTTGTTACAAAGGCACTTTACAAAGAAACGCTCTATTTGAACCCCTATGAGGTTGCCGTTGATACTGAAAAAACACTGAAGGAAACGGAAGATTGTGATATTATTGTATGCCTTTCCCACCTTGGGTACCAATATCAAAATACACAAAAACCGTATGACCTTGAACTTGCCAGTAAAACCAAGCATACCGATTTGATTATTGGCGGACATACCCATACGTTTTTAGACAAACCCACCATCGTTAAAAATGGAGACAGCCGAAATGTACTTGTAAACCAAGTAGGTTGTTTCGGAGTAAACCTCGGACGAATAGATTTCTATTTTGATGACCAAAAGAACCTAGCAGCCTCAGGGGTTAGTATCAGCGTATAAGTCCTAAAAAGAAGTGTAGGGCCATCTTCACCAAGCTTGGTTGCTTGTATATAACTGCTTTAAAGTGTCCTGGAGAGCTTACTGCGTTTTGTCATTTAAAGCCGTGGTCGTAGCAAAGCCGTAACATTTTTCTCTTTTCCAAGACTCATATATAAAAATGATGAGCGGAGGCGGACATATGCAAGCGATCACACAAAGTCTTCGAGAAAATCGAAAATTGTTGCGAAGGAAAAAAATCTTTGACAAGGAAGAAGGTTTTCTAGCGGGTCAAAAAAAGTTCCACAAAGCCCCTAAGGGAAAAGTACCCAGTAAAAAAATTAGCGCGGAAAAGCGGCGAAAGATCGGGGAATACATACATCAACATGCCAAGAAACAATGGAGACGGTTCTTGATCCCCTTTTCCATTACACTATTAATGCTAGTTGTCTTAAGGAGTTTTGCCCTAAGCGCATGGAATTCAGGTGCGTTTCACCCCTATCCCCACTATTCAGAGAGGGAACAATTCAAAAATCGCGAAGAAAAACGAAAGGCCGATTACTTGTTTTTCATCAACGACGGAGATCGATATCTTCATGAAAAACACTGGAACAACGCCATATTTCAATACAAAAAAGCAGGTGCCTTGTACCCACAGGAATACGATGCCAACTTCCGCTTGTTAACGGCTTACAGCTACAAATGCCTTAATGAAAGTACCGATTGCACTGCCGGACAAGTGTTGGCCAAAAAACTACTATCCCTACAACCCGATAATACCGATCTTCAAGAAATCGCAGCCATTTTCGATACCAAGCTACACACGGATCGTTAGTTTTTATCGTTGTTACAGCATGGTTCTCTTACTACCTTTCAGCCTTGTTCCCCTCCTATGTTATCTTGTGGACGGCTACATTGAAAAAAACATAAAAAAAGGAGCCTTTTACATTGTTTGCTTCCTTTTTCTGACCACCATTGTAATCGTGCTGCTATTCGCATTTAAACTATGGTTTGTATTTTCCATCCCCATCCTACTTGTACTCCTATTGGGAATGAAATCGAACAACTGAACCAACACCCTATTTAGTGATGTACAATGGCCTCAAAAATATACCGGTGTTCCACTTCTAAGTCGATTTCCGGGAATACCTTACCGGCACATCGGTACCAATAGCCTGCGTTGAATGTATCCCCTTCCTTCCGGTGTAAATACGCGTGTACCCAATTCCCTAAATCATCTTGTAGGGCCTCTGCAAGCTCATGCGCTTTTTGCCATTCCCCTTTAGCGTCATACCACAGGGCCTTCAGGAGGTTACTCCATGTTTCAGGGGGTGTCTGCCTTCCAAAAGATTCTTGAAATTCTAGGTACGTAGTCGGTTCACTTTTCATCAATATCAATTCGCTTTTTTTCGCAACCAAAGATCGGGGTTTAAATAGAACATGCGTTTCCATCCTTGCACCGATACGTCGTCGTATAAGTGGGGATAGGGAAATGGCGAGGTGATGGCATAATGCAAATGAGCAGGTTTTCCTTTGGCATTTCCGGTATCCCCTACCGTGCCAATAACCGTGCCCCTCGATAAAGGCTTAAAAACAACGGTCTTAATTTCGTCTAAATGGGCATAGTAATGAAATCGCCACTTAGGGCCTAATACCATAACCGATTTCCCACCTTTCCCGCCTTCATGGGTATAGATGACGATGCCTTTGGTGGCCGCTATCACGTCTGTTCCCTTTTGGGCAAAAATATCAATTCCCTTATGGGTAATGGAACTTCCCCAAGGATAGGCCCAAAACGATTTTTCATTCCAGCTTTTAACGGTTGCCCCCTTTACAGGGATTACCATCTTTTGAGGAATCAAAAAACCCAAGGCGAGCATTAGTAGCGGTAACCAAAACCATTTTCGAAAAGACCGATTGCGCACCATAAACGCCCCCATTGAAAGAAGAACAAACCAAAAGCGGTTGGTGGTATTTGTTATCATACTATATTATTGTAGTAGCCCCAGAAACTCTTGTTCAGAGATAATAGGTACTCCCAGACCTTCTGCCTTGCTGCGTTTACTAGGTCCCATCTTATCCCCTGCCACCAAATAGGCCGTCTTGGAAGAAATACTGGCCCCCACCTTGCCCCCATTGTCTTCAATCAGTTTTTTTAGCTCACTTCTGCCCACCGTCTCAAAAACCCCGGAAACGACCACTGTTAGTCCCTTAAGGGTATCGGTCTGGTTCTCCAACTGTGCTTCCGACAAAGAAAATTGCACCCCATATTCTTTCAGACGTTCAACGGTTTCTACGTTGGTTTGGTTTCTAAAAAATTCGACGACTGATCGGGCTATTCGCTCACCAATTTCATCTACCGCGACGAGTTCCTCCTCCGATGCATTCATCAGCATATCTATATTTTTATAGGCCCTTGCCAATTTCTTGGCAACCGTTTCCCCTACAAACCGAATTCCCAACGCAAACAAAACGCGCTCAAAAGGAATTTGTACAGAGGCCGCCACTCCCTTTACCAAATTCTCGGCAGATTTCTCTGCCATTCGCTCCAGTGGCATCACCTGTTCCTTTGTTAGGGTATACAAATCGGCATAGTTCGTAATCAGGCCTTCTTTAAACAACAATTCTACCGTCTCGCTGCCCATTCCCTCAATATCCATCGCCTTTCGCGAGATATAATGTTGTATGCGGCCGGTTATTTGTGGTGGACAACCATAGTAATTGGTACAGTAGTGTTTTGCATCGCCTTCGGTACGTGTAAGTGGGGTTCCACATTCCGGGCAGTGATCAATATAGTTTGTAGGTACCGAACCGGCCGGTCTTTTTCCAAGATCTACCTTGATGATCTTCGGTATGATCTCTCCTCCCTTTTCTACGAAAACAGTGTCTTTTTCCCGAATATCCAATTTAGCTATCTGATCTGCATTATGCAAAGAGGCCCTTTTAACGGTGGTTCCGGCCAGTAGTACCGGTTGCAAGTTGGCAACCGGCGTTATGGCCCCGGTACGCCCTACCTGATAGGTAATCTCATTCAATACGGTCGAGACTTGTTCCGCCTTGAACTTATAGGCCATTGCCCAGCGGGGAGATTTGGAGGTAAAACCAAGCTCATCTTGTTGTTGTAAGTTGTTCACCTTAATCACCACTCCATCCGTTTCGTACGGCAGGTCATGGCGGTGCAAATCCCAATACTCGACGAATTCCAAGACCTCTTCAACCGTTTTACATAATTTCGCAACCGTTGGCACCTTAAAACCCCAATCCCTTGCCTTTTCGAGCATCTGCCATTGGGATTCAATGCCGGTTTTCTCTCCTACAATACCATAAAGCAAACAGTCCAAAGGCCGCTGGGCGACCAAAGCGCTGTCTTGCAGCTTTAAACTTCCCGAAGCCGTATTTCTTGGGTTCATATACGGTTCTTCCCCATTCGCGATTCGCTCTTTGTTCATTAGGGCAAAACCTTCAAAAGGGAGTACAATTTCACCGCGAATATCGAACTTGGGCGGGTAGTCGCCCTTTAACTGCAGGGGAACCGATTTGATGGTCTTTATATTGGTAGTCACATTATCGCCCTGTGTACCATCACCTCTGGTAACGGCTCGGGCCAATTGCCCATTTTCGTAGGTAAGGCTAATAGAGGCACCATCGTACTTTAGTTCACAGGTAAATGTCACCTCTGCATCGCCCAGTACTCGTGCAATTCTTTTTTCCCAATCCTCTAAATCTTCCTTGGAATAAGAATTGTCGAGCGAGTACATACGATGATCGTGCACCACCGTTTCAAAATTTTTGGTGACCGCACCGCCTACCCGCAAGGTGGGTGAAGTAGGGTCATGAAATTCAGGGTGTTTTTGCTCTAATTCCTGCAGTTTTTTAAGCAGAAGGTCGAATTCATAATCTGACACGGTCGGTGTATCGAGCACATAATAATTATGGTTATGCTGGCGAAGCTCTTTTCGAAGGGTCTCAATTTGTTGTTGATCGGTCATAAGGTTGTAACTAATTCTATTCTGGTATGTTGATTCTTATTAAAATGGACATGGCTTTATGCAAAGGTTATACCTGATCTTTTTGAATCCATTTTGGCAATGGCAAGGGTTTGTATTCTTTCATTTTTTCAAGGAGTCCGGTAACCGTCTCATCCACTAACAACATCTCGTAGTTTTCCTGCTTCAGAAAACCTTGGGCAACCATCTTCCGCAGCATTGCCAACAGCTCGTTATAAAACCCGTTTGTGTTTAAAATGCCAATGGGTTTTTGATGTAATCCCAATTGTGCCCAAGTAATCATTTCAAAAAGTTCTTCCAATGTACCATATCCGCCGGGAAGTGTTATGATACCATCGGAAAGTTCGTGCATTTTTAGTTTACGCTCGTGCATATTTTCAGTTACGATCAACTGACTAAGTCCGGGATGATATACTTCTTTTAACATCAGAAAATCAGGAATTACTCCGATGACCTTTCCGCCATTATCCAATGCACCTTGGGCCACTTTGCCCATGACGCCTATGATTGCCGCCCCATAGACAAGATCTATACTACGACCCGCCAAGGCGGCCCCAAGTTCATGCGCATGTTCCAACACCTGTGGATCGGTCCCCTCACTGCTTCCACAAAATACTACGATACTTTTCATGTACATTTTTATTAAACGCTTTTCGAAGCTCGACTGCTGTAAAGTGCCGGTTCCGGAATACCGAATGAACAATTTACAAACACCCGAACATCTTACAAATCCCGAACTGCAGTTCCCGTTACCTTCACTTTACCGCCAAATGGCAGGGCTGCAGCTTCATAAATAGTTCTTGCAGGTCTTTTACCCTCTGGGAAGATATTTATAAAAATGCTATTTACCACGGCTAAGTCGTTCAGGTTATCAAAAGCAATATCAACAAACGTCACTTCGCTTTTTGAAAAGCCGGCATTGGCAAGAGCCGCAAAAAAATTCGCAAATGCCATTTCGGTCTCTTCCTCAATTGTTCCTGCGACATACTCCCCGTTCTCATTCACAGCCAATTGTCCACTTACAAAGCACATATTATTCGCTACGACCGCATGGCTTATAGGGTTCGCCCATTTTGGCAGCCCCGCTCCCGTTGTAATATACTTTTTACCCATATTTTATTTTAAGGTTGCCGATACCATTCTATCATTCCCATACATATCCTTACGAAGCTGTACGCCTGTCCAAATAGCGGCGTTAAAAAGCGATTTCGTTTCTTCGCCCAAGTATTGATTTATCTCTAAAAACAAACTTCCCCTTTTGGCAAGATTGTTTTCGGCAAACTGCACGATTTTTTTGTAAAAGAGCAATGGGTCGTCATCCGGAACGAACAGGGCCAAACCGGGCTCATGGTCCAAAACGTTTGGTTCCATTTCCCGTTTTTCCGATTCCCGCACATAGGGTGGATTCGAAACAATCACATTTATTGGAACCTCCAATTCTTTTAAGGACAGGATATCCGCTGTTATAAAGGTAACGGAAGCACCGTTTCGAATTGCATTTGTCCGAGCCACCTCAAGCGCATGCGAAGAAACATCGAGGGCGAACACCTTGGTATTCGGAAGGTTTTTCGCAAGGGCTACCGCGATACAACCGCTACCGGTACCTATATCAAGTATTTGAACAGCCGCCGGCCCGTTCAAAGACGTTTTAGCTTGCTTGTTTTTTTGTAGGATTTCACATTTTACACTTCGCACATCTTCGATCACCCATCGTACCAAATCCTCGGTCTCTGGCCGGGGAATCAACACCGCCTCGTTCACAACAAAGTCTAGTTCCATAAAATGCGTTTCACCTATGATGTACTGAATAGGGCGGTGCACCTTTAACTGCGCAAGTGTTTCAAACAAGGGCTGTTCCTCTTTCTTTGAAATCACCAAATTAGGTCGCATAGCGAGAACAAAACGCTCCAAGTTCAAGTAATGTTGAATTGCGATATAGAAAAAACTGACTACCTCTTCCTTTGAATACAAGGCATCTAACTCCCTATGATAGATTGTTTTGATTTCTTTTAATAACATTCCTTGAAACAATGGTTAGAAACCGTAGAATTTGGTCGTAATTAAAGTTCTATTTTTGCTGTGTGAAGATACATGAATTGTGTAGTTTCCTAAAATTTGATACCTCAAAAAATGAGCACCCGGGCCACGGATGAAAAATACATGCGTAGATGTCTACAAATTGCCAAAAACGGTTTGGGAACTACCGCCCCAAATCCGAGTGTTGGTGCAGTTATAGTTCACCAAGACCGTATTATCGGTGAAGGGTACACAAGTGCCTATGGCAGAGCACATGCAGAGGTAAACGCCATCCAATCCGTCAAAAACACGTCATTGTTATCGGCCAGCACGCTCTATGTGACCTTGGAGCCTTGTTCCCATTTCGGAAAAACCCCGCCATGTGCCGATTTAATTCTAAAACATCGGATACCAAAAGTCGTTATCGGTATACTAGACCCAAATGAGAAAGTTGCCGGGCGCGGAATTAAAAAACTAAAGGACAATGGCTGCCAAGTAATTACAAACGTTTTAGTGGATGCCTGTAGAAAGCATCATAGACGGTTTTTAACGTTTTACGAGAAAAAAAGGCCCTATCTCATTTTAAAATGGGCAGAGACACGAGATGGTTTTATTGCCCCGCTAAATGAAAAAAGAACGCAGGATCCCGCTCCAGTTTGGATCAGCAATTCGCAATCGCGACAGCTGGTGCATCAATGGCGCAGTGAGGAACAGGCCATCCTGGTGGGTACCAAAACAGTGCTTCAAGACAATCCAAAACTGGACGTACGGCAATGGACGGGAAAAAACCCGATTCGTCTGGTTATTGATAAAGAGGCTCGAATACCCCATACCCTACATGTAAAGGATGGCAACGTTCGCACCTTGTTCTTCACGGGTAAAGAGCACCTGCCACCACCTAGGAAAGGTGTCGAATTTCATTTGCTCGATTTTTCAAAAAAACTCATCCCCCAGCTTTGTGCTTTGGCGTATTCAATGAATATAAACAGTATACTAATTGAAGGAGGAGCACAAACCCTACAGGCCTTTATAGATGAGGGTTTTTGGGATGAGGCCCGAATTTTCATAGGTGCCACCTCATTTAAAGATGGAGTCAAGGCGCCAACCCTAACAACTGCCCTATACAATACCACCATAGTGGGTACCGATACTTTAAATATGTACTACAATGATTAAGAATATCATTTTTGATTTTGGTGATGTTTTCATCAACCTTGATAAGGAGGTCATATTTCGGGAAATCGAAAAATTTGGCGGTCAAACCACCCTCACTCCCGAAATTTTGTCGGTGAACAAACGCTATGAGGTAGGAGGCATTTCATCCCATGAATTCATTGCAGCGCTATCAACCGTTTACCCAACGGCTCAGAAAGGGGACATTGTGCGCATCTGGAACGCCATGATCCTGGACTTTCCAGAGCACCGACTAGAGTTTCTGGAAAATTTGGCAAAACGAGGTACCCATCGGCTTTTCTTATTAAGCAATACCAACGCCTTGCATATTGAAAAGGTTGTAGAAAATATAGGACAACAGCGATACAATCGTTTCAAAGCATGTTTTGAACAATTTTACCTCTCACATGAAATACAGCTTCGGAAACCTGATGCCGCCATTTTTGAGTTCGTATTATCTAAAAATGGTCTGGTAGCCGCCGAAACCCTCTTTATTGATGACACCAAAGAAAATACCGATAGTGCAAAACTCTTGGGAATGCATGTCTGGAATTTAGAGGTCGGTAGGGAAGATGTTGTTGAACTTCAATCAAGATTGTAAAAATGCTGTATCTCGCTCTGAGTATCCTTTCTTCAAGTCTTATTTTTGTGATTTTCAAACTTTTTGACATTTATAAAGTCACGACCCTTTATGCTATCATTACCAATTATGTAGTCGCATGTGGGGTGGGGCTTTTTTTTTATGAGGGAACCGTGACCATTGTTGAAATACCCAAAAAACCTTGGTTCTGGGGAACCTTTTTATTAGGGCTTCTGTTTATCATAGTATTCAACTTAATGGCGGCTACGGCTCAAAAAGTAGGGGTGTCAGTAGCGTCGGTCGCTACTAAGATGTCTTTGGTAATTCCGGTGGTATTAAGCGTATTCCTTTACAAGGAAGCCCTGGGAGCCCTGAAGGTAATCGGCATTGTACTTGCGCTGATAGCGGTGTATTTTGCCTCTTACAAAGAAAGTTCCGTAAAAACAGGTAAAAAAGCACTACTGCTACCCATGATGGTATTTTTAGGTTCAGGACTCATCGATGCCAGTCTTAAATACGTACAGGAGAGATATATTGATGAAACAGAATTCCCTTTGTTTTCGGCAACCGTTTTCGG
Source organism: uncultured Flavobacteriaceae bacterium (assembly GCA_947500385.1). Lineage (GTDB taxonomy): Bacteria > Bacteroidota > Bacteroidia > Flavobacteriales > Flavobacteriaceae > Pelagihabitans. The sequence goes on along the minus strand of CANMSA010000003.1, from coordinate 169,990 downwards.
GTCGGCCGCGACCATCGGCTTCCTCTTGATCATGGCAAAATCCTTTCAAAAGCCGTTGAGGTTCAACATAAAAAATGTAATCGCCGGAATAGCGCTGGGAATTCCGAACTACTTCTCAATCTACTTTTTGTTACGCGCACTTCAAAATGAGGATTTGACGAGCGCCTCGGTATTTACCATCAATAATGTAGCGATCGTAATGTTTTCGACCCTCTTGGGCATTTTGCTATTTAAGGAAAAGTTGAGTGTCAAAAATTGGGGGGGAATCGTGTTGGCAATAGTCAGCATCCTATTAGTAGCACTCTTTTAACCGTATATGGATAGCGATACTTTTAAAACAATCAGCAATGCAAGTGAAATGGCTCTTTTAAAAGAAAAGAAGAGTTCGTTTTTCTGCTATGCTTTTCCGATTCAAAACGAACATGAGGTAAGAGCCCACATTGAAAGTATTAAAAAGAAACATCCGGGTGCCAACCATGTCTGCTATGCCTGGCAATTGGGAGTAACAGCCGTAACCTACCGCGCCAATGATGATGGAGAACCCCATAATTCCGCGGGAATGCCGATATACGGACAAATCCAATCTTTTGAACTTACGAATGTCTTGGTGGCCGTGGCCCGTGTTTTTGGGGGCACTAAACTAGGCGTAGGCGGGCTGATCTCGGCCTACCGCATGGGCGCGAAAATGGCATTGACCGCTTCGGACATTATTGAAAAGACCTTGCAGCAACAAGTGAAATTGTATTTCGAATATGTTCAAATGAATCAAGTAATGCGTTTGATCAAGCAGCAACAATTAGTAATCGTATCACAACAGATGGAATTGAACTGTGAACTCGTATTTTCCGTGCGCAAGAAATCGTTGGAGAAGGTCCTAGCGCTTTTCAAGAAATTGCAGGCCGTACGAATTGAGCAATTGGATTGAAATTTCCCTTGGGAGGTCAAAAAAACCTTCAATCGTCCTCAATCAGATCCAACACATAAGAAGGGCATCTCACCGGGCGCATGGTCTTCATATCCATAAAAGCCAAAACGGTATTTGCATCGACCAAAAGTTCATTTTTTTCGTTGAAGATTTCAAAGCAAAACTCAATTTTCACAGTTGGGATTCGCTTTAATTTTGTGCGTACGGTTATCAGGTCGTCGTAGGTAGCGGATTTTTTGAAATTCATCTGTAGGGATATTACCGGAAGCATCACCCCACTTTCCTCCATGCTTTTGTAGGAAACCCCTAATTGCCTTAACCACTCTACCCTGCCAATCTCTAGGTACTGTGCATAGTTCCCATGATACACGACCCCCATTTGGTCGGTTTCACCATAACGTACTCGAAAAGAAATTTCGTTAATTCTCATGAAATATTGATCTAAAAAGTATATATTTAAAGATGCCCAAAGTGATCGCCGAACATGGGAAAAAAAAAGCGGAAATTCAATAGCTTCAGATTTTTTTTTTAGAATATTTGTTCACATATTTGTCCCACTTTGAAAAACAGGTTTGCTCCGACCTTTTTTTAACCTACTGACTAGAAATACTAACCAACAAAATAAGAGAACTTTAGAATGAGTGTTACTGCAAATTCCGTATGGAACAATTGTTTGGCCTTTATCCAAGATAATATCCAACCGCAGGCATTCAAGACATGGTTTGAACCCATTACACCTGTAAAGCTTTCCGATAACGCGTTGAGCATACAGGTACCCAGTAAATTTTTCTATGAGTGGCTAGAGGAGCATTACGTAAAACTCCTGAAAGTTGCCCTTACCAAAGAACTAGGGGAAACTGCCAAATTGGTATACATTATTAAAATGGAAAACACTTATGGAAATCGTGAGCCTTTTACAGAAAAAATACCAAGTTCAAATAGGGGTACTATGACGCCCCAGGAAATGGATGTACCTATCAAATCTAAAAATCCCGAACTCAAAAACCCGTTTGTGATTCCCGGTATTCGAAATATCAAGATCGAATCACAGCTGAACCCTAATTATAATTTCGACAACTTCCTCGAAGGAGATTCGAACCGCTTGGCACGATCCGCAGGAATGGCGGTAGCGAACAAACCTGGCGGCACTAGTTTCAATCCTCTATTGGTTTTTGGGGGGGTCGGCCTTGGAAAGACCCATTTGGCACATGCCATCGGGGTCGAGATAAAAGACAAATACCCAGAGCGAACCGTGCTTTATATTTCCGCGGAAAAGTTCACACAACAATATATAGAATCCGTAAAAAAGAATACGCGCAACGATTTTATTCACTTTTACCAATTGATCGATGTGTTGATTATTGATGATGTGCAGTTCCTATCGGGAAAATCGGGTACGCAAGATGTATTTTTCCACATCTTTAACCACCTGCACCAAAATGGGAAGCAAGTGATTCTTACCTCTGACAAGGCGCCGGTAGACATGCAGGATATTGAGCAGCGTCTTCTTTCCAGGTTTAAATGGGGGCTTTCGGCAGAGTTGCAGAATCCCGATTATGAGACACGTATTTCTATTTTAAAGAACAAACTGTATCGCGATGGGGTTGAAATGCCCGACGATATCATTGAATATGTGGCCAAGCATATCAAGACTAACATTCGCGAGCTTGAAGGTGCCATTATCTCTTTGATCGCGCAGTCTTCTTTCAATAAAAAAGAGGTAACCTTGGAATTGGCACAATTGGTGGTCGAGAAATTTGTTAAGAACACCAAACGAGAGGTTTCCATCGATTACATTCAAAAAGTAGTTTCCGATTACTTTGAGATGGATGTGGCCACCTTACAGTCAAAAACTAGAAAAAGACATATTGTACAGGCACGCCAGTTGGCTATGTTTTTTGCCAAAAAATTTACCAAAGCCTCGTTGGCAAGCATTGGTTCACAAATAGGAAAGCGAGATCATGCAACGGTATTACATGCCTGTAAAACCGTGGACAATCTGGCCGAGACGGACAAGCAGTTTCGCAAGTACATTGAAGACCTTACCAAAAAATTCTCCTAAACGTTAATGGCCCTGAAAGTCTTAATGGTATGTCTTGGCAATATTTGCCGGTCCCCATTGGCTGAAGGCATTTTACAGAGCAAGGTAGATCCGACCCTGGTTTTTGTAGATTCGGCCGGCACCGGCGGGTATCATGTCGGGGAACGACCCGATGAAAGAAGTATTGAAGTCGCGGCAAAGTACGGCCTTTCCATAGGTCATCAAAAATGCCGCAAACTCACCTCCTCGGATCTAGATACATTTGACCTCATTTATGTAATGGATCAAAGTAATTATCGCAATACCATTGCATTGGCCAAAAATCAACGGCAACGAGCAAAAGTGCGTTTATTGTTAAATGAAATTTCCGTGGAAACCAACGAAGTGCCCGACCCCTATTATGGCGGTCAAGATGGTTTTGAGCAGGTGTATCGGTTAATTGATGCTGCATGTGAAACCATTGCCAAACGATTACAAAACAAGGCTTAAAATGTTTAACCAGACCAATAACCAAGGAAAAGTATATCTGATTCCTACCACTTTAGGCGATACCGAACCATTGGAAGTACTACCCATTTCAATCAAAAGAGCGGTTGAGAACATTGATTACTATGTAGTGGAGAATGAAAAAACGGCACGGCGATTTATAAAAAAAATAGCTCCTCGCAAATCCCAACCAAGCTTGCATCTTGAATTATTAAACAAGTATACGGAGGAAGCTGCGATTCCTACCTTTGTAAACCCCTGTTTTGAAGGGAAAAACATCGGTATACTATCTGAGGCAGGTGCTCCTGGCATCGCCGACCCTGGGGCCGCGGTCGTTAAGGTCGCCCACGAGAAAGGAATTCAAGTAGTACCCTTGGTAGGCCCTTCTTCCATTCTGCTTGCGCTCATGGCCAGCGGAATGAACGGTCAGAACTTTGCATTTAACGGCTACCTGCCGATCGATACCAGGGAGCGCAAGAGTGCCATTAAACGACTGGAGAAAGTCTCCAAAGAGACCAGCCAAAGCCAGTTGTTTATAGAAACTCCTTATCGAAACGACAAATTGTTGGCCGATTTGTCAAAAAACCTCTCCCCAGATACCCTCTTATGCATTGCATGTGATATTACATTGCCAACCGAATACATTGTTACCCAGCGGGTTTCCGAATGGAAGCAACACCCTTTGGAACTCCACAAACGCCCAGCAATTTTCATTGTACAAGGCTAGTGTTCTGCAAAACAAATTCATACCAAAAACAAACCCCGGCCAATGGCCAGGGTACGCTTCATCTTCATAGTGGGTTCCCTCGATAAAGGGGGAACAATGCTTTACTATACGTTTCTCATTTTTCTTAAACCTTCGGATTTTTTTTAGGTGCCACATACGATGTATCGTAGCCCGAAAATTTACGAATGTATTTTGCTATCGTGGTACCGTAACTATCCGAAACATCCATCTTGCCCCACGAGCGCAGGTATTTCTTCACGTTTCCGGGTCCGGCTAGGTGGGCTGCCGCCAACATTCCCGACTCGGTGATTTCCACACCTCTAATTCGTTTTCCCACAAAACGCTTAATATCTCTACGGAGAATCCATTTATTACGGGCTAAATTGGTATAAAATACCTTTTCCTGTAGTACGGGATCATTTAAAAAGTGGGTGGCATTGTACACTCCCATCAACTGTAGGGTCCCAATTCCAAATTGGTATTTGCCCAAGTATCCCAAGGTGTTGATCGTAAAGTAATCACCTTGCGATTCTTTGAATGCCAGCGCTTCTTTAAAACCTATATAAGAGCTTCCAATAAAGGGAGGAGCTACCATTGTAGCGCTAAAAACAACTGCTTTTTTAGGGTAGATCGCCTCGGTAGGGCATACCACTTTGAGATTTTCAGGAACTTCTACTTTTGGTTTCACCAAGTTAAAGCTCATTAAAAACAACAGTATCAAAAGCGCGCAAAAAGAAATTACACATCTTCTCATATCACTTAGTATTCTTAAGACTGATAGCGGTGTCTAATCGCCAGCTTAAATTTTTTCATTTAACAAAGATACGTTCAGATTTGAGCTGCGGTTTGCAAGAATTCGTTAAAAATTGCCAAATTTAGGTAAGCTGCGCAATAAGTTGGATAACCGACTATCTGCTTATACGCTGAGAATTGATCCATCGGACGTACTGTTCTTTATTCCGGTTGTGTTGCGCGAGTGACTTTGCAAACTTGTGATAGCCGAAATTCTCTACGTTTGCCACCATGTATAAATAATCGTGTTTTTCCGGGGAAAGAACGGCATCAATGGCAGAAACATCGGGCATGGTAATCGGTCCGGGGGGAAGCCCTCCATGCTTGTAGGTATTATAAGGGGAGTCGATTTCCAAATCGGCATACAACACCCTTTTTATTACCTGGTCAAAATCACCGGAGTGTTTTTTTATGGCATAAATTACGGTAGGATCCGCCTGCAACAACATACCCTTTTTCAACCTATTAAGGTATAAGCCGGCAACACGAGGCCGTTCATCGACCTTGGCGGTTTCCTTATGCACGATGGAAGCCAGCGCCACGACCTGATCAGGGCGCAGATTTTGATCTTTTGCCTTTTCAAGGCGCACATCGGTCCAGAAACGCTTGTGCTCTTTTAGCATACGATCTCTGAACTTTTCCGCAGAAGTGTTCCAAAAGAACTCATAGCTGTTCGGAAGGTACATCGATAGTTTATTCGCTTCATTTAGTTCGTTTGCGCCCAAAAACTTGGGATCGTTCATGGCCCTAAGCAGGGAAAGGCTGTCCGCTTCAATTTGGGTGGCGATGCGCCCCGCTAAATTTTCAACCCGTTCTTGATTGTTGAACGAAACCTTTACGGGCAGATTGCTGCTTCGAAGGGTGTTGATCAGCTCATTGTTGTTCATCCCTTTTTTAAGCGCGTACTTTCCTGGTTTTATATTGGAAGCATATCCTTTTCGTACAGCCAATTGCTCAAAAGATTCCATATCAACAAGTAAGGAACTTAATGAATCCCTTACCTGTGCAAAGCCTGCATCCGACGGAATAAAAACGATTTTTTCTTTGGAATTAAAACTGGTGTTGGGCGTAAAAATTGCATTGTATACCTTATAGGCAAACAAGCCCCCGCCAACCAATCCGATACCGACCACAGCAAGTACTATTTTCTTGAGATACATGTTAAAGGTTTATTTTTTGAAATAATAATTCATCTTTGTAAGCACCATGGGAATACCTCCAATCTTTTTTGACCCCCACCAGGGAGAAACCTAATTTCTCAAAGAGGTGAATGCTTGGAGCGTTGTCCGCCCCGACATTCGCGTACAGTTGATGCAAATCAAGGGTCTGAAAGGCATATTGCACTAACAAAGCCACTGCCTCGGCCCCAATTCCCTTGTTTCTATTCTGTGATTCCAGTACAACGATTCCCAAACCGGCCCGTTTGTTTTTTGGGTCAAAATCAAAAAGATCCACAAGCCCCACCACTTGGGTCGATGCCTCGCAAATCGCCAATCGCAATTGTTTCACATCAAAAATATCTCGATGGGCATTTTCTAAATAATGTCCCAATACCTGTTTCGAATAAGGAGTAAGTGTACCACTCACTTCCCAAATAGCCTCGTTGTTTTCGAGCAGAAACAAAAAATCGAGGTCTTCTGGCTCCAAAGCTCTTAGGTATATGTTGCTCCCTTTTAGCTTTTGCATTGTATGGTTCCTTTAAAGACCAATTGGGCCGGGCCGGTCAGAAAAATGTTCCGATACCCCTCTCCCGTTTCTTCGAAGGTAACCTCTAAAGCACCTCCAACGGCATTTAGTTGCACTGTGGTCGTTTCTACAGCCCCTGTACGATGCATGGCCAAAGCCACCGCTGTTACACCCGTACCACACGAAAGTGTCTCATCTTCGACGCCTCGCTCGTAGGTTCTGATACTAAATCGCCCCTCGCTTTCCTTCTCCACAAAATTGATGTTGCTACCGGCCTGGCCATATAACCCATACCGCAACCTTGCTCCCTCCTTCTTGATATCGATGGTATTCAATTCTTTTACGACCTGCACATGATGTGGCGAACCGGTATCTAAAAATGAATAGGCTTCCTTAAGTTTTATTTCCTCCACATCCTGCATACGCAGACTTACGATGTTCGTTTCATCAATGGTTGCCGTGTGCAAACCATCTATGGCACTAAAAGTAGCGGCATCTTCAATAATACCCAATTCTTTTGCAAAAGCTACCAAGCATCTACCGCCATTCCCACACATGCTGCTGGGGTTTCCATCTGAGTTATAGTATACCATATTGAAGTCGAGCGTGTCATCGTTCTCCAGGAGAATGAGTCCGTCCGCACCGACACCAAAACGTCGATCACATAAAAAAGCGACCAATTTCGTATCTTGCTTTGGAAAGAACGACGTTCTATTGTCGACCATGACAAAGTCGTTCCCAGTTCCTTGGTATTTATAAAATTGCAGTAACATCTTCGAATTTGAATGACAAAGATAGGACTTTATTTAACGAAAATTTAGACGTTAAAGACTCGTTAAACCGCCAAAAACCCTAGCGGCAATTTGTTAATTTTACGATGTTATGTCAAACTTAAACGAATACAAAACATGAAAAAAATAGGCAGTTTACTGTTGGTTGCTATCTTTGCCGGAGCCATTACGTTGGGAGCATATATCCTTTTTATTGAAAAATCGAACTATGCTTTTGTCAGTGAATCAAATGGTGCTTCAACTTTTGAAACAAGCTATACCCCCACATCCGCTAAAGGCGCCGGAATCAATGAAGTTGATTTCACGGTCGCCGCTGAGAAAACCGTGAATGCGGTGGTACACGTGAAAAACATGTCGGTCGGTTCCTCGAGACCGACCTCGATCATGGACTTCTTTTATGGTTCTGGGGAATCGGCCCCTACACAGGTAGGCACAGGTTCTGGAGTAATTATTACTCCCGACGGATTAATCGTCACCAACAATCATGTAATCGCCAATGCAAGTAAGTTACAGGTGACCCTTAATAACAATAAGAGTTACGAGGCTGAACTTGTAGGCTCTGATCCGGATACGGACATCGCCGTATTAAAAATAGATGTGGATGAGCCACTGCCCAGTCTGCGTTTTGCCGATTCGGACAATACTAGAATTGGGGAATGGGTCTTGGCGGTAGGAAACCCCTTTAATTTAACCTCTACCGTCACAGCGGGAATTGTAAGTGCCAAGGCGCGTAACTTGGGGAGACGTCAATCTTTTATCCAAACAGATGCCGCAGTAAACCCCGGAAACAGTGGTGGGGCGTTGGTAAACACCAACGGGGACCTTGTTGGCATCAATACCGCTATCAGTTCGCAAACGGGCTCCTATGTCGGCTATTCTTTTGCGGTTCCAAGTAATATCGCTAAAAAAGTGGTCGACGATATTACAGAATATGGAAATGTAATTAGAGGCGTGCTCGGCATTAGTACTGTCTCAACAAGTTCCCGGTATGCAGTGGAAAACGGAATCGACCAAATAGACGGTGTTTATGTCGGAGAGGTAGAGGAAGAATCAGGAGCCGATGAGGCAGACATAAGAACAGGTGATATCATACGGAAGATCGACAATAGAAAGATTCGAAAATTTTCTGAACTTTCCGGTTATCTATCCACCAAAAGACCGGGTGACCAAGTGACAGCTACAATTACCCGTGATGGAGAAGAACTGGTAAAAAATGTAACCCTAAAAGAGGTACAGACGATCGAATTGCCCAATATGCGATTTGTCGTAAAAGATGTATCCAAAAAAGACAAGAAAAAATACAAGATTAAAAGTGGGGTGAAAATTGTTGGAGCTCCCAAAGCGTATCGCGGATATGGTCTGGAAGATAGGATATTGATTGCCGTAGACGATCAAAAAATAGAGAATAAAGAGGATGCAAAGGAATTGTTTTCCAAAATATCAAAGTATAAGAGTACTAGTCTTACTACAATTAACGAAAAAGGTGAACGGGAGCGTTTGATATTTCAATAAGTAAGAGCTTTTCAAAAAAACAATAAAGTAGAAACGCCTCGATTACGAGGCGTTTTTTATTTGAAAAAATTTGTCACGAAAACGTTTGAAAAAGTTAGTTTTGCAACCACAACTTTAACCAAGTAAATATTTCGACAATGGGACACAACAGTTCTTACGAAAAAGAATTGGCTTTTCAGGCTGATCGCCGAAAGGCAACAACCGAATTTATAAAGCTTACAAGCGACCTTTGGTATGACAAATCTATTGAGGTGGTATTGTTCAAAAACCAAGTAATCGATAAAAATGTAAGCGATATTATCAACCTGCATGAGTACGCGGGCAAATTTGTTCAAAAGCCCATCTCTATCTTTGATTCGGTAGAAATTCTTCGGGCTATTAATGACTTGCCCCTACCCCCTTCAAAATTAGACATTGGCAAACTTACCTATGAGTACCATTCAGACGATAATGGGTACGAAGAAGTAAAAGGTTTTGTAATCGATAAGCTAAAAGGGGCCAATAAGGCAGAAGAAATACACTCAAAAGATGTAGTGCTTTATGGCTTCGGCCGCATCGGCCGATTGGTCGCCCGGGAACTTATGGCAAAAACCGGCAAAGGAAACCAATTGCGCCTCAGAGCAATAGTGATACGTGGGGCGATTACCGAAAATGTAATGGAGAAGCGGGCCAACCTTTTGAGAACCGATTCGATCCATGGTAAATTTATGGGAACGGTGAACGTAGACTTGGAAAAAAAAGCACTGGTAATAAACGGGACCACCGTGTACCTTTTGAGTGCCGATAAGCCAGAAGACCTAGACTATACCAGCCATGGTATCAAAGATGCTTTGGTCATAGACAATACAGGGGTCTACAGGGACAAAACCCAGTTAAAAAGACATTTAAAGTCAAAGGGAGCTACAAAGGTATTGCTTACCGCTCCTGGAAAATCGGTCCCAAATATCGTGCACGGTGTCAACCATTTGGAATATAACCCTGATACAACCGCCATTTATTCGGCGGCTTCCTGTACCACGAATGCCATTACACCCATTCTAAAAGTGATTGACGACTCACTGGGAGTAGTTAAAGGACATTTGGAAACCATTCACGCCTATACCAATGACCAGAATCTAATGGACAATATGCATGGAAAATACCGAAGAGGCAGGGCGGCGGCCCTTAATATGGTCATTACCGAGACCGGGGCCGGGAAGGCGGTTACGGAAGCACTTCCGAAGTTAAAAGGCAAACTTACCTCCAACGCCATACGTGTTCCCGTACCCAATGGATCCTTGGCCGTATTGAATTTGGAAATCAAAAACAAAACCTCCCTGGAAGGTATTAATACAATTCTGAAGAAATATGCGCTGGAGGGAGATTTGGTAGAGCAAATTAAATACTCCCTTAGCAAAGAGGTGGTTTCTTCTGACATTGTAGGCACTTCTGCCCCATCAATTTATGACAGTACCGCGAGTATTATTTCGGCCAATGGTAAGAACATTGTCTTGTATATCTGGTACGATAATGAATATGGATATTCGCACCAGGTCATTCGATTGGCCAAATACATTGCCAAAGTAAGAAGGTTTACCTATTATTAAAATATAAACTCTTTTTTAGGTTACTAAACATCTTTTAAGCGACCTACGTTCGTATATAACGAATTTAGAGATGTTTTTTAGCGTTTTTAGGAGGTGTTGAATATGTACCTAATCGACAAATTTTTTTCTTAATTGATATTATTGGACTACTTTAGTCCCCTCTAAATCATTTTTTATTAATCATAGCACCTATTTTTGAAATGAAAGGCCTCAGAGTACTACTTATTTTTATCGCCTTGTTGGCATGCAATCTGCAATTTGGGCAGGAAACCGAAGAACCCCTTTCTTTAGATAAAGGGCCTATCAGCAGTCAATTTGACTATATCGCCAAGAAATCTGGCAACTATCGAGCGGAGGGTGTTCGGTACGAAGTGGTCAAGGAAGCGAATCTTTATAAAATTCGTAAAAACGTGTTAGACACGATCAATGCGATCAGTAAAAAGACTGTAGAGCTAAAATCGACCATTACGGAGCATGAAGGTACGATCGAGTCCTTGAACAAAAAGTTAGAGGAGACCACTGGGAATCTTACTTCGGTAACGGAAGAAAAGGACAGTATGTCTTTCTTGGGAATCCAGGTTTCAAAAGCGACGTATAATGTTATTTTATGGACGATGATCGGGGCCCTCTTGCTAACGCTTCTTTTCTTTATCTATAAATTTAGAAAGAGTAATATTTTGACCCAAGAGGCACGTACCAACCTGTCCGAATTGGAGGTAGAGTATGAAGATCATCGAAGACGTGCTTTGGAGCGAGAACAAAAAATAAGTAGGCAGCTGCAAGACGAAATCAACAAGTACAAAAAACAGAAATAATGTAAAAAAGCCCCGTACGGGGCTTTTTTTAGCATCGGCCATGGCAGAAATACTAGAAGCCACAGAACAACATATACCGGGTATCGCGCCGCTGTTAAACAGTTATCGCGTGTTTTATCGGAAAACGTCCAATTTAGAAGCCGCCACACATTTTCTTAAAGAGCGGCTGTCGAAAAAGGAATCTATTCTCTTTATAGCTATCGAAGGGGAACAAATGATCGGTTTTACGCAATTGTATCGTTCTTTTTCTACCGTATCACTTCGACCAATCCTTATCCTTAATGACCTTTACGTAAAAGAAACCCATCGAAGATTGGGAATTGGAGCCGCCCTGTTAAACCATGCGAAAAACTATTGCAAAAAACACAACTGCAAAGGGCTGGCTTTGGAAACGGCGACCGATAATCCCGCCCAACGCCTATATGAACGTCTTGGTTGGGAAAAAGATGTACATTGTTTTCATTATTTTTGGACAGCTTAAAAGGTTTTAAAAATTGGCAAAATGCGTATAGACATTATTACCGTACTTCCCGAACTGCTGAAGAGTCCGTTCGAAGCTTCCATTTTGAAAAGAGCCATTGAAAAAGGAATCGTGGAGGTACATATGCACAACCTACGGGATTTTACAGATCGTAGTTATAACCAAGTAGATGACTATCAATTTGGGGGCGGTGCAGGGATGGTATTGATGATCGAACCGATCGATAAATGTATTGGCAGTTTAAAGGCCGAACGTACGTATGACGAAGTGATATACATGACGCCCGATGGCGCCACTTTGAACCAGCAAATGGCCAATAGTTTATCGCTTTGTGAAAACATTATCATTCTCTGCGGACATTACAAGGGTGTTGACCAGCGGGTGCGTGACGCTTTTATTACGAAGGAAATATCTGTCGGTGATTATGTGCTTTCCGGAGGGGAATTGGGAGCTGCAATTGTTTGCGACGCGGTCATTCGCCTTATACCCGGTGTATTGAATAACGAAACATCGGCCTTGACCGATAGTTTTCAAGACGGACTTCTTGCTCCGCCGGTATATACCAGACCCTCTGACTACAAAGGGATGAAGGTACCCGAAGTACTTCTAAGCGGGAATTTTCCAAAAATTGAGGCATGGCGAGAAGAGGCCGCTCAGAAAAGAACGGAGGCCTTGCGACCAGATTTATTGGAATAACATTCGCCGTTCGGGTGAAAAAATAATGTAAAAACCTTGTCATTTATTAATTATGGGCTATTTTTGCATCCTGTAAAATTAACCTCTGACGAAAATCGTGAATGTTGATCGATACATAATAGTAAAATGTAACCATGGAATCATTAATCAATTTTGTAGAAAGTGAATTTGTAACCAAGAAAGAATTTCCAAAATTCTCCGCTGGTGATACGATTACTGTTTATTACGAAATTAAAGAGGGTGAAAAAACACGTACCCAGTTTTTTAAAGGCGTTGTTATTCAAAGAAGAGGTAGCGGATCTACCGAAACCTTTACCATTCGAAAAATGTCAGGCACGGTAGGAGTAGAACGTATTTTCCCTGTGAACATGCCCGCTTTGCAAAAAATAGAGGTCAACAAAAGAGGTAAGGTGCGTAGAGCACGTATCTTCTACTTTAGAGGACTTACTGGTAAAAAAGCCAGAATCAAAGAAGTTCGCGCGTAAAAGCCAACAAATAAGTCATAGAAGCCCTGATAATCAATATCAGGGCTTTTTTTATGAACAATTGTTAATACCGATGGTTCATAAAGTGTTGATTAGTAATATGTTAAATATTTTGGGAGTTCCCTATTCATTTGGTACATTTAAGTGTAATTAAAAAGTGACCTGCAAGAGGAACTATTTTTAATTGCTATAAAGTTCACGTAATTTATACTGATAGTTGATTTTTTTCAGGGTTAGATGGCAACATCGTGACAACCGAAAAAAAGAGCAAGACCGCAAGATCGAAAGTGATTGCAAGGTGTTTTGTGGATGGCACTGTGTCTACTCAAAATTTAGGTTTTGAGAAGATAACAAAACATACAGGTATCGGGAAGAAGTGCCTATTTGCCGCTTAGTTAAATAATTGAGGGCAAAAGTATTTCAAACGTGGATATAGGGATGCAAATGCAATCAATGGTTGCCGTTTTGTCCTTGAGGCAGAACAAACAGTTTGCTAACTATTTCAAAAAAGCCATGTCAGTGTACCTGTACAATGATATGGCTTTTATTGTTATTCCCCGTTCTACTTCAAAAAACGTGCGAATACCCTTTAAAGTTTGGTACTCCCTTTATTTTTTGGCCTTTTAAATTGTATATTTGCTCCGCTTTAAATTAAAACAGCAGATACCAATGCCTAAGATTTTATATACCCGTACCGACGAAGCACCTGCTTTGGCGACCCAATCTTTTTTACCTATAGTCCAAGCATACACGAAAACTTCAGGAATTTCCATTGAGACCAAAGACATTTCCTTGGCTGCACGAATCATTTCGGCATTTCCCGATTTTCTTAATAAAGACCAGCAAGTAAACAATGATCTTGCCACTTTAGGAGAGATGGCGAAAAACCCCGAGGGCAACATTATAAAGTTACCGAATATCAGTGCTTCCGTACCACAGTTGAAAGAAGCCATTGCGGAACTTCAAGAAAAAGGGTATGCCCTACCCGATTATCCTTCTTCAACAAATGATGCCGCTTCCAAAGAAATTAAAATGCGGTATGATAAGATAAAAGGCAGCGCGGTCAATCCGGTATTGCGAGAAGGAAATTCAGATCGTCGCGCACCCCGTGCGGTTAAAAATTATGCAAAAAAGAATCCACATAGCATGGGGGCATGGGACTCAAATTCCGAAACCCATGTCGCTACCATGACCCATGGCGATTTTAAGGCAAACGAAAAATCGCTTACCATTGATCAGGCTACCGCAATTAAAATACAATTGGTCAAAAACGATGGTACTACAGAAGTTCTGAAAGCGGAAGTTCCATTACTCGCAGGAGAAATCATTGATGCTACCTATATGAGCAAAGAGGCCCTGGTATCATTTCTTAGTGCGCAAGTGGCCGATGCCAAGGCAAAAGGTGTTTTGTTTTCACTGCATATGAAAGCAACCATGATGAAAGTATCCGACCCTATTATTTTTGGATATGCGGTCAGTGCATTTTTTGCAGATGTCTTTGCAAAATACGGTTCGGTGTTGACGGAGGCCGGAATCAATCCAAACAATGGTCTGGAAGCTTTGTTGAACAAACTTGAAACCCTAGATAACGACCAGCGTACCGAAATAGAAGAAGCCGTTCAAGAGGCCATTGCGAACGGGCCCGATCTGGCCATGGTAAACTCAGACAAGGGGATTACCAACCTACATGTACCGAGTGACATTATCATTGATGCCTCTATGCCAGCGATGATCCGTAATTCGGGGCAAATGTGGAATGCCGAAGGGAAGTCCCAAGACACAAAGGCGGTAATACCCGATAGCAGCTATGCAGGTATTTATACAGCTACCATCGATTTTTGTAAGGAACACGGCGCTTTTGACCCAACTACTATGGGCACCGTACCCAATGTAGGGCTTATGGCTCAAAAGGCGGAAGAGTATGGCTCTCATGACAAAACCTTTGAACTCCCTGCCGGGGGCACGGTACAGGTGGTAGCCATTGACACCGACGAAGTGTTAATTGAACACCAGGTTGAAAAAGGGGATATCTGGAGAATGTGCCAAGTGAAGGATGCTCCCATTCAAGATTGGGTAAAATTAGCGGTTACTAGGGCCCGTGCCTCGAAAACACCTGCTGTTTTTTGGTTGGATGAAAATCGCGCCCACGATGCGGAACTGATCAAAAAAGTAAGTACGTATCTGAAAGATCATGATACTTCAGGTCTAGAACTACACATTTTAGCACCCATTGAAGCAACCAAGTTCACCTTGGCGCGCATTAAGCAAGGAAAGGATACTATTTCGGTATCCGGAAATGTGCTTAGAGATTATTTAACCGATTTATTTCCAATTTTAGAAGTAGGCACAAGTGCCAAAATGTTATCGATCGTGCCCCTCATGAACGGTGGAGGACTCTTTGAAACAGGTGCGGGTGGTTCTGCCCCAAAACATGTGGAGCAATTCCTGGAAGAAGGGCACTTACGCTGGGATTCCCTCGGGGAGTTCTTGGCCTTGGGAGTTTCATTGGAATTTTTTGGAGAGAAGTACGGCAATCAAAAAGCGAGCGTGCTTGGTGACGCTTTGGACAGTGCTACGGAGAAATTTCTTATCCAGGATAAATCGCCTTCTCGAAAAGTAAAGGAACTAGACACAAGAGGTAGTCATTTTTATCTTGCGTTCTATTGGGCAGAAGCGCTGGCCTCACAAGATACGGATGCTGAGTTACAGGCTCTTTTTAAAAAGGTGGCAAGCGCCATGCGTGAAAATGAGGCCAAGATCGTTCAGGAATTGGGAGACGCCCAAGGAGCTTCACAAGAAATTGGCGGCTATTATCTGCCCAATATCGATCTGGTGGCCAAAGCCATGAGACCTAGTGCAACGTTGAACGCTATCTTGGCAACCATCGAATAACACACATACAAGTATAAAAAACCCTGATGCTCTTTTGAGATCAGGGTTTTTTTATGATATTTTTAGTTTTTTGTGTTAGAAAGTGCCAATTTATTAGGGTTTCTAACATAAAATACAGTGCTTGCATGTTTCGTTTCCTAAATAATTGTTAAGCCGTTCGCCCCAGCGCGCCTCAATAAGTATTTTTATAAAAAATAATGTGAATGACCCTACCACAAAAAGTCCTCTGTTTTTTACTGCTACATATTTCATTTTTTACCTTTTCCCAACAAAAATTCACATTGAGCGGCACGGTAACGGAAGCCACCAGTAATGAAACATTGATCGGTGTTACGATTGCAGTGCCATCATTGCGTACGGGAGTTACTACAAATGAATACGGGTTCTATTCCATTACGCTTCCCGAAGGAGCGTATAAAATACAGGTCAGTTATTTGGGGTTTAAAGATATTTTAAACGAGGTACGCCTAAATGCGAATCAAAAAATCAATTTTCAGCTTACTGAAGAGGCAGAACAACTAGACGAGGTCGTAGTTACAGAAGATGCGGAAAAAATGGATTTGCGTACTCCGCAAATGAGCGTAAACACCTTGTCGGTGGAAACAATCAAGAAAATTCCGGTGATTCTGGGAGAGGCAGACGTTATCAAGTCCATTTTGTTGTTGCCGGGTGTCACCAATGCGGGAGAAGGGGCCTCTGGATTCAACGTACGGGGCGGAGCGGTAGATCAAAACTTGATTTTATTGGACGAGGCTACCATCTTTAATTCATCTCACCTGTTCGGTTTCTTTTCAGTATTCAACCCGGACGCCATAAAAGATGTCAAATTGTACAAAGGAGGTATACCAGCCCGATATGGGGGACGGGTTTCCTCGGTACTCGATATTTTTCAGAAAGAAGGAAATAGCAAGGAATTGCATGTGAATGGAGGTATTGGTGCCGTGGCAAGTCGCTTGTTGGTCGAAGGCCCAATTGTAAAGGATAAGGCAGCCTTCCTTATTGGCGGTCGAGGTTCGTACGCGCATTTGTTCCTTCCCCTGTTCGATCAAGATAACACCGCCTATTTTTTTGACCTGAATACCAAACTAAATTATAATATTAATGAACGAAATAGTATTTACCTATCGGGCTATTTTGGAAGAGATGTTTTTGGTATTAGCGAAAGCTTTGTCAATACCTACGGAAATGCCGTTGGGAACTTTCGCTGGAACCATCTTTTTTCGGATAAGTTGTTCTCCAACCTTTCATTGATTTATTCTGATTACTACTATGGTTTAAAGCTTGATTTTGTAGGCTTCGATTGGAATTCGGGTATTAGTAATTTCAACCTGAAGTATGACCTAAAACACTATGTAAGCGACAAATTACAGATCAATTATGGGCTGAATAATATTTATTATGCCTTCAATCCCGGTAAAATAGAACCCAGTAATGCGGATTCAGGAATTATAGAAGAACAATTGACACAAAAGTATGCCAATGAAACGGCGGCCTATATTGATATAGAACATGATATTACGGATAAATTTAGTGTACAATACGGACTGCGATTCAGCCATTTCATTCGCCTGGGGCAAGATGAGTTGTTTACTTACTTGAACGATAGTCCGGTAGATTTTGATCCTTTTTTACTTGTTTATAGAGAAGGGCAGCCTATCGGGAGTACCGAATCAAGCCGATCCGATCAGCTGGCTTCTTTTTCCAACTTTGAGCCCCGGGTTTCCCTATCCTATACTTTTGGATCCAATAGTTCGGTAAAGGGCAGTTACACACGACTAGCGCAATACTTGCATCTCCTGTCGAATACCAGCTCCCCTACTCCCTTAGATGTATGGACCCCGAGCGGACCCTATGTAGAGCCCCAATTATTAGATCAATATGCGGTCGGGTATTTCCAGAACATTAAAGGCGGGGACTATAGCTTGGAAACAGAGGCTTTTTATAAAGACATCCAGAACAGAATCGATTATATAGACGGGGCCAATCTTATCGCAAATGACGCGATTGAACAGGTTATACTGAATGGTGAGGCCCGTGCATACGGACTCGAATTCTTACTTCGTAAAAATGAAGGGAAATTTCAGGGTTGGCTCGCCTATACCCTCTCTCGCTCCGAACAACGTACCCCGGGCCGAACCCCGACGTTTGACAATGGAAGATCAAATCTTGAAACGGGCATTAACTTTGGCGAATGGTACAGTACTCCGTACGACAAAACGCATGACCTTTCCTTTTTCGGGAGTTATGAGCTAAACAAAAAATGGAATTTTAACACCAATTTCGTCTATCAAACGGGGCAGCCGACCAACTATCCGGTGGGGCAATTCGAGTTTCAAGGGCTTACCGTACCGTACTATGGTCTCAGAAATTCAGAACGCCTTCCCGATTACCATCGAATAGATATATCGGCCACGTTGACCCCCAAGAAAAATCAAGGGCGCAAATGGAAGACGGAATGGGTCTTTAGCATTTACAATCTATATGCTCGAAGAAATGCCGCGTCCATCAATTTCCGGCGCAATGTAGATACCGGGGTGAACGAAGCCGTGCGTACCTCTATTTTTGGAATTGTACCGGCGGTTACCTACAATTTTAAATTTTAATGGCATGAAAATACTGCCCTTTCTAGCGGGACTCTTTTTGCTCATCACGGCCTGTGAAGATGTAATAGATGTAAAAACGCCTTCTGAAGCACCGCGTTTGACCATTGATGCTTTGATCATTTTGACCGATACGACCGCCGCCGTGCAAACAGTTCAAGTAAAGGCAAGTCTCACAAGCTCTTTCTTTGGTAATATAGAACCGGCAGCATTGGAGGAGATCGCCATTCAAAACCTGGATTATGAGCCTTCCGGGCCTTTAGACGATAATTTTGTACGCCTTACCGAAATAGCTCCGGGTATCTATGAAGGGACCAAAAGCACCCGCTTTTTTACCCAGGGAGAACTATTTCTTGGAGTGCAACACGATGGACAACGGTACCTGGGCAGTTCGGTGTTCTCCACAACACCTGTTATTGACAATGTTATACAGGGCGATGGCACCTTATTCAGTGGGGATGAAACTGAAATTATAGTTTCATTTACCGACAATCCTGATAAGGATAATTTTTATTTGTTCGATTTTGACTTCAATGAATACCTCGTTACAGAAGATCGGTTTTACCAAGGTGAGACCTTTGAATTTTCATACTTTTATGATGATGGTGTAGGGCCGGGGCAGGAAATCGAAGTGGCCATTATCGGGGTAGACTTTGGGTTTTACAATTATATGAATCAAGTTATTGAGCAAGCCGATAGTGGTTCGGCAGGTCCTTTCCAAACTCCTTCCGCAACAGTTCGCGGAAACATTATAAACGTAACGGACATTGATAATATTGAAACGTTCGACAATGTAGAGGACACTACAAATTTCGCACTGGGTTATTTTGCCGTTACCCAGGGTTTCACGAGAAGATTGACCATTGAATAACACGCGAAAACCCTTATGGCTCCTTGCACAGGGTACCCGGCACTGAAATAAGTCCGTAATCTGAATGGTCCGCCCACTTTAGTTAAAACAGCGGAAAACTACTAATACACTTCGATATCACTAAAATGAACACTGATCGCGATTTATTGCTCAAAGGAATACGATTTTTAGGCTATACGATCGCACTAATGTTTCTAGCACCGCTCACTTTGTACGAAGCCTTTAAAAATCAGGAGAATCTACTATATTGGCCCGTACTTATAGTAGGTTTCTTGTTGGCGATAGGAGCCATAGTGATGGGCTTTAGAAGTATTAAAACCATTGTGGACGCCTTCTTCGGAAAGAAAATCAAAAAACCATGAAAATTACTCTTCCTTTTTGACTTTTCCTCCCCACTTGTTCGTCAAGGTGGCATAATCAAAATCCAATACCGTTTTTTGACGCTCTAGTCGATATACCGCGAATGCGCGCTGCAAAATATCTTCGATTAAATAATCTTCGTGCACCACGTCTGGGTGGAACTCTTCCTTGATACTGATGTTGAACATTTTAGCGGTCGTATTATACCAAAAGGCTCGCCAACCGCTTCGTAATTCTTTCACCAAATCAAATGCTGTGGTTCCGGTTTGTCGGTGAATAAGCTTCACCAAGATCTGTCCTTCGGTTCGGGTGAGTTTTTTTAATTCGGCCGAGAACTCCTCCTCGATAAACTTCTGTACCTTCTTTGTATACCTTTTACGGTGGCGCTTCTTTTTTATTTTGCTAATACTATCATTGAGCTCCACCAAACGCTCTGCCGCCATTTTGGCATAAGGATACACCTTAATAGTCTTCCTGCGAAGTATATAGTATCGAAGCTTGGACTTATAGTCATCGAACTTTAGATTACCGAATACATACACTTCCCCGAGGTCTATAGAACTTCTAAGAATGGAGTCCCCTTCGATAATGATCATCTTCTCGGCTACGGAATCCATAGGGGTCTCCTTTACTTGAGACCAAGAGAGAACACCACAGAATGTAAAAAATAATAGTAACAGTTGTTTCTTCATCTTTTTTATAAAAGCAAAACCCTTGCCAAAATTAACGATTTATCACAAGGCTTATTATTAAAGATTAGTGAATATTGCTAAGTTTGTAACTAAAATTTGAATAAATGGCCGACAAAAAGATCCTCACTAAAAAATCGCTTGATTTTTTTGAGAAATACCTGAACAATGCCGCCCCTACCGGTTATGAGTGGGAAGGGCAAAAATTATGGATGAACTATCTTAAACCCTATGTAGATACTTTTATCACCGATACCTATGGGACCGCCGTTGGCGTCATAAATCCCGATGCACCTTACAAGGTTGTAATCGAGGGACATTCCGATGAAATCGCCTGGTATGTGAATTACATTACGGACAATGGCTTGTTGTATGTCATCCGAAACGGAGGAAGTGATCACCAGATAGCTCCTTCTAAATGGGTGAACATTCACACGAAAAAAGGCGTCGTGAAAGGGGTCTTCGGATGGCCGGCCATACATACGCGTAAAAGCGGAAAAGAAGAACCCCCCAAATTGGATAACATCTTTATTGACATTGGGGCCAAAGACAAAGAAGAGGTCCTGAAAATGGGTGTCCATGTTGGTTGCGTAATTACCTATCCCGATGAATTTCATATTCTGAACAAGGATAAGTTCGTTTGCAGGGCCATTGACAACCGGGCTGGTGGTTTTATGGTTGCCGAGGTGGCCAGATTGTTAAAAGAGAACAAGAAAAAACTACCTTTCGGATTGTACATTACCAATTCAGTGCAGGAAGAAATTGGTTTGCGAGGTGCCGAGATGATTACCCATACCATCAAACCCAATGTTGCCATTGTGACCGATGTTTGCCATGATACCACCACCCCTATGATCGACAAAAAGGTACAGGGCCATACCGAAATGGGAGCCGGTCCCGTTATTTCCTATGCACCTGCAGTGCAGAATAAATTACGCGAGCGTATTTTGGAAACCGCTGAAAAGAAAAAAATACCCTTTCAGCGAATGGCCGCATCCCGATCCACAGGTACCGATACCGATGCATTTGCCTATAGTAACGGGGGGGTTGCATCGGCGCTGATTTCGCTTCCGCTCCGATACATGCACACTACCGTAGAAACGGTACATAGAGATGATGTAGAGAATGTAATTCGTTTGATTTATGAAACATTGTTAACGATAAAATCGGGCGAAACTTTTAGTTATTTCGACTAATAGTTCTCTTATAATTTAAATGAATAGAGCCGGTTTTGCAATTGCGAAAGCGGCTTTATTTTTTAATGCCGATTGCCAACTGTCTAAAAAAATGGATGAACGCATTGATATACTGAATGTCCAAGGCATACCTAGTGGCGAGACCAGAATGAAATCGGAAGCCCACCGTCTTGGTCTCTTTCACCAAACAGTTCATATTTGGTGTTTTACCAAAGAAGGTCAAATTCTGTTGCAACAAAGGGGAAAAGAAAAAGACATCAACCCCCTTCTTTGGGACGTATCGGTGGCCGGACATATAGGCGCAGGAGAAGACATACGCATGGCAGCCATCAGAGAAATCAGAGAAGAAATTGGCTACGTAGCCCTTGTAGATCAATTGCAAAAAATCGGAACCTTCAGGGCACTACAAAGACATCATGAACACTTGATAGACAACGAACTACATCATATTTTCCTATTACCACTTCAAGCTGAGTTAAGCGAATTAAAAAGGCAACAAAGCGAAGTAGAGGCCTTGCGATTTATCAGCTTATCCGTATTTCAGAAAGAAGTGGACGACCCGCAGAAAGTCAAAACCTATGTGGCACACCATCCATCATACTACCAACTGGTCATTAATGCCATTCAATCGCGACTGTGATTGATTACAGACTTTCTATGAACAAATCCAATTCCTCGAATCTATAAGAAGTTTGCGCACCGTCGGCCATCTTTTTGGCGATAAAAGATTCGGTTTCAAGTTCTTTCCCTCCAATGGATATTACGTAGGGAACCTTTCTGTTGTTGGCATATTTAAACTGTTTTTGGAGTTTTGTAGAAGACGGGTATAAATCGGCCTTCACCCCGGCGCTACGAAGTTGGTGTACCAATTTTAGCGAAGCCAGGGCTTCTTTTTCCCCGAAATTCACAAAAAGCACCTCCAAAGAACGATCTATTTCCTCCGGAAACAGTCCGAGTTCCTCAAGCACCAAGTATATACGATCCAGGCCAAACGAAATGCCCACACCACTTACATTTTTTAAACCAAAAATACCGGTGAGGTCGTCATAGCGGCCTCCCCCGCCTATTGAACCCATCTGCACCCCTTCCGGAGCCGCCACTTCAAAAATGGCGCCGGTATAATAGTTGAGTCCCCTTGCGAGTGTAACGTCAATGGCCAGTTTGGCAGACTTCAACCCCAATTCCTTGATGGTATCAATAATGAACAAAAGTTCTTGCACACCCTTGGTTCCTTCTTCCGATTTTTCCAAAAGGTGTTGCAAGGTGGCCAATTGTTCCGAATTGCTACCGGACAACGAAAATAAGGGGGCGGCCTTTTCAATGGCCGCTTCGAAAATACCTTTGTCGAGCATTTCCTTTTTAACACCCTCCTCACCTATTTTATCAAGCTTATCGAGGGCAACGGTAAAGTTGACCAGATTATTCCTGGCACCGATTACTTCTGCAATTCCTGCCAAAATTTTTCGGTTGTTCAGCTTGATGGTAACGCCTTTGAGGCCTAAATCTGTAAAAACGGTATCATACAATTGTACCAGTTCTACCTCTTGCAAAAGTGAGGTGGCGCCAACGACATCGGCATCGCACTGGTAAAATTCGCGAAAACGACCTTTTTGCGGCCTATCTGCACGCCAAACGGGTTGTATTTGGTACCGTTTAAAGGGAAAATCAATTTCATTTTGATGCATGACCACATAGCGTGCGAAGGGAACCGTAAGGTCGTAGCGCAGTGCTTTTTCTGAAATTTTAGGTGCGATAGAACTAGATTTCTTGGAACTATAGGTCACATCATCAACCTTGCTAATAAAATCCCCTGAATTTAAAATCTTAAAAATCAGACGATCTCCCTCATCCCCGTATTTTCCCAACAGGGTCTCCGAGTTCTCAAAAGAAGGGGTTTCTATGGGTTGAAAACCGAAGGTCTGAAAGTGTTTTTTAACAATATCAAAAATGTAGTTTCGCTTCTGCACTTCAGAAGGCGAAAAATCGCGTGTACCCTTGGGGATACCAGGTTTTTGTGCCATGTAATTTACTTAATGATGCAAATATATATGTTTAGGACAGGAAATAGGAGTACTTAGCCAATCACATTTTCAAACCAACGGTACAAGTCACCTTTGGTAATCACCGCCCCTTGGCGGATCAATCCAAATTTATCGACATTTTTATCTGCTCCATATGCTTTTGACGCTGTGAGGTATTCCACAAAATCGGATTGCCAATTTTTCTTGAACCAATCAAACCCGACCTTTGTTGTCAAATCAATATCCGGGTTCATCACCTTCACTGAAATCAATTTCATTTCCTTATCCGCACAATCGAATAGATGCATTTGTTTTGCAGAAACATTCTCGAGGTAACTCACTTTATGTAAGACTCCTTCCCAGATCAAATCACTAAAAACGTCTAGTTCCTGCTCGGCTACCGCTGGTTTATTTTCCTTTATCTGTTGCCATTCACTTCCCGTAATGGATTGGGTCGCCAGGAAATTGATGAACTCTGGTTGCAATTCCTCCAATTGTTGTTTTGTAAGTCGTGTATACTTCATTTTGCAAAAGTAAAAAAGCCCTGATGAGAGACATCAGGGCCCTAAAATTTTAAAAAACTAGTTAGTTAAAAATATAACGTACCCCTACCTGCGCTCTCCATCGAGATATCTCACCTGTAATGGCGCTAAAAGTGTCCCTGCGATCCGGATCAAATGAGTAAGTTGGTGTATTGGTATCATCAACGGTTACCCCAAGCACTTGATCAAAAGCATTTTCCTGCACCACACCCCAATTCGAGTTAAGCAAGTTTCCGATGTTCAAGACATCGATACTCACTTGAAACTTGTTCTTGTCGTTCACTTTAATGTCCTGTAAGACCTTTACATCCCAACTACCTCTCCAAGGAGCCAAAGCCCCATAACGTTCGGCATATTGCCCCCTACGGCCATTTAAGTAATCGTCTTGTGAGATGAATGCTTCAAAAGCTTCTGCCTGGCCGGCACCGCTAAAATTCATCTGCCCAACTTCGCTTTGGGTGGGGACATACAACAAATCATTGATACTAGAACCGTCATTATTGATATCGCCTCCATATACATAGTTGTATCTTCCCCCTTGGGCATATTCAAAGAAGGTAGAAACGGTGGTCCCAGTTTTAAAAACCTTGGATACGACCCCGATAAAACGGTGGGTATCTCCAAATCTTGAAAAAGAGAGCACATCGGTATTTGCGTTCCCTACTACCCCGTTACTCGCAAAAGCGTCTCCCGTTATTTCCGCGTCCACGGAGTTTACTTCTTTTGCGTTCAGATAACTATATGCCAACTGGGCATAAAGGCCATTATCCCATGTTTTTTGCGCTTTTACAGCGGCATTAAAAATTCTTCCCTGATCGGAATTGGTAAATACATAGGCATTCGTAGGGCCGCCGAAAATCTGTGACTTGTCATCATTGGTATATACGGCCCGGTTATCAACGCCGTTCAAGTTCTCTGACGGACTGTTGAGGCCCCAGTTCTGAACATGGGCGGCATTTAAGTCCTTTGTATATGAAAGGTCTCCTGTAAGAATAAGTCCGTTGTCAAACTTTTTATCAAGGCCCAAATTGGTGCGCCATACCTGTGGCCATTGGAAATCTGGATCGACCAATTGGTAGAAAAAGAAATCGACCCCCTGTACTTGGTTTCCTAACCATACAAATGGAAATCGACCCGTAAACAACCCAGAACCACCGCGCAACTGTAAGGTTTTATCGTTCTTGATGTCCCAGTTGAAGCCTACCCGTGGGGAAACCAACCATTTTGTGCTTGGCAATTGCTCCGAATCCAACAATATCCCCTGATCGGTTTCAGGATCAAAATATTCGATGGAAGGAATGTATGTTCCCGTAGTGCCTCCCTTGCGTTCAATGTTTTCCGCAATTTTCTCTCTTGTATCAAAATACAAAGGCCGATCCACACGCACCCCGTAAGTTAGCTTGAAGTTTTCGGTAGCGTCCCATTGATCCTGCACATAAAAAGAGAGTTGGCCAACGTTCGTTTCTGCCAACGACCATCCGCCCGGATTTCCGGTTCCATTGGCCTCTAACGAATTATTGGCAGCAATCGCACTATCAAAAGCAGCCTGTAGCGCCCCTGAACTGGCAAAAGTCGGGAATTCGGTTATGGTAGTGGTCGGGAAGAAAACTCCTTGTGCACCATATGCGCCTAAGTTAAAGGAATTGTCGAACTGAAATTTTTCAAAAGAGAAACCGATCGTATAAGTATGGTTCCCTTTAAAAATATTCAAATTATCGGTCAACTGAAATACTTTTTGGTCTAGTCGGTTATTGATCGAAAAGGGCTCATGCCCTGCTATGATATAGCTTGAAGACCCTGTTTCGTCCAAAATTTGAATACTAGGTGCGGGACTCGAGAAAGGTGTTCTAAAGTCATCAAAGTGGGTATATCCCATTTGCAGCTTGTTCGTGGCCTCGTCTGACAAGGTAGAGTTTAATTCAATTTGTACCGATTGAATGTTGTTATTGATTTCGTACCCGGCATTTTCAAACTGCAATGTTTGGGTAGTGGGCCCGCGGAAGGCGATCGCATTTCGGTTTGCCGGTTTGCCTTTCGATGCATTTAAGAAATTATAAATAATCGCCAAACGGTTTTTATCGTTGATGTTCCAATCGAGCTTAATAATCCCCTTTGTCGATTCCTGATCAAAATTAAATCCGGTAAACCTACCGGGGTTATAAAAGATATCGTTTCCCTGTGCATCCTGACCCACTACCACTTGGCGCAGTAAGTTATCGACCAATTCAAAATCTGATTGGGACACCCTGGATTCGTTGATCGCACCGGTACCGGTATTGGGAACAAAGCCTTCGGTTCCCAAAGAAGTCAATTCATCGCGTTCGAAGTTCATAAAGAAGAACAGCTTGTCTTTCACCAAGGGGCCTCCAACACTCACGCCGTACTGTTTTTGTTCGAGTCCGGTTTTGAATACGTCGTCCCCGTTTATTTTTCCTCCTGTTAAATCATCATTTCTGAAAAAACCGTACACCGTGCCGTAGAAATCATTGGTGCCACTTTTGGTAACGGCATTCACTGAAGCTCCGGTAAAACCAGATTGGGTTACGTCATATGGTGCGGTACTCACCTGTATTTGATCAATGGCATCCAAAGATATCGGTGTGGCATTGGTTTGCCCCCCTGGCTGAGCTGCATCCAATCCGAAAGGGTTGTTAAAAATGGCGCCATCCAATGAAAAGTTGTTGTATTGATCATTTCTACCACCAAAAGAACCGGCACTGGCGGTTGGTTCCAAGCGTGTAAAATCATTCGTAGATCTTGATATCGTAGGAAGTCTGGTCAATTCCCTTCTTCCGACGCTGGTTTCGGCCCCTGTACGGTCGCTACCAAAAGTTCCCCCTTGATCGGAAACCACAACGACCTCGTCCAATGCCTGGCTGGCGGAAATCAGTTTTGCGTCCAAATTAAAGGTTTGGCCCAAAGTAAGAAAAACGTCCTTTCTCGATACATTTTGAAAGCCTACATAGGATATGGTTACTTCATACGGTCCACCTACACGTAGGTTCAATAAGTTAAAGCGACCGTCTTCGTTCGATATGGCTCCATACTTCGTGCCCGTAGGAGTATGAATAGCTACGATGTTCGCCCCTAGCAGCGGAACTGCCTGATCATCTACTACCGTTCCTTTGATATTGGAGGTGGTGGTTTGGGCGAGCAATGTGCCCCATCCAAAACATACCATAAGCATAAAAGGTACTAATTTTTTCATTTGTTCGTTTAATTTTAAATTGAAGTTTTGAGGTAATTCCACTGGACTTAAAATCATGTTCTTTCCCGTACAAATACCATCAAAATTTTCTGCATTTATACGTTTAATAGGTCTGGCAAGTTAGAAATAAAAAAAGAGCTATGCACGCATAGCTCTTTACATTTTATTCACAAAATGTTGATATTATTTCTCGGCAACTACCTCGAATCCGAGGTCAACCACTACATCTCTGTGCAGTCGTATCTGTGCGTTGTACGGACCAACCCTTTTTACGCTGCCTCCTTGAATGCTAATGAATTTCTTATCAACCTCATGACCTTGTTTTTCAAGGGCTGCGGCCAAGTCGATCGTTGTAACCGAACCGAACAACTTATCACCTGCCCCTACTTTAGAAGCAATCTTGATTTCCAGGCCTTTGATAGCCTCCGCTGTTTTGGTAGCGGCATCAACTACTTTCTTTTCTTTGTGCGCGCGCTGACGCAAATTCTCTTCCAATACTTTTTTCGCAGAAGGCGTGGCCATCGTAGCCATTCCTCGCGGAATCAAGTAATTTCTTCCGTAACCGTTCTTAACGGTAACCACGTCGTCCTTAAAGCCTAAATGCTCTACGTCTTGTTTTAATATAAGTTCCATGGCCCTTTTTATTTTAGTAAATCGCCCACATACGGCATTAGTGCTATATGACGCGCTCTTTTCACAGCCTGCGCCACTTTTCTTTGGTATTTCAACGAAGTTCCGGTAAGTCTTCTCGGAAGAAGCTTTCCTTGCTCATTTACCAATTTCATCAAAAAGTCAGGATCTTTGTAATCTACATACTTGATACCGGACTTTTTAAAACGACAATACTTCTTTTTGGTATTGGTCTCGATGTTCAATGGGGTCAGATACCTGATTTCCCCATCTTTTTTTCCTTTTGCTTGTTGCTCTATAGATGCCATACCCTTATGCTTTAGCTTTTAATTTAGTTCTTCTTCTTTCTGCCCATGATATGGCATGTTTGTCCAATTTAACGGTTAAAAAACGCATCACACGTTCGTCGCGTCTGAACTCTTGCTCGTACGGCAAAACAACTTCGCCAGGACCGGCAAATTCGAACAAATGGTAAAAACCACTTTTCTTGTGCTGAATAGGGTAGGCCAATTTCTTTAGGCCCCAATTTTCTTTGGAGACCATTTTGGCTCCATTCTTAATTAAGAAATCTTCAAATTTCTTAACTGTTTCCTCTATCTGAACATCAGATAGAACGGGATTCAAAATGAAAACAGTTTCGTAATGGTTCATAATTATATTTTAATTTTAGGAGTGCAAAAATAGGAATATTTAGCTGTAATCACAAGAAAACAGGATTTTCTTCGTTATAGGTACAACAGAATCATAAAATCGAACTTAACCAAATCTTAACCTATGGTCACCGGTAATTACAGAGCAACACCTGCATTGTTAACATTTTTTGTTGCAGTTCATCGTGTTTTTTCAGTACTTTACCGATGATTTAACCCCACAAATCAGCCCATTTATGAAATTAAGAAGTATTATCGTAGACGATTCGTCCATGCAACGGATGGCTGTCGCGAAGCTGGTGAACAATCACCCGAACCTTGCTATGGTAGCAGAGTACAGCAATGCGATAGAAGCCAAAAATGGCATCAGAAACAACGAAATTGACTTGATTTTTCTTGATGTGGAAATGCCCATCATTAGTGGATTCGACCTACTCGAATCATTAGAAAACAGTCCTCAAGTCATCCTGATTACAGGAAAACCCGATTATGCCCTTAAGGCATTTGATTATGACGTTACAGATTACCTGCACAAACCCATTACCATGGCCCGGTTTGATGCTTCGGTAAGACGTGCGGTTGCCAAATACGAGCAAATCAACAAGGTTACCGAAGACGAAGAGCACATCTTTGTGAAAAGTAACCTAAAAAAGAGAAAGGTCATCTTAAACGATATTAAGTGGATCGAGGCCTTGGGAGATTACATTAAATTGGTAACCGATGAGGCCAATATCGTAATCCTGTCGACTATGAAATCCTTTGAAAGGCAATTGCCAGAAGAGAAATTTCTTAGAATTCACAAATCATACATCGTTAATTTAGAGAAGATCGAGAAGTTCAACAGTAAAAACGTTGAAGTAAGCGGACGATCGATTCCGTTAAGCAGAAATAAAAAGACCGAGTTGGCAGAAGCGTTAAGCAACGTCTAAACGGTCGTATTAATCAACAAAATGTACCGCCATATTCTTTAGAGTGTGGCGGTTTTTTGTTTCTACATACCAACGATTTAGGAAGTTTTTTAGCGCAAAAAACAGACTCTTTGGCCAACTTGACTTATGGTATCAACACCTTAAACGGCAGTATCTACACATTATCTCCCACGCAGCTTCAGGGTTCGAGGAGTTGTTTTTCCTTAAAAAGCAACATAAAAGGCCCCCAAGGGCCGTTAGACCATCATAGTACCCTTTATTAGCTATTCAGAAGCCTTCCCTTGGCATTTTCCGTAGTTACCATGCTAGGGTCTAGCGCGAGCCACCTCAAAAGAAAGGTAGGAACTTGACATGTAAGCGGCTTTTATTCAGGCAATCATTTTTTCTGGAAATACCTGGTACCTTCCCTTTTACGCACTAAAAATGACCGCATATTACTTTCCACTATCCCGACCAAAGGATGTTTTATACTTTTCATTTTGTAGTTATTCCACAAGGGAGAAAACAATGACCACATGCGTTGGTAACTACCGTCACAAAAAACAGATTATGAAAAAGGAAAAAAAGAACAACCCTAACAAGCGTAACGGAAAGATCATAAGCAATACCGGCAAAGAATTGGCTGCAAAATTTAATTTGGTAAGCCAGCTTCGAAAAAGTTTACAGCACAAGCAGGAAAACAAAATTAGCTGCAAAGCCTTGGACGGTCACCTTACCCAGCAGTTGTTTAGTAAATACTGTTCCCGCGGATAGCATATGGGCACTTCGAATTTGGCCGAACAGCGCTTTCTTTGAGTCAAAGACACTCCTCGTCGTATGCTTACAACTTTTGTGAAACGCCTGGGAGCATTTCCAAAAATAGGTTCCAAAAGCAATCGATTTAAACAGTAGAAGAACTTTCAAGAAAGGCAAAATTGGGAAGCCCATCCCCGCTTACTTCCTAGACAATCGTTTCGCAATTTATCAAAGACAAGCTACTACCCTCCCCCCGTGTTGATTCAGTGTCGTGCCAATGTACACCGTTTATTCTACATAACTACCGGATATTACTTTTCGTTAACACCGATCAAGGTACGCACCTTACCTTTCATCTTGATAACAAGGCAGTATTATAGGCGGGAGAATACTGCCAAAAACAAATGAAACATGGAAGAAAACACCATCAAAGGCAGTGAAAACAAAGAGGGTCAGATACAAAAGGGACCACAGCGTTTGGGTCAAATACTTAGAACATTTCTTAAATCGATTCGAAGTAAACGCGCGGGGGACGACGCTACTTCAACGGCAAAAAGGAATTCAAGAGATGTACGGTCCGCCATGTTTTCAGAGGGTTATTCTTTTGACGCTTCCCTTCCAAAATTAGAGCAAATGATCGCCTTGGAAAGAATAAGGAGAAGAGCTCGGTTAAAAAAACTTCTAAAAGATAGAATGGAAAATGGATCACTACAACCGATAACCCTGTTCACCTCCCAAGAAGAAATAGATACCATTATTGAAGAAATAAAAGCCGAAAAAATACCGGGGTTAGAAGCAAAAGAAATTCCTAAAACCACAGAAGAAAAAAACCATATGAACGATATCTCCAATACATCGAATGCTGTCAGACCAGTCACATTATCGCTATTGTTCTGACGATCCTCAAATACGCTTAAATTGGAGCGTAGGGTAATTTGAGACAACCTTAAATATGATCTACGTTATACAATACCCGAACGCTTCTATATTGTGCGATAGCATTAAATGACTTTTCTATCCTTCGTATTCTTATTTTGGTTTTTGGCAAGGATTGGTTTGCAGGTATTTTTAACAGCACATGTTTTAAATACTGGTTTCGTATCCGCGCCACGGGCGGGTATTCGGGACCTAAAACATTGGCGGCAAATACGTTTCTTAATCCTCGTGCAAACCATTCGGCCGCTTCGTTCAAACGGTTGTACTCTTTATGTTTAAAGGTAATTTTGATAATTCTGTTGGCCGGCGGATACTTATACTGTTGCCGTTCATAGAGCTGCTCATCGAACATCTCCAAATAATCATTAGTTGATACCTGTTTTAAAATTTGATGGTATGGGTTATAACTTTGAATAATCACCTTTCCCCTCTTCTTGGTCCTGCCTGCCCTGCCGGCGACTTGGGTGAGCAACTGATAACTGCGTTCATGTGCTCGATAGTCGGGAAAGTTTAATAGGGAATCGGCATTCATGATACCCACAAGGCTTACATTTCTAAAGTCGAGTCCCTTGGTAAGCATTTGCGTACCGACCAAGATATCCATTTCCTGTTGTTCAAAGGCGGTAATGATCTTTTCATAGGCATGTTTACCGCGGGTAGTATCCAAGTCCATTCGGCTTATCCTAGCATCCGGAAAAAGGTTTGCCAGTTCTTCCGCAACTTGTTCGGTTCCGAATCCTTTGGTATCCAAGGTAGGGCTACCACAGGCCTCGCAACTCTGGGGCAATGCAATGTGATGTCCGCAATAATGGCAACGTAGTTGTTTTTTATACTGATGATAGGTAAGACTCACATCGCAATTGGGACATTGGGGCGAATGCCCGCAGGTAGTACATTCTACAATTGGGGCATATCCCCTTCTATTTTGAAAGAGTATCACCTGTTCTTCGGCTGCCAAGGCCTCTTCGATTTCCTCCATCAAACGCTCTGAAAAGTGTCCCTTCATTTTTCTCTTTCGAGTTTGCTCCTTTAAATCTACCAGCTCAACCTCGGGCATTAGAACATTCCCAAATCGACGATCGATCTTGGCATACCCGTACTTACCAGTTTGGGCATTAAAAAACGTTTCCACACTTGGCGTCGCCGATCCAAGAAGTACCTTGGCCCCGTGCAAATTGCCAAGTACTACTGCCGCATCCCTGGCGTGGTACCGAGGCGCGGGGTCAAATTGCTTGAAAGAACCTTCGTGTTCTTCATCCACGATGATTAAACCCAGATTCGAAAAAGGTAAAAACAAGGAGGATCTCGCTCCTATCACCACCTGGGCTTTCTTTTTCTCGAAACGCACATTGTTCCATACCTCTACTCGTTCTTGCACACTGTATTTGGAATGATATACCGCCACCTTCTCACCGAAGTAGTCTTGCAAGCGGGTAATTAACTGAGTGGTCAAAGCAATTTCCGGAAGCAGGTACAACGCTTGTTGGCTGTTGTTGATACACGCTTCGATCAACTGTACGTATACCTCTGTCTTCCCAGAAGATGTAACACCGTGAAGCAGCACTACCTTATCCGCTTTAAAATGATCGGTTATCGTTGTCAACGCCTCTTTTTGATACTCATTTAGGCGTTTCAAAGAATCATTTTCTTCCCCACCTTCGTACGTAACCCGATCCGTTTGAATAAAATATTCCCGCAGTATACCCTTTTCTATCAAGGATTTAATGACCGCTTTAGAGCCACCACTTTCACGCTCTAGGTCCTTTACCTTGATCGGCTTTTTTGTCGTGGCCTGCAATTGAAATAGAGACAGTACTACTTGGCTTTGTTTGGGGGCCCTGCTTAGGGACTGTAACAAAGCCTCCAAGCTTTCCTCGGAGCGATAGGTTTCGCCTAATTGTACATATCGTACCAGTTTCGGTTTGTATTGCTCATGAAGCTCCTCCTTTAGTAGAATTACATTCTTTGCGATCAAGCGATTGAGAATCGGCAAAACATTCTTACGGTCAACGATGGTGCTTACCTCCTGTACCTTTAAAACAGATTGGTGTTGTAACGCCTCAAATATCAGGAATTCATCGTCTTTCAAATTCGTTTCATCCACTTCGGCAGCCTCGTTCTTAACAATGATCGTTTCACTTTCGAGCAAGAAAGCACCGGGTAACGCGCTGCGGAATACCTCCCCGATCGTACACATGTAATACTCGGCTATCCACTGCCAATGTCTTAACTGAAATTCGTTCACCAGTGGTACTTCATCTAAAATTTGATGAATTTCCTTTGCCTCATACACTGTGGGAGCCGTGTTATGAACGGTGGCTACTAACCCGGTATAAATTTTTGATTTCCCGAAAGGCACGGCAACCCGCATGCCAGGTCGCAAAAAGTCTGCCTCCGCTTGGGAAACCGCGTAGGTAAACAACTTTTCCAATGGTATTGGCAGAATAACATTGATGTAGTCTTGCATGGTTATCGATTGCTATTCATATACGCGAACCCAGGTTTGCGTGCGATAAATAAAAGCTAGGTAACCGCGCACTTTGAGTTCATCACTATTATCCGGATTTAACCAGATCTTACATCGAAATGTCATGGCTTGTTCGGGATCAAATAGCGTGTCGCCCTTATAAACACCTTCCCCTTTATGCTTGGCAGCATTTATAATCGTCATACCCACAACCGGCTGGTCTTTTAAATCACCGTCACACTTTGTACAGAGCGAGTTCTCTTTTCCTTCTTCAACAATCTCCATAACTTCCCCATACATCAGGTCGTTTTTTTCATAAATCTTGATAATCGCCTTGGGCTTTCCGGTACGATCATCGATGGTTTTCCACTTTCCGAAAACACTTTGACCAAAACCCCATGAACAGGTCAACAACACGAACAAAAAAAATAGGTTACTCTTCAACAGCATTTTTTTTATAATTTTTTCGCAACCAATTCAAGGAAGCATTCAACTCAAAACCGAGTAGCAATATATTTGAATTTAACCAGATATAGACCATTAATATCAACAATCCGCCCAAGGCACCGTACAATTCGTTATACCGTGCAAATTTTTCAACATATACCCCGAATAAGTAAGAGGTTACCAAAAACAATATGGTCGTCATTAAGGCACCTGCAGAAAAGAATTTTGCCTGTTTGCCCTCTGCGGTCCCAAAATAGTAGAGTATTGCCGTGGTGAAATAAGAAAGTATGATAAAAAACAGGAATTTGGCCAGTTGTATGCCGATTACTTCATCTTCATCCAAGACACTGCCGCTGGTACGTTCCAAAAACTCTTTTAAATACCCAAGGACATACACTTCAAAATATACGAACACGACAAAACCGACAATAATCAAAATCGAGAGTATCAACCCCACCATCAAGGCATAGAGATATTGTCTAAAAAAGTTGCGTTCCAGGTTGACATGATACGAATTCTCAAAACCACCGAAAATAGCGTTTACCCCATTCGCCATTAAGAAAATAGAAATGATAAAAGAGGAGGACAGCAGTCCCCCTCGTTTTTGGTCTTTTATTTGCTGAAAAATTTCCCCAAAATAATCTCCGGTGGCGTTGGGCAAGAACGACTCAAGAAAGCTAAGAAATTCCGTATCGAAATTCGCATTCCCAATACTGATATAGGATACCAAAAAAGGGACCAGGGTCACCATAAAAATCAATAACGGGAAAAGCGCCATGAACAAGCTAAAGGCGATGGAGCTTGCTCTTGTAGATAGGGCTCCTTGCACTATTCCGCGAATGTACATTTCAGAGAGGTCGTATATCGAAAGACCCTCAAAACCCGGTAATCGAATGGTCTTTAATAGCTTTACCAGCCAATTAACAACGGGGATTTTTTCAAGTTTTTTTTCGATTTCAACCGACATTTATACGGCTTTTAAACTGAGGTCCATGTTATAGACCGAATGTGTTAGCGCGCCCGAAGAAATATAATCCACTCCACAATCGGCATAGCCCCTCAAAGTCTTTTCATTGATATTTCCCGAGGACTCGGTGAGGCATGCGTCTCCGATCATTTTGACTGCCTTTCGCGTATCTTCATAATTAAAATTGTCGATCAAAATTCGATATACGCCTTCCGATTTCAAAATTTCCGCTATTTCCTCCAAGCTTCGCGCCTCTACGATAATTTTCAAATCACGGCCGGTACTTTCTAAGTATTGATGGGTTTGTGAAATTGCCTTGGCGACTCCTCCTGCAAAATCGATGTGATTATCCTTGAGCATAATCATATCATACAATGCGAAACGGTGGTTCTCCCCTCCTCCAATCTTAACGGCCCATTTTTCAAGTGCTCGCAGGCCAGGAGTTGTTTTGCGCGTGTCCAAGATTTTGGTAGGGGTACCTTCGAGTAAACGAACAAACGAATTCGTTTTTGTAGCAATGGCACTCATACGTTGCATTGCATTGAGGACCAAACGTTCCGCTTTTAAGATACTTTGGGAACTCCCTTCCACATAAAATACAATATCGCCGTACTTTACGGGACTACCATCTGGCAGCAACACTTCTACCTTCATCGCAGTATCGACTTGATGAAAAACTTGTTTTGCAAATTCAACGCCCGCAATGATTCCTTCATCTTTCACCAATAACTTCGCCTTCCCAATTGCCGAATCGGGTATACAGGCCAAGGAACTATGATCTCCATCGCCCACATCCTCTCGTAGGGCATTGGTAATTATTAAATCTACTTCTTTCTGAAATTGTGCTGGTGAAATCATTCATTGGTATTTGACGTTCGCTAAAATACTAAATTGTTTGGGCTTATCGGCGGTAAAACCACCTTTGGAAAAATGATGCAACCCCAATTTAAGGAAATTGACTTGTCTTCTAGAATTTGCCCAGTACATTTGTAACATGACCATTCAACTCATCGCCATTGGTAAAACGGATAACAAGCAGTTACAACAATTGATAACTGTCTATGAAAAACGCTTGAAGCATTATGTGCGCTTTGAACTAGAGGTTATACCCGATATTAAAAACGTAAAAAACCTTTCCGAAAATCAGCAAAAGGAAAAAGAAGGTGAATTGCTTCTAAAAAAATTGGCCGTTACGGATGCACTGATTCTTTTAGACGAGTATGGGATGCAATACGATTCTGTCGCATTTTCAAACTATCTACAAAAGAAAATGAACGCAGGACCAAAACGATTGGTTTTCGCTATAGGCGGACCCTATGGTTTTAGCGAGTTGGTTTATCAAAAGGCCCAAGGGAAAATAAGTTTGTCAAAAATGACCTTTTCACATCAAATGGTACGTCTTTTTATGGTAGAACAATTGTATCGGGCTTTTACCATATTGAAAAACGAGCCCTATCACCATCGGTAGTTTTGGTTTTACAACTCAAAGAATAAATTCATCTAGTATAGCACCCTAAATTTAATGGTATGGGCTACTTTTTTCAAAGCTTTCACAACATCCTTGTTGTACTCTTTATCCATATCACTGATCACATACCCTACTTCACTATCTGTTGAAAGGTATTGCCCGATAATATTCATCTCATACGTTGCCAATACCTCATTGATCTTGGCCATGACCCCTGGAACATTTTTATGAATGTGCAGAAAGCGATGGGCGTTTGATTGTTTCGGCAGGCGTATATTCGGGAAGTTGACCGCATCTACCGTATCCCCAGAATTGATATACCCCATAATTTTACTTGGCACAAAGTCGGCAATATTGCGCTGGGCCTCTTCGGTACTACCCCCGATATGTGGTGTTAATATTACATTTGACAGTCCTTTTAACTCCGTGTAGAACTCACCATTCGCCCTAGGTTCTTTTGGGTATACATCTACCGCTGCGCCGCCTAATTTTCCACTTTTTAAGGCGGCCGCCAGGGCTTCAATATCAATCACAAAACCTCTTGAGAGGTTTACTAGCATGGCGCCATTTTTCATTTGGTTGATCTCTCGTTCCCCTATGAAGTTTTTATTCGCCTTGTTATCATCTATATGAAGGGTGACCACGTCGGAAACATTTAACAGATCCTCCAATGTATTACATTTGATAGCATTCCCTAAGGCCAATTGATCGTTAATGTCGTAGTAATACACCCGCATCCCGATTGCCTCGGCAAGCACTGATAATTGCTTCCCAATATTTCCATACCCTACGATTCCGAGGTTCTTACCACGCACTTCACGTGATCCCGCGGCCGTTTTTTGCCACTGGCCATCATGAATTTCAGTACTTCTCGGAAAAATGCTGCGCATCAACATAATGATTTCCCCAATGGCCAATTCAACCACCGAACGTGTATTGCTATACGGAGCATTGAAGACCACCACCCCTTTTTTACGGCAATAGTCCAAATCGATTTGTGTAGTTCCTATACAAAATGCCCCCACTACCAACAACTTATTGGCCGCATCGAGTACTTTTTGAGTAACCTGTGTTTTTGAACGTATTCCCAACACATGTACTCCTTTGATTTTTTCAATCAATTCTTCTTCCGGAAGGCTATGTTTTACCAATTCTACCGAAAAACCATCCTCCGAAAGGTTTTCAAAGGCATCGGGATGCACATTTTCCAACAAAAGAATTTTGATACGGTTTTTGGGATACGAAATATTCCGGGGCAGGTCGTTCACGAACAAAAACTCATCTAGATTTGGCGTCACATGGTCGGCATTCACCGCCGCCTTCTCTCTGTGCACGTTCTCGGTATATGCAAAGAATTTATCCGCAATACCGGCTTCCCGCATCACATAATCGCTATAACCATCCCCAATTACCTGAACCTCTCCTTCTAAATCGAGCCTTTTGAGGCATTCGATTTTTCCGTTGTGCAGTGCCAATGGGTTTTCTTCGTCAAAACCTACAATATTTCCCTCCGCATCAAATTCGAACGTATTGGCATAAACCCTATCAGAAGGAATGTTATACTCCTTTACGATGGGATCTATAAACTCTTTAAATCCGCATGAAATCACATAAATATCATCGGAATACTTTTCAAAGAATTCCTTATTAGACTCAATGGACCTCGATATTTTCTGTCGCAATTCGCTTACAAGTCCGGCCAAATCGGACTTGTTGGCATTGAGCAACTTAATTCTTTTTTCCAGTGATTCGGTAAACGAAATATCACCATCAATACCCAGATTGGTGATACGTTGAATTTCGTCCACTATTTCTTCTTTGTTCGCCTTTCCCTGAAGGGTCAGCTCGGCCAACACGTCTAACGCCTCCACTCTGGTAAGTGTACTGTCAAAATCAAAAACATACTTTCGCCCCACTGCAATCATTTTAAAGAAAATTAAGGGTTAAAAGTAAAAATTAATTCCGTTGAACCGGGTGGAATCGTATGAAAAGTTATCCCTATCACCAAAAGCCATTATTTTGATAAGAATTTCGCTTTTAAAAGGGAGTTACATTATTGATTTGATAATTTCCAAAGAATTGAAAATAGCCTGATTACTTTAAGAACGAACAAATAGTTTTGGAAAAGGCGGCAGTTTTATAGGTACCGTTGTGATCCCCCGGAACCAATTTCAGATTTGCTTTGGGCAATGCTTGTTGAAGTGCTGCGGGACTTCCATTGTCCACATCTCGATCACCCGCGATGACCAAAACACGTTTTTTAATTTTTTTAAGCGCCTGTTTTGTGGTTACCGGTTGATGTTTTTGTTGCAGGTGCAGAGATTGTAGATCGGCGTTGATTGATTTGGCATATTCCACGGCTCCTTTGGTAAGTTCGTTTGTATTACCTGCAAAGGCCTCGGCAAACATTAGACGTCGATCCCAATTTGGATCAGAAAAATCTATGCCCATTCCTCCTAAAACCGCCTTTTTTATTCTCTTATCCACCGTTAAAAGTTTCGCAAGCACAATACTGCCCCTGGAATATCCCACCGCTTTGTATTTTTTGAGTTGCAAATGGTTTATCAACCATACCAGATCGGTCACTTCGGCATCATTTTCATAGGCATCGTCTTCTTGCGGTTTTCCCGAATCGCCGTTCCCCCTTAAATCGGGAGCGATTACACGATATCCTTTGGCGATCAAGTCTTTTTTCAGTTGGCTTTTATCCCAATTTTTACGGGTATTGATAAAACCATGTATTAAAAGTACCGGTTTCCCATGCCCTTCATCGGTGTACGCTATCTTGGTACCATCGAACGAAGTAAAAGATGTTTCCTGACCGCTAACGAAACTAAGAAGTGCGAAACAAGTGAAAAATAAAAATGAGCGCTTGCTAAAAGTGTTCATAAATCAAACCGGTTACGATGGCCATCCCAAAACTTAATAACGTTCCAATAAGGATGTATTCAGTTAATTTTCGATTGTTACTTTCCTTTAAATCGTTGAAACGAAACACTGACTTTGCCGTAATTAGTAGTCCGATGGCTTCCCATTTTCCCAATACAATGAAGATGATCACAAAAATTCGTTCAATAATACCGATATACTTCCCGGCATTGGGCAAAGATTCATGATCCAATTCTATTTGACCCGCCATAGGTTCCAATAATTTCCCCATGATGATTCCCGCCGGAAAGCTCACAAATACCACCGCCACCAACAAACCGAGGTCGACCTGCTCTGCCAGAAAAAGTGTTTGCTCCCAAAACTCCCCGTAAAATGCGCACGCATACAGTACCAGGACATGCAATAGCTGGTCTATGAAAAAGGGAATATTGGAATGTTTGAAAAGCGGGGTTGCATATAGTTTTGCTACATCTATTAGATAATGGGTTACTGCGATCAGGACCGCAACTCCCCAATAAGAAACATCCCAAAGAAGTAACATCGTAATGCCAAAATGCACTAAAATATGGATGTATAGGTATTTCGATTTTACTTTCTTTGATTCCTTATGAACCACCCAAGAGGTTGGCTGTAATAAAAAATCAGCAATAAGATGCGCTAAAAATAATTTTAAGAAAAACATCATGCGGTAAGCTCTTTAACACTCATTTTGTAATAGTTCAATAAGGCGTATACCAAATCTAAACGTGCTCTTTTTTGCCGTTGGCTAACAGCCGATTGTTGAATACCAAGTTCGGCCGCTATTTCTTGCTGGGAAGCGTTTGGCCTGTCTAATGCTATCACGACAATTTCTGCGGAAACCACGCTCCAGTCATTCATGAAATCGAGTGCCAACCGGAGTAACAGATTTAAGGTTTTGTCATAAAAGCCATGCCCGGTTGCCACGGTAAGATTCGTTTTATCTGCTTTAAGAGCTTCAAAGGTTCTCCCGGAACGTTGGTAGGCTGGGCCGTTTGACTCGCTCACCCCTCCCCCTATAAAAGTTTCTTGACCAAGACCAATGCCCATTCGCACATCTAAACCCTTTATCGTTTTCATTAATGCTTTGATATGGATAGCCACTTCAAATGCGTCAGACAAAGGCACTCTTAATTGAAATTCGTCGCCTCGGTAAATCTCCCAATCTTCTGGGGCCTTCCCTAATTTGGAAAAATGGTTCTTAAGAATTCCGAGCCATTCCGATGAGGCATGATTCTCAGAGTTGATAATATCACCTGTAATAATTGCTATCATTTTATAAGCTAAAGTGCTAATATATACAATAATTAGCTTTTTTACTAATAAATAGCTACTATAATTCAAAATGCTTATAACAACGCATTATAAGTATTTTGGTTAATTATTTAAAACCATCTACGCACGTTTCCACAATACCGTTGGTATTCCTTTCCAAAAAGTGTCTGAAGGGCTTCTTCTTCCGGCGCTATCTGAAATTTATTCATATATCCCACAAAACCAGCGGCCAGCAAGGTGTTAAAGGCATTTCCCAACCAGAGACCCAACGCCAACAACAATAACAGCATTGCCAAATACATCGGGTTTCTCGAAAAACGATAGAGCCCTTTATGAACCAAACTAGTGGCCTTTGAAGGCGCAGTGGGGTCTATGGTGGTCTTTGCAAGCACAAAATGAGCCAATGCAACAGTTCCTATCCCAAAAGCCATTACAACCAATAACCAAATAAGATAATACTTGCCAAAGAAATCAAAATCACCTACCGGTAAAAACTTCGCAAGCAGATACATGGCCCCACCAAAAACAACAAAAACAACAACCGGGGGTACTCTTAAATTCATTTTAACGCTTTTCTAAAACTATTTTTTAATACATGAACAAAAGAAAACATTCAAATATTTGCCCTCTCAAGGTGCCCATTTTATAAAATTAGTAATTTTGAGCACATGCAACTCGTTTTCGCCACCCACAATCAGAACAAACTAGAAGAGGTAAAGAAATTAATGCCCTCACACATACACCTTGTTTCACTTTTAGAAATCGGATGTACGGAAGACATTCCCGAAATCGGCAAAACTTTGGAAGAAAATGCTCAAATAAAGGCAAACTATGTTACCGAAAACTACCAGCTACCCTGTTTCGCCGACGATACCGGCTTACTGGTAAATGCCCTTAACGGTGCCCCAGGAGTATATTCGGCCCGGTATGCCGGTGCAGGCAAGCATGCACAAGATAACATGAACAAGCTTCTAAAAGAACTGGCAAGCAGCACCGATCGCAGTGCGTATTTCAAGACCATTATTGCCTTGAACCTACATAACGAAACACATCTTTTTGAAGGAATCGCAGAAGGGGAAATTACCTTCGAAACAGCAGGAGTCGATGGTTTTGGGTACGACCCTATCTTTAAGCCGATCGGTTATAAGGAAACATTTGCGCAGTTATCACTAAAAACAAAGAACAGTATAAGCCACAGGGGAAAAGCAATTCAGAAATTAATGGACCATCTAAAAAAGCCGTCGAATGTTTAAGAATAAAAAAGACGAAGAAACGGTCGAAGTTTCGGTCGCGTCGGAAAAGGCAGAGGCCATTGGAGGTGTTCTCATCGCTGTCTTTGCAGCTTTAATGGCCATTGCCCAACTCGTAAACGGGGAACTTGAAGAAGAAATGATGATTGCCCATAACAAAGTGGTCAACTACTCGAATTGGTACCAATCAAAAACCATTAAGGAGAGTCTAAAAGAAAGTGAGGTAGACTACTTGCAAACCCTGATGAACACCGATATGATATCGGAAGATAAGCGTCCAATGGTCAACTCCAAAATAGCGGAGACCACTCAAAAAATAGCAAAATACGCAGCGGAAAAAAAAGAACTGCTTTTAGGTTCCGCCAATATTCCCGAAAAAGAATGGGCTCAAGATATTGATGGTGAAATGGGGGTAATTACCGGTTTAAAAGAATGGGAACAGCTGGCCGAGGACTATGACAATGCCACCAAAATGTTCGATCTTGGGCTGCTTTTCTTTCAGATCAGTATTGTATTGGGAGCCGTATGCATTATTCTATACGACAACCCCTTGCTACAGAAAACGTTTATTGTTCTTATGATTGTTTTCGGAATTATAGGAATTGCCTTCTCCGCATATGGTTACCTTACCGCTCCTTAGACCAAAAGTAGCAACATTTACTATATCAATTATTAGCAGTACCTTTGCCGCTCGAAATAAACGCCGCCGGTATGGCAGGTGTTGCGCGGAGTCCAATGGGTTATATACGATAATCGCTCTATGCAACACACCTATTAGCGATTAAGTAAAACACATTATGACAAAATTTGAAGCACTCGGGCTTCAGCAATCCCTATTGGATGCTGTGACCGATATGGGTTTTGAAACCCCTTCCGAAGTACAAGAAAAAGCCATCCCCCTCTTATTAGAAGGTGAAATTGATCTAGTAGCCCTTGCACAAACGGGTACCGGAAAAACTGCCGCGTTCGGCTTCCCGTTAATCCAAAAAATTGAAGCGGAAAGCAGAACCACTCAGGGACTTATTCTTTCGCCGACACGGGAGCTCTGTCTGCAAATTACGAATGAACTGAAGGCCTATTCAAAGTATGAAAAAAGTATAAATGTAGTGGCCATCTATGGCGGTGCCAGTATTACCGAACAAGCCAGGCAGATTCGCAGAGGTGCGCAGATCGTGGTCGCCACTCCGGGGAGAATGAAAGACATGATCGGCCGTGGTCTTGTAGATATTTCCAAAATAGATTATTGTGTCCTAGATGAAGCAGATGAAATGCTGAATATGGGTTTTTATGAGGATATCAAGGATATTCTTTCCAACACTCCGAACGAA
Organism: uncultured Flavobacteriaceae bacterium; assembly: GCA_947500385.1. Lineage (GTDB taxonomy): Bacteria > Bacteroidota > Bacteroidia > Flavobacteriales > Flavobacteriaceae > Pelagihabitans. The sequence continues at coordinate 126,599 of CANMSA010000003.1, read as the reverse complement.
AAATCTACTTGGCTATTTTCGGCGACCATGCCCAAAGAAGTTTCCATAATTGCCAAAAAGTTCATGCACAACCCTACCGAGATTACGGTAGGCACAAAAAATTCAGGTGCAAGTACGGTACAACACGAGTACTATGTAGTCGGTGGTAGAGATCGCTATCCGGCTCTCAAACGCTTAGCAGATGCACATCCCGATATCTTTTCAGTTGTATTTTGCCGTACCAAGCGCGACACTCAAAAAGTGGCCGAGAATTTAATCGAAGATGGATACAATGCCGGGGCCTTACACGGAGACTTGAGCCAAAACCAACGCGATTTGGTAATGAATTCTTTTCGAAAAAAACAGATTCAAATGTTGGTCGCCACCGATGTAGCGGCCAGGGGAATAGATGTTGACGATATCACACATGTGATCAATTACCAATTACCAGACGAAATCGAAACCTATACCCATCGGAGCGGGCGTACAGGAAGGGCCGGGAAATCGGGTATTTCAATGGTAATCGTAACACGCAGTGAAATGCGGAAAATACAGGCGATCGAGAAAAAAATAAAGCAAAAGTTCCTAACCAAGAAGATTCCTACCGGCCCTGAAATTTGCGAAATACAGCTGTATCATTTGGCCAATAAAATCAAGGATACCGAAATCAACGCAGATGTCGAAAATTATCTGCCTGCAATCAATGATGTGTTGCAGGGAATTGATAGGGATGAACTGATCAAGAAAATCGTATCGGTCGAATTTACCCGATTCTCCAATTACTACAATAAGACCAAAGACCTTAATACAGGCGGTTCCCATGACCGAAGTGGTAGAGACCACATTCCCAGTAACGGGGCCGTACGCTATTTTATCAATGTTGGAGAAAAAGATGGATATGACTGGATGTCCCTCAAGGATTTTGTGCGGGATACCGTTGGTCTGGGCAAGGAAGACATCTTTAAAGTAGATGTGAAAGATAGCTTCTCTTTCTTCAATTCAGAGGCAGATGTTACCGAACAGATTTTGAAGACATTTACCGAATTTAAGGTAGACGGACGTTTTGTAAATGTCGAAGTTTCCAAAAGTCCCGGTGGCGGAGGAAATAGAAGACGTTCCGGCGGAAGGGACAAAGGACGCCGCAAAGACAAGGGCGGATATGGTAAAAAAAGTAGTGATAGAAGAGGAAATCGCGGCAACGCGGCCAATTCGGGGAAAAGACGAAGTACCCGAAGAAGTGATTTTTTCTAAGAAATCGCATTATGTTAATTCTTCACTAAAAAATACGCTTCGGCGTATTTTTTGGTTTTGTTTAGTATTTTTACAAGCGATACTTACAGGATGGTAAAACAGATTAGATGGGTAGTTCTTCTCTTAGCTTGCGTGGCATATGGCCAAGATGCCGAAGAAAATGTAGTTACTAAAGAAATTAAGGCGTTGGTAATCAATGCCCAGACCGATGCTCCTTTGGAGAGTGTACACGTTATCAACCTAAACGAGGTAGTAGGCACCATCACGAACAAAGAAGGGGAGTTCACCATTTCCGCAGCAGTAAACGACACCCTTTATTTTTCGTACCTTGGTTTTAAACCGCAAAAAGTGCGGGTAACCAACGATATGTTCAAGTTCAAGGACACCAAAATATCGCTCACCGAATTGGCCTACGCACTCGAAGAAGTAATTGTGACCCCTTACCAGTTGACGGGGTATCTGGAAATAGACGTAAAAAACCTTCCTATTAATACTTCGTATCAATACAGTATCTCGGGCCTTTCCGTTGGCTATGAGGGAGGAAATAAAAATCCCAGTGCCGTCACCAAAGTGCTAGGTGCAATTTTGAATCCCGCAGATCTACTTCGCAACCTCTTTGGTAAAAAGCCAAACCAAATGCGAAAGCTCCGAAAAATAAAAGAAGAAGATGAAATACGGGATTTACTTGCCACCAAATTCGACAGGGAAGTACTGATGGAGCTATTACAGATCAAAAAAGTTGATATTGAAGATATACTGAACAATTGCAACTACTCCAAATCGTTTATTACGACCGCAAACGACCTTCAAATTCTGGATGCTATTAGCAGCTGCTACGAGGAATTTAAAGTGCTCAACCGAAAAAAATAAATTTTCTAGTTCCCCTATCATTTTATAGCTTTAGGGAAAATATAATAGCATGCATTGGCGTGTTCCCCATTATTAGCATAAAGCAGTATCTATGACGAAGACCTTCATTGCAATTTCCCTCCTATTTTTGTTTTTTTCATGTAAGGAAGTAAAAAAAGACACGAATCCGCCGGCTATGGCCGTCGCGGATACGATTTCCAAGGTTCCCGAAAAAAAGGCTCCTTTTGTATGGGATGGAGCCAATATATATTTTTTGCTTACCGACCGTTTCAAAAATGGCAATATAGAGAATGATACCACTTTTGGACGTACCGATAGCACCGCGACCCTTCGAGGGTTCATGGGGGGTGACATCGCCGGTATTACTCAAAAACTCAACGACGGATATTTTTCCGACCTTGGTGTCAACGCCATTTGGTTTACCCCGGTCGTGGAGCAAATTCACGGTGCCACCGATGAAGGGACGGGCAACACCTATGGGTACCATGGTTATTGGGCCAAGGATTGGACCGCCCTAGACCCAAATTTCGGTACTAAGAAAGAACTGGAAACATTCGTAAAAACGGCACATGAAAAAGGAATACGGGTGTTGATGGATGTTGTGGTGAACCATACAGGCCCCGTGACCGACGAAGATCCGGTTTGGCCCAGTGAATGGGTGCGAACAGAACCACCCTGCGCGTTCACCACTTACGAGAATACAACCGCCTGTACATTGGTAGCCAATCTTCCGGATATTTTGACCGAATCGGATGCCCCCGTAGAGCTTCCAGACGCGCTTTTGGCCAAATGGAAAGAAGAAGGCAGACTTAGCAACGAACTTGATGAACTGCAGTTGTTCTTTGAACGTACCGGATATCCGAGAGCTCCCAGATTTTACATCATAAAATGGCTGGCCGATTATGTAAACGATTTGGGTATCGATGGTTTCCGAGTCGATACCGTAAAGCATGCCGATGAAAAGGCCTGGGCCGAGCTGTACAAAGAGGCATCCCATGCTTTTGACACTTGGAAAAAAAGAAACCCGACCCAAGTACTTGATGACAATGCCTTTTATATGGTCGGGGAAGTATACAATTACGGTATTTCAAGCGGGAGGGATTTTGACTTCGGAGATAAAAAAGTTGATTTCTATGACCATGGTTTTCACAGCCTCATCAATTTTGAGCTAAAGCATGATGCTACGAACAAATCGTATGATGCCATCTTTAGCAAATATCATAAACTGCTTCGTACGAAATTAAAAGATAAAAGTATTGTGAATTATCTCACATCGCATGATGATGGGGCGCCTTTTGACAAAGACCGTACAGACCCCATTCGCGCGGCCAATGTGTTGTTGTTAACCCCAGGTGCCTCGCAGATATACTATGGTGATGAAACCGCTCGCAGTCTTGTTATAGAAGGTACTCAGGGAGATGCTACCCTGCGTTCCATGATGAATTGGGAAGAGCTTGATAGTCTCCCTGAAATTCAAAAAATAAATAAACATTGGCAAAAGTTAGGACGGTTCAGAGATCATCATCCTGCCGTCGGTGCCGGTAATCACAAACGTTTGGGTAAAAAACCCTATGTATTTAGCAGGACCTATATGAAAGGTGATTTCAAAGATAAAGTAGTAGTTGGCCTTGAATTGCCCAAGGGTAAAAAATCGCTATGGGTGAAAGGCTTTTTTGGGGATGGCACAAAACTTTTTGACACCTATTCCCAGACACCTGTAGAGGTAAAAAATGGGAAAGTGATTCTTGACAACGAACACGATATTGCATTGCTTGAGCTTGTGGAATGATCCATTACCTGGAAGTTTTTTAATACCGGTTTGGGCTAGTGCGCTATCAATTTATTGGCCTTTAGCACGTACTAGTTTCTGAATTCATTGAACACTCCCCTCGTACAGAAAAGTAACTCCCTGCATCACCCCTAGTTATGAAGCTGGCCTTTCAAAAGGGACTACCCTTCCATAATCGATTTCAAATTGCGCATCCCTTCTTCAAAATCTTTTCCTACCATCTTGTCCATGCTAACGAAAAGAGAAAAAATACTCATGGGAAACTTGTTTTTTCCGGAGAAGCCCCAGGTAACTTTCGTCTTGCCATTGCCCGTCTCGGCAACATCAAAATAGCAATCGGATGTGGATTTCCAAGGCTTTAAAAACCGAAGTTCCGCTTCGATACGTTTTCCATCGATAATTTTTTTAATTTCCTGTTCCCCCTCTCCAACATCTTTGTTGCCGTTCCAGTAGCTCACACTCCCTACTTCCCCGTCCGTTCCGGTAAACTTTTTAAGCATTTCAGGATCTTTCTTGGCCCATGGCGACCATTCGTCCATTTTCTTCAAAGATCTTAAATACGTAAACACCTCGTCTTTTGGTTTTGCTATTTCAGTAGTGCGAGAAACATCATAACTTTTAGGTGCGATCAAGGCCAGTATTACTATTAATCCGACAATACCGGCAAGAATATAGAGTAGTGTAGTCATTTGTATATCAATTAGTTAGTTGTATCTAAATATAAACAAAAAATATGAACCTTATCTCAAAGCCTATTTCGTCATCACCACGCATCCAAAAGAATTATGCGTCAATACTCCTATTTTTTTTGTATCTCCTCAGAATAGCTTCAATACTTTTAATCGACTTTTTAGTCCAGTCAAGCCGTTTTTCAACCACTTCCTGTTCCGACAACTGCCACGGCAGATTCGATTTCCTTAGTTTGACCGAAAGGTCTTGAAGAATAATTGCCGCAGATACTGATATATTGAGGCTTTCGGTAAAACCCACCATGGGAATTTTAAGAAAACCATCGGCTTTTTGGAGTACTTGTTCACTGAGCCCCTCTTTTTCCGTTCCGAAGAAAAGTGCCGTTTTTTGAGTAATATCAAAATCTTTTAGAAAGTTAGAATCATTATGGGGGGTGGTGGCTATAATGGCGTACCCCTTTTCCCGTAATAGGGCTATACAGCTTTCTGAATTTTCATATCGTTGCACATCTACCCATTGCTCGGCACCCATGGCAATATTCTTATCCAACCGTTTCCCAAACCTCCCCTCGATAACATGGGCGTCCTGTATTCCAAAAACCTCACAGCTGCGAATAACCGCACTGGTATTGTGCATCTGAAAAACATCTTCGATGGCTACCGTGATATAGTTGGTACGCTGCTGCAAAATTTCTTCAAAACGTTCTTTGCGTTCCTGACTAATAAATGCTTCCAAATACTTTAAAAGATGTTCATTATCCATAAAACTAAAATACAAAACTCTATTTTTAAGCTCAATATTGAATGGAATGAAAAAGAAAATTGTAGTACTCACCGGGGCAGGGATCAGTGCCGAAAGCGGAATTAAAACATTCAGGGATGCAGATGGTCTTTGGGAAGGGCATGATGTAATGGAAGTAGCGTCCCCTCAGGGTTTTGCTGAAAATCCAGCGCTGGTACTCGATTTCTATAACCAGCGTAGAAGGCAATTATTCAAAGTAGTGCCCAATGCCGCCCATAAAGCGCTGGTTACTTTGGAAAAACAGTTTGCGGTACATATTGTCACACAGAATGTAGATGACCTACATGAACGGGCGGGCAGTACCCATGTGGTGCATTTACATGGGGAACTCTTAAAAGCAAGAAGTTCTGGGAACGAACGAACCGTACTGGAGTGGAAGAACGATTTGTTAATGGGCGATTTATGCTCGGAAGGGCATCAACTGCGACCACATATTGTGTGGTTCGGAGAAATGGTGCCATTACTAGATACGGCGGCGCAACTAGTTGCCCAGGCCGATATTATCATGATTGTTGGAACCTCTATGCAAGTATACCCTGCGGCAGGTCTGGTAGACTATGCGAAGAAAACGGCCCAGGTCTTTTTTATCGACCCAAAACCAAGCATCTCGGAAAGAAACTATGCAAATTTGACCATCTTGCCAGAAAAAGCCACGAAAGGGGTACCAGCACTTGTTTCCGATTTGATCCACGCCTTGCCATAGTGTATTCCATTCCTTGAGATGCATTACTAGTGCTTGTTGACCAAAAATAGTCGAGGGATCGTTTTATTTTTCTAATTGCCACTTCTTTTAAAGGACGTATAAACCGTACCTCTTTCAATACGGCAAAAAGGGTATGAAAATCCCGTTTTTTTACTACTTTCATACTTCGTTACCGAGGCCCTACTAAAGCTCTATTTTGTGACCAAGGAGGAATTATACCATGCGCTTAGCTATGTGAACCATTCAAGGGAGAAAAGGCTTGAAATGGCTCAACTTGTGCAGAAAAACCCCGACCTCGTTCCTATTCTGTTTGAAATTGCTTTTACCATTGATGATCCCATTTCTTCCCGTGCTTGTTGGGTCTTGGAATTTACCGCGAAAGAAACCATTGACTTTATTTTCCCTTACTTAGATACTTTTACCGAAAACTGTGGGCTGGTGCACCTTGATTCGTCTGTAAGACCTATGGCGAAGATTTGTGAATATTTGATAATCGCCTATTATTCCAAAGAAAAGGATACCGTTCAAGATGCGCTTAATAAGTTGCATCTTGAGCGAATATCCGCGGTTTGCTTCGATTGGTTGATCACGGATCAAAAAGTCGCACCACAAGCCTACGCCATGACCTGTCTGCTTCTATTAGGCCGCACGTTCGCATGGATACATCCTGAGTTGAAACTGGTCTTGGAACGAAACTACGCCCTTGGAAGTGCCGCTTATAAAGCACGAGCCAGAATGACACTTGAAAAACTTACATAAAAGCGGTACATAGAAGCGTTGACCGGTTGAAAACCTACTGAAAACTATCTGCCGCCCGTTTTCAAACTGTCGGGTATATCGGTATCTTTGCCACTTTCAAAACAGCAATCAATTTTGAACATATGTCCTTAACACCCTTAAACGCCATTTCACCTATTGATGGACGATATCGTGCCAAAACGGCCAACTTGGCGCCTTTTTTTTCAGAAGAAGCGCTTATAAAATATCGCGTACAGGTCGAAATAGAGTATTTTATTGCCCTCTGTGAAATTCCCTTGCCCCAGCTAAGTGATTTCAACCAATCGAGTTTTGATGCTCTTCGGGCTATTTATACCACATTTTCCTCGGAGGATGCCCAGGCAATCAAAAAAATTGAAAAAATCACCAACCACGATGTCAAAGCCGTGGAGTATTTCATCAAAGAAAAATTTGACGCCTTGGGGTTGCAGCCATTTAAAGAGTTCATTCATTTTGGACTTACCTCCCAGGATATTAACAACACGGCGATTCCTTTGTCTATAAAGGATGCGATGAATGCGGTATATGTACCTTCCTATCTGGAGTTATTGAAAAAACTTCAGGAATTGGCAACCGAATGGGCTGCCATTCCCATGCTAGCGCGAACACATGGGCAACCGGCCTCCCCTACCCGTCTGGGAAAGGAAATCGATGTTTTTGTGGTACGGCTTAAGGAACAGTTCAACCTGTTAAACGATATTCCCAGCGCAGCCAAGTTCGGTGGCGCTACTGGAAACTTTAATGCCCACCAAGTGGCGTACCCTACCATAGATTGGAAGCTTTTTGGAAAGCGGTTCGTTCAAGAAAAATTAGGACTACATCATTCGTTTCCTACGACCCAAATTGAACATTATGACCATATGGCAGCCTTGTTCGACACCCTGAAACGCATAAACACCATCATTTTGGATCTTGATCGTGATTTCTGGACCTATGTTTCGATGGATTATTTTAAACAGAAGATAAAAAAGGGAGAAGTTGGTTCCTCGGCCATGCCGCACAAGGTAAACCCTATCGATTTTGAAAATTCGGAAGGGAATTTGGGCATCGCCAATGCCTTGTTCGAGCATTTGTCGGCAAAGCTTCCTGTATCGAGATTGCAACGAGACCTTACCGATAGTACCGTCCTCAGAAATGCAGGAATGCCCTTTGCACATACCATGATCGCATTCCAATCTACGATGAAGGGCTTGGGGAAACTCTTATTGAACAAGGAAAAGTTTGAACAGGACTTGGAAAATAACTGGGCGGTGGTCGCCGAGGCCATACAAACGATTTTAAGACGAGAGGGATACCCGAATCCCTATGAAGCCTTAAAAGGGCTGACACGTACCAATGAACGCATCAACCAGTCTTCAATTGCCAATTTCATAGACACCTTAGAGGTAACGGAGGATATCAAGACCGAGCTCAAAAAAATTACACCGGCAAATTATACGGGAATCTAAGAAGACTGTAATCTACAATCAAAAAAGACCGCCAAGTAGCGGTCTTTTTTTCTATTGAAAACAATTTGAATACTATCCTTGTTTCTGAATTTCGACAGAATGTGGATAAGGAATTTCGATTCCGGCGTTGTCCAAGGCCAACTTACAACCTTCCAATGTTCCAAAATATACATCCCAATAATCTTCTGGTCGGCAGAACGGTCGTACGGCAAAATTTACCGAACTATCGCCCAATTCCGAAACGTTTACCGATGGTGCCGGGTCCTGTAACACTTTTGGGTTAGCCGTTAAAACCGCTAGCAATACTTCTTTTGCTTTCTTGATATCTTCATCATAGCCGATCCCGATGGTAGTGTCCACCCGGATTTGGCCCTCCTGTGTGTAGTTCACAATGTTACCGTTCGCCATGGCTCCGTTCGGCACGATGGCCAATTTGTTGTCGGGGGTTACCAATTTCGTGGTGAAAATTTCGATTTCTTTGATCACACCGGTTACCCCCTGTGCTTCTATCAAATCTCCGATTTTATAAGGTTTGAAAATAATTAATAATACGCCCCCTGCGAAATTGGCTAGCGACCCCTGTAAAGCCAAACCAATGGCCAAACCGGCCGCGGCAATAATTGCGGCAAAGCTGGTCGTTTCAACCCCAAGTTTTGAAATGACCATGATGATCAAGAAAATTTTCAATGCCCAGGAAACCAGGTTCAATAAAAATTTCTGTAAAGATTCGTCGTAATTCTTTGCGAGCATCGCCTTTCTTACAAGGCCTATTAATTTTTTAATTACCCAGGAACCGATAATGTAAATAATAATCGCGCCAATAATTTTTGGCCCATACTCGGTCGCAAAACCGATTCCCTTGTCAATCCATACTTGTGCATTTTCCATACGTTGTTTCTCGTTTTAAGGTTTAGTGTTTTTCTGTAAGACACTACCTCTTTTTAAAAAGTCACATTTCGGGCCTCAAAAATTTTAGAAAAAAGAAAGAGGAGCCTTTTAAAGACTCCCCTTCCGGAATTATCAGTATTACCGAGTATTTACAGCGGTACAATATACTATACTACTATCCTTGTTTTTGAATTTCGACCGAGTGTGGGTACGGAATTTCGATACCAGCCTTGTCCAGCGCCAATTTACAGCCCTCCAGCGTTCCAAAATAAACATCCCAGTAGTCCTCTGGTTTGCAGAAAGGGCGTACTGCAAAATTCACGGAACTGTCACCTAGTTCGGATACATTCACAGATGGTGCCGGATCTTGTAATACCTTTGGGTTCAACGTTAATACGGCTAATAACACCTCTTTCGCTTTCTTGATATCCTCATCATATCCGATCCCGATGGTCGTATCTACCCGCATTTTGCCTTCGGCCGTGTAGTTTACAATATTCCCATTCGACATGGCCCCGTTGGGTACGATGGCAAGCTTATTATCGGGCGTCGTTAATTTGGTGGTGAATATTTCGATTTCCTTTACGACCCCAAGAACGCCTTGTGCTTCTATTAAGTCCCCAATTTTATAGGGTTTGAAAATTATGAGCAGTACCCCGCCGGCAAAATTCGACAAGGACCCTTGTAAGGCCAAACCGATTGCCAAACCGGCCGCAGCAATGACCGCCGCAAAACTAGTGGTGTCTACCCCAAGTTTAGAGGCCACGACTATGATCAAGAAGATTCGCAAAGCCCAAGAGGCGAGATTTAACAAAAACTTTTGTAGTGATTCGTCATAGTTTTTGGCATTCATGACCTTTCTAAGGACGTTCATTAACTTTTTAATAATCCATGAACCGATAATATAAATGACAATCGCCCCAATAATCTTGGGGCCGTATTCCGTCGCAAATGCGAGGCCTTTATCCATCCATACTTGTGCATCTTCCATACGCTTTTTTTTAGGTGAGTACTCTTGTTTATAGGAATGGGTTCAAGATAAGGATTCGGGATGAAAATAGCGAAGGATCATGGGAATTCTCTTTATTTATTGACATTTTATTAATACAAAATCCCGCTTCAGTTGATCCGAAACGGGATATAATTCCTTCAGGTATAGGGTACGAACTAGCCTCGTAGAAACTCTCCAAGTTCCCCCAGACCTTCTCCTTTATAGTTCGATTTTTCGAGGGCTTTGATAAATTGCACAAGATGCGCGGGATTCATATCATCGCCTAACACGCGTACTACGATAAACCCTTTCTCTTTACTATCTCCATAAATGATTACCTCATCGATCGCATCATCATCTCCCATATATTTAATGGTCGCTTTGCCATACTCGGTATTCATTCGCATGAGTTCCGTAAACTTTGAATTCTTTAAAATGGCCTTTATCTTGGTACGTTCCACTTCATATTCTGCGCCATTGGCATCACTTTTTTTGAAAGCCAGAATATTGAGTTTATCCAACGAATCCAAGGCCTCCCTTTCTTCCGTTTTTAAATCTGCCTTTTCGATATCAAGAATGCCCACTGGTATATCGACCGTCAAAAAATTAGGGTTTGATGAATTGTCAACGTAATACTCCTGCAAGCTTTGGGTCGATGAACAAGCAACAAGCCCCAGGAGACATGTAATCATCAAACTAATTTTAATCCTATTCATAACGTTATTTTTTACATGGAAAGAAATACTCCTATTTCCCTTTTTCTACCTTGTTCAGTTCTTTGGGTAAATCAAAGCTTTTGGTAAGCGACCCAATTTTTCGCAGGTCGATATCACCGGTCATACTAACCAATACTGTTTCGAACTTTCGCCCATTGATATCCAAATCGGTATTCTTGATTCCAGATACGTACATGAGTAGTTCTGCCACATGATTGTCATCCTTACCATTTTTTACATAAAACTTCACATTGGCTTCCTCGGCCCTAACACGCATCAATTCTTCCAGGGAAGATGATTTGAGATACTTTTTCACAGTGATCCCCATATCGGCAGATACCTTGCTGTCTTCGGTAATAAATACCTTGATACCGTTGACCCCTTTGGCCATTTCAATGAATTCTTCTGCATCTTCGTCGCCTTCAACCTGAATATGGCTTAGCATATTAATAAGCCCTTTGTTAATGGTTACGGAGGCTACATGGTCCATATCCTCATACTTATCGAAGATAGATTGGGAAAAACCAAGTAGTGGAAAAACTGCGATTAATACAATTGTGATTACTTTTTTCATGACTGTCGTTTTTTGAACAGAGCGCTATGCTCGGTTATTATTGATTGATTTTAATTGATGAATGTACTCCTGTGGTTCTAATTTTTCTCTCCGGCCTTGCCCAACTGTTTTCCGCCTGGCAAATCCATTTTCTCTGTTAGCTTGGAGACGCTTCTTAAATTGATATCGCCTGTGAGCGAAAGCAATACCGTTTCTAAGTTTTTACCGTTGACCTCTATATTCTGCTCCTTCATCCCGGTAACGAACATGAGCAGTTCTTTTACGTGATCATCATCTTTCCCTTCCTTCACATAAAACTTTACGTTCGAATCCCCATCGCGCACCCGCATTAACTCCTCAAAAGAAGAACTCTTTAAGCGTTTGGTCACCCAACTGCCTACATCCTTGGAGATAGCGGCGTCATCGGTGGTAATTACCTTAAAACTAGTAATCGAATTTACCAATTGAAAGAACTCTTTCGCTTCCGGATCATCTGAGCTTACGCTCATCTTGCCCAACATTTGGAACATCTTCGGTTGCATTGCAACGAAGGTTACTTTATCGTCATCTTCATATTTGTCAAATATATCCTGACCATACGAAAGGACCGGTAAAATGGTCAAAATGAAGATTGCTATTACTTTTTTCATGATTGCTACTATTCTTTAGTTAAAAATTTATTTGTGGTTTTTTCGAATTCTCCAAGGTGCGACAATTGTGCCGTTCCCTTGTTTAAATTCATTCCGAGCATGGCCAAGGCCTGTTGGGCAGACTCGATTTCTTCAGGTGTATACATGGTTATTAAATCATCTGGTGTTGGATCTGCCTCTGGCCGATTCATGTACAAGCCTACTAAAAGAACCGCCGCCGCTGCAATAGAAGCCCACTTGAAATAGTTTCTTCTGGGTTTTAAGGGCACCTGCTTGGTAAAACGTTCTTCTTTGGCACTGGCAAAGTATTGAAACATGGGGGCATACTGTACAAGATGTGTTGCGACACTTTCTTGGGAGAAGTATGTTCGTAGGGTTTCTTCCTCGGCAACCGTGGCGGTGGCTTCAAAGTACTTTTCCAATAGTTCTTCAATTTTTCTATCCGATTCCATAGCTGTGTTTTTGTACTAATTTTTCTCTTACTAATTTTCGCGCTCTTGACAAGGCCACACGAACCGCTGTTGGTTGCATATCGAGCATTTCGGCAATCTCGTCATAATTATACTGCTCCACGTCGCGCAATTGCAAAACCATTTTTTGCTGCTCGGGTAGCTCTTCCATTATTTTTTGTACCCAGTCAACACTATCTTTTGCCTCTAATTGTGTCTGCAAACCGGAGTTCTCTTCCGCATAATTGCTGTGTACCAGTTTTAAATTATTGGCTTGCTTCGATTTTAAGCGGTCCAAACAAAAGTTTTTTGTCATCGTCATGGCAAACGCCTCTACATTATTATACGATTCCATCACCTTGTTTTTCGACCATAATTTCAGCAATATTTCTTGGGTAGCATCTTCGGCTTCCTCTGTGGAGACCAGCAAGCGTTTTGCCAATCGAAACAGCTTGTCCTTAAAGGGCATTACCACATTTAAAAATTCTGACTGTTGCATTCTGGTTGGGTTGTTTTGAAAGCCGTTTTAAGCGGTTTACATAAGGAAGACGACGTATATCGAATTTTGTTACAAAATATTTTTTATTCCTATTAATGTAAGTATTTTAGGCATTCGCTTACTAAAAAGAAAGGCGGCCCAATGGCAAAACTATAAAAGTCTTCCCAGCCGTTTCAAAAGTGGTAGGGTTTTTGATTTTTGGGTTGTTATTCTTTAGAATTGAAATAGTCTTTTTTTATTGATTCCACGTAGGTAATTGCGATGTGAGGTATGGTAAAAGAAGACCTTAAAAAATTAAAATTGAACCTATGAAAAAGTATTTAATATTGTTTTTGGCCTTCGGGTTTGTGTTGGCCAGTTGCACGAATGATGATGATGGTATTACCAATACACCTACCCCAGATCCAGATCCTAGTGCGAATGTTACCGTACAAAATTTTATGTGGAAAGCGATGAATATTTGGTACTTCTGGCAGCAAGACGTACCCGATTTAGCGGATGACAGATTTTCGGATAGTGCCGCCTACACGACTTTCCTTGCTTCCGAACCAGACCCTGCGCTTTTTTACGATAAACTTCAATTTTCCGAGGATCGATTTAGTTTCCTTAATTCAGATTACAAAGAACTTACACAAGCTTTCGCGGGTGTTTCTAAAAGTAATGGCCTTGAGTTTGGGTTGGTTCGTTTTGCCAATAGTGATGAAATATTTGGTTATGTGCGTTATATACAGCCCAATTCTGATGCATCCACAAAAAATATTAAAAGAGGAGATCTTTTCACCGGTGTTGATGGCCAAACATTAAACGATAGCAACTATCGGGATTTGCTTTTTGGTGATAATGATACCTATGTTTTGAACATGGCGACTATCATGAATAATGAAGTTGCCCCAAATGATGTGGAAGTAAGCTTGACTAAGCAGGAAAATTTTGTAAAAAATCCTGTTTTTCTGGATAAAGTAATCGATGTAAACGGGCAAAAAATCGGTTATCTAAAATACAATAGTTTTACCAACGAATTTGATGAAGACTTAAACGATGCTTTTGGTCGTTTGGCTGCAGGTGGGGCAACAGAATTAGTACTTGACCTAAGATACAATGGAGGAGGTTCTGTAAATTCAGCACGTTTGTTATCCAGTATGATTTACGGTACGAATACGGAAAATTTGTTCTTGAGACAGCGTTGGAATACCAAATTACAATCACAATTTGGAGATGCCCAATTAAACGATTTTTTCGCGGATGAAACCGATGCCGGATCGGCAATTAATACGCTTAACCTCTCAAGAGTTTTTATAATTGCTGGCACAAGCTCTGCATCTGCGAGCGAATTGGTGATGAATGGCCTCGCTCCATACATGAATGTAGTACATGTTGGAGAGACCACACGGGGTAAAAATGAGTTTTCTATCACCTTTGTAGATGATGCCGATAACAATTATATCTATAGTCCTCAAAGAGAAGATCGTATTAACTCGGATAACAGTTGGGCAATTCAACCCTTATGCGGCCGAAATGAAAATGCCGATGGTTTCTCGGATTATACCGCAGGTTTGGTACCGGATGTACCACTTGAAGAGGACCTTAGCAACCTAGGTGCTTTTGGAGATGAAAACGAACCATTACTCGCCCGCGCAATTCAGGAAATTACTGGCGCGGTCTCAAAGAGAAATTTTACCGTGAAGATGCCGGCAAAAGCCTTTGTCGATTCTGATATGATGTCCCCTATCAAAGACAGGATGTTCTTAGACAAACCTATCGACCTCTCCATAAAATAGAAAAAAGCCCTTAAAACGGCTTCGATGATTTACAATCTTCGAGGCCGTTTTATTTTGATGGCACTTTACGGCTTTGCAACCGTTTTACCTTATGCGAAAGTTCTGCAGGAAGTTGCATCTTCGTTGGATGAAATAATCCTGCCAATACTTCAATCCCTTTTACAAGGGTACCGGCAGAAGATTGGGTAAATAAATCGAAGTCCACGACGTATACCTTGTTTGTGCGAACGGCGGTCAAACGGCCCCACTCTTCCTTTTCTGTAAGCAAATGTATTTCTTCCAAGCTCCTATCTATGGTAAAGCCGCATGGAGCGATCACCAGCACTTCCGGGTCGTAGTGGACTATTTCTTCCCATGTAATGACCACACTATCACCAGAGGGGTTTGACAGCCTATCTTCCCCGCCCGCTTTCAGAATTTGATCCGGAATCCAATGCCCGCAGTTAAAAATAGGGTCGATCCATTCCAAGAGCGAAACGCGTTTAGAAGGTTGCTTTCCGAATACAACGGCACTTGTCACCTTGTTCACGCGTTGATGCAATGAACTTAGGTATGCATGGCCGGCATCCTCCCTTTCCAAAGCGGTAGCAATGGTTAGTGCATTTTCAAAAACATCGTTCAACGAATTGGGCGTAATGGAAATCAACAACGGTTGCTTTTCCAAATGCGCCACTGCAGCGGCGGTACACTCGGTATCTATCTGGCAAACATCGCACACATCTTGGGTAAAAATGATATCAGGTGCTATTTCTTCTAAAATTCCATCCTCCACATAGTAGAGACTTTTTCCTGTACGTTTGCTTTCCGAAAAAAGGATATCGATTTCTTTGCTGCTGTAGTTTTGCCCTTCCAAGACACAATGTACCACTACCTTCTTTTCCTGTAAAGCGACTTGGGGACATTCGAACGTAATGCCCAACAAATGTTCCTGCAGCTCCATGTCATAAATCATTTGGGTAACCGCCGGTAGAAAAGAACATACCTTTATCATACAATTTTGTCTGTTATGGATCTAACATATAGCAATTACAATATATGAATGCCAGCTGTAACCTGATAAATCAACCTAGTCATTAAAATAAATGCCTGCAGGAATCAAGCCCACTTCAAAAGAATTCATTTCGGTTTTCGTATCCAATGAATGAATGGTCAAACTACCGTTGCTGGCAAAGTCTTTTGGATCTGTAGTGTACAACTTCCCATCTTTGGTCGTCATCCCATAGATACTCAAGCCTGAAAAATCACTCTCCCTCGGAAGCGTTGTCGCCGTTACCGATAAACCGAAAACAGCGCCACTGAGGCTATAATACAAGGTGCCATTATCAATACTAAGGTGATTGGGATGCTCCGTAAGGTTAAAATCAAAAGTAGTGCTGACCGAATTGGTCTGCACATCAATTTTTTGCAATGCCCCGGCTGTTTCTTCTCCACTGAATGCGGGTTTACCCGCGCAAAGTACCCATAAGTTCCCAGCTGCATCAAACTGCATCGAATTGGGAACCAAGCTCACGTCTATAGTATCTGAAACGGTATCCGTGCCGGTATCTATTACCGATATTTTATCGTTGTACCCAAAGGCACCTTGGTGTGCGACATAAATGGTACTGCCCCGTGCTAGAATGTCTTCAGGCCCAAAATCAACGGGAATAGCCCCTTCAACGCTATTGGTTTCCAGGTTTATCAAAGCCACGAAATCATCTGTCTCATCGCCTGAATCACCCCAATTCGTTACATACCCCCTACCATTTACCGCCGTGAAATACCGTGGATTTTCCAATCCCGTATCAATACTAGCTACTTCTTCAAAGGTATACCGATTCACCACTGTTATTTTATTGGAGACATTGGCAATGATATAGGCATTGTCCCCAACAAAGGCCATGGATTGTACAATATTTCCTAGATCGGCATTGTTCACTTTGTTAAATATGGTATGCTCAGTAGTGCTTAAATCATCGGAGATAAACGAAACGGTCCCCGTACCGTTGTTAAAAGGTCCCTCGTTGGTAACCAAAATACCGTTTTCATAGTCGCCCAAAAGCAAACCACCAGCGGTATTATCATCATTTTCGCAGGCGATAAATAAAAATCCCCCCGCCAAGGCCAATACTACATTTTTGATATTCATTTACTAAAATTTAAAATTAAGTTGAAAGTATATGTGTCTATTCGGCATCGGCCGAAACGCAACGTTTTGATATCGTGTGTTTGCTAGGTTGTTCAGCTTAAAAGCCATCGTGGTAGCGGCGCCCCAAACGGTTGGCAAATCATACTCCAGGCCCCAATTCCCAACGATATAGCCAGGCAGGTCTTGCTGGTTGTCGGTAGTCGTGTAAACATAGCCATTAAATAGTGCCTGTACATAGGTTGTCCACTTCCCAAAGGCATAGGCAATATTTGCGCGTGCGGTATGTATGGGAACATACAGTAATTGCTTATCGGTACTTGTATCAATCGATTTTGTAAACGCGTATGTCGCATTCAAGGATATCTGGTGCCCTAAAACACGCTTTTTCCACCCGCTTTCTATCTCGAAACCGTATTGTTTGGCATCTTTCACATTCACCGGAGACCACACACCCGACAAGTCGGGACGCCACTGAATCAAATCGCTTGATGCTATGAAGTAGCCATTTAATTGAACATGAATATTTTTAAAGGTGATACGCTGTCCTACCTCCCCTTGTAAGGCCGTTTCGGGAGCCAAGGTATTATTGCCAGTCGCACCCGCACCTTCCCAATATAAATCGTTGAAGGTAGGTGCCCTAAAGTTCTTCGACCCAAGAAGGCTTACTTCGTAAGTATCACTGATGGCATACCTACTGTTAAAAGAAAATACGAAGGGGCTATCGTAGCTACTGATCCAATCTTTCCGAAGATTTAATCCGTATCGCAACCTATCGGTCGGTGCGTGGGATACCAAAAGTATGCCTGAAAAAAGCGTTCGGTTCTCTTCGAGAATCGAAGACCCGTCAGCATTGATCTGTTGCAGTTCCGAAATACCGTTGATTACAAATTTATTGAAGCGATATTTATAATCATAGTTGACCAAAAACGTACTTGCCTTCCCAAAACTGAAATCGTCTTGCAAACGATTCGGGTAATACCGATAGCGCTCATATAGGTAGGCCGCCTTTACCCGTTGTACTTTTTTCGCTCCAAAATTCGTCCACTCGACCAAAGACCGTGAATTCAAATCACGATAGTTATCATTTGAGGGAGCGGTAAGCGTACCCGAAAAATTACGGTCTCCAAAAAATGTCTGGTGATACACCTTCATGATATTGGATTTCCCTAATAATCGACCATAGGATACATCTATACTGGAATTTCCAAAGGCACCATTCTCATTTCGTACGTCTGTGCCCAAATACTTAAAATCATTTTCCGATGCATAATGCCCTACCCCTATTTTAAAAGCATCTTTTTCAGCTCCAAGAGAAGCATTGTAAAATAGCGAGCGCGTGTTAAAAGCGCCATATCCCGTACTTAATTGATGGTCTGAATGCTTGTTGAATCGTAGAGTGGTGTTTAGATGCACACTCCCCCCAATGGCACCTGTTCCGTACTGGGTGCTACCGCCACCGCTGCGTATGGTAACCTCATTGCTTCCTTGTGAGAGCATGGTATTGAAATCGGTTTGACCGCTCATAGGGGAATTAATATTGATCCCGTTCCAGACCACCGCTGTTTGCGAAGCCCCCGTGCCGCGAAAAGAAACCGTAGAGGTCATACCATACCCATACTCCTTGAAATAGAGTAAGGAATTGTTGCGAAGATTGTCTGTAAAAGTCCCTTGGTTCCGGAGCGCAACGGAGTCGTTCAACACCCTTGTCTTAACGCCATCCGAAAACTGTAGCAATTTAATATCGCTCAAGATCACCTCATCCAAAACAATGACCTGCTCGTCTTGTGCCTGAATAAAGGGCGCTAAAAAAAGCACCAACCCAATGGAGAAAATTAATTTCATATCACAGCAGACCTTTTACCCGAAAGTCCATCGATTTTAGTTCCGAATAAGGCAGGTCTCCTGACTTGCGTTTTGTTACTTACCTTCCCATCTAAAAAACTAGACAGTGGTTTCGTAGTTAGTAACAACCATTTACCGTTTGGTAAACAAAGCTTACAGTTGCGGGAACAGTTTCGGATTTTCACCGAATTCCCTTTTAATCCCATCGCGAACATTGATGGGAACCAAATTCTTTGCGAAAGTAAACATTTTGTTTAATCTTTCGAACCAAACATGAAATAATACTACTTTTGAATTCAACAAATCTGAAAATTTGAAACGAACCCTGTTACTCTTGATGCCTCTTTTTTTTGTGGCCTGTAAGCAAGAAAAAAAAGAAATAACGCCTGATAAGGAAACCCAGTTCGTCAACGACAGTTCCTATGCAAAAGGGTTTCACATCGAAAAGATGCCCTCTGGGATTACCCTTCTGCAGGTGAAATCTCCTTGGCCAAATGCTGAAACTACATTCACCTACGCTTTGGTTCCCAAGACCTTGAAAAACGAAATAAACCTAAAGAAAGGAGCCTACGATGCCGTTATACACACACCGATAGAAAAAATTGTGGTAACCTCTACCACCCATATTCCTGCCCTAGAGGAACTTGGAGTAATAGATGCGCTAGTCGGCTTTCCCAATACCGTGTTTGTCTCTTCAGCCAAAGCTCGGAAACGCATTGATGAAGGTCTCATTAAAGAGCTGGGAAACAATGAATCGATCAATACGGAAATGACTATCTCATTGGCTCCCGATGCCGTTATCGGATTTGGAATCAACAACCAAAACAAGGCGTATAATACACTGATACGTTCTAAGGTTCCGGTGGTTTACAATGGAGATTGGACGGAGGAAACCCCCCTGGGGAAAGCAGAATGGATCAAGTTTTTCGCTCCTTTCTTTCAGAAAGAAAAAGAAGCGGACCGTATTTTTAAAAAAATCGAAACAGCCTACAATAAAACCAAATTACTTGCCACCAAGGCTACCCATAAACCTACGGTCTTAACAGGTGGCCTGTATAAAGACGTATGGTATGTTGCCGGAGGAAAAAGCTGGATGGCACAATTCCTAAAAGACGCTCAAACGGCCTACCTTTGGAAAAATACACCTGAAACGGGAAGCATTTCGTTAAGTGTTGAAAGTGTATTGGCCAAGGGGCAAAAAGCGCAGTTTTGGTTAAATCCTTCGATGCATACTTCCTATGCCGAAATGGCCGCATTTAACCAGCATTATGAACAGTTTGAAGGGTACAAAAACAAAAAAGTATTTTCAAATACCATTGCCAAAGGACCGTCTGGCGGACTTCTTTTCTATGAACTCGCACCGCAACGGCCCGATTTGGTCCTCAAAGACCTTATCCATATTTTTCACCCAGCCCTTTTACCGGAACACGAACTCTACTTTTTCAAACCCTTGGATTAATTGAAGAGTGCCACCACATATCGCCTTTTATTTCTATGGTTGACTATCGCATTGGCAGCAAGTTGCCTCTTAAGTGTAAGTCTAGGTTCCGTCAGCATTCCACTTAAGAGTACCTTGGGCATCCTTTTGGGAGACGTAACAAATGAATCTTGGTCCTATATTATTTGGAATTATCGTATTCCAAAGACGTTGACCGCGATGCTTGTTGGAAGTGGCTTGGCCTTAAGCGGATTGCTAATGCAAACACTGTTTCGAAACCCTTTGGCGGGTCCGTTTGTTTTGGGTATTAGTTCCGGAGCTAGTTTAGGTGCCGCACTGCTGATTATGGGATCTTCTGCTTTCGCCGGGATCACTACTTTTGGGCTAGTGAACGATGTTTCCGTCGCAATCGCTGCCAGTATGGGGAGTTTCCTCGTATTGCTTTCCGTTATGACCGTCGCTGCCAAAGTAAAAGACACCATGGCCTTATTGATCATTGGCTTGATGTTCGGAAGTATTACGGCGGCCATTGTAAGTGTCCTCTCCTACTTTTCTAATGCCGAACAACTGCAACAGTTTGTATTTTGGTCTTTTGGAAGTGTCGGCAACTTGTCATGGCGGCAATTGCTGTTACTGTTTGGTATTGTTTTGCTTGGGGTGCTACTCAGTGTACATACCGTAAAAGCTTTGAATGCCCTCTTATTGGGCGAGAATTATGCGAAGAGTCTTGGAGTGAACTTAAAAAAGGCACGCTATGTCATAATTTTGGCAACCGGCTTATTGGCAGGTGGTATTACCGCCTTTGCAGGCCCTATTGCATTTGTAGGTTTGGCGGTACCACATCTGGCGCGTCAATTGTTCGATACTACCGATCATAAAATTCTTGTACCTGCCGTGCTCTTATACGGAAGCATTTTAATGCTTCTTTGTGATACGGTGGCACAGGTGCCAAATGATACAAGCGTATTGCCCATTAACGCGATTACCAGTATTTTAGGGGCTCCAGTGGTTATCTGGTTATTGGTTCGCAAACGTAAAATGATTTTTTAAACCAAGGAAAAGCGGAAAAATACGAATAACGCTATTCAACACCGCTTCACCGTTAAGACAAACAAATAGACGCGATAAAGCAGCATACCGTCCTGGAAGTTACCGACTTGGCAATCGGCTACCGGTCAATTCCCATTGCCTCTGAAATCAACTTTCAATTATCTCCCGGAGATTTAACCGCTATTGTAGGGATCAATGGTATTGGCAAATCTACTTTACTACGAACTATCGGTATGATTCAACCTAAAATTTCCGGTAGTATGCTCCTGAAAGAGCAACCCTTGGAACGGTATAAAGCCAGTGATCTCGCATCGGCTATCAGTATGGTGCTCACCGAACCGGTTGCGGCCAAGAATATGACCGTGGTAGAACTCGTAGCGTTGGGTAGACACCCCTACACCAATTGGATGGGCACGCTTACCGCAGTAGATAGAACCGCTATCTCGAATGCCTTGTCAGTGTTGGAATTAGAGGAATTGAAACAAAAAAAATGCTATGAATTGAGCGATGGGCAATTACAACGGGTACTGATTGCAAGGGCCTTGGCCCAGGACACTATGGTAATGTTACTCGATGAGCCTACTACGCATCTTGACCTGTATCATAAGGTGAAAATCTTAAAGTTGTTGAAATCAATCGCGCACAAAGCGAACAAGGCGGTTCTTTTTACCAGCCATGAAATTGAAATGACGCTGCAACTTTGCGATAAATTATTGGTATTAAATGGACAAGATAGTGCGTTCGGAACCCCGCAGGAATTGATAGCGCAGGGGCAATTCGAAAAACTTTTCCCTGCAGACACCGTTTCCTTTGATCCAACTTCGAGGGGGTTCCGAATTGAAAAGTAAGCCATGATGGAAGATATGTTTTACCGTCAATCTCGTATCTTTACTTCGAATACTATGAGCAACAAATGAACGACATTCTAATGTACCTTTTGATAGGCCTTCTTTGTTTGGGAGTGGGTTATTTCTTGGGTATTTACATCCAAAAATTAAAAACCCAATCGAGTCAAAGCGCCTTGGAAGAGCGTGAACAGCAACTTCGGCAAAGCTTGTCATCCGTTGAAGAACGGTTAAGTGCCGCTGAAGAAAGTAAATCTCAGTTGCAACATGAAAAAGAGCAATTGGGCAATCAACTGGTGCGGTATGAGGTGGATATGGAAAATCTGCACTTAAAAAACAGGGAACAAAAAGAGGAAGTCGAAAAATTACAGGAAAAATTCACCAAAGAGTTTGAAAACCTTGCCAACAAAATCCTAGAAGAAAAGAGCTTGAAATTTACCGAGCGTAATGAAAAGAATATCAAGGACATCTTAACACCGCTTAACGAAAAAATACAGCTTTTCGAAAAAAAGGTGGAAGAAAGCCAAAAAGAAAACATCAGCATTCATTCCGCCTTGAAAGAACAGTTATTGAACCTACAATCACAAAATCTAAAAATCACCCAAGAAGCGGAAAACCTGACCAAGGCACTAAAAGGGGATAGTAAAATGCAGGGAAACTGGGGAGAATTGGTATTAGAGCGCGTCCTTGAGAAGTCTGGTTTGGAAAAGGATCGGGAGTATACGGTTCAAAAAAGCTTTACTTTGGAAGACGGTTCAAGGGTACTTCCCGATGTCATTATACACCTCCCTGACGGGAAGAAGATGGTCGTCGATTCAAAGGTTTCGTTAACGGATTACGAGCGTTATATAAACGAAGAGGAGGAAGAGGTCAAAGCTCGTAACCTAAAGGATCATATTAATTCATTGCGCAGACATGTGGATCAGTTGTCGGCAAAGAAATACGAGGATTTGTATGAAATGGAAAGTCCTGATTTCGTACTGTTATTTGTACCTATAGAGCCGGCTTTTGCAATCGCCATCAACCACGACAATTCACTCTACAACAAGGCATTTGAACAGAACATCGTAATCGTGACCCCTTCTACCTTATTGGCCACACTGCGCACCATCGACAGTATGTGGAACAACGAGAAACAACAACGAAATGCCGTCGAAATAGCGCGGCAAGCCGGAGCGCTGTATGATAAATTTGAGGGCTTTGTAAACGACCTTACCAAAGTAGGCAAGAAGATGGATGAGGCAAAATCAGAGTACAAGGGGGCTATGAACAAGCTCGTTGAAGGTCGTGGGAATATTATTATCAGTATCGAAAAACTAAAAAAAATGGGGGCCAAGGCGAAAAAATCCATTCCGGATCCAATTTTGAAAAGAGCACAGGAGGATGATTTTGAAGAAGTTTCTGGTTAGCGGTTTGAGGTTTGAGGTTTGAGGTTTGAGGTTTGAGGTTTGAGGTTTGAGGTTTGAGGTTAAAATAAATTCAAATAACAAATCCAGCAAAAAATTCGATATAACGTATACTAAAAACTCATCACTGTTCACTGTTCACTAATTCAATGTTAAATGAAAAAAGTAATTGCAATAGGAATTCTTGGTATTGGTGTCATTATTGGCATCTATTATGCTTTTATCTACTTTGTGCCCTATAGTGAAGGGGTACGTTCTGGCGAACTCATCAAAGTAAGCCGCAAAGGGGTGGTTGTCAAGACCTGGGAAGGCGAAATCAGTCAAGGAATTTCGGGAGCTCAAATTTTTCCTTTTTCGGTGGAGGACAAAGAAAAAGAGGTCATTCGCAAGTTACAGGAGTATCAAGGAAACTACGTAAAGTTGTACTATACAGAGCGTTTTTCTACTTTCTTTTGGTTGGGGGATACGAAGTATTTTATCACAAAGGTTGAAAAGGAACAATCTCCTCATTTGAGAAATTAATAGCTCACGGAAAAGAGAACCACCAACTATAGGGACCCATTCGGTTATTATTGAGCGAATAACAACAAAGGGGATTAGAAAAATAAAAAAACAAAATGAAAGAGTATAAAACGGCCAGGGAGTCGCGGCTGTCAATAACCGAGTTAATGCTTCCCTCCCATTCCAACTTTGGCGGAAAAATACACGGTGGACATATATTAAGTTTAATGGACCAGATCGCTTTTGCCTGTGCCTCCAAACATTCACGCACCTATTGCGTAACCGCTTCTGTGAATCGGGTGGATTTTTTAAGCCCGGTAGAAGTAGGGGAATTACTGACCTTAAAAGCCTCGATCAATTATACTGGCAGAACTTCTATGGTCGTAGGGGTGCGCGTAGAGTCCCAAAACATCACCACCGGTAAAAAAAGACACTGTAATTCTTCGTATTTCACCATGGTAGCCAAAGATGAGAATGGTAACAGTACCGCAGTTCCAGGCCTATTAGTACAAGACGAACAAGGAATCAGACGATTTGCGAGAAGTAAGTTCCGTAAAGAAGCTGCCTTTCAAAGAGATACCCAATTTGACGAAAACAATTTCGATTCTGCCAACTACAGGGCTGGCCTAACAAGTGAAAACCTCAAAATTGAACTTAAGTAAGTTTGGCAGCGGCAGCGGCATCTAAAAACCACAGAAGCCTGCCGGTTGGGGCCACCAAACTCGCGGGATAGCTTTGATAATGGCCTTCCTGTTCATGTATTTCCTTTACTTTTTCCGCCTTATTTTCTCCGGTGACCAGAAAAGCGACGATGCTCGCATTGTTGATCAATTGCCCTGTAATGGTAATCCGCTTTTGTCCGCTTTCGGGATGCGTTGCAACCTCACAATAGCGTTCAGAGTGCCATAAATCAATTTCATGCGGGAAAATTGAGGCCGTATGGCCATCATCGCCCATTCCCAAAATAACCAGATCAAATTGTGGCAATCCATTCGCTTGGGGAAGTTTTTCCTTCAAAAAATCTCCATAACGTATTGCTTCCTTGCTCGGTTCGTTTTCACCCAACATCCGGTGAATATTGGTTTCGGGAATCTGAATCCTGGAAATAAGATGATCGAGCGTCATTTTAAAATTGCTCTGTTCGTCTTCGGGCGGCACGCAGCGTTCATCGCCCCAATAAATATGCACTTTATGCCAATCAATATCTGGTTGAAAATTGGCCGCCAATTCGTCGAATACCACTTTCGGAGTACTCCCTCCTGACAATGCGATGTGCACTTCCTTTCGGGAAGCGATCAAGATGGCCAAGTAGCGGGAGAAGTCCAACGCCAATTCACTCTTAGTAGTCGCTATTTTAAGTTTCATTTTATTTCTAATCAACATATTACACAAAAACCTGGGTCCTCTGCCAAGTTTTCACTTGGGTTTCGCCATGTTCCCAAATCTTCAATGAGGTCATCCCCATTCTCAGGACCCCAAACGCCCGCGGAATACCCGTAGACCTTTTCATCCGAATTTTTCCAATACTCCAGAATAGGGTCGACAAACTCCCAGGCGGCTTCTACCTCATCGGCCCTGGCATACAAGGTGGCATCGCCCTGCATCGCATCCAACAACAAACGCTCGTATGCTTCCATGACATGGGTTTCGGTAAGGCTCGAATAGTAAAAATCGAGGTTTGCGCGTTCCACCTTAAATCCTTGCCCCGGTACTTTTACACCGAATTTTATTAAAATGCCCTCATCTGGCTGAATCCGAATCACCAATTTGTTCGCCTTATCGTTCATCCCTGCATCCCTAAAGATCTGGTGGTGGGGGGATTTAAAATGGATTACTACTTCGGTCACCTTGGTGGGCATCCGTTTTGCGGTACGCACATAAAAAGGAACATCGGCCCAACGCCAATTGTCTACAAAAAATTTAATGGCGGCATAGGTCTCCGTCGTTGATTCTGGATCTACGCCTTCTTCCTCCCGGTACCCCTTTACCTTTTCACCATCAATCGTAGAGGCAATGTATTGGGCTCTAATTGTATTCTGATGCAAGGTTTCGGCATCCCGCATAATCCGAAGTGACTTCAAGGCCTTCACTTTCTCATTTCGAATTTCCTCGGCATTTGCGCCTATAGGGGGTTCCATGACCACCAATGACACAATCTGTAGCAGGTGGTTTTGAAACATATCCCGAAGCGCACCCGACTTGTCGTAGTAACCTCCCCGCTTCTCTACCCCACCGCTTTCTGCATTGGTAATTTCCACATGGTGAATATAATTTCGATTCCATAATGGCTCAAAAATACTATTGGCGAAACGGGTCACCAACAGATTTTGTACGGTTTCTTTTCCTAAATAATGATCAATTCGATAAATCTGGGATTCTTTGAAATATTGATGCAGCCCCTTATTTAATTGCTTGGCACTTTCCAAACTATAGCCAAATGGTTTTTCGACAATGAGTCGTTTCCAACCATTCGCTTCGGAGGACAAGTCTTGCTCACAGATATTCTTAGCGATCGCTTCATATAAACTGGGAGGTGTTGAAAGGTAAAAGATATAGTTTTCATCTGTGCCATATTCCTGGTTCAAGCTTGCAATCCGGTCCGCAAGTCCTGTATAGTCCGTATCGTAATCGCTACCCAAATCGGTATAAAAAATCTTATTTGCAAACGATTCGATCACCGATGCGGCCTCTCCCTTGAATTTGTTTTTTAAATAGGTGCTTTCCAAAACCACACGTTGTCTAAAATCAGCATCTGAAAGGTTCGACCGGCTTGCGCCCAATACAACAAAGTGTTCGGGTAAATGCCCCTCTTTGAACAAATTGTAGATGGCCGGCACCAACTTACGGGCGGTAAGATCCCCCGAAGCGCCAAAAATAATGAGCATTTGATTTTCTGTCTTTTTCATTTCCTAATTGCTGTAAAGTGTTCTTAAGAGCGTGTTCGCAACATATTTTTTAAATATAGCCATCCTCAAGGAGTTTCCAAGCCAAAGAAGATCAAAACTGGATATTTTCATTTAATTTTGAGTCAATCGATACCAATCATAACAAATCTTTAAAATTCATGGAACAAGCATACGATTTTGGTTTAATTGGCCTTGGGGTAATGGGCCGTAATTTTATTCTGAACGTGGCCGACAATGGCTTTACAGCTTTCGGAAACGATTTGGATGACGAGAAAGTGAACGCCCTGAAAGAAGAAGGTGGCGATTTAGCCAAAGTAAATGCTACAACCGATGTTGCGACCTTTGTGAAAGCACTGGCCAAACCCCGAAAAATAATGATGCTTGTTCCCGCCGGGAAAATTGTAGACGCTGTTATTGAAGGGCTCTTACCACATATCGATAAAGGTGATATTATTATCGACGGGGGTAATTCCTTTTTTACGGATACCGACCGTCGCGAGGCCTATTTAAGTGAAAAAGGGATTCACTTTTTTGGTGCGGGCGTATCAGGAGGTGCCAAGGGAGCTCGGAAAGGTCCCAGCATCATGCCCGGAGGATCCAAAGAAGGGTATGCGGCGGTGCAACCAATTTTTGAAGCGGTATCTGCCAAGTACAGGGGAGAACCCTGTGTGGCCTATTTAGGTCCCAAATCAGCCGGCAATTATGTGAAAATGGTACATAACGGTATCGAATACGGCCTTATGCAGCTCACTTCGGAAATCTATGATGTACTGAAAAAAGGAGGTGATCTGAGCAATAAAGAATTGCACAGGACCTTTAAAACCTGGAATGAGGGGCGGTTGCAATCCTTTTTGGTTGAAATTACTTCCGAAATCTTCGAGCAACGAGATGAACTGGCGGAAGGACATCTAATCGACCAGATATTGGACAAGGCAAAACAAAAAGGTACGGGAAAATGGACCTCTCAAAATGCGATGGATCTTGGTATTCCAGTACCCTCTATCGATATTGCGGTAAGCATGCGGGAGCTTTCTGCCCTCAAAGACGAACGCGTTAAGGCAGATGCCCTATATGATAGACCCGCCGTTACAGGGATCGATAAGGAGATACTCACCAAAATGACCGAAGAGGCACTTTATTTTTCCTTTATCATAACCTATGCGCAAGGACTGCATCAATTGGCCGACGCCTCCAAGGAGTACGGCTATGACGTTGACATCGCTACGATCGCAAAAATATGGCGGGCCGGTTGTATCATTCGCGCCGGGCTTTTGGCAGACATTACCGACGCATTTAAGGCAGACGCTACTTTGCCCAATTTATTGCTCTCCCCCTCTTTTATCGAAAAAGTGAAGGCAACGGTCGGTTCGGCCCGCAAATTGGTGGCCTATGGGGCGACAAACGGCATTCCGTTGCCGGGCGTCTCCAATTCGTTGACCTATTTTGATGCGTATACTGCTACCAGATTGCCCTTAAATCTCATCCAGGCACAGCGAGATTATTTTGGGTCGCACACCTATGAACGCTTGGACAAAGAGGGCATTTTTCATACAGAATGGGGGCAATAATCCCCAGCTACCATACACCGGTTGCGTTGACATAATTTAGACATCTCAAACAGTTTTGCCAAAACCACTTTATTCTATATACGTCATTGAGTTATCTAAAAGAGTATTCACTGAAGACAGGCGCTTTCGAGAGGCCAATCCACAGTTCAATGGGGTGTTACAATGCCTGTATGTAGGGATGACCAGTAAAACGCCCAAGGAGCGTTTTGACCAACACAAAACGGGATACGTTAATAGAAAGGGGCACAAACTTTCCGCGAAAATTGTTCAGAAGTATGGAATGTACCTGCGCTCGAGCCTATACCAACATATTTCGCCAACGACTTCAAGGACCGAAGCGTTAAAAATCGAAGAAACCTTGGCCCTGGAACTCCGTCGGAAAGGATATGCGGTCTGGTTCAATTGAACCCCAAAAAGATAATTTATCGGTACGCTCAAATACATATACATGTAATCGATTCCCACTCATGAAAAAAATACTTGTAAAAATTGCCGCAACTCTTTTCCCAAACTGGATCGCTAATTTTGCATATGATCAATTAACCAACCCTCAAGTAAAAAAATTACGTCCGCATGAGTTGGAGATATTAAAAAAGGCACAAAAAGACCTCTTAGCTTTTAAGGGTTTTACGATACAGTTGTATCGGTGGGGAAGTGGCAAACAGTCTGTATTACTGGTACACGGCTGGGAAGGGCAGGCAGGTAATTTTGCAGATTTGATCGAAGTACTGGTGGCAAATAATTACAGCGTATACGCCTTTGATGCCCCATCGCATGGTTATAGCAGCAAAGGCAGTACCAGCTTGTTCGAATTCACAGAACTGGTGGGCGTTCTCATTCGAAAGCACGGTATAACAAATTTGGTGAGCCATTCGTTTGGAGGGGTCGCGACCACTTTTGCCTTGTACGAAAACCAGGACTTGTCTTTAGAAAAATATGTGTTACTGACCACTCCCGACAAGTTCAGCGAACGTATTGACGATGTTTGCAAACAGACCGGAATTCCCCTCAAAGTGAAGAACAGACTCCTAAACCGACTTAAGTCGGAGATGAACATGGATATTGAAACCACCAACGTGAGCCATTTCGTGAAATATATCAATGTTACATACCCATTGATCATTCATGACAAAAATGACCGGGTCATCCCGATCGAACGATCTAAAAACGTACAGAAAAACTGGGGAAATTGTGAATTTATAGAAATTGAAGGAACCGGACATTTTCGTATTCTTCGCACCCCGTTTGTACTTGAGCGAACCTTGAAATTTTTA
This sequence comes from uncultured Flavobacteriaceae bacterium, assembly GCA_947500385.1. Taxonomy (GTDB): domain Bacteria; phylum Bacteroidota; class Bacteroidia; order Flavobacteriales; family Flavobacteriaceae; genus Pelagihabitans. Next base: position 96,809 of record CANMSA010000003.1, on the reverse strand, counting down.
CAGCAGTAAGCTGATCGTCCTAATTTTCGCCTTACTGAAGTCCCTTTCGTTGGTCTAAAAAAATCGATATCTTTAGAGAGGCACCTAAGTTTTGGGTGCTTTGTACCAAAAACTAGGACTATGGAAGGACTCATCATGAATTATGCCCTTACGACCAATACCATTCTTGAATATGGGAACAGTGCCTTTCACCATAAGAAAGTAATAAGTCATCTCCCCAATGGAAATCGCCATGAGTATACCTTTCGAGACCTCTACCAACGTTGTAAAATGTTGGCCAATGCGCTCACCCAAAACTTAGGTATTACCAAGGGTGATATAGTAGGCACCTTCGCATGGAACCATTACCAACATCTTGAATTATATTATGGCATTCCCGGTATAGGGGCCATTTGCCATACGATTAATATTCGCTTGTCGCCACAGCAAACAGAATTTATAATCAACCATTCAGAAGATAAAGTCATTTTTGTGGATGCTACCTTGGTTCCCCTATTGGAAAAAATAGCGGATAAGTTGGAAACGGTGGAGCACTATATTATCCTGAATGCACCAGACGACTTCAGCACGACCTTGACCAACACAATGCACTACGAAGCGCTGCTAGCAGGCCAATCAACTATTTTTGAATGGCCGTATATTGATGAAAACGATGCCTGTGGCATGTGCTATACCAGTGGCACTACAGGGCTACCGAAAGGCGTGCTATATTCACACCGATCCACCTACCTACATGCAGCTACCATTCTATCACCCAATGCAGCCAATATTAGCAATCGTGATGTTGTACTTTTAATCGTACCCCAGTTTCATGTAATGGCTTGGGGGTATCCGTATATGTGCGTTTTATCTGGTGCCGATATGGTATTGCCTTCCCTTCATTTACAGCCCAATGCCCTAATTAATATGCTTCAGAAAGAAAAGATTACCAAGGCGAACGGTGTTCCTACCATTTGGCTGGGGGTATACGAAGCCATGAAAAAGAGCCCACCAGAGCAACCATTGGCGCTAGAGGAGTATGTTGTTGGTGGTTCTGCTTTACCGGCAAGCTTAATCGAGGGCTTTGAAAAGGATTTTGGTATTCGCGGAGTACAAGCATGGGGTATGACAGAGACTTCACCACTGGGTACGGTTGCACGCTTACAACCCAAACATGCTTCTTTGAAGGGGTATGACAGAGACTTCACCACTGGGTACGGTTGCACGCTTACAACCCAAACATGCTTCTTTGAACGGGAAGCAACAACTTGGCATACGGGCGAAGCAAGGCATCGAATTCCCTGGAATAGAAATGCGCATCGTAAAGGAGGATGGTACGGTCGCCCCTAGAGATGGTAACACTATGGGAGAATTACAAGTGCGGGGCGCCTGGGTATTAAGTGCTTATTTTAAGACTAACAACCGCGAAAATTTTACGGAAGATGGTTGGTTTAAAACCGGGGACGTTAGCACTATTGACCCAGACGGGTATATGCACATTACCGACCGTACCAAAGACCTCATAAAGAGCGGAGGGGAATGGATATCGAGCGTGGCCCTGGAATCGGCCTTGATGTCACATCCTAACATAAAGGAAGCCGCAGTCATCGCAATTCCCGATGAAACTTGGTCTGAACGTCCGTTGGCCAGCATCGTACTAGCGAACGAAGATGAACCGCTATCAACAAACGAGCTAATGGCCTTTCTTGCCAAAGATTTTGTGAAATACCAAATTCCCGAGCAGTATGTTTTTATCAAAGAAGTACCTAAAACCAGTGTGGGGAAGTTTAATAAAAAAGAAATACGACGCTTGTATTCCCAAGGAAAACTTGCAACCTAACTAGTATGAAACAGATTCTAATCGTCTTCTTTTTGGTAGTCTTAAGTCCATCAGTAGCTCAAGACACCATAGATATTGATTTAAAACAGCAATTGGATACCCTGCTTTTCAAAGACCAGATATTAAGGAAAATCATGATGGGCGATGTAAATGGGCGTGAAAAAGAGCATGCTCTTCAACGTTTAGGATACCCATTAGAAGCATTCGACCAAAAACAGTGGTATTACATCAATCTACAGGACAGCTTGAACCTGGTAGCGGCAGAAACGATCCTGGCAACTTATGGCTATCCGGGGAAGTCATTGGTAGGCACTCCTACCAATACTGCTATCTGGTATGTTGTTCAACATTCCCCTAAAATTGAAACGTACTTTCCCCTTATAGAAAAAGCAGGGAAGGATGGAGAACTCGCCATGCACCTTGTGGCCATGATGCAAGATCGTCTGTTAATGGACCAAGGAAAAGCACAAATTTATGGCACACAGGTAGCAGGACGTCAACTCCCTGGAACAAAGGAGGGACAAGAAGCAGATTGGTTCTATTTCGTGTGGCCCATTGAAAAACCGGAAGAAGTAAATGAACGGCGTAAGAAGGTTGGTTTTGATACGACGGTAGAAGAAAGCGCCGAAAGTATGGATGTTGTCTATAGCGTGTACTCCCTAAAGGAAATAAACGCCTTGCTGCATCCAAAATAAAACCGTCATAAAAAACAAAACCCCTAACAAAGATACTTTGGTCCTTGCTAGGGGTTTGGATATCGTAGGATCGTCACCTACTTTGAAAGATACATTTTACGTCGGTGGTACAATTCGTAAAATTCGTCATCTTTTAAACTATCTATAAACAAGATACTTTCACCGGTGCTCTTCATTTCGGGGCCTAGATTTTTGTTCACATTCGGGAATTTATTAAAAGAAAAGACCGGTTGTTTAATTGCATACCCCTCCAATCGTGGTTTAAATTCAAAGTCCTTTACTTTTTTCTCCCCAAGCATCACCTTTGTAGCGAAGTTCACATAAGGTTCTTTATACGCCTTGGCTATGAAAGGTACGGTACGGGAAGCTCTCGGGTTTGCTTCGATGATATACACCATGTCATCCTTTATGGCAAACTGAATATTAATAAGTCCCACAGTATTCAAGGCCAGCGCAATCTTTCTGGTATGGTCCTTTATTTGTTGCATCACAAACTCACCAAGATTGAAGGGCGGTAAGGTTGCATTCGAATCTCCCGAGTGAATACCACAGGGTTCAATATGCTCCATGATACCGATAATCTGCACGTCGGTGCCATCACAAATGGCATCGGCTTCAGCCTCAATTGCCCCGTCAAGATAATGATCCAGTAATAATTTGTTATTCGGAATCTTTCTCAGTAATTCGACCACATGTGATTCAAGATCCTGCTTATTGATAACGATTTTCATTCCTTGGCCTCCCAGTACATAGGAAGGACGCACCAAGAGCGGGAATCCTAATTGATCGGCCAAGGCCAAGGCCTCATCGGCCGTCTCGGCAGTTCCGAACTCAGGGTACGGAATATCATTCTCTTTTAGAAGATCTGAGAAGCTGCCCCGGTCCTCTGCCAAATCAAGCGCCTTAAAGCTGGTACCTATGATCTTGATCCCGTATTTATCCAATTTTTCGGCAAGTTTTAAAGCTGTTTGCCCGCCCAATTGTACAATAACTCCTTCTGGCTTTTCATGACGAATAATATCGTAGATATGCTCCCAGAATACTGGTTCAAAATATAGCTTATCGGCAGTATCAAAATCAGTCGATACCGTTTCAGGATTACAATTGATCATGATGGTCTCATAGCCGCACTCCGCCGCTGCCAGCACACCGTGTACACAACAGTAGTCGAACTCGATTCCTTGTCCAATCCTATTCGGACCGGAGCCCAATACTACTATTTTTTTCTTTTCGGTAACGATGCTGTCATTTTCGACATAGCGTTCCCCATCGGCCGTTTCTATTTCTTCTTCGAAGGTAGAGTAGTAATAAGGGGTCATCGCCTTAAACTCCGCCGCACAGGTATCTACCAATTTGTAGACCCTATTGATGTTTAGCTGTACGCGTTTGTCATATACTTCACTCTCGTAACAATCGAGCATATAGGCGATTTGCCGATCGGCAAAACCTTTTTGCTTGGCTTCTAAGAGCAACTCTTTCGAAATGGTGGCTATGGTATATTGGGAAATCTCCTTTTCTAAGAAGTGTAGCTCCTCGTACTGTTTCAAGAACCACATGTCAATTTTTGTGATCTCAAATATCCTGCTCAGGGGAATTCCTATTTGAATCGCATCATAGATCACAAATACGCGATCCCAACTAGGGACGGTCAGTTTTTGTATAATCTTATTATAATCCCGATATCCTTTGCCATCGGCCCCAAGTCCGTTTCTATTTATTTCCAACGATTGGGTAGCCTTATGCAACGCCTCCTGGAAAGAGCGACCAATACCCATCACCTCTCCTACAGATTTCATTTGGAGGCCCAGGGTTCTATCCGATCCTACGAACTTATCGAAGTTCCATCTTGGAATTTTTACGATCACATAATCCAATGTAGGTTCGAACAGTGCCGAGGTAGACTTGGTTATCTGGTTGTCTAACTCATCCAACGAATAACCTATAGCGAGCTTAGTGGCCACTTTCGCAATAGGGTACCCCGTCGCTTTTGAGGCCAATGCGGAAGATCGAGATACCCTTGGGTTGATCTCAATAGCTATAATATCCTCTGCCTCATCCGGGCTTACCGCAAACTGTACATTACAGCCTCCTTCAAAGTCACCGATACTACGCATCATTTTGATGGCCATATCCCGCATTCTTTGGAAGGTACGATCCGACAAGGTCATCGCCGGTGCCACGGTGATAGAATCCCCCGTATGAATCCCCATAGGATCCATATTCTCAATGGTACAGATGATCACCACGTTATCATTGCGGTCTCTTAGCAACTCCAACTCATATTCTTTCCATCCCATCAAAGCCTTATCGATCATCACCTCATGAATGGGAGATATTTCCAGACCACGGCTTAGTAATTCGTCAAAATCTTCTGGTTTGTATACGATAGAAGCACCTGCTCCACCCAAAGTATAGGAAGCCCTGATTACCAACGGGAAACCAAATTCTTGCGCAATCTCTTTTCCTTTTAAGAACGAAGTGGCAGTTGCTTGCGGAGCCATCCCTACTCCTATCTTCAACATGAGCTCACGAAACTTTTCCCGGTCTTCCGTAATGTTAATAGCATCGATATCCACCCCGATCAATTCCACATTGTGGTCTTCCCATATGCCTTTTTCATCGGCCTCGATACAGAGGTTCAAAGCGGTTTGTCCTCCCATGGTAGGAAGCACCGCATCAATTTGTGGGTGTTCCTTTAAGATTTCAATGATCGACTTTGTGGTAAGAGGTTTCAGGTATACATGATCCGCCATAGACGGGTCCGTCATAATCGTGGCGGGGTTGCTATTAATTAAAATAGTTTCAATACCATCTTCACGCAAGGAACGCAATGATTGCGAACCTGCATAATCGAACTCACAGGCCTGACCAATAATAATGGGGCCTGAACCTATAATCAAAATCGAATTTAAATCTTTTCTTTTGGGCATGCTACAAAGGATGTTTTTATCATTAATGTATTAAGTTGCTGAGAGTACAGCGCAAAAAAAAGGTGCTACTTTAAAAAAAGTAACACCATCTATATTTTAAAAAACTACAATCATTTATTTTTTGTGTCGCGGTTCGGAGGAAACTGTTAGTTTTTTTCTTCCTTTAGCCCTTCTTCTGGCAAGTACTTTTCTTCCGTTAACGGACGCCATGCGCTCCCTAAAACCGTGCTTGTTCCTTCTCTTTCTTTTGGATGGCTGATATGTTCTTTTACTTCCGGGCATTTTTTAAACCTTTTCGTTATTGAAATGTTTCGTAGACAAGCTGCAAAACTGGGCGCAAATATACAAAGAGTTTTTGCTTTGGCAAATGCATTTAAAAAAATGTTTTACGATTCTGCATGATTTATTCACTGGTTATGAACAATCCTGGTCAAAAAATACACTTATCGGACTAAACAACCGATAAACCTCCTTCACTTATCTATAAAAAACACTTCTGATTTTTATGGTTATCGGAACCATAAGGTGGCTTACGATTCGATTTGTTTTCATTACTTTTACGGTGATTTATCGGAATTCTGTAGCAACTCTTATGAAATTTACAATATACACTTTTGCGGTGTTCCTTTTTGGTGTAACGTCTTTCGCTCAAACTGACTTGGCCTATCATCTTAAGAAAGATGACGTTTTCACTATAAAACAGGATGCCCAGCAGGTCATCACCCAAAACATGGACGGGGCCGTACACGAAATCACTAATAAAATTGATGGCGTTTTGGAATTCAAAGTGATCGGTGAGAAAGATGGCAATTACGAAATAGCCCTTCGTTTTAAGGATTTGAATATGAAAATGAACTCGAGTATTCAAGGAGAGCTTATGAATGTAAAGGCAAAAGAAGTGCTGGCAGGTGACATGCAATCAAAGATATTCAATAGCCTTTTAAATGTTCCTATTAAGATGACGCTGACCAAAAATGGGGACATCCTTGACGTTGTCGGAGGAGATAGCTTGGTTGTAAAAATGGCGGACGCATCGGGACTTGAAGATGAATTTTCGCTCAACATGATGAAAAAATCCCTGGAAAAAGAGTTTGGCTCAGAAGCGCTTTCCAATAGCTATGAACAAATGACCTTTATTTATTCTACAGAAGGGGTGAATGTGGGCGATAGCTGGGAAAATGAGTTTAGCGGCAAGTTAAGTGCCAAAAATACATGGACCCTAGAGGCATTGAGCGATTCAAACGCGAAGATAAGCGGTACTGCGGACGTCACCATGAATGTTACCGAACCGACCACCACCATGACCTTAAGTGGAGACCAACAAACGAGTATCACCACCGATCTTGTCTCAGGATTTGTTCAATTGATGAAAGTAGAGGGGCTCGCAGAGGGTTCGGCCACCATGGCTCAATTGGGAGACCAGCAAATACCTACAACGATCAAATCGATAGTAACCTACCAACTAATCAACGACTAAGATGTTCAACAAAAATATTAAATTGGTGATAGCCGCGCTCATCATCGCATATGGCGGTTACCAATTCTACGAAGGCAATATCGGAAATGGTATTTTTTTATTGCTGCTGTCTACCATATTTATTTTCCTATACTTTAGAAATGAAATGATCTTGCTGGCATTCCTCCGCATGCGGAAACAAGATCTAATCGGTACCCAGAAATGGCTCGATAAAATAAACAAGCCCGAAGCGGCATTAACGGTAAAACAACAAGGGTATTTCAATTACCTACATGGTATTATCCATTCTCAAAAAAACTTGACTCAGGCGGAAAAGTATTTTAAAAAAGCGTTGAAATTAGGCCTTACGATGGATTATGATGTTGCGATGGCCAAATTGAGTTTAGCGGGTATTGCCATGCAAAAAAGACGAAAAAGAGAGGCTACCACCTTGTTACAGGAAGCTAAAAAATTGGATAAGAACAATATGTTGACCGAACAGATCAAGATGATGCAACAGCAAATGAAGAAGATATAACGCCGAGTTTCTGTAGAACGCAAAAAAAACCGAACACCAAGTGATTCTTTGATGTTCGGTTTTTTTATTAAAAATCGTTGCTATTTGTAATACCCCTTGTTCGGAATTTCAATGGTATATTTCTTTTTAGAAGCATTGTTTAAATGCGGCTGTCTTAGCCACGGATTGTGGCGTTTCAATATTTTATAGTTGATTTCATATTGCTGTGCAAAATCGGCAAAACTTAAGACCGGTTCGGCCACCTCTACCTTGAAAGTAGGCACCCCTTCATACATATCCGATTTGTCTAAGTGAAACCCATACTTTTCCGGACTGTTCAAAATTTCTTTAATAGCCATTATTCGAAACACGTATCGGCCTGTCTCCTGCCCCAATAACAAATCATAATAGCTTTCTGCCTTTTGTATGCCCATAAACTTATTAATTGCCCCTGAACCGGCATTGTAAGATGCGGCAGCAAGCGTCCAAGTACCAAAACGTTCTTTCGATTTTTTAAGGTACCTACAGGCCACTTCGGTTGCTTTCTCTAGATGGTAGCGCTCGTCTACATTCGAATTCACTTCTAAACCGTACTCCCTACCGGTAGTTTTCATAATCTGCCAAAACCCTGTTGCACCAGCAGGGGAGACCACATTCTGAAGCCCGCTTTCGGCCACAGCCAGGTATTTAAAATCGTCCGGTACTCCGTTTTTTGCCAAGATGGGCTCTATGACCGGGAAAAATTTATTGGCACGCTTCATTAACAATACCGCATTGGATTGCCAATAGGTATTCACCAAAAACTCCCGATCGACCCGTTCCAAGACATCCGGATCCTCCAACGGTACCGATTCTCCCGCAAAATTCAAATCGGCCGGAATATCGATGGCCGTAATTTGATAGGTAGACACTTCTTTGACCGCCTCGTTGTTGGGCTTTTCAGCAGTATCCTGTTGATTACTTTGCACTGCAAAAATGAGGGTGCTAATTACAAAAAACACCCCTAGGAGCATTAAAACATTTTTTAAAAACTTCATGGGCCTTCTATTTTAATCTTAATGGTATTACTCTTATTCGGTTTGGTAAATGGTATCTAGTACCGCAAACTTTAGGCCATAAGCCTTTTATGTAGGTCTTTCCACCACTTTTTAATGATACGTTATTTCAATGAAGCATCAAAAAAATAGTATAAGTTTATTACTACAACTGTGTTATTTCAAAATAATTGTAGGCAACCGTTCATTAAACCATTTGGCCCTATGAATGATCATGGTATGTGTACCGTTTTTAACCGGTATGCAATCGAGTATGTTGGAAATAGGAAAAACGGCATCTTTTTCCCCATGTATGTGCACGAGGCGTTCCGGACGGTATGTCTGGCGCCAGTTCACAATTTGGTCCAACGACCAATCGATATAATACTTATCACGAATCGATAGGTATTCCTCATAGAGTTCCAAACGCTTGTTTACGGTTTCCCCGAAAGCGTACTTGGCCAAGAGTTCAACATTGTTTACCAAACCCGTGGGCAGCAATTTATGTACCTTGGTGTATTTGGCGAACAACATGCGTTTCGGAAGTTCCGATTCATGCTTTACGCTCGAGACCACAATGACTTTTCGAACTTCTAGGAACCGAGCCATTTCTTGAACCAACAATCCACCAAAGGAGACACCCACCAATACCGGGTTCTCATGATGTATGTGTTGTACCATTTCTTCCGCGTATTCCGAAAGCGTTGCCCCGCGGCGGGGAACGAACCATTCGAGCAAATGCTGTTCGAATTTTTCGGGCGGTAGTGTAATATTTTTGAATATCGATGGATTCGCCGCCATTCCTGGCATAAAATATACATGGATTTTGTCGTCCGGCATTTTGGAGGCTTGTGATTTTGCTAGGAAATTAGCATTTTTTTTACTACTTTTGCTGTCTAACTAGAAATAACTGCCCCTTTTTACTTTTTTATGAGAATTTTTTGAAAATTACGATTGGACGACATCGTAATTTTTTTGTCTAGGACCAATTTTAAAATCACACTATATGAATGAAGTAGAAATTAATGACAACAGTTTCTTACGCCAATTTGAAACTAAGGTTGATGGACATTTAGCCAAAATTGAGTACTCTTCCCAAGAACGAAAAGTCTTTTTAACCAAGTTGGTAATTCCTGAAGAAATCCAACAAGACATGTTCAAAGAAAATTTCATCAAATCGGTTTTACACCACATTCAGGATCAAAATTTAAGAGTAGTACCTACCAGCCCACAAATTGCTGGATTCTTAAGAAAAAACAGACAGTACAAAGAGATGCTTCCCGTAGGGATTCGAATCTAACCAAAATCCAACAAATGACATGAGCCTCCTTTAGGAGGCTTTTTTTATGGGTTTATTTTTAAAACCTGCCAATAAAATTGAGTGGTTACGGAACAACGGAACTTGGAACTCTTCCATTTATGCCCGTGCCGCCTGTGGTACATGCACAATACGCACCAAACCGTCGTCATCTATTTCGGAGAGTATTACAGAATGTAACGTATTCACCAGGTTAGGGTTCCATGGTGCCTTAATCTTTACATAGTTTTCTGTGAAGCCATGAATATAGCCCTCCTTGTTTTCCCCTTCGAACAAGACGGTTCGTTGGGTTCCTAACTGACTTTCATAAAAAGTCCTTCGCTTCTTGACCGATAATGCCCTAAGCATCTTACTTCGTTTGCTCCGTACATTTTTAGGCACCACATCGGCCAAAGTCGCCGCCAGGGTATTATCCCGCTCAGAATAGGTAAAAACATGTAGATACGAAATATCAAGTTCATTTAAAAAATGATAGGTCTGTAAAAAATGTTCATCCGTTTCCCCAGGGAAGCCGACGATCACATCAACACCGATACAGGCATGCGGCATCGTCATTTTGATCCGGTTCACCCGATCCACGTACAGGTCGGTCAAATACCTTCTACGCATAGCCTTAAGAATTACGTCGCTTCCGCTTTGCAGGGGGATATGAAAATGCGGTACAAAGGAATTACTTTCAGCAACAAAATCTATGGTCTCATTTCGCAGCAAATTTGGCTCTATCGAAGAAATCCGAAGACGGTGAATACCTTTCACCAAATCAAGGGCCTTTACCAACTCCAAAAACGTATGTTCATGTTTTTTGTTCCCAAACTCTCCTTTTCCGTAATCACCGATATTCACTCCGGTCAACACAATCTCTTTAATTCCTTGCGCTGCTATTTCAGACGCATTGTGAAGGACGTTCTGCAAGGTATCACTTCTAGAAATACCACGGGCCAACGGTATCGTGCAATAGGTACATTTATAGTCGCATCCGTCCTGCACCTTTAAGAACGCCCGTGTGCGGTCTCCTATGGCATAGCTGCCTACATAAAAATCGGCTTCCTCGATCTCACAGGCGTGCACCACCCCCTTTCCGCGTTCCGCGGAAGGCTGATCGAAAAGATCGTTTACGTACGTTGTAATATTGAATTTTTCAGTAGCGCCCAATACCAAGTCTACCCCGTCTACCGCAACGAGTTCTTCGGGCTTTAACTGGGCATAACATCCAATGGCGGCCACAAAGGCTTCCGGATTGGCCTTTTGTGCTTGTTTTACAATTGTTTTGAAGCGCTTATCCGCATTTTCGGTTACCGAGCACGTATTGATAACGTACATATCGGCCGTTTCCGAAAAATCGACACGCTCAAACCCTTCTTTTTGAAACCCTCGGGCAATGGTCGATGTTTCCGAAAAATTTAGCTTACAACCCAGTGTGTAAAAAGCGACCTTTTTTTTCATTTCGCTACCGAAGTCTTTTTTTGGATTGCAAATATACTTAAAAATGAAGGTTTATCGGGCTACACCCCAAGCACGGTACTTACCAGGGATTGCATCCTATTAGTATTTTCTCCATTGCTTGGTAAGTTCAAACACATGGGACAAGATTTTCGCCTCTTTCTCATCAAATGCCACGCCCCTTCTGGCCATCATTACCTTGGCGGTCTCAAATGCTTTGTTTGTGGGGTAGGTCGAAAAACCAGAGGCGCCGCCCCAACTAAAACTGGGAACAAAATTTCTAGGAAAACCGGGAACATAGATATTACAATTTACCCCGATTACGGTGCCCGTATTAAACATGGTATTGATGGCGGTTTTACTATGGTCGCCCATCATTAGGCCACAAAATTGAAGTCCTGTATGCTCAAAACTTTCGGTGCCATAGTTCCAAAGGCGCACCTGCGCATAATTGTTCTTGAGGTTTGAATTATTGCTATCAGCACCAATATTGCACCACTCTCCGAGGACCGCATTCCCGAGGTAGCCTTCATGCCCCTTACTTGAATATCCGAAGATGACCGAGTTGCTGATCTCACCGCACACCTTCCCATAAGGGCCTATGGTCGTTGCGCCATATATCTTCGCTCCCATTTTCACCACGGCATTCTCGCAAAGGGCAAAAGAACCTCTTATGAGATTGCCCTCCCATACCTGGGAATTCTTTCCCAAATAAATAGGGCCGTCAGTTGCATTCAAAATACTATGCTCTACCGTAGCCCCTTCTTCCAAGAAAATCCGTTCGGGATGCATTACCCGGTTCGTATCCGATATCGGGGCGCTCCTGCGCCCTTTGGTGAGCAAATCAAAATCGGCTTGCAAGGCATCCCCATTTTTTGCAAAGATATCCCAAGTATGCTCTACCCGCAGCAGTTTTCCTTCGTATTCAATCTGCTTATATTTCTTAAAATTTACCTCCTCCTGGGCGGCTTCGGAAAAAAAAGCAATCACCTCCTCTCCCTGAAAAATGGCTGATCCTTTTTCCAGATTTTCAATCATTGCGACCAACTCTCCATTGGGTAGATACGACGCATTGATAAGTACATTTTCGGCCATTTCGACCATAGGGTATTTTTCCGTCAAGTAGTCTTCCGTAACGGTACTTGTCGTGTTCCCTAAGTATTTCTCCCATTTTTCCCTGATGGTAAGAATGCCAATGCGAATGTCGGCAACCGGGCGTGTAAAAGTGAAAGGAAGCAAGTTGTCTCGTACGCTACCATCAAAAAGTATGTAGTTCATGCGGTTAGTAGTTTAGCACAAAAATAAGTATTCTCGTTTTGCCTTCCTGTCTAGATCCAAATGGGCAAATCCTAGCGAAATTGTACATTTTGTATTCCATACAAAAAAACAAAAAAAAACACCTCCTAAAACTCGGAGGTGTCTGTACTATATAAGCGTATTTTTTATTCTTCTTCTTTACTTGCAGCTTCCACCTTAGGCGCTTCCACTTTTTCCACTTTAGGTTTCTTCTTGAACTTATCGTACTTGCTTTTGAACTTATCAATTCGACCGGCGGTATCCAAGAATTTGGCTTTCCCAGTGTAGAACGGGTGCGATGTTCTAGAAATTTCCAGCTTTACCAAAGGATAATCCACTCCATCAACGGTTAACGTTTCTTTTGTATCTGCTGTTGATTTGGTAATAAACACATCATCGTTTGACATGTCTTTGAAGGCTACCAATCTATAATTTTCCGGGTGTATATCTTTTTTCATCGCTAAATGCTTTGTTTCTGCTGAATTTCAGCCTGCAAATTTAATTAAATTTCAGAAACTTACAATTTAATTTTACAAAAAAATGAAACAAATTAGTTGTGATGGGACTGTAACAATTTAAACAAAGTGACAACTAACATCCTGAACAACTATAACACACAACTATTATGGAAGAAAACCAGCCTAAAACAGGAAAGTATGCCCTTAATTTTGGAGCACTACTAGCGATTGTCAGTATCACCTTTTCTTTAATGCTCTATTTTATGGAAATGCATTATGAGCGAAGTTGGGGCTTAACAATTGTGAACGCCGTCATCATGATCAGTATTGTCGTACTGGGCATTTCACAGTTTAAAAAAGCCAACGGCGGTTTTTTAACACTGACGGAAGCTTTGAAGGTAGGACTAGGGATAGCGTTGATCGCCGGAATATTAGGTGTATTGTACCAGTTCGTCTTTACCAACTATATTGAGCCTGATTTCATGTTAAATACTATGGAAATGCAGAAAAGAGAAATGCTTGCCAAGAATCCCAATATGACCCAGGAGCAAATCGATGGGGCCATGGAGATGATGGAGACTTTTTCCAATCCGGCTTTAGGAGCCGCCATCGGAATTGTGGTCAGTCTCTTCTTTGGGTTCATCATCTCCTTGTTTTCCGGATTAATCATGAAAAAACAAAAACCTGAACATTAAGTTCAAAATCGTATTTTTGAAATGACTTTGCCTGACACCGGCTATCATTGTAGTAAGTTGGTGCCAGGTTTTGTTATAAACCCGCAGCGCGACACCTTGATTCGTAAAGCACTTTTCAGAAGTACCGAATGAACCTATCTATCGTTATCCCTCTATTGAACGAGGAAGAATCCTTAACAGAACTTCATGATTGGATCCTTACCGTTATGCAAACCCAAGGATATAGCTATGAAATTCTTTTCATAGACGATGGTAGCACTGACAGGTCATGGGATATTATCGAAAGCTTAGCAGCAAACAATGTTTCTGTAAAAGGGATACGTTTTCTTCGAAACTTTGGAAAATCGCAAGCGTTACATGCGGGCTTCAATGCGGCCGAAGGTGATGTGGTCATTACCATGGATGCCGACCTACAGGACAACCCCGAGGAAATTCCAGAGCTTTACGACATGATCGTCCAAGATCGTTTTGACCTTGTTTCGGGTTGGAAAAAAAAGCGATACGACTCTATTTTGTTCAAGAACATGCCTTCCAAATTGTTCAACTGGGCCGCGAGACGCACCTCTGGCGTACGACTGAATGATTTTAATTGTGGCCTAAAAGCTTATCGCAAAGAAGTGATCAAAACGATAGAGGTTTCCGGTGAAATGCACCGTTATATTCCCGTGCTGGCAAAAAGCGCCGGCTTTCCCAATATCGGGGAAAAAGTCGTACAACATCAAGCCCGGAAATATGGTAAAACAAAATTTGGAATGGAACGATTTATAAATGGTTTTTTAGACTTGATCACGATTTGGTTCGTTTCAAAGTTCGGGAAACAACCCATGCATCTTTTCGGTGCTTGGGGTGTATTGATGTTTCTAATTGGTTTCGGTTTCTCCTTATACTTGGGAATAGACAAGTTGTTTATAAATCCCACAGGAAGGCTCATAACAGATCGGCCACAATTTTTTATCGCCCTTACGGCCATGGTTATCGGTACCCAGTTGTTTTTGGCAGGTTTTGTAGGAGAATTATTGATTCGTTCAAGAAAAAATGAACCGCGCTACATGATCAGTAAAACCTTGGGGGACAAGGTCAACGCTTCAAACTAAAATGCCCCTTTACCACCCGTCCTTCATCCAGAACCAACCGATACCAATAGTCTGCCGAAGGCATCTCAATATTTTTAAAGGTGCCGTCCCATCCCGCCTCATTTTCACCGAAAGTACGCAGAAGCGTGCCGTATCGGTCGAAGATAGAAACCTTAAAATTAGGGAAGTACTGGGCGTTCGAAAGCGTCCATAAATCATTGACGCCATCACTATTAGGTGTAAAGAAAGCTTCCATGGCCCCTACGACCAGCTCCTTTTCTAGCGAGGTGCAATCATTCGATACCAATAAATCATACACGCCCGGAGCGACGTTCAAAAATATGCCTGACTCCTGATAGGTGGTACCATTATCCAAGGAATAACGAATCGTTTCATCTGCATCGACCAGCAATACTTCTATGGAATTATTGGTGCTAAAGTCGTTGATTCGAATGTCTTGAATTTCAATATCCAGTGGTGGAACTACCGTAAAAAACTGGGAGAAACCGCAATTGATCGTACCAAAAATAAGCTCGTATTCCCCCAAGGCATCTACCGAGATCTCTTGGGTGGTTTCCCCTGTAGACCATAGATATGAATCAAATCCGTCTGGTCCGGTCAACACCGCATTGCCATCGCACAGTCGCTCCTCCATCTGCTCCTCAAAATCAGGTTTAAAGAGAACCTCAAGATTTATTTTTCCGATAAAATCACATGCATTGTTACTTTCCACTCTGAAAAAGAGGGCTGTCGCATCGAGGGGTCCGAAAAAAGTGGGTTCGCCCAGGGGCAGTTCTTCCAATTCAAGCAAGGCGTTCTGCTTATTTTTAAACACCTTAATCGTTGAAGTAGCCGGAAATTCTCCTGTCAAAAAGGCATGTACTTTTGAAACGGAAACACCAATGGCCAGGGCAGATCCCTCATTGCAAACCTGTAATTCCGCATAATCCCCTAAATTCGACATTGCGGCCACATTCAATGTAATTTCTACAATGCTGAAACATTCAGGATTCTCAAAAGCACGCGCGTAGATAAGTTGCCCGTTGACGGTATTCCGATACCCTACCGCTTCTAATTGGTTCACATTGGCAGTCGCATCGGCCATGGTTTCAAAGAAAAGTGCCCCGATATCTTCATTGCCGTTGTTGAATAATTCGATCGATTCCCCTAGATTAAAATCACTTATCCCATCATCTAGCCCGTCTACATCACATTGCGTCAATGTAATCGTGGTATTGACCAAGGGTATTTCCGCAATCTCGACAAACTCTGTAAATAGCCTAGTTGACCCGTTTGTATAGGTAACCTCCATCGCTACGGTGTACACTCCAGGGGCCGAAAAAACATGATCCGGATTCAAGTCCGTAGAAAAGTTTTGGGCGCCGGAAGCGGGATCCCCAAAATCCCAACTTATTCCGCTGACATTGCCAGAAGCATCTGTTGTAAAGGTCGTGGCATCCCCTTCGCAGAAATTTTCAATGGTCACAATGGTTTCAAAAAAGGACTGAATAAATGGCGGCAAGCCATAGGAGGCCTGTCGCCCTCCGAGATCAAGGGCAAAAGGTCTGAAATCACAATTTATACCGGCTAAATTAGGAGTACGTATTACCGATAACTCCTGTCCTGGAATAGAATGATATATTTTTTTATCAATCGCCAACTGTAGGGCACCTGAAATGATTCCGATGCGTTCGGACTGATAGCTATGCAATAAATAAAGAGAGCCTGGAATATCAGGGGCATTTAAATCGAACTGAACCACTTCCAACCCCCCAGTCACTTCTGGCCCCCGTATAGAAAGTCCACTAGCATACACCTTGGAAGAATTTGAGGAAAATTCGACCCCGTAATAGAGACGGTCTGCATTTAGTGACAGGGGGTTGCTAACCAGTCCTGTAGTACTATCAAAATCATATAGATACAGATTTCCGGTATTGCGTGGCAAACGTGTGGTATGGGCTATTGCCAATTTAGTACCATCGGGGGAAATTTTGATGCTGCCCCGAAAGTTTTCATAGTCCCCAATATCAGGACCGATATTAGAAACCACCGGCGTTTCATCTACCCCGTTTTCATCTACCTTATAGGCATAAAAACGGTCTTGATGGTGGGTAACGACCCAATAGTAGTTATCTTCAAAATTACGAACACCCGTTACATTTTCGGCGGCTCGTTCGAGCAGCTCATTATTCTTAGAGGAGACCACTCCCCTACCGGCATCCCCTGCCATATCAATTATGGAGTAATTAAAACCGTTCGACTCGCTGGGTCCACCACCGTCTTCGCCAATGCCAAGACCGTATGAAAGTACATCGTCCGGAGTGAAGATGTAAAAAATATTTGTCAGTACCGGATTGGGTACTACCAGCGCCGATTGCGTAGTCGAAAAGCTACCCCTGAGACCATCGCCATTCGCCATTTGTTGGTGAAACCGGTTCCAAATCACTTTTCCATCGGTATAAAAAAGCAAATTACCGTCTTCATCCGAAAAACTTTCGCATCCCTCCAAAGTTTCCAATTGCCCATTAAAAAGAGGCACCGGTGTCCCTGAATTAAAGTCAAGTCCCGCGTTATTCCCAAAGTACCAATTTGACGCCTCTCGTTGACTATAGACAGTCATGGCGCTTATAAAGGCAAGGATAAAAAACAGCAATCGCATTGGCACAAGATATGCTAATTGTATGATTTGAAAAAATTAGAATAGCAATTAGGGCCTCATCGGTAAAATGAAACCGTTTATCGAGCAAAGAACTGCTCGGAAAACTGGTTGATTTGACCATTGTTTCAAATTTCTAATGTAATTTTGACATTCTTAATATAATATAGATGGATACGATTCTCAACACGGCAAAGAGCTGGCTTACCGACTTTTTCGATACAGCAACCAAAAATGAAGTTGAAACACTCATCGCGAACAACACCGAAGAACTGAAAGACAGGTTTTACAAAAACATGGAATTCGGTACCGGGGGAATGCGCGGGGTAATGGGTGTCGGGACGAATCGTATCAATAAATACACACTGGGAAAAAGCACCCAAGGCCTGAGCAATTATTTAAAGAAAGTTTATGGTGGGGAAACCATTCAAGTAGTAATAGCGTATGACTGTAGACATAATAGCGATACATTGGCCAGAACGGTCGCAGAGGTATTTTCGGCGAACGGAATTAAAGTGTTTCTCTTTTCCGAATTACGTACAACGCCGGAACTTTCTTTTGCGGTTCGGTATTTGAAGTGTCATGCAGGAATTGTGCTGACCGCCTCCCATAATCCGCCAGAATACAACGGTTACAAGGTATATTGGACAGATGGCGGACAGATCGTGCCACCGCAAGACGGGGAGATCATTGCCGAAATAAACGGATTGGGTTTCGAAGAAATCAACTTCAAGGCCGATGAAAGCTTAATTCAACTCATAGACAAAGAGGTCGATGAAGCCTTTATTACAGAATCCGTGGCGAACGGTGACTTCCATGCGGAAGGAAAGGATAATTTTAAAATTGTTTTTACCTCCCTACACGGAACTTCTATAACGGCTATTCCGGAAGTCCTTAAACGTGCCGGCTACCAAAACGTAACCATCATTGAGGAACAGGCGAAACCCGACGGGAATTTCCCCACAGTAGATTCCCCAAACCCGGAAGAGACCGAGGCACTGTCCATAGCCATAAAAAAGGCGGAAGAAATAGGAGCAGACATGGTAGTGGGTACCGACCCTGATAGTGATCGTTTGGGTATTGCCGTGCGGAATCTAGACGGACAAATGGAAATCTTGAATGGCAACCAAACCATGGTGTTAATGACCAGGTTTTTACTAGAAAAAAAGAAAGCAAAAGGTTTTAAAGGAAATGAGTTCATCGCTACCACCATTGTATCGACCCCTATGATGGAGGTAATGGCGAAAGACTACAATGTGGAGTTTAAGACCTCTTTGACCGGTTTCAAATGGATTGGGAAAATGATCAAAGATTTTCCCGAGTCGTATTTTATCGGGGGAGGTGAAGAGAGTTTCGGATACATGGTCGGGGATTTCGTTCGAGACAAGGATGCCGTAACCTCAACCTTGCTTGCCTGTGAAATCGCGGCCCAGGCCAAAGCAAACGGTAGTTCTTTCTACAAGGATTTGATCGATTGCTATGTAGACTACGGATTTTATAAAGAGAAGCTGATTTCTATTACGAAAAAGGGAATGAGCGGTGCCGAAGAAATAAAACAAATGCTCAAAGACTTCAAGGAAAACCCTGTAGTCTCCGTTGCCGGTTCAAAGGTGAAATGGATCGAGGATTATAATACCGGTACTGCGAAAAACGTACTTACCGGAGTTGAAAAAGCAATTGAAATCCCCAATAGTAATGTATTGATCTACGAAACGGAAGATGGTACTCGAATCGCCGCAAGACCTAGTGGAACTGAACCAAAAGTGAAATTCTATATTAGTACCAACACTACTTTGGACAAAGGGGAGAACTTTCAGAAAGTATCCAATATCTTGGACACCAAAATAGACCAGATTCTGAGTGAATTGAAATTGTCTTAATGGAGTATTTCAAAAAAATTCTTCGCTTTGCGAAACCCTATAGAATTTACGCGGTTCTAAATATCATTTCCAACATATTTTATGCGTTTTTTGCCACTTTGGCGATGGTTTCGCTTTTCCCCATGCTCGCCGTGCTTTTTAAGCAAACGGAAAGTGTATACACAAAACCGGTTTGGACCGGCATTGCCCATACAAAGGCATATCTGCTTGATTATCTCAATTTTTTCGTTACTGAAAAAGCTGGCGAAGGAGAAGGGGAGGCATTGATTTTCATGGTCGTTTTGGTCATTTCCATGTTTTTTCTAAAAAACCTTTTTGGGTATCTCGCGATGTATTTCATTACTTTTTTGCGCAATGGGGTACTCAAAGATCTGCGGAATGAACTTTATGACAAAACCATCAACCTTCCCATTTTTTACTATTCTGAAAAACGCAAAGGCGATACGATCGCTCGCATCACGTCGGATGTATTGGAAATTCAACACTCTTTTCTATCAGTGCTTGAACTAATCGTTCGAGAGCCGTTAACCCTGATTTTTACCGTTATCGCAATGCTCTCCATAAGCTCAAAACTGACCCTATTCGTCTTTATTTTTCTTCCTATTTCAGGTTTTCTAATCTCATTGATCGGGAAGTCGTTGAAACGCAAATCGGATAAGGTGCAAAAAGAACAAGGCTATTTCTTATCTATTCTCGAAGAAACCTTAGGCGGTCTGCGTGTTATAAAAGCCTTTAATGCCGAATCTAGGTTTGGCGCTGTTTTCAAAAAATCGACGAGTAGATTTTACAATTTCTCCAACAGCCTACTAAACCGACAAAATCTGGCTTCCCCTACTAGCGAGTTTTTCGGGATAGCCGCCATTGGCGTTATTTTGTGGTTCGGGGGGCGAATGGTCTTGATCGATAAAACGTTACAACCAGAATTGTTTATCACCTATATGGGATTGGCCTACCAAATTCTTACCCCGGCAAAGGCAATCAGCAAGGCCTCCTATGGTGTTAAAAAGGGAAATGCCGCCGCAGCAAGGGTATTGGAGATTTTAGAGGCGGAAAACCCCGTTGCCGAAGTTGAAAATGCAATTGATAAAAAGAAATTTGAAAGCCAAATCCAATTCGATAACATCTCCTTCAAATATGAAGATGATTATGTACTTAAAAACTTTAGCCTTACGGTCCCAAAAGGCCATACGATCGCATTGGTAGGACAATCCGGTAGCGGAAAAAGTACGATTGCAAACTTAATTACCCGGTTTTATGATGTAAATGAAGGGGCTATCAAAATAGATGGCGAAGACATACGGCAACTCACCAAAAGGTCGCTACGAGACCTCATGGGCTTGGTTACACAAGATTCCATTCTTTTTAACGATATCGTGCGCAACAACATCATTCTAGGCAAAGAAAATGCGACCGATGCAGAAATTACGGAAGCTGCGAAAATTGCCAATGCCCATGATTTCATTCAAGAACTACCTAACGGTTATGACACTAATATTGGAGATGGGGGCAATAAACTTAGTGGAGGGCAGAAACAACGCCTATCGATTGCAAGAGCGGTCCTGAAAAATCCTCCGATCATGATTTTGGATGAGGCGACTTCAGCCTTGGATACGGAGAGTGAACGCCTTGTTCAAGATGCCTTGGAAAAAATGATGCGCAACCGAACATCCATTGTAATTGCCCATCGCCTGTCTACCATCCAAAATGCCGATACCATCGTGGTATTAAATAAAGGGGAGATTGTTGAGCAGGGGTCACATGCTGAACTACTGGCAGCCAATGGGACCTACAAAAAATTGGTGACCATGCAATCGTTGGCCCCATAGCGCTCTAGCCGAATTTATCTGTAATACCCTTTTTAGCAGCTTTTTTTAGTAGTGCAAGCAAAAAATTGCACCTTTGGGGGCCAGCCGGCTTAAACCTTTTCCTAACTTTAACGTCAAACATTCGAATTCAAACCCGAATCTATTGTTGACCGAGGAAACTTTAGTAGACCAATTAAAAGATAGTACCACCCAATCCAGGGCTTTTGAGGTATTGGTGCATACGTACCAAAAAAAGTTGTATTGGCATATTCGTAGAATTGTACTCGACCACGACGATGCAGATGACGTACTGCAGAATACATTTATTAAGGTCTATAAAAATATTAATGGATTTAAAGGAGATAGCAAGTTGTATTCGTGGATGTATCGCATTGCGACCAATGAGGCGCTTAGTTTTTTACGTAGTAAATCTAAAAAATTGGGTGTCAGCGATTCAGAATTAAAAGATCGGATGATCGGAAACTTGCAAGCAGACGTTTATTTTGAAGGAGATGCAATTCAGCTAAAATTGCAAAAGGCCATTGCAACGCTGCCCGAAAAACAAAAGTTGGTATTTAACATGAAATATTTCGAAGAGCTCAAATATGAAGAAATCTCTGAAATATTGGAAACCTCGGTGGGAGGGCTTAAAGCATCCTATCACCTGGCCACCAAGAAAATTGAATCATTTTTAAAAGACGTGTAAGCATGTTGTATGCAAGAACGTCAAACCAAAGACATGAAAAAATTCGATAAAAACAGTTTTAAAACGCCCGAGGGATATTTTGAAGACCTATCGGACAGACTGATGGAGAAGTTGGAAAAAGAAGCTGCCGACGTACCCAAGACCGACGGTTTTACCATGCCTGAAGGTTATTTTGATCAGTTTCAAGATCGTTTAAAGCAACAACTGTCAAAGCAAGAACCCCAAGTAATACCTCTTAACCCCTACCGGAAGTATTACTTCGTGGCAGCCGCGGTTGCGGCCGTGATTCTTGGTATTGTAGGCTTTATGCAAACCAGGGGCCCTGCCCCTACTTTTGAAAACCTGGCAAGCGCCGAGATCGATGCATATTTCGAAAACAATGAATTGGGATTGAGTAGCTACGAGATTGCAGAGGTACTGCCAATTGACGAATTAGAAATCAAAGACATCATTGAAAATCAAATCAACGACGAGCACATAATCGACTATTTAGAGGAGAACCTCGACGATTTTAATGAACTAAACATTGAAGATTATGAATACTAACAAAAACATATTGGTAATTGCCCTACTGCTTTTTACCACGGTCTTTTACGGACAACGAAAGCCGGATAAAGAGAAAATAAAGGCACTTAAAGTTGCTTTTATTACGGAACGCCTGAACCTCACCAGTAATGAGGCACAGAACTTTTGGCCTATCTACAACGCCCATGAAGAAAAAATGGAAGACTTTAGACAACGGGAACGCACGGAAATTTATAGTAAACTAAAGGATATCAATGCGGTTTCAGATGCAGATGCCAATGAATTATTACTGGAATATATGGCACTTGAGGCAGAAAAAAGCAAAGAACAACAGCTTTTTCTTGAAAAACTAAAAACCGTTATCTCTGCTAAAAAGACATTCTTGTTGCTAAAGACCGAAAACGGATTTAAACGCCGATTGCTCAAACAATACCGTCAAAACCGAGGCGGGGGCATGCGGTAATGTTATATTCGACAAACTACCTAAAAAAGGGCCGTTCGGCTCTTTTTTAGGTTAAACCCTTTTCCATTCACGACGTCAAAAAGAGGTAACCGACCCAAATCATTAAAGGGTCGTAAAACCGTAATGTTATGAGAAACAGTAAAGTAGTATTTGTAGTGATAGCCCTTTTAGGAACCATGTTTTCTGTGAACGCACAGCGTACCGTTGTAAAGGTATACCCCAAGCACGGGACGGTCGTACATAAAGTTTCCAAAGCGAAAGTGGTGGTTCATAAGAATAGTAACTATCATTTTGCAAAGGGCGTTTGGTATAAAGCCAGAGGCAAAAAGTTCGTAGTATGTGCCGCCCCCGTCGGCATCAAAGTGAGGACTTTACCCAGAGGCAATAAGGTGGTCCAAGTCAACGGCCGTAAATTATACAAATACAAGGGTGTTTGGTATAAGAAAAAAGGACGTGGATACATTGTTGTAAACGTCTAGTACAAATTGAAGTGTTGCGCAAAACTGAACCACAAACAACTACATACGGTGGGCCCCAATTTTGCGCAACACTCAATTATTCGGTCTTAAAAGTAAGCCGGGCTATACGATTTTTACCTGCCGCATAGGCAATCGTATCGTTGAGGAATCTAAGGGTGTAAAAAGACTCGCTCGAGAGTTGTTTCCATGTAGCGCCTTGATCAGCTGAATAATCAATGCCCTTAAAACCGACAGCCACCATGGCATCGCCTCCAGAATTTGGAACAAACTGCACGCAACTGCGATACCCTGGCTTATTGCCATCAGCTATGGTATACCAACTTGCACCACCATCTTTGGTCATCGCCTTATTGTTCCTAGGATCAGTAGGATCGGTATAATCGCCTCCAAAAACAATTCCCACTTTCTCATCGTAAAAATCGACCGAATAGACCCCGGAAGTAGGTTTTGCCATATTGATGGGCGGTATCGAAACTTCCCAGCTAATCCCTTTGTCGGCAGAGTGCAAGATCCGTTTGGTAGTCGCTATCCAAATATGGTCGCCAACGGTTTTTATGTTGGTATTGCTGGCTGCAAAAGCCCCTTCCCCTTCAATTGCCTCCGGCAACTCATGACAAGGCGTTCTTTGCCAACTAGTTCCACCATCCCTCGTCAATAGAATACTTAAACATCCCTTATTGGTATCTCCTACCGCAATTCCTTCTTGATCGTTCAAAAATGTCATTGCATCATAGAAAACACCATCGCCTTCTTCCATGTAAACCAATTCCATACGCCCCTGATCACCTGTCTTATACAGCAGTGCCGGGTTTCCGATTGACAGCATAAAAAAATTGGTAGAGGTATGCGATATGGCCCTAAACTCGGGAATGCTGGTATGATACTTTTCGGTATTGGAAAGTACTTTTCCCGTTTCCATATTTACAGTACCGAATATGCCATTACTGCCGGCAAAGGCAAGGCTTTCGCCCATTAGTTCAATGGCACGAATGCTCATCGTATCTTGATAAAGGGGTTCAATTTCTACAGTGGTAAATGGGGCCGTTCGATCTCCTGAACAGGACACCATGAAGTATCCCAGGAATAAAAAAATAGAATTTCGCATGCCTAAAAATAGGCAATACCTGTAAGTTTTAAGTGCCTGTATTCTGCAAAATGGCAATATGCCGCAGCAACCTTCGAATGTCAAAGTCCAAGGTTCCGTTGTAGAGGCCTCGAATATACCCCTTGCCATCAACGAGAATAAAATTTTCGGTATGTATAAAATCGTCCGTCGAACCGGTTTTTAAGAAGTCCTCATCGGCAAAGTATCCCTTGCGTGCAATGTCATACAGCGCTTCTTGTTCCCCTGTCAATAGGTTCCATTTTGTATCGATTACGTTGTTCTTAAGCGCATACTCCTTCAATACCGGAACAGAATCATTCCAAGGCATTACGGTATGTGAGACCAATTGAATGGTCGTATCTTTTTTAAAAGTTTCTTGTAGCAATCCCATATTCTTGGCAAGCTTAGGACAAATTCCGGGACAGGTTGCGAAAAAGAAATCCGCCACATAAATTTTGCCTTTCAACGTTTCATTGGTGATGGTTTTCCCATTTTGATTCAGAAATTCAAAAGGGGGAATGGTGTGCGTACCTCCCTCCCAAGTGGGGGTTAAATCCGAACTATTAAAATACGGTAGTGTCTTTGTCTTGGTAGATCCGGCGCTGGCTTTTTCACCTTTGCTTGCAGGGTTGCATGAAAAAACCACTGATAAGACCAGCAAAAAGGGTACAACTTTCATGTTATTGAAGTTCAGTTTTATCTACGGTGACCGTATAACATTTCTTTAAGCCGATCAGGCCAAAACGTTCCCCATCTTTCACCACATAATTGGCCCTTATCTTTCCTGCGTCCGTCCACATTTGCTGCTTACCGATCTCTTTCCCATTTAGGTAGTTAAAATCGCGTACCATTTGCCCGTTTCGATACCATTCTTTCCGCTTTCCGTGATAGGCCCCGGTACTGTTAAAGCTATATTCGAATTTTGCACTACCATCTTCCCACCAACCTTGGTGATTCCCGACTTTCACGCCATCTTCGTAGTATCTTCTTTGTGATAGTTGTCCATTGCCGTACCACCACTGCTCTCGCCCATCTTTGCGACCGTTTTCATAGGGTATTTGCTTCTTGAAGGATCCGTCCTCGTATTTTTCGAATAGAACACCGTTAAATCGCTGCGATTTATAAAAAAGTACACCATTCTCCAATTGAAAGCCTGGGTCATTCTTGGCAATCATCTGTATTTCCTGCCTGCATCCAACAAGGAAAACAAATAGCGCGACTAGGGTCTTGAAGGCGTTCATTCCCCTACTGACTAACATTTCCGGGCGTACCATAAAATCCATTTCCGTTGAGATAAGGATCTTCACTGGTTATATGATAATGATAAATACCTGTAGGGAAATCCGCTGTTGCCCCCGTATGTCCGTGAAAATCATCCAAATCGTCGTTGGTAACCATTATACCGCCTTCCATTGGCCCATATACAGGAAAACCATCGGAGAGCAATCCGAGGAATGCATCTTCCCCAAATGTTGTAGTAAGATAGGTAGGTTCTATGTGATAGTGATATTGCCCCCCATTTTGAGGATGCCCCAACCATTGATCAAACGAATTTATTTCATTGGTAAGTGGTTGATTGTTCGGCCCGGCATACTGATTGTAAAAAACAATTCCGTTTCTAGAAATGCCCATCGGGCCCAAGGGTGTGGCTTCATTGTTCGTGGCCGCGGAAGGGTTTAAGGGAATGGTGAGTACAATATTCTGTTCGCTAATTCGGTTCGGATTTAAGTTAAAAGAAGTATTCGTACCGTTATAGGCCTCATACAGCGCATTGTCGGTAGACCAATAAGGGCTGGTATGGTTGGGAAGGTCAGCTGTTGTAAAGATTACGTTCGTACCGCTTACTTCATAGGATAGGTCGGTGCCTTCGAACATTTCCAAAATACTGAGAATGTTATAGTCCGTAGTGTCTACTTCATCATCGGTATCGTCGTTATTACCTTCCTCTTCGATGATGGGCCCTGTGTTATTGTCCGTTGAACATCCGCTAAACATTTGGATAAAGAACATACTGGTGACTAAAATGAGCACTAGCTTTATGAATCGATTCATATGATAAATTTTAGAGTTGTACCGCAGGTATACCTACACTTTGAAAAAAATACCCGGTGGCACTGCTTGAAGGCGACCAACAATGGCAAGTAGTTGATTCATAAGATTTCACTTACGGTAGGTTCATAACGAGTAATAAACACCGATATTGCCGTAAAAAGACCCTAAGTATCGCTGCGTGATAGCTTTGACAAACAATTTTGAAAAAGGTTTAAGGAGGTATTGAAAAAAGAAAGAATACCTTTGCAACTTCAATTTTTTAAGATGAAACTACATAGAAACCTTGTTTTTGCTGTAATAGATGCTTTGAATCTGATTTTCAATGAGGGGGAATACGCCGATAAGGTGGTACAAAAGGTGTTGAAATTCGACAAACGATGGGGTGCGAGAGATCGTGGTTTTATTGCCGAAACGACCTATGAAATGGTACGTTACAAAAGACTTTATGCAGAAATTGCCGAGGTGAAAGCACCATTTAGCCGACCCGACCTGTTTCGTATGTGGGCCGTATGGGCCGTTCTAAAAGGCATCCGTTTGCCTGATTGGAAACAAATAGAACCTACTCCCGAGCGAAGAATAAAAGGAAAGTTCGATGAACTTTCCAAAATCAGAAAATTTAAAGAAGCCGTTCCCGACTGGATCGATGAGCTATGCGTCAAAGCCTTGGGGGAAAAATTGTGGACGGCCGAATTGGCTGCCTTGAATAAGAAGGCGGAAGTAATTCTCCGGACCAATCCTTTAAAAACAACCAAAGAAAACCTACGTAAACGACTGTTGGATGAAAACATAGTGGCGGAACCCATTCGAGGATACCCGTTGGCACTACGACTGCCCGAAAGGGCCAATGTTTTTGTCACGGAGGCATTTAAAAAAGGGTATTTTGAAGTACAAGACGCCAGTTCCCAACTTGTTGCCCAATTGCTCGATGTACAACCCGGTCAGCGCGTAGTAGATGCATGTGCCGGTGCAGGAGGAAAAACCCTTCACTTGGCCGGACTTATGGAAAACAAGGGACAATTGATCGCTATGGACATTTATAGTAGTAAGCTAAAGGAGCTTAAACGTCGCGCCCGTAGGAATGGAGCCCACAATATAGAGCCCAGAGAAATAGATTCCACCAAGGTAATCAAGAAACTGCATGGGAGTGCCGACCGGTTATTGCTCGATGCCCCTTGCACGGGCTTGGGGGTTATGCGTCGCAACCCCGATACCAAATGGAAGTTACAACCAACATTTCTTGAAAAAATAACCAACGTTCAACACGAAATACTTCGTAGTTATAGTAAAATGGTAAAGCCAGGTGGAAAGATGGTCTATGCGACCTGTTCTATCTTACCACAAGAAAACAATGACCAAGTAACCTCTTTCCTGAACTCTGAAGAAGGGGTCTCATTTTCTTTGAGCGAAGAAAAGAAAATCTATGCCTCAAAAAGCGGGTATGACGGATTCTACATGGCATTGCTGGAGAAAAAAAAGTAAGTTTTAAATCAATCCAAAAATCGGCATGACCCTACTCTGGAAAGTAATGAACAATTGCCTAGAAAAACTGTTGATTTCTAATCCAAATCACATTCAAAAAACAACGGCAAGTTTGTATCAAATACTGTAAATTTGTGCTTTCTTAAACCTAACAATTCCGATATTCAATGATCCACTTTTTTGGAGCTGTAAATAGCACGGTTTTTGCGGTACAGACTGCAGAAGAACTTTCGCAACAAGCCACAGATAAACTTACATGGTTGTTTGGTAACCGATCAAAAATTAGGAAGGCGTCACTTGACGCCTTTTTTGTTGGCCCTAGGGCGGCCATGATTACCCCATGGAGTACCAATGCGACCGAGATTACCCAAAATATGGGCATCACCGGTATCGTTCGTATTGAAGAATTCAAAGGAGTCCCTGCCGATTTTACCGATTTCGACCCAATGCTCTCCCAAAAATTTGAACGGTTGGACCAAGAAATTTTTGATATCGATGTGACTCCCGAGCCCATTATAGAAATCAAGGACATCGCTGCCTACAATGCGCAGGAAGGCCTGGCCTTGAATGTTGAGGAAGTAGACTATTTAGAGACACTTGCCAAAAAAATAGGAAGACCGTTGACCGATTCGGAAGTCTTTGGTTTTAGCCAAGTAAACTCGGAACACTGCCGACATAAGATTTTTAACGGCACTTTTGTGATCGATGGGGAAGCGCAACCTTCCTCCCTTTTTAAACTGATCAAAAAAACATCGCAGGAGCATCCGAATACCATTGTTTCCGCTTACAAAGACAACGTTGCCTTCGTAAAAGGGCCCGAAGTGGTGCAGTTTGCTCCCAAGAGTGCCGACAAACCCGATTTTTATGAAGAAAAAACATTTGAATCGGTTATTTCCTTAAAGGCCGAAACCCATAATTTCCCGACGACGGTGGAACCGTTCAATGGTGCGGCCACGGGATCCGGAGGGGAAATTCGAGACCGTTTGGCCGGTGGCAAAGGGTCATTACCATTGGCAGGGACCGCAGTATATATGACCGCCTATTCCCGATTGGAACGCGAACGGCCTTGGGAGCAAAAAATGGGCGAACGGCAATGGCTGTACCAAACCCCGATGGACATACTTATAAAAGCCTCGAACGGAGCGTCGGATTTCGGCAATAAATTTGGTCAACCCCTTATTGCGGGATCCGTATTGACTTTTGAACATACCGAAGAAGGACGAAGGTTGGGGTATGACAAGGTTATCATGCAAGCCGGAGGTATCGGGTATGGAAAGGCCGAACAAGCTTTAAAAGCAACTCCTGAAACGGGAGATGAGATTGTTATTTTAGGGGGGGACAACTATCGAATCGGTATGGGCGGTGCGGCCGTTTCCAGTGCCGATACGGGAGAGTTTAGCTCTGCCATTGAGTTGAACGCCATACAGCGTTCCAATCCCGAGATGCAAAAAAGAGCGGCCAATGCCATTCGAGGCATGGTCGAAAGCGATGAGAATTCAATCGTTTCTATACATGACCATGGGGCCGGAGGGCATTTGAACTGCCTTTCCGAATTGGTAGAAGAAACCGGTGGTAAAATCGACTTGGACAAACTTCCCGTTGGTGACCCTACCCTATCTGCCAAAGAAATTATTGGAAACGAATCGCAAGAGCGAATGGGACTGGTGATTGGTCAAAAAAATCTTGCTCTTCTCCAAAAAATTGCGGAGCGCGAACGCTCCCCGATGTACAAAGTGGGTAAAGTGACCGGGGACCATACATTTACTTTCCAATCAGAAACCAAAGGGGATACCCCAATGGATATGAATCTGGAAGATATGTTCGGTAGTTCGCCAAAAACGGTCATGACCGATTGGACGATTCAGAGAGATTATCAAGAACCCATCTATTCCCTAGAGTTTTTCCACGAATACCTTGACCAAGTACTGCAGCTAGAAGCAGTCGCATGCAAAGACTGGCTTACCAACAAAGTAGACCGTTGCGTAGGTGGCCGTGTTGCGAAGCAACAGTGTGCCGGACCTTTGCAACTGCCCCTGAACAATGTAGGGGTCATGGCGTTGGATTTTAAAGGAAAAGAAGGGGTCGCCACCAGCATTGGCCATTCCCCTATTTCAGGCTTGATCGATCCTGGTGCCGGAAGTAGAAATAGTATTGCAGAGGCGCTGACCAATATCATTTGGGCGCCGCTAAAAGATGGCTTGGCAGCTGTCTCCCTCTCCGCAAACTGGATGTGGCCCTGCAAAAATGAAGGAGAAGACGCACGTTTGTATGAGGCGGTACAAGCCATATCCGATTTTTCGATCGCTTTGGGCATCAATGTCCCTACCGGGAAAGATTCGCTGTCCATGAAACAGAAGTACAAAGATGGGGATGTGATCTCGCCAGGGACCGTTATTATATCGGCCGCGGGAAATTGCGATGACCTTTCGAAAATAGTAGAGCCCGTATTACAAAAAGATGGGGGCGGTATCTACTATATCAACCTCAGCAAGGACGGTTATAAATTAGGTGGATCTTCGTTCGGTCAAGTGTTGAATAGCATAGGAACGGAAGCACCGAACGTTTTGGATGCCGAATACTTTAAAATAGTTTTCAACACCCTACAACAGTTGATCAAAGATGGGCAGCTAATTGCCGGCCATGATGTCGCATCAGGAGGCTTGATAACCACCTTGTTGGAAATGTGTTTTGCAGACATTGACCTGGGTGCTACGCTCGATCTGTCTTCTTTGGGAGAACCAGATACCATTAAACTACTCTTTTCAGAAAATGCAGGTATCGTATTTCAATCAAGAAATAGTGAAATAGAAACCCTTTTGAACAATGCTGAAATTGATTTTAAAAAAATAGGCCATGTAGTAGAGGAACCGATGCTTACGATCAGAAATGGGGGAATGCAAATGGGACTCAATATTAACTCATTGCGAGATACATGGTACAAAACATCCTATTTGTTAGATTGCAAACAAACCGCAAACGGACTCGCAAAAGAGCGGTATGAAAACTATAAAGTACAACCTTTGGAGTATCGCTTCCCAAAAGACTTTAAAGGAGTATTGTCAACTGCTTCAACGGCGAAACACAAACGCCCAAAGGCGGCTATTTTAAGAGAAAAAGGAAGTAACTCGGAACGTGAGATGGCAAATGCCATGTATTTGGCAGGTTTTGATGTCAAAGACGTACACATGACCGACTTGATTACCGGAAGAGAAACTTTGGAAGGTATTCAGTTCATTGGTGCGGTCGGCGGTTTCTCCAATTCAGATGTATTGGGCAGTGCCAAAGGTTGGGCCGGCGCCTTTAAGTACAATGAGAAAGCAAACAAAGCCCTTAAAGATTTTTTTGCCCGACCCGATACGCTTTCCGTAGGTATCTGTAATGGTTGTCAGTTGTTTATGGAGTTAGACCTGATCAATCCTGAGCATGAGACCCATGGTAAAATGACCTATAACGACTCCCAAAAGCATGAGAGTAGTTTTACCTCGGTCCGTATAAGGGAAAACAATTCAGTAATGCTTTCTTCCCTGGCCGGCAGCACGCTTGGTGTTTGGATTTCGCATGGAGAAGGAAAATTTGATCTCCCCTTGTCGAAAGAGCAGTACGATATCGTCGCCACCTACGGATACGAAGCCTACCCATCGAACCCCAACGGCAGCGACTATAACACGGCCATGTTGTGCGATAAAACTGGAAGGCACCTTGTAACCATGCCACATATTGAGCGCTCTACCTTTCCTTGGAACTGGGCCCACTACCCCAGTTATCGAAATGATACCGTCTCACCTTGGTTGACAGCTTTTGAAAATGCCCGGAAATGGCTTGAAAATTATTCAAAATAGCGCCTTATGCAATACGACCTGATTCTTTCAAATATCGGGAAGTACGTCAAATTAACGGAGGCGGAAGCTTCTTTTTTCACCTCCAAGCTTCAGCTAAAAGAAGTAGGAAAAAAAGCGTATGTTCTACAGCAAAATGAACGTTGCAGGCATCTCTATTTTTTGAATAGTGGCACCCTACGGGCTTTTCACCTTACGGCACGGGGAAAAGAGTCTACCGTAATGTTCGCTATTGCCGATTGGTGGATTACGGATATGTACGCCTTTACAAATGACCAACCAT
Organism: uncultured Flavobacteriaceae bacterium; assembly: GCA_947500385.1. Lineage (GTDB taxonomy): Bacteria > Bacteroidota > Bacteroidia > Flavobacteriales > Flavobacteriaceae > Pelagihabitans. The sequence goes on along the minus strand of CANMSA010000003.1, from coordinate 64,809 downwards.
CCGTTATGAACATAAAAGCAGTAGAGGATAGCCAATTAATGTGTTTGTCATATCCCGACTTGGAATTGATATGGGAGAAAATACCCAAGTTCGAGAAATTCTTTCGAATCTTAATGCAAAAAGCGTACGTACGCGAACAACTTCGAAGCATTCAAAATTTGTCGCTCCCCGCTACAGAGCGGTACGATCGCTTCGTTTCCAAGTACCCGGCGATCGTTAAAAAGGTTACAAAAAAACAAATTGCCTCGTATTTAGGGGTTACGCCCGAATTTCTGAGTACCATACGTAAAGAGCGATGACTTTTGTATTCTTAAGGTACATTAATTTTTATTCGGTTAAAATGCCATTTCTTTGAACAAAACAAATACCATGATGATTATGATATCAGGTCCGTACAGAAGCGGTACCAATGATGACCCAAAACGAATAAAGGAGAACATGGACCGCTTGGAAGCGGTAGCCCTTCCGTTGTTCCGAAAGGGGCATATACCGATTATTGGGGAATGGATCGCATTGCCCCTCCTAAAACTGGCAGGTTCACAACAAATAGGAGATGCTCTTTGGAAAGAAATCCAATACCCTACGGCGCATCGTTTGTTATTAAAATGTGATGCAGTGCTTCGTTTGGAAGGAGCATCGAAAGGAGCAGATCAAGATGTTGAAATAGCCCTTCAACGCGGGTTGAAAGTATATTATGATTTAAAGGATATCCCCGATGCAAAACAATAAGATCAAAAACATAAGCTCGGAGCTGCTCTCTGATAATTGGTATACCCTCCGAAAATTCTCCTATGAGTACCAACGCCCCGATGGCGAATGGGAGCAACACGAAAGAGAAGCCTACGACCGCGGAAACGGGGCCACTATTCTCTTATACAATACCGCACAAAAAACCGTGATCCTAACGAAACAGTTTAGGCTACCTACCTTTATTAACGGGAATGCATCGGGAATGTTGATAGAGACCTGTGCCGGTTTATTAGATAATGACCATCCCGAAGAGGCAATCAAACGGGAAACCGAGGAAGAGACCGGATATCAAATCTCTGAGGTAACACCCGTTTTCCAAGCTTACATGTCTCCTGGTTCCGTGACCGAAATACTCTATTTTTTTACCGCCGAATATTCAAAGGCCATGCAGGTAAGCGAAGGAGGAGGCGCCAAAGGTGAAACCGAAAACATCGAAGTTTTGGAGCTTCCATTCGAAAAGGCGTATGCACTTTTTGAAAAAGGAGCAATTAAGGATGGAAAGACGATTATGTTGTTACAGCACTTGAAACTAAAAGGAATACTATGATCATTCGAACAGCGCAAAGAAAAGATGTCCCCTTACTTGTACAAATGATTGCAAATGACCCTCTTGGTAAATTACGGGAAGATTTTCAGGAACCCTTACCAACACGCTATTATGACGCTTTTGAAAAAATAAACGCTGATCCCAATCAAGAATTGGTAGTTCTTGAAGATAAGGTAGGTTCGGTAATAGGCACACTACAACTAAGTTTTCTTCAGTATCTCACCTATCAAGGAGGCATTAGAGCTCAAATAGAAGCCGTAAGGGTTCATGAAGCATATCGCGGTCAAGGAATGGGGCAGTTTCTATTTGAATGGGCCATAGAGAAAGCAACATCAAGAGGGGCGCATGTGGTACAACTTACTACAGACAAAAAGCGCCCGGAGGCGCTTGATTTTTATGAAAAACTTGGTTTTAAAGCAAGCCATGAGGGAATGAAGTTGCATCTATAAAGTGCCGACTTCGTTGTTTAGAAAGGCTTATGGAACTAAGATTTTACCGGTCCAAGTTTGGTCGTTATTACTTTTTATTTTGTAGAAATAGAGTCCGGAACCAAGGCCCTTTCTTGAGAGCACCAATTCGTTCTGCCCTAACTGCGTGTTGCCAGAGAAATGATGGGTACCGATTATTTTTCCGTCGGAAGAAAACAAATCAAAAGTATATGTACCCGGTTCCTGTCCATAAAAATACACAGTAGCAGTGTCTCTCATCGGATTTGGCATCACAACTGCTCGCTTGGTATCTGCTATGACAAAGGCTTTGCCGGGTTCTTGATTGGTAAACTCAATGTTTTCTATGGCCAATGTTTTTTCTTGTATAGAACCGTCATTGGAACGCATCTCAAATGAAAGTACTTTCATTGAGGAAAAATCTATGTTCGCGGTCGCATCCGATAAAAAGTCGGTAGCCTTAAGTCTAAAAGTTTGGTTTTCTTCGGTTAAACCCACCTGTTTTACAAAGGTTGAACCGTCCCCTTTCAATACCTTCACATCTAGCATACCCGTTCCTTTGGCTTCAAAGACCAACGAACCATATTCCGATAAATCTACAGGGATGAAACGTGGGCTAAAAGCTCTGTACACTCCAATATAATCGGCCGTGCTTCCTTTCAATCTTACATTCCGCTCTACCCGATATCCTTCCCCGGTATACGGACCATCATTGATTTCGACCTGATACTCTTCGGCGTTCGTATCAACCGCAGTATCATCGAGCCCCCAGGGTGCATCGGCAACAAAAAGATCATCAGGTGTATCGCCCTTCCCATTTTCAATTCTAAAACCAAAATCGAACAACGCTCCTGTGGTTACCTTCAGGGGAGCGATATACCCGTCAATCGCCGTTCGATAGGTTACTTGCTCCGTTTCGCTGGTCTCCGTTCTCTTGATGCCCCCTTCTAGATAGACTTCGTCGCTAAAATTGTTGTTGACCATCAGCAGTTCAATTCCTCCTTTTTGGTAGCGTGCAGACTTTACAAAAACAGGTGGGGGATTGGAACTTTCATAGCCGCCTATTGGGGCGTTTACCTCCAGTAATGATACTATTTCCTCTCCCAAACGTACCAAGTCGTCAATCGTATTCGACCATATTTGAAAGTTGTAAAAGGCGGTATTATCGGCATAGGCATCGATATTCCAATGCGATTCTACAATGAATCGCCCTTCGTTATCCAGACGGGCAGAGAAAGTCAGTGCAAATTCAGTGGAACCGTCGGGTTGTTTAATGATTGATTTAATAAAGTGATGCTCTCGAATACTGATGGTAGAGACTGATAGCAGCTCGGCACCTAAAAAGCGATCACAAATAAATTTACTGTGTTCATAGACCTCGTTATCTGTTTTTATGACCATCAAAGCACTGATGGTCTCGTCGTTCCTCAAATAATCAACGGAATAGATATCACTTGCGTTGGTCAGCGCCAACAGATCTGAAGGTGAAGATTCAACCGTCGATGTTTCTCCGACAATACCCAATGGTACTAGGGATACGAGGGGTATTTGGTTTGCAGGATACTTGCCCGTCTTTTTATAGTTCGCGCCTTTTTTTAGCTGCTTTGCCGTTAGCGGGTTAAATTCATAATTTGTTTTGGCCCTCTGGTAATTGCGTTTAGAAATAAGGCTGGCCAAACGATCGTTGCTTTCCAAGCCACCCTTATTGGCGCTAGAGGTTTTCAAGGTAGGGCAATTGCTAACGCCCGAACAAGCGGGGTCATCGCAATCGACCAATCCGTCCCCATCGTCATCCACGCCATTGATACAATCTTCTTGCGGTACCGGAGCGGTCGGGCAACGTGCTCCATCATTTAAGGAACTTGAAGGGCCAAAAGCAAAAATATTGGAACGTATCCCTTCCGTTTCAATAGTCTGTACACTATTGATGATGTATACGGCCCCCGTTTGGTTGGCCGACACGTAGAAATTTCCTTCCACATCAAAATAAACGGCACCAAAGGTATAGTTCAAGCCGGATAATATGGGTACTTCTCCCATATCTTCAACCAATCCGGTAACGGCATCGACCCGATATAGGCGATTCGTCTTTTTTTCGACCGTGTATAATTTTCCGTCCAAGGCATTGAAGGCCCAGTCGTGAATGTTTATGTTTTTACTCAAGGTGTACGAACCAAGATAGCCAAGATGGTCGTTTGATTCGGGGTTTAAATCAATCGCGTAGTAAGCAGAACCGCCAGCACGGATATAGTAAATACCATCGTTGCTAATGTCCCCAACATATTTGTTCCCATTGTTGGGGAGGTTGGGAATTGTATAAACGTCCGTTTGGAAATTCTTTCCGATACGCACAATTGATGTCTGGGGCGATGATAAATATCCCCATATGTAGCCATCGGTGGTATTGTATGCTGCAGCATTGATGTTTCCTTCCGTTAGGTTTTCGGCCACCAGGTAGGAACTACCCGATGCAAGATCTATGGCATACATATCATTGTACTGAAACAGGTATGCATTAAAATCGCAATTGAAAGGTTCGGATTGCGCCTGTACTTTTAAAGACGGTACCGTTAAAGTTATGTAGAGTATCGCCGTAACTAAAAAGGCACGTGAGCGTGAAGAGTAGGTTTTTTTCATGGTAATAAGAATTTGGTATTGTTTTAACAAAAGTCAAAACTAAGCAATAACTTATACGATTTTTCCTACATATAGATAGTTCCTTCTTATAACCCGATGAATGGCGATTTATTGTAGACGGATTGAATTATTCCATTTTAAACACGCATTCGACATAGAATCAGATTCTTAATTGCATTATTGAAAGTTTCAACCTATTATTTTTATCAATCTCTCTTTAAAATGCCATATGCTTTTCCTATTTTGCAATAACCTATCAGAAACTAAGTATGCAAAACATCACCAGACTTTTCGATTTTCCCTATTATGCCTTAGAGAAGTACAATCTCAAAGAAGCCTTGGTTACCAAGTACGACGGCAAATGGGTAGCTACTTCGACGCAAGAGTATGTAGACAAGGCCAATTGTATTAGCCGTGCCCTATTGCGCATGGGAGTGAAACCAAATGACAAGATTGCCCTCATTTCGATGACGAACAGAACGGAATGGAATATTATGGATATCGGTATTTTGCAACTCGGGGCACAAAATGTCCCTATTTACCCGACCATTTCGGAGGAAGACTACGCCTATGTCCTTAACCATTCGGAATCTAGCTATTGCTTCGTTTCATGTCAAGAAGTGTACGATAAGGTCAAAGCGGTGCAGGATCAGGTACCTTCTTTAAAAGAAGTGTATTCTTTCGATCAATTATCGAATTGTAAAAACTGGAGCGAGGTACTCGAGTTGGGGGCGGACCCCGGCAATCAGGAAGAAGTTGAAAATCATAAGGCTGCCGTGAAATCGGAAGATTTGGCAACCTTAATTTATACCTCTGGTACCACTGGGAGGCCCAAGGGGGTAATGCTATCGCATAACAATGTGGTTTCAAATGCGATCGAAAGTGCCAAACGTTTGGCCATCGATTACGGGAAAGCAAAATGTCTAAGTTTTCTACCAGTATGTCATATTTACGAGCGCATGATGGTGTATCTCTATCAATATGCCGGAGTGACCATCTACTTTGCCGAATCAATGGACAAAATCAGTGACAATCTTAAGGAGACCGCCCCTCATGTGATGACCGCGGTACCAAGACTTCTTGAAAAAGTATATGACAAGATTATTGCGAAAGGATCTGACCTAACCGGAATTAAAAAGAAACTGTTCTTTTGGGCGGTAGATATTGGTTTGAAATATGAACCTTATGGGCAAAACGGCTGGTGGTACGAGAAGAAGTTGGGACTTGCCCGCAAACTCATTTTCAGCAAATGGAAAGAAGGCCTTGGAGGGAATTTATCATTAATATCCTCGGGAAGTGCGGCGCTACAACCTCGCTTGGCCCGAATTTTCAACGCTGCGGAGTTTGGAGTGATGGAAGGATACGGTCTTACCGAAACCTCACCGGTGCTTTCGGTAAACGATATGCGCAATGGTGGCATGCGCATCGGAACGGTTGGAAAACTATTGGAACGTACTGAAATCAAAATTGCGGAAGACGGTGAAATATGTGCCAAAGGACCCCAGGTGATGATGGGCTATTATAAAGATCCCGCTAAAACAGCCGAAGTGATGATCGATGGCTATTTCCACACAGGAGACATCGGGGAAATCGATTCGGATGGATTTCTTAAAATTACCGACCGGAAAAAAGAAATGTTCAAGACGTCCGGAGGAAAATACGTTGCCCCCCAATTGTTGGAGAACCGGTTTAAACAATCCCGTTTTATAGAGCAGCTAATGGTCGTGGGCGAAGGAGAGAAAATGCCTGCTGCCATTATTCAGCCTGACTTTGAGTTTCTCTTTGAATGGGCCAAAGACAATAATATTACCATTAGCGAGAATTCCGACATTGTGTTGAATGAAAAGGTTTTGGAGCAATTTCAGACAGAGGTCGACTTGGCGAACCAAGATTTTGCCAAGTGGGAAAAGGTGAAGCAGTTTCGCCTTACCCCTGATGTATGGAGTATCAGTGAAGGGCATTTAACGCCTACCATGAAACTGCGTCGTAAAATCATCAAAGAAAAATACCTGGATCTTTACAACGCTATTTACGGTCATTGATGCTTCGATAACTTTTTCCAAAGAACTTTCCGTCAACTTCTAAACGATACATGCAGGAAAATTTCAAAAACCAAACCACCGCACAGCTCAAAAAAAGGGCAGGGGTACTGTTGGGTATCAGCATTGTGGGCCTATTGGCCATGATCGGCGTCTTGATATGGTATTTTTATGGGGTGGCGAACGGAAATAAGAACGAATGTTTAATTTTTATAGTACCGGTTATATTGGGGCCCTTGAGTATTTTTCCTGCGCTGGTTTCCTCACAATTTAGGGCAGAGGTGAAACGCAGAGGTCAATAACGGCCGTTCCTAGCCTACAATCACTCCCGTACGTTTAGGATGAATGGTAGGGAAATCACCGAACATCGACGCCCGAAACACTTCATCAAATTTTCAAAAATTTATTATGCATGCATAATAAATTTTCCTATATTTGACTTCCCACAACCAATACAATGAAGGAAGTAACAATAGACTATGCCCTTAGGGCTACCTGGCAAGCAGTTGCCAGAATGTATAATGAGGAGGCAAAAGGTTTTGGTTCCACCATGGCAGTCGGCTTTACCTTATTAAGTATTGACCCGAAAACAGGAACGCCTTCGACGGCGCTAGGGCCAAAAATGGGCATGGAAGCTACTAGTCTTTCCCGTATCCTCAAAAGCATGGAAGAGAAAGGGTTGATTCAGCGGAAACCCAATCCGAAAGACGGGAGAGGGGTATTGATTCATCTTACCGATTTCGGGCTGGAAAAAAGAAAAGATTCGAAAGATGTGGTATTGAGGTTCAACGAGGTGGTCAAAAACAATATTAGCAAAGAACAGTTACATTCCTTTTTTGAGGTAATGGAAACAATCAACAACCTGGTTGTTGAAAAAAAGATATACATCACAGAGACAACTAATTAATCTTAATACGTTAGATGAACAAGCATATTAAAAAGGTGGCGGTTATAGGCTCCGGGATTATGGGAAGCGGTATCGCCTGTCATTTTGCCAATATCGGAGTAGAAGTTTTATTGTTGGATATAGTTCCAAGGGAATTAAATGCCAAGGAACAGGCCAAAGGGCTCACCTTGGAAGACAAAATAGTTCGCAATCGGTTGGTGAACGATTCTTTGACAGCGGCTTTAAAATCCAAGCCCTCCCCTATTTACCATAAAAAATTTGCCGATCGGATCGTTACCGGCAATTTAGAGGATGACATCGCCAAGGTTTCAAAAGTCGATTGGATTATTGAAGTAGTCGTAGAGCGACTGGATATCAAGAAGATGGTTTTTGAAAACTTGGAAAAACACCGAACACCGGGTACTTTGATTACTTCGAACACTTCCGGTATTCCTATCAAATTCATGAGTGAAGGCCGTAGCGATGATTTTCAGAAGCACTTTTGCGGAACGCATTTCTTTAATCCGGCGCGTTATCTAAAATTGTTTGAAATTATACCAGGCCCCAAAACCGACCCGGAGGTATTAGACTTCCTGAACGGATATGGGGAACAATTCCTAGGAAAAACGTCGGTCGTTGCCAAGGATACGCCTGCTTTTATCGGAAACCGAATCGGGATTTTCAGCATACAGAGTCTCTTTCATATGGTCAAAGACATGGGAATGACCGTAGAGGAAGTCGATAAACTCACCGGTCCCGTAATAGGACGCCCCAAGTCCGCCACTTTTAGAACCGTAGATGTAGTGGGGTTGGATACCTTGGTTCATGTAGCCAATGGGATTGCCGAAAACTGTAAGGAAGATGAGCAACACGCCCTGTTCCAACTGCCCGATTTCATAAACACCCTTATGGAGAACAAATGGCTGGGCAGCAAGTCGGGCCAAGGGTTTTACAAGAAATCGAAAGGAGCCAATGGGAAGACCGAGATTCTGACACTTGATTTGGATACGATGGACTATCGTTCAAAGAAAAGCGCCAAGTTTGCGACCCTTGAATTGACCAAGACCATCGATAAAGTAGTTGACAGGTTTAAGGTACTTGTGGGAGGAAAAGACAAAGCCGGCGCGTTCTACAGAAAAAGCTTTGCAGCCTTGTTCGCATACGTATCGCATAGAATCCCGGAAATAACCGATGAGCTGTATAAGATAGATGATGCTATGAAAGCCGGCTTTGGTTGGGAACATGGTCCGTTTCAAATTTGGGATGCAATTGGCGTAGAAGAAGGGTTGGCAATGATGAAGGCCGAAAATGCCGAAGCGGCCCCTTGGGTTGCTGAAATGTTGGGTTCGGGTCAAAAGTCATTTTATGCGGTAAAAGACGGGGCGACCTATTTCTATGATATCCCTAAAAAAGGCATTGAAAAAATACCCGGACAAGATTCGTTTATCATCCTTGACAACATTCGCAAGTCGAACGAAGTATTTAAAAATAGCGGGGTGGTCATCGAGGATATCGGGGATGGCATTCTAAATGTTGAATTCCAGTCGAAAATGAATACCATCGGCGGGGATGTGCTGGCCGGTTTGAACAAAGCGATCGACTTGGCCGAAAAAGACTATCAAGGGTTGGTCGTAGGCAACCAGGCGGCCAATTTTTCGGTAGGTGCCAATATCGGAATGATTTTTATGATGGCCGTCGAACAGGAGTATGATGAGTTGAACATGGCCATCAAAATGTTTCAGGATACCATGATGCGCATGCGTTACTCCTCCATTCCGACCGTATCGGCTCCACACGGCATGACCCTTGGCGGCGGCTGTGAACTATCGCTCCATGCGGACAAAGTTGTGGCCGCGGCCGAGACCTATATCGGTTTGGTAGAATTCGGGGTGGGTGTCATTCCAGGAGGGGGTGGTTCCAAAGAATTTGCTGTGCGTGCCCAAGACACCTTTAAAAAGAACGATGTTGAACTAAACGTATTACAGGAGTATTTCCTGACCATAGGCATGGCCAAGGTATCTACCTCCGCTTACGAGGCCTTTGATTTAGGAATCTTACAAGCAGGCAAAGATATCGTTGTTGTGAACAAGGATCGCCAGATAGCGACCGCAAAAGCACATGCCAAATTAATGGCAGAAGCGGGCTACACCCAACCACCTAAAAGAAAAGACATCAAAGTACTTGGAAAACAGGCTTTGGGAATGTTCTTGGTCGGGACCGATTCCATGGAAGCGAGTCACTACATCAGCGAACACGATAAGAAAATTGCCAACAAATTGGCCTACGTAATGGCCGGGGGCGATTTATCGGAACCCACCCAGGTCAACGAACAATATTTGTTGGATCTGGAACGCGAAGCCTTCCTATCGCTTTGTAGTGAAAAGAAAACATTGGAACGCATTCAGCATATGTTGAAGACGGGGAAACCGTTACGTAATTAATGAATTTGACCGAAAGACAAAAAGAGTAAAGACTGAATGACTCATAATTTTAGAAAACTTAAAATTTGGGAAGAGGGGATGTCCTTGGTTCAAAGTTCATATAAAATTACAAGAACGTTCCCAAAATTTGAGAAGTATGGCTTAAGTAGTCAAATGAACAGATCTGCGGTATCTATACCTTCAAATATTGCCGAGGGAAGTAGTAAAAGTACAGATAAACATTTCGGCCGGTTTTTAGAAAATAGCCTGGGATCAGCATTTGAATGGGAAACGCAACTAATTATTGCTTTTAAAGCTGGTTACATTAAAGAAGATTCGTATAAAGATTTTGAAACTAAAATACAGCAATTACAAAAAATGATATCACGATTTCGAAGGAGTTTAAGTAATTAGTCTTTATTCTTTCTTCTTTTCGTCTTTACATCCAAAAATACATTTATGAATAAAACAGCATATATAGTAAAAGGTTATAGAACAGCAGTGGGGAAAGCTCCTAAAGGGGTATTTCGTTTTAAAAGAACCGACGAGTTAGCGGCCGAAACCATCGAATATATGATGAAAGAACTGCCCGATTTCGATAAGAAGCGTATCGATGACGTAATCGTTGGAAATGCGATGCCGGAAGGTTCTCAAGGCTTGAATATGGCTCGGTTGATTTCCTTAATGGGGCTTGATATTGTGGATGTTCCAGGAGTTACCGTCAATCGTTTTTGTTCTTCAGGAATTGAAACGATCGGTATTGCCACGGCTAAAATTCAAGCAGGTATGGCCGATTGTATTATCGCTGGTGGGGCCGAAAGCATGAGCGCCGTTCCCATGACGGGCTACAAGACCGAACTGAATTATGATTTGGTAAGCGCTGGACATGAGGACTATTACTGGGGTATGGGAAATACTGCGGAAGCGGTTGCCAATGAGTACAAGGTTTCACGGGAAGACCAGGATCAGTTTGCTTACAACTCGCACATGAAAGCACTGAAAGCACAAGCGGAAGATCGTTTTCAAAAGCAAATAGCGCCTATTGAGGTAGAACAGACCTATATAGATGCCGACGGAAAGAGAGCCACCAAAAAATATACGGTGACCAAGGACGAAGGCCCTAGAAAAGGAACTTCAGTGGAAGTGTTGAACAAGCTGCGTCCTGTATTTGCCGCTGGTGGCAGTGTTACGGCCGGTAACTCGTCGCAAATGAGCGACGGTGCGGCATTCGTAATGGTGATGAGCGAAGAGATGGTGAAAGAACTGAATTTAGAACCCATTGCGCGCTTGGTAAATTATGCCGCGGCAGGGGTACCGCCAAGAATTATGGGTATTGGGCCCGTAGCGGCTATTCCAAAGGCATTAAAACAAGCAGGACTCAAACAGGACGACATAGAACTAATTGAATTGAATGAAGCATTTGCTTCCCAGTCGCTTGCGGTTATGAGAGAATTGAACCTAAACCAAGACATTGTAAATGTGAATGGTGGCGCCATCGCCTTGGGGCATCCTTTGGGGTGCACGGGTGCAAAACTCTCCGTGCAGCTTTTTGATGAAATGCGACAGCGAAATATGCAGGGGAAATATGGCATGGTCACCATGTGTGTCGGAACCGGACAAGGGGCGGCAGGGATTTTTGAATTTCTTTCTTAAAAGAGAAAAGAAGCTAGACAAAAGACAATAGAAGAACTATGGCCAAAAGACACAATTACAAAAACCTTAAAATTTGGAAATTGGGTCTTGAAATAGCAAATGACATCTCTGATGTTTTATTGGAATTCCCTAAGCATGAACGGTACGATTTAAGTTCACAGTTGAGTAGATGTTCCGTTTCAATGCCGAGCAACATTGCCGAGGGTTCCGGTAGAACAGATAGAGGTTTTAAAAATTTTATTGATTATTCTTTGAGTTCATCCTATGAGCTAGGAACTCAATTATTAATTGCCCATCACCGAAATTATATAAACGACGAAATATTAAAAACACTGGAGAATAAAATTGAAGAATGGCAACGAATGACAATGGGTTTTCAAAATGGATTACACTAAAGTCCTTTTTCCTACTTCTATTTTCTCTTTTCTAAACATTTAAACAGTAATGAGCACAGAAACAATACAAAAAGACATTCTTAGAGGCGGACAGTTCCTCGTTAAAGAAACGCAATGCGAAGATGTATTTACGTTGGAAGACCTTTCCGAAGAACAGCAAATGATGCGGGAAAGCACCAAGGAATTTGTAGACAGGGAACTTTGGGCGCACTGGGAACGATTTGAGAACAAGGACTATGGTTTTACTGAAGAAACCATGCGCAAAGCAGGTGAACTAGGACTATTAGGTATTGCCGTGCCCGAAGCCTATGGCGGATTGGGAATGGGTTTTGTTTCAACCATGCTAGTTTGCGATTATATTTCCGGAGCAACGGGATCTTTTAGTACTGCTTTTGGCGCCCATACCGGAATTGGCACCATGCCAATTACCTTGTACGGAAACGAGGAGCAAAAGCTTAAGTACGTTCCGAAATTGGCTACTGGCGAGTGGTTTGGTGCCTATTGCTTGACAGAACCGGGAGCTGGATCGGATGCCAATTCAGGTAAAACGAAGGCGGTGTTATCCGAAGATGGTAAATACTACTCGATTTCAGGGCAAAAAATGTGGATTTCAAATGCCGGTTTCTGCAATATGTTCATTGTATTTGCCCGCATAGAGGATGATAAAAATATTACCGGTTTTATCGTTGAAAATGACCCAAGCAATGGAATTACGCTTGGCGATGAAGAGAAGAAGTTGGGAATTCACTCCTCCTCTACCCGTCAGGTATTCTTTAGCGACACTAAGGTGCCTGTTGAAAATATGCTATCGGAACGAGGAAATGGCTTTAAAATAGCCATGAACGCCTTGAACGTGGGTCGAATTAAATTGGCGGCAGCCTGTTTGGATGCGCAGCGCCGCGTCATTACCGAAGCCGTTAAGTATGCCAATGAGCGTATTCAGTTCAAAACGCCCATTATGAATTTTGGGGCCATAAAGTCAAAAATTGCGACGATGGCTACCAATGCCTATGTAGGGGAATCGGCCAGTTACCGTGCTGCAAAAAATATCGAAGATCGCATCGCCATACGAGAGGCGGAAGGAAATTCACATCAAGAAGCAGAGCTTAAAGGTGTGGAAGAATATGCCATTGAATGTTCCATTCTTAAAGTAGCAGTTTCAGAACATTGTCAAGACACCACCGACGAGGGGATTCAAATTTTTGGAGGAATGGGCTTTAGCGCCGATACGCCTATGGAATCTGCTTGGAGAGACTCTCGTATTGCCCGTATATACGAGGGTACCAACGAAATTAACAGAATGTTGGCCGTGGGAATGCTCGTTAAAAAAGCCATGAAAGGCCATGTAGATCTTCTAGGACCTGCCACCGCGGTAGGTGAAGAATTGATGGGAATACCATCGTTTGATTCACCAGATTTTTCCGAACTTTTCGCAGAAGAAAAAGATTTGGTATCGAGATTGAAAAAAGTGTTCTTAATGGTCGCTGGTAGCGCGGTTCAGAAGTTTGGTCCTGAATTGGAAAAGCACCAACAACTAATGATGGCCGCCTCCGATATTCTTATCGAAGTATATATGGTAGAATCTGCCATCTTGCGAACCGAGAAAAACGCCAAACGTTTCGGTGAAGAAAAGCAGGCCACCCAGATAGCGATGTCGAAACTTTATCTGTACCAAGCCACGGATACGGTTATTCGCAAAGGAAAAGAAGCCATCGTATCTTTTGCCGAAGGCGACGAACAACGCATGATGTTAATGGGCCTAAAGCGTTTTACAAAATACACCAATAACCCAAATGTAGTGGCCTTACGCACTCAAATTGCCGATCAGGTAGCTGCAGATAACGGTTACACCTTTGACTAATTCGGATTGACCCCATTTTTTTGGGACAGAAGGAAAGACCGCTCCATATATGGGGCGGTTTTTTTTTAGGCGTAAGACATCATTTTCACGGAATATGGGGGGCATTTCCATAGAATACCGCTCTATCTTTGCGGTATCAAAAAATTGAAAACCAATGAAAAACACCCTCCTAGTTTTAGCTGCAGCCTTGACCATCGTTTCATTACAATCGTGCAAGGAAACCCCCAAGACCAATGACACAACCACTACAAATACTACGGAGGCCATGGATGCCACCGACCCAAAAGCAGCCTTTATCAATAAATACAATGCCTATGTAGGTGTCTGGAATACCGTAAGCCCACGTGTAGAAAACTCCTATTCTTTTTTTACACGCATTATAAACCCTGAAACAGGGACCCCTTTTAAAGAACAGGATGTCTATCATATTCCCCCGGTTCCAGAAACTTCCGTAATCAGTACCTTAGAAAAGTTTACGGCCGAGAAACCAAGTATAGATGAATTAGATGATCTTGGACCACAACTAGTAAAAGCGTACAATGACCTTCAAACACCCTTGGAACAGTTATCCGATTACTACAAAAACAAATCGTATCTAGAAGATGATTTTAAAAAGTCTAAAGAACTATATCCAGTGGTCAATAAAGCTTTTGAACAATTCCTAACGGCCAATGAACAACTGGGTGGAGAAATCCAGAAAATAGACCTACGACTATCCACCGAAGAACTGCAAGCATATAAGGAAGAAGGCCTCGAATTGCTATATACGCGGGGAATGTTGTTGAACAGTATTAAAAAACACAGCGCACCCCTATATTCAGCGGTCTATGATTCATACGAAGAAATTGATATGGACTCCTATGATAAAAATTTAGCAGAAATGATCGAGCACTACACCGCATTTAAGGCACTCGCAAAAGATAAAGAGCGTGTTAAGAAAGAAATGAACATTAGCCGTCCGTCGCCCTTCATCATCTTGTACAGCAACTTGGACACTTACGTGCGGGAGAGCCGTAATTTAAAGGACTTGATCAAAGACCCAAAAGACTACGCGCAAATGAAATCAACGGTGAGCAGGATGGGAATCAACTTTGCGAATAGCAGTCATGTAAAGGTGATCAAAGCGGCCGAGGCAGTCATCAATACTTCCAATAGTTTGAATTAACCCTGCTTCGTCCGAACCAATCAAGACCGCTCCCAAAAAGAGTGGTCTTTTTTATGGTTTTCACTGTTTACAGGGATTCAGAACCTGTCTAAATCCTGTAACTTATAGAAAAACTAGCGTCAAATGCTTCAAAAAACACCCCGTAAAAACCAACATACTCCCATTACTATAGTCAGTCTGCTTTTCTTAATCAGTCTGGGTTATGCGCTCTATAGTACCTATGGTCCTTTTAATACAAAAGAGGCGGTTTCCGAAAAACACCAAAAAATACCGGAGTATTTTGACTATGGCGTCCTATATGACCGTATCTATTGTAATGACTTTTTCGAATTCAAAATACCAATTCTTAAAGGTCATGAAGCAACTTATAAGAAATACGATTATATAACAAAATCTATTTATGAACGGGATTCTATATCGGCAACCCCGCAACGTACTGCCGCTATTAGCGACCAAGACCTTCTGGTTATTGTACCGGAATTGGTAAAAATCGACGTTGTCAAATCCTTTATGGAGACCAAATCAATCGAAGACTGGCAGCAATACAGCAAGGAAAAGTCCAAAAGAGACATGTTTGGTCCAGACTACCAATTGATTATAAGAGCCCACAATCTAAGGGAAGAATCACTGGGTAGGTACATCAACCAATTTCAAAACCTCCACAACCCAGATTATGGCACGCCAAAATTTAAAGAGATTTCCGGTATTTCCTTTCGAGCATATGAAGGTCTCGAAAGTTTTGGTGGTGCGGTGCAGCAGACTACCTTTAAGATGATGGGGGGCGAAAACAAAAAAATAAGTTCTTATGTAACAGAAATGCATGGATTTGCCCTTAGTATTGATTTGTTTTACCTAACGGAAGAACAAAAGTGCATTCTTTTGGAAATGGTGAACGCTATAAGGTTCCATGCATCAAGTGGTATATAATGCAGATCGATTTTAAAGGTTTTGATCGTTCGAAACGATCGCGCTAAAAGATGCGTATCAATTTTCTTTTCGGGTCAGGTGTAGGGGTAACATACCTAAGCGTCCTTTTGGAACGACCCGTACCTGTATTCCTTTTGGTGCCTTATAAGTAAGGTGCAACTCCTTTTTTTCTACCCTCCATGAGACACTGATTGCTCCTAAGGGGTGCATCACCGTCCCCTTGGCCCATTCTAGATACGCCGATTGAGGAGCAATCGTAATCTCCTCAGCGTCCATTTCTTGATACCATCCTAAGTTAACCCCGAGCACCGTGGTAGCCAAAAAATAAGTAGGGTGACCGCTCCATGCGTGGCTTGAAGTACCTTGGTCTCCCAGAATGTCAAAATTCTCCCAGGTAGTTGGTTTATCGGAATGCAGGGCCATGGGCGCCCAATGTTCTTTCATAAAACGATCGGCCAAGGCGGTTTCGCCATGTTTGTACAAAAAGGAGAAAAGATAAAAAGCGCTATAAGGGGTAATTTTACGTTTTCTTGAGGTGTTGCCGATGCTTACCAATTCCCTTTTCAAGTTTTCGATAATGGCCTTCACCTGCATCGTATTCGCCACATCAAAAAAAGCAGGCCAGATACTACTTGTCAAGTGATAACGGGGTATTTCTTTTCCTTTTTTAATTCCATCTCGATACATCCCTTTTTTGGCATCCCATAAATGGGTATTGATGGCATTCATAAGCAAACCGGCTTCTTTTTCAAAATAATCCGCATCGGACGTCTTTCCCAATTTACTTGCCCAAGTAGCCGTTATTTTTAAACTTTCGACCAACAGTGCCTGAAAAGCCGTCATAAAAGCATCTTCTTTATTGATATCGGTCCATTCGATAAAAACCCTATCGGCATGCACCAAGCCTAACGTGCTTTTTCGGTTTAGATGCCCTCGTAGAAGCGAAGCATAATTGTCATAATATTCTTCGGCGATCTTGAAATCTCCAGTATACTCGGATATATAGTTTGCCGACAGCAAGGTAATGAGCGGGAAGTCGTTATGTCGGTTCTGTTTTCCCTCATGCATTTCATCCCGATACATATCCTGAAACACCGACAAAGAATGCCTTGCCAGTCGCATATCACCATTCATAGCCATCGTAATCGCCACTTCGGGCAACATATCCCCGGCATAAAGTCCGCGTTCGCGAAAGGGAGTATCGGTATAAGAGTCTTCGGAACACAGCTGCAGCGTTCGCCAACCGGCTTCATATATTTTGTTCAAAATAGTATCGTTGCATTGAAAGTTTCCCAACGATTCGAAAGGATACACTTGCCGTACCATCCCTACTTTTTTAATCCGTATTTTTTTATTCGCCCCATAAATATGGAGCTGAAGATATTTGGCACCATAGGGTTTAAAGGACTCATAGCGCTTGGTGCTGCCATCTGCCCTAAAACGCAAGCCCGCTGCCACCTGTAAGCGTTTGTATAACCAGGGGCCGCCATTCGGGTGCGGCTCTTCGCTAAAGCCAATATCTACAATAGTTCCTTTGGGAAAAGTACCTTCAACGAAAAAACGCCCCAGCTGTATTTCAGGCATTTCGTACCGTAGGGCCATGCCAGCCTCGGGAATGAGGTATTCGCCCCCATCAACTCCATTGTTTAAGGACATAACGCGTATTTCCGGATTGGGTCGTTTCCAAACCATGTCCCGTACGGGATGGTCGGCCGTTTCTTTTTTGGGATGTACCGCAAACTCCCGTGAAAATAGATTTTCAATGGAATGCGTCGTTTTCAGTAAATCGAGCGAACTATAGCGATCCACGTCTTCTTTAGAAACCGGTAAAAAGGTTTTAAACCAATTTTTGTCCGTTTTTGATCGCTCAGGGGAAACCGTAACGGCGACCTTTTTGGGAAAGACCATATAAAATTCCCACGAGCCCCAAATAATACCATACTTTACAACAAAGAAATTCCATCCTTTTTTCAATTTGACATTGTATTGTCTGCGATAATTGGTTTCAGGATAATCTGGATCGGGCTTTAGACGTTCCCCATTCACAAAGTAGTCGCCCCACCAAAGCCCCATTGGGATTACTTTTTCCTCTTCACTGAAGATGCAGGTATATCCTATTGCTTTTTGCGATCGATTGTATGCAGCCCCATTTGTGTCACTGGTAGGGATTCTTAAAGAATATAGCGCTTCGGTATGGTGAAGTGCCAGGGGGCTGTTTGTTCTACGAGCAAGAACTTCTTGCTGCCCTAGCTTCGGAATGGGCCGCGGTTTAAAATCGCCCCATCTATCAACATTCAACAAAACGGGCTTTTGCCAAACCGTATTGGTATCCGCACAGTTGTTCCAGCCAACATCCTTAAAAGCATCCCAATTTTCAAGGGCGCCTGTGGCAAAGGAAAATCGTGGCATGTTTTTTACATAGCCTTTTGAAGGACGACAACGCCATTGCAAGGCATTTAAATCAACGGTCTTGGAGGCTGTTTCAACACTTCCCCAGGCCGCAAAACCTCCATGATAATCGTATAATTGATAGGTTTCCAGCCCATTGCTCAACACCTTCACGACCAAGCAATTTTCACCATTGACCAGCAACCCGGACAGGTCATAAGTATCATAATAAGGCTGATTATGATAAGAACGGGCCGGACCAAAGTTGACGTATTTCCCATTTACATACAGGGCATAACGCGAGTCGGCATAAAGATGCAATTGGGCCGATTTCAAAACATCGTCGATCTGTACCGATTTTTGAAAAAAAACATACTCATTTCGATCACCGCCCCCTTCATGGAGCCATACGATTGAAGGGCCTTGTGCGAATACCTGATAGCAGGCAGTTAGAACAACTAATAAACACCGGAGTTTCAAATACAATCACTATTTAATCAACCAATTTAAAGATAGCCAGATCTTTTAAAGAAAATTTGATGAAAAAAACCAAATAGCGACCCATTCTATTCAGTATTTGTAAAACTTGTATTACAGGGCTCAACCTACTACTTTTATCGCATGGAAAAATCGCTACTGCAAAAGGCCTACTCATCAGAGGATTTTAGAATGCGTGGCCATCAATTGATCGATGAATTGGCCAAGCATTTAGACGATAAATTGCAAGCCAACTCCCCAAACGCCATACACTGGAACGAACCGGAGGACGAGTTGCGCTTCTGGAAGGAGTTCTTGGAAACGGGAAAAGAGGAAACCCTGTTTTCTGAAATCACCAGGCGCACGACCTATGTGCATCATCCGCATTACATTGGGCATCAAGTTAGCCCTACGGCACCGATTACGGCCTTAACGGGCACTATTAGTTCGCTATTGAACAATGGTATGGCGGTCTATGAAATGGGCATGGCACCTTCGGCCATTGAACGGGTGGTAACCGATATGCTCTGCAAGCAAATAGGGTATAATACCGACTCAAGAGGTTTCCTTACTTCTGGGGGTACCTTGGCGAATTTAACGGCATTACTGGCTGCACGCAAGGCAAAACTAGACCATGATGTTTGGACGGAAGGTCACACCAAACCTTTGGGCATCATGGTAAGTTCGGAAGCCCATTATTGCGTAGATCGGGCTGCACGAATCATGGGGTTAGGTGAACGGGGCATTGTTAAGATTCCGGTCACAGCGGGATATGCGATGGACATTTCCTTGTTGGAAGCGCGTTTTGAAGAATGTACGGCGAAAGGAATTGAAATTTTTGCCATTATCGGAAGCGCCCCTTCCACGGCAACTGGCGTGTACGATGATTTGGAGGCTATCGGACAATTTGCCAAAACACATCAGCTATGGTTTCATATAGATGGTGCCCATGGTGGGGCAGCCATCTTCTCTGAAAAATATAGATACACCGTTGCAGGGATCGATCAAGCAGACTCCGTAGTCATTGACGGCCATAAGATGATGATGCTACCGACCATTACAACTGCCCTTTTAATGAAGGATGGGGCCAATGCGAGCAGCACCTTCAGTCAAAAAGCCGATTACCTGTTGACCCAAGAGGATCATGAAGACTGGTATAATTCGGGCAAACGTACGTTTGAGTGTACCAAGAATATGATGAGTATTCATTGGTATACGATGTTAAAGGTGTATGGAAAGGGGATTTTCGATGAATTTGTGACCCATTTATACGATATGGGACATCTTTTTGGGGATATTATTGAAAAGCATCCCGACTTTGAATTGGCCGTGCGCCCCGTATCCAACATTGTTTGCTTTCGGTATACAAACCATGCGTTGGACCTTGCATCGCTGAACCATTTGAATGCAGGATTGAGAAGAGCGTTGCTCGAAGAGGGGGAATATTACATTGTGCAAACCAAACTTCGCGGCGTTCACTATTTACGGGTAACCGTAATGAACCCCTTTACCACCGAAGCACACTTTCGAAAGCTATTGGACAAATTGAAGGGATGGGTATTTGACTATCCGAATCCCAAAAGCTAGGGTAAACCCTAGGTTGCTACTTCCAAGCAATCCCCTGAAAAGCATCAAATTTTGATTTGGTATTTTTGGGTATGTTACTAAAAACATATTCAAAGATTTCAATTGTTTGTTATTTCTATCTTACACTAGTAGGGAATGCCCAAACACCAAAAATTGATAGCATTAAGCAAGTTCTTTCTCAAGACTTATCCGATACGACGCTAATAAATAGCATGTTAGAACTTACCGCACTGTATAAGACCGTAAGTGTTGATTCTTTCAAACACTATTCCCATAAAACAGTGAATTTTTCAGGACGTCACAATTATTACAAAATTGGCGAAGCCTACTCCAATCTAGGCCTGGCTTTCTTTTATTCGTCTCAACTAGATTCCTCCGAATACTATTTAAAAAGGGTTCTAAAACTGGAAAAAAAAGACAATCCAATTGTAAAAGCCAATGCTTATAATAATCTGGCCATGGTTTACTACAAACGATTGGAAAGAGAAAAATCTATTGAAAATAATCTTCAGGCCATTGAATTACTTAAAGGAAACGATAAAGAATTATGTCTTAGCTACTATAATTTGGCATGTACTTATATGGATGCCGGATTAAATGAAAAAGGACTAGAGTATTTGAAGAAGTCTTATGTTTCTGGTAAAAATGCATCTCGTGATGATGTTTTAATGGCAGCGACAATTAACCTAGCCAGCATATATCTCGATAAACAGGAACTTTCGACAGTAAAAGCATATTTAAGCGAATCGGACGCTCTATATTTAAAAAACAAGACCCCGAGCAACGGTTATCTTACGAGAATAATTTGGGGGAACTACTACCAAATGGTTCAAGATTTCGAAGCGGCCAAGAAGAGTTATATCACTGCCAATAGCATAGCCCACAACATGAATAATCATTATTTTATTCTGGAAAGTACTGGTATTCTAGCTAGGAATGAAGTTAAACTTGGGAATAAAAAAGTTGCACGTGCTTTTTTCAAAACTTTTGATAGTTTGTATTTAATAAGCCCTGAACCTGTTTTAGGTTTGGATAATCTCAAATCATGGGCAACTTTGGAAGCGTCTAGCAATGATTTCGAAAAATCCTATTCCCTCCTAAACAGATGGGGCGTGGTGAAAGATTCTCTATTTTTAAAAGAAAAAAGGAGTATTCTCATTGATTCAGAAAAAAAATACGAAACGGAAAAAAAAGAACGGGCAATTGCCGAGCAACAGGTACAAATTCAAGAACAGGAACTAAGCCTTGCCAAAAAACAGCAGCAAATTGCCTGGTGGTCGGCCCTAGGAGGGCTTCTGGCCATTGGGTTGGGCATCTCTTTTTGGATCAACAAGGAACGGCAAAAACGCAAAGAAGAGCAAATTGAAAACCTTGAAAGACAACAAGAAATTGTTCGTCTTGAGGCCTTGGTATCGGGCGAGGAAAAAGAACGGGTTCGTCTTGCACAGGACTTACACGACGGTATCAATGGAGATTTGGCGGTCATCAAATATAAGTTCGATGCATTGTACTCTAACAAGTTTACACGGGAAGAATCGGAAATGCATACCCAGGCCATTGGGATGCTCGATAATGCTATTGATCAAGTGCGACGCATCTCCCACAATCTCGCACCGCCGTCCCTTCACAACTTTAGTCTTCTAGAAGCCATACGGCAATATTGTACCAAAATACAATCGGCCCATCCCTTGGTAATCGATTATCAAACTTTTGGAAAGCTACCCGCTTTTGATAACGAGAAGGAAACCGCTATTTACCGTATCATTCAAGAGCTGTTGAACAATATTGTGAAACATGCAGAAGCCACGGAAGTGTTGATACAGCTGAACCATACCTCCGAAATGTTGGAGATTACCGTAGAAGATGACGGCAAAGGCTTCGATACCGAAAATGCAAAAAAAGGCATTGGTCTACAGAATATCGCTTCGAGGGTTTCTTTTTTAAAAGGAAAATTGGATATTGATTCCAATAAAAAGGGAACCGCTTTTTCTATTCAAATACCGAACATAACAATCCACACCCCATGATTACCGTATGCATTTTAGATGACCATCCCATGATTCTCGAGGGCTTGGAAACCATGCTTTCCAAAGAAGTGGATATTACGGTTGTAGGAGGTTTCACGGATCACCCCAATTGCATGGCTTTTTTCGAGACCCAAGTACCCGATGTACTGCTATTGGATATCAACCTTAAAAACGCCAATGGCATTCAAATATGTGCCGATTTGGCAAAGACACGGGCAACATTAAAAGTAATCGGAGTATCAAACTATACAGAACCGGCCTTTATCAAAAATATGCTTCGGAATGGCGCCAAAGGGTATTTGCTCAAAAATACATCCAAAGCAGAATTGGTACAAGCCATACAAACCGTCGTTACCGGTGCAACCTACCTGCCCCGTTCGGTCGAAACAATTTTACTAAACGATAGCATTGGCGTTATAGCCCCCCAAAAGAGTATCCCAAAACTCACGCGCCGTGAAAAGGAGATTCTACAATTGATCGGGAACGGCATGACGAACGGAGAAATGGCCGAAAAGCTAATCGTAAGCATCAAGACCGTTGAAAGCCACCGTACCAACCTTCTTCAAAAATTCGGTGTGAAAAATGCAGCTGGCCTCATTAAAGCTGCCATGAACATGGGATTTATAGCCTAATCCGTTCAAAAACCTAGGGTAAACCCTAGTGTCACAATTACATCTTTACACTGATGTGCGGACTAGCATCATTTTAGACCTTGGCTTCATAATTTGAAACCATGTCACAAATGAAAAAAATAGCAGCATTCGTTCTTTTAAGTTGCATCCTTAGCTGTAGCAAGGATGATCCCGTTCCGGTGAACAAAGCACCAGGTAGTTTTTCAGTGCAAACCCAAGTTCAGGAAAATACGGTGACCATTTCTTGGAACGCATCGATAGATCCTGAAGGGGATCCTGTCACCTATACCCTCATGGTCAATTCCGAAACGATCACAAACAACCTTATCACGACCAGCTATGCAATCACTGATTTGGAATTCAACACTTCTTATAACGGTAGTATAACCGCAAAAGATAAAGAAGGCCTATCGACAAGCAGTGACTTTAGTTTCATGATCGGTGACCTACCAAACACGCCCCCCAGTAGGGTTGCTTTGCTGACACCTGAAAACAACACCTTGGTAACAGGGGATGAAACAACACTTTCATGGGAAGCGGCAACTGATGCCGAAGGAGGTGCTATACGCTATAATGTCTTTGTAAAATCGGGGGACGATGCTTTTCAATTGATTGCCGATGCCATCACTGACCAGGAGCTCAACTTGGGCATTTCGGGCGTAGACCAAATCAATGAATGGTATGTAGAAGCGATAGACGACCAAGATGCCAAGAGTACTTCGGAAACCTTTTCCTTTAGAACCTTGGAAACCATAGGAGTAACATCTGCCAAAACAGAACCGCCTTTTGCCGATCGTGATAGCCACGCCACCATCGTCTTTAAAAACAAACTTTACATTATTGGTGGGGGACGTAGTTTCGGAGGCAATCGTTACAATGATGTATGGGTGTCCGAGAATGGTTTTGACTGGACCGAACTCACCGGTGGTTCCAGGTTCACTCCACGCTTATGGCACAGTGCGGTAATCTTCAATGACAAAATCTGGATCATTGGTGGCAATAATGCCTATAACACCGGTAATGAGCTCAACGATATCTGGAGCAGTGAAGACGGGAATACCTGGGTGCAAGAAACTGTAAACGCCGATTTCGCGCCACGCTATGGGCATCGCACCTTGGTGTACAACGACCAACTTTGGTTGATCGGCGGACGAAATGCGGCCGACTCCATTAGCCGGGAAGAAGTATGGAAATCGGACGATGGCATCAATTGGACCTTGATTACGGATACAGCAGGGTTTGGAACCGGCAATGGTTTTGATGCAGTTGTTTTTAAGGATCGTATCTGGAAAGTAGCTGGCGGTAATGACTCGGTTTACAGTTCGACCGACGGGGAGAATTGGCAGTTGGAAACCAATGAAGCAGCCTTCGGGTATCGGGTGCAACATAGTGTCGCCAGTTTTGACAACAAACTATGGCTGTTTAGCGGTGCCACTAGAAGCGGGGGTGCCCCTGTTCAAGAAGTTTGGTATTCCCTGGACGGACAGGAATGGATCTTGGCCGATGACAATGCAGGTTTTCAGGCAGCGAACTTCACCAGTACCCCCTATGACAATGGCATTTTCATTATTGGCGGAGCCACAGGCGGCAGTGGACGGGCCGTTGTAAACGATGTCTACAAAATCACTCCAGCAAAATTTCAAGAATAAAATGTTCATGCTCAGAAGCTGCAGCATACTCTAAATACCAAGTATTAACGGCATACCTACTCACCTAAAAATAAAACTATGAAACCATTGCACCTCTTAACACTACTCTTTGTTTTTCTTTTCGCCTGTTCCAAAGACGAAACCAGCGTTGTGACGAATGACGATGAAAAAGCGGTATCGAATAAAATTGGCGTGACTATCGCCATTCCAGAAAACTCCGAATTTTTATTGGAAGACCTAACGATACGTACACCCTTTGAATCGGAAAACCTCAGCGGTAGGAGTGCCTTCGTTACCAAAACCAACAAAAACCACTACAGCTCGTTCGTTTCTAAAAATGACAGCATACTATTGATAGGCTACCATGGTCCCGGTATCACAGAAAATGTAATCGATTGTAAATCGACCCTTACCTCTTTGGTCATGGGTTCTTTTTCACTTTTCAATTTCGCTGATGATTTAAAAGGAGAACTGGCTTTGCTAATACGACAACAAGCCACTTTTCAAAGTCTTGCAGATCAAATGGAAACGGAATTGATTGCCGGCAATTACCCGATCAATTTTGAAAATACGGATTTTACAACGGGGTTTAATACTCTTGTTTCGGGCCTTTACAGCGATACCTCTGTAGCCAATAAAATAAAAAGGTACTTTTCCGATGCGCCGCTGGAGTATCGTACCATCAATAACCAGGTGACCGTGCTAAATCCCGGGTTGAGTTTTGCGTCGGTGGTAGGTGTTTACCGGGATGGAAACAAAATTGGGTTGGATAAAATATTGGGAGGGGTCAATTTTGTCCCTACCAATTTGGGCTCCATTCTTTCCCAGGGCTCCAGTGCTATAGGATTTACCAATTTGCCTACGGCCTTGAATCCGGTTGCAAGTACCATTACCATGGAAGGCGGCGGCCAATTCGAGCTGAAAATAAGAACCGGCTGCCCCAAAGATTTTGAAGCCCTACAAAATGATGAAGAAGCGCAGACCGCCCTACGGGAAAACCTAACAGCCTGGGCCGCCTCTATTCTGTTCGAAATCATCCCATGGGACGAATTAGCCGATGCAGGGCTGCAAGTCGGCAACATAACCAATTGCCTTTTAGGAATTATCCCAGAGGTGTTGGAGGGCTATGGCAACTTTTCAAACCTTTCCCCGGGAATATCCCTGGGGGAGGTCTTTGGATTGTGTATGAATATCGTAGGCGAGGTACTCGGTATTGCCCTGACCCTTGGACAAAACTGCTTGGCGTTCGTTAGTGGTTCCGGATTTAGCTATAGCCAACAATTGGAACGATATGCCAGGATGTTGGGTCGCATCGGTATTATTGGCAATACCTTGAACCTGGGAATAGGATTGGGGCAGTGGTTTTACAAGGATGCCCGGATGGATCTTTGTTTTGAGGTGGAAGAGGGAATCGCCCAAGAATGTGAAACTAGCCAATTGGACGTATTTTATGATATTCTCAGTTTGTCGGATTTGTCTTTTGAGGTAACCCAAACCGAAAATGAACTTGTGGCTTCAACTCTTGGGTATGAAAGAGCTGCGGTGGCGGTGTTTGATAATGAAGAACGGATAACACAACTTTTGTTAAATCAAATCGATGTATCCAGCATTCATCCCAATATCTCCAAACTTAATGATCTTGTTTTATTTGTATGCTATGGCAATCCTCTTACCAATTTCCCGGATGTTAACGCATCGAATACCTTGAAGGAAATAATTATCGAACATGCTTGTCCAAGTAATGAATTACCAGGGACTTTTCCGGTGTTCGCAACGATTCCCGAGGACATCTTGGCGTTGCATCCCAATTTAGAGAGACTCTGGCTGTCAGGCAACTTTGGAAGTATTCCTACAAGCGTTTTATTGGAACTCGTTTATCTCAAGGACTTTAGAATCACCAGCACTGTAGGTCCGGTACCCATACCGGATATCTTATGTGAAAATTTAACCTTTGGCAATAGCAGAGCCTATTCGTTTGAATCCAATGGCGGAACCTGGATGGGGTGCGGGTATTTTTACGATACCTTTAGGTGTCCTCTCAATTAACCGCTGGGTATGTTTACCAGTAAAAGTCAGGAATCATATAAAACCGACAACAAACCAATTTGTAAAGGCAGGTTAGGAGCCCATCGATTCCAATATCTTTTCATCGCTCTCCTTACGGGAGAAGTTAATGGCACATTCGATCAAGGCCAAATGCGAGTACGCTTGGGGAAAATTACCGAGCAAGCGTTTGGTCTTGAAATCGATGTCCTCACTGAACAATCCTAGATGATTGCTATACCCCAATAAACGATCAAAATGGGCCATGGCTTTCTCCTCCTCCCCTATTTTAAAGAGACTGTTGATAAACCAAAACGTACAAATCGTAAAGGAAGAGGAAGGCAATCCGAAATCGTCTTCATTCTTGTATCTATACAACAGCCCATCGTTGCTCAATTCTTTTTCGATGGCTTTCACCGTACTCACGAACTTCGGTTCTTTTGCATGTATAAAACCATACGACTCCATCAGCAATACGGAAGCATCCAAGTCTTTGGATCCATACGATTGTGTAAAGGCGTTGACCTTGGCATTCCAGGCGTGGTCATGAATATCTTTTTTGATTTCCTGTTCCAATTGGGTCCAACGTTCCAGTTTGGTCGTTTTGCGAAGAATTCGCGCTACCTTGATCGCCCTATCTACGGCAACCCAGCACAATACTTTTGAAAAAGTAAAATGGCGATCTTCGGTACGGAATTCCCAAATACCCTTGTCGGCCTCTTTCCAATGATTGCTCACGATCCATACAATTCCTTTGGTTATACCCCATAATTCTTCCCCATTCTCTACATCTGTGGCATACTTCGCTAATTGTTCATAAATAACATCCATCAAAATACCATAAATGTCATTTTGTTTCTGTTTGTAGGCCGCATTTCCAACACGTACCGGGCTCGACCCTTTGTACCCGCTCAAATGGCTCAAAGTCTCCTCGGTCAGTTTCTTTTCTTTATTGATACCGTACATGATCTGTAGTTTCTCGTCCTTGTCGGGAATCAGATCTACGATAAACTGTAAGTACCTTCGTGCTACATTTTTATGTCCTAACTCGCCAATGACCTTAATGACCATGGAGGCATCGCGGATCCAACAAAAACGATAGTCCCAATTCCGAACCTCACCTATGGTTTCGGGCAAAGAGGTAGTGGCCGCTGCCAAAACAGCCCCCGTTTTATCGTAGCTCAAAAGCTTCAAGGTAATGGCGCTACGACTTATCTGGGTGTTATATTTTTTGTAATTGGGGGTTTTACTGCTCCAGTTCAACCAGTATACCTTGGTCCGTTCCAATTCTGTATACATGCTGCGCACCGTAGGCTTAAATATCTTTTCATTATAACCGACCAATACGTAACCATCTTTGACAAGTTCTATTGACCGGCCCTCGACCACCGCATTTTTATTAAAGGAAGTGTATAGAAAAAGCGTGTCGAACTTTTCCCCTTGATTCAGGCTCACGATAAAGTTTTTCTTCACATAGGTCTTGGTTTCCCCTTCAGCATATTCGAGCTTCGGGTCGTATTTCAAACTGAATTTAGGCTTTCCGGAAATATGCTTAAAATAACGCACTACCTCGGGGGGAGAATTATAGCCACCGCCCTCTTTTCGATAGCGTGGCATAAAATCCCTGATTTCAAAGCTATTCTCCCCATCGGAAAAATGAGTAATCAGCACTGCCGTATGTTTCTTATAGCGTTGTTTAATGGTATAAGCGTTGTCTATAAGAATTTCAAAGCTGCCACCGATGTTTTCATCCAACAGTTTGGCAAAAACCGAAGAGGAGTCAAATTCTGGCAAACAACACCAATCCAAACTTCCTGTTTTCGAAATAAGCGCAGCACTTCTACAATTTCCTATAATTCCGTAGTCTAAATTATCCATTCGCTAAAAATCTTGATTGAAAAAGGTTTTCAATTGGTTTTACCCTTGTTTTTGTCGAAATTTAGAGAAATTATTAGCAATACGTTGCAAAACCGATCACTTTATGGGTAAAACTATCATAATCTCAAATAGACTCCCCGTTCAATTGCAAATTAGCAATGGAAACATCACCGCGATACCCAGTGTGGGTGGTCTGGCCACCGGTATGAAATCGGTTCATTCGGGAGGCGATAGTCTCTGGATCGGGTGGAGCGGTCTCACAGACGAGGAAATTCCAGAAGAACTCGAGCCTGAAATAGACAAAGCCCTAGCGAAACATGGTTCATCAAAAGTGCGCTTAAATACCGCTGAAGTTGAAGGTTTTTATTTTGGTTTTAGCAATCGTACGGTTTGGCCCCTATTCCACTATTTTTTGGAATATTCCGAGTTTGAATTGGCCAGTTGGAATACCTATAAGGCGGTCAACCAAAAATTTGCCGATGCGATTTTAAAAGAAGCGAATGAAGACGACACCATCTGGATACATGATTACCAGTTAATGCTGGTGCCGCAAATGGTGCGTGAGAAGCGACCTGGGATTTCTATCGGTTTTTTTCTGCACATTCCCTTCCCGTCCTTTGAAATATTCAGAACACTGCCTTGGCGTCGCGAAATCCTGGAAGGCCTTCTAGGATCTGACCTTATAGGGTTCCATATCTATGACTATGAACGACACTTCCTGAGTTCGGTACGTCGTATTCTGGGATTGGAGGTTAGTTTTAACGAAATCTATCAAGAAAACAGGGTCATCAAAGTTGATTCTTTCCCCATGGGAATCGATTACAAAAAGTTCAGCAAAGCAGCACAAGAACATGAACAAAAAGGGGCGAAACAGCAATCGGAACTGCAGCAACGGCTTAACGAACACAAAAAGAACGACCCTGAGGCAAAATTTTTCCTTTCTATTGACCGGTTAGACTACAGTAAGGGCATTGCCAAACGGCTTTATGCATTCGAGTACTTTTTAAACAAATATCCGCAATACAAAGAAAAAGTACGCCTGATCATTTTGGCCGTACCTTCCCGGTCGAATGTACCGCAATACAAACTGCTCAAAAGAGAAATCGACGAGCTCGTAGGCCGCATCAACGGGGAGTTTTCGACCGTTAGTTGGACCCCCATTTGGTACTTTTATCGGTCGATGCCCTTTGAAAACCTCATCGACCTTTATACCTCCAGTGATATTGCTTGGCTTACTCCTTTACGAGATGGTATGAACCTGGTCGCTAAAGAGTACATCGCAACCAGAACGGATAAAACTGGCGTGCTTATTCTGAGTGAAATGGCAGGCTCGGCCAATGAAATGAATGAAGCCCTGCTCATAAATCCCAATAATTTTGAACAGATAGCCGACACCTTACACGAAGCCATTACCATGCCCCCAGAAGAACAACAAGCAAGAAACCAGGTATTACAACAACGTTTGGAACGCTACAATGTTGAAAAATGGGCCAACGATTTTATGCAGTCATTACAGGCTCAAAAAGATCGCGATGCCGCAAAGGTATCGGCCAAAATGACCGATGCCCTATTGCTGAAAGTTTCACAGACCTATAAAAATGCAGGCAAGCGTTTGTTGTTCCTGGATTATGACGGTACCCTGGCCGGTTTTCATAACGATCCCCAAAAAGCAAGCCCCGATGCGGAACTGTACAAGCTACTGGATGCCTTGCACGCGCAAGAAGATACCGACCTTTATCTGATCAGTGGGCGTGACAAAGACACCTTTACACGGTGGTTTTTGCCGAAGCAATACAATATGATCGTTGAACATGGCGTATGGATATCGCGAAAGGGAGAAGATTTCCGACTCCTTGAAAATGTAAAAAATGATTGGATGGATAAGATCCGCCCTGTATTGGAATCATTCGTTGACCGGACTCCCGGAAGTTTTATAGAAGAAAAAAATTATTCCCTTGCGTGGCATTATCGAAAAACAGATCCCGATTTCGGAAGTTTACGGGCCACTGAATTGACCACCGTACTGACCAGCCTTATTGGTACGGATGATCTAAGTGTCCTAAACGGAAATAAGGTGATGGAGGTAAAAAGCAGCAATGTGAACAAAGGAAGGGCCTCCGTACGTATATTAGGAGAAGATAGCTATGATTTTGTATTTGCCATCGGGGATGATTGGACGGATGAGTTTATGTTCCAAGAATTACCCGACAGTGCAATCACCGTAAAAGTTGGCCGTCAGAAAACACAAGCAAAGTACTTCGTGGAAAATACCGGGCAGGTACGCGAGCTACTTCAATCTTTTTTAACTTAAGTGATGCAAAAAAAAGTAATACGTTCCCGTTTTATTGCCTTCTTATTAATTGCACTTGCCTTTGCCTGTAGTGGTTCCGATGACAGCGCACCAAACCCGGACCCAAGCGATGGTGAACAACAGGAAAACCCTTTATCCACCGAATTACAATTGGTCCTGGAAGACATGACCCAACCGCATGAAGGAAAACCAAAAGGGGTACTGGACACCGATGGTTGGGGTACCAATCCCCGCGTGGGATATGGAAATACCCCTCCCGACGGATGGAACGCCGTACTTCCTTGGGGCCAAGTGTATACCGATGAACAGGGCAATGAAAGTACCAACACCCGTTTTCAAATTCGTAACCTGCAACTATGGTATCTTAGCAAAACCGATGATTCATGGAAAAAATGGTCTTCCTCTTCCGATATAAGCGGTGCCAACTACGCCGAAGATTTTCAAAACGATACGAACATACCTGCCGATATTCGGGATGAAAATGGCAATGGTGGCGGTATTTCGTCTACCTTGATCGAAGGGTATAACTTCCATTTTTGGGACAATACAGGGCGTGTCGTAATCGATCCGGATGATATAGCTGGCATATGGGCCTCCTTAGAATCTCGGTTGATTGTAAATGATAGCAACGAACCCGATGACCGATCGGAGGCAAGACTTATGATGAGCGCAGGAGCTGATTATTGGGAAAATACCACCGTACAATGGGATCAATGGAAAACCAATGGGGATATTTTTATAGGACGCTTTCGTTATCTTACCTCGGAATGGCAGACTTTTCACGCCCATACACTAACAGAAACGCAATTGAAAGACAACCCTCCCCCTCTAAATTAGCTGCCCATGAATACCAAACCAACAATGCTATTAGGACTATTCGCCCTAGGCTTACAGGCACAGATGAATACAGAAGTGTACCTTATGGACATCATCGCAGAGGAAGGTGCACTTACCCTTGGGCCGGCCAAGAACATCTCTAACAATGAGGGGTACGACAATCAACCTTCTTTTTACAATGACAATCAAGTGCTATTTTCAGCTACAAGAAATGGCCAAACGGATATCGCACAATACAATGTACGCGACGCTGTAATTGAATGGAGAAGTAATACAAAACAGGGCAGCGAATACTCCCCGCTTAAAATCCCCGGTAAAAGGGAGGTTTCGGCCATTCGACTGGATACCAATGGCTTGCAGCGGCTCTACCGGTATGATATGGCTTCGGGAGTACCCCAGTTACTGTTGAAAGATCAAAAAGTAGGGTACCATCTTTGGTATAATGATGAAGTGTTGGTCACCACGGTCTTGGTTGAAAATAGAATGGATTTAGTGGTTTCAAACTTAAAGGACCATACCCATTTTACCTATCAGAAAAACGTAGGTAGGTCGCTTCATAAAATTCCAAACAGCAATCTTGTAAGTTTCGTAAGCAAAGAGCAAAATGACTATTGGGAAATCAAATCTTTGAACCCTATTACGGGCGCTACCGAAACGATAACAAAAATACCACCGGTACAAGAAGATATGTGTTGGCTGCTCAACGGAAGTATATTAATGGCACGGGGCAATACCCTATTGCAATTCAATCCTGAAAAAGATGAAAATTGGAGCATATTTCATCGGTTTGAAAATAAAAACCTAGGGGCAATTTCTCGTTTACAAACCAATGCCAATGCATCAAAACTCGCCCTCGTCTCGGAAATATCGCCCGAACTTGTGGTACAAAGACAGGTAGACGCCTTCAATACCCGTGACCTGGAAAAGTTCGCTGCCTGCTACAGCAGCAATGTGGTCGTGAAGAATTTTCCCGGTGACACCCTGTATACTGGGAACACCGCTCTAAAAAACAACTACCAACGTTTCTACGATAAAAACCCCGATGTTAAGGTGGAAGTGCTAAAACGAATAAGTATCGGAAACAAGGTAATCGACGAGGAAAAGGTAACGATTGCTGGGCAAGAACACCGGCAAGCAGCTATCTATGAGGTAAACAATGGTCTTATTTCGAGTATGACCTTCGTTTTAGAAAATCACAAAAACGAGGATGCCGTTGTCATTGTAGACAAACAGTTGGAGGTTTATAACGCGCGAGATATCGATGGTTTTGTTGCCACATATGCCGAAACTATCGAGACCTACGACTTTCCCTTAAAGTTACGCTCCAAAGGACGTGAGCAGCTTCGTCAAGGATACAAGGGTTTCTTTGAAAGCACTCCTGATCTCAACTGCACCATCACCCAGCGTATTGTGCTAGGAAACATTGTCATAGACGAAGAATTCCTCACTATAAGAGGCAATAATGTGAACGCTGTTGCCATCTACGAGGTGAAAGATGGGAAAATCGCCAAAGTCACTTTTGTACGTTAGCACTTGCCTTGAAACCAAAAGCTCATATTTTACCGGTTATTATATTGTCACAATTTGCCTGCACCTCTCTTTGGTTTGCAGGGAATGCCATTGTTGATCAGTTGGCCGCAAAAACGGGATTGGGAGCGGAAATTATCGGGTACGTCCTATCTGCTGTTCAATTCGGATTTATTACCGGTACGTTGGTATTCGCCTTCTTGATGATAGCCGATCGCTTCTCCCCTACAAACGTGTTTTTAGTATGTGCCATTCTAGGAGCAAGTAGTAACTTGGTATTGCTTTTCGAAACACTCTCTAAATGGGAATTGCTTTTCGCCCGTTTTGGTACCGGTTTTTTCCTTGCTGGAATCTATCCCGTTGGAATGAAAATAGCAGCTGATTATTATGAAAAAGGCTTGGGTAGGGCTTTGGGGTATCTGGTAGGAGCCTTGGTATTAGGAACGGCGTTCCCGTATTTGGTGAAGGGCATGGCTTGGGGCGCCAATGATGGCATCGTTGTGAAGACCACCGCTTTCCTAGCGCTCATCGGAGGTTTCGCCCTGTGGCTATTCGTACCGAACGGGCCTTTTCGAAAGCCCAGTAAAAAATTGCAATTAAGCGCCGGGCCCAGATTATTTAAGGCGCCCGAGTTTCGCAAAGCCGCTATCGGTTACTTTGGCCATATGTGGGAACTATACGCGTTTTGGGCCTTTACCCCCTTGGCCCTGCAGACATTTAATCGCTTAAGGGACGGGGGATTCTCGGTTCCTTTGGGGGCCTTTGCCGTCATTGCCATGGGCGGTATTTCTTGTATGTTGGGCGGCCTGTTCTCGCAACGCTTTGGGAGTGCAAAAGTGGCCTTGGTAAGTCTCTCTACATCCGGTATTTTTTGTTTGGTGTCTCCGCTCTTATTCCAATTACATCCGTTTATATTCATGGCTTGTTGGTGCGTATGGGGAATGGCGGTCACCGCCGATTCTCCACAATTTTCAACGCTTGTGGCCACCCATGCGCCTACCGAGCAAAAAGGTACTGCCCTCACCTTGGTCAATTGTATTGGCTTTGCAATAAGCATTGTAAGTATTCAATTGGTTTCTTTTCTAATACCTAAGATAGATACACCTTATGTTTTTTTGATCTTAACGATGGGTCCCATGGTAGGATTGTGGCAGCTTACGCGAAAAAACCATTAATTTTTAATACATTGTATGCTTGAATCAAATCCTCTACCGAGGTCTAAACGTTATGAAATTTCCACATAACATCAGTAGAATTGAAGCCTTTAGTGATGCGGTATTTGCGTTTGCCTCTACATTATTGGTCGTCTCTTTGGGAGCAGATTCCCAGGATTCTGTTTTAAACTTGGATTTCAAAGCCTTTCTGAGCTTTGGTGTCTGCTTTTTCGTCCTAGTAGGATTATGGTCTGTGCATTACAATTTCTTTAGGAGAAATGACTATGTAGACGCTTTGATCATTGGCATCAATGCCATCTTGCTATTTGTAATTTTATATTACGTGTTCCCATTGAAGTCCCTTATTAATTCGTGGGTTGGGTTCAACCGGTTGAGCATGAATGACTTTTCCCAACTGTTTCAGTTGTACAGCCTTGGGTTCTTTTTGATTTTCCTCTGTTTTTCCGCTATGTACTACAGGGCGTACCGTAAGACCAAAAGTACAAGCTATGACAGCGACCTCTTGTTCTACGCGCGGCATTTTGCCATCTACTTTTTACTTGCCCTCTTATCGATAGGGATTGCAAAATTGCAGGTAGGGTTAAAGATAGCATTGCCCGGAATGGTCTATGCCCTGCTTGGGCCACTATGCTATGCGCATGGCCTATGGTTCGCTAAAAAATATAAAACCAATTAAATCTGTATACGAACTACTGATATAAATTCTATTCCAATGAAAAAATACACGATTTTAATATGCCTATTTTTTGGAGCATTCCTATTCGCCCAAAACACAACCTCCAATTTTGACAGACCTACCATTTCAATCGGGTTGATCGTATCTGATATGAATGCCTCCCTGGCATTCTATAAGGACATTATAGGAATGCAAGAAACCGGAGGATTTCCCGTAGATTCAGTCTTTGCCAAAAAATCAGGCCTTTCGGGAGGTGTTCCTTTTGATGTGAAAGTGCTGAAGCTCGAAGACAATGAAGCCGCTTCCGAATTTAAGATGGTCGCCTTTGGCAAAGAGACTATTGGTAAAGAGCAGGTGATTCAAGATCAAAACAGAATGCGCTACATGACCATCTTTGTAAAATCGATGGCCCCTATCTTGGAACGGGTTAAAAAAGCAGGTGTCACGGTATTAAGCGAACCAGGACTCACCATTCGAGATGGTCGCCAGTTTGTATTGTTGCAAGATCCCGATGGCGTTTTTGTTGAATTGATTGGAAATAAATAAGAGTATCTAATATCGAATTATGAAAAAGGGGTTATTTTTTTGGGCATTCCTTGGTTGCGCGATTGTCGGTGCCCAGAGCAATGCGCGTATCTATGAAATTATCGATGCGGTTTCGGCGGAACGGATCGAAAGTGACGTTGCTACCTTGGCCAATTTTGGTACCCGCCATACCTTAAGCGATACGGTATCGCAGACGCGCGGTATCGGAGCGGCACGCAGATGGATCAAATCGGAGTTTGAAAAAACCTCTATCGACTGCGGAAGCTGTTTGGAAGTTTCGTTTCAAAAAAATCTGGTCCCGAAAGGGGATAACGATCGTATTGTCAATGATGTTTGGGTTGTAAATGTATTGGCTGTGAAGCGTGGAACCAAATACCCGAATCGCTATATTATTATGAGCGGAGATATTGATTCGCGGGTGAGCGACCCCAATAATTTCACTTCCGATGCTCCCGGGGCCAATGACAATGCCAGCGGCATGGCCGGAACCTTGGAGGCCGCCAGGGTGCTTTCCAAATATGACTTTGAAAACAGCATCCTATTCGTAGGCCTCTCTGGTGAAGAGCAGGGACTCTATGGCGGGAAAGGGCTTGCCGCCCATGCAAAGGAGCAAGGATGGGAAATCATAGGAATCCTTAACAACGATATGATCGGCAACATCACCGGAGTAGACGGGGTGGTCAGCAATGTGGATTTTAGAATTTTTTCAGAACCCGTACCTCCCACTGAAACGGAAAGAGAGCGGCGATCAAGACGTTTTTACGGAGGGGAGGTCGATGGTATTTCCCGGCAATTGGCACGATACGTTCATAAGAATGTGCGCAGGTATATGCCAGAAATGAACCCCATGCTTATCTACAGGCTTGATCGGTTTGGGAGAGGGGGGCACCACCGTCCGTTCAATGATGCGGGTTTTGCGGGAATTCGTATTATGGAAGCCCATGAAAACTATACCCAACAACATCAGGATATCCGCACGGAAAATGGCATCGCCTATGGGGATGTACTGGAACATGTTGATTTTGAGTATGCAAAAAAGCTCACCGCTGTAAATGCGATCAACCTAGCTTCTATCGCTTGGGCGCCACCTTCCCCGGTAGAAGTCAAGATAGGCGGAATTGTTGAGCCGTCGGCCAAATTTCAGTGGAGTGCCGTAGCAGGGGCGATTGGCTATAAAATTTATTGGCGCGATACTACATCGCCCACTTGGGATCACAGCAGGTACGTAGGGGATGTAACCGAGTATACCCTAAATGGTATCGTTATTGATAACTACTTTTTCGGAGTAGCGGCGGTGGGGAAAGACGGTTTTGAAAGTCCGGTCGTATTTCCCAATGGCATTTTCAGGTAGGTCTTATGAAAAAAAAGCGTTTTAAGTTTAGCACAGATCGGGCGATAGGCCTGTTTGCCATTCTTTTAAGTTTGGGCACCCTAATGGTCTTTATTTATCAAACCAATTTGATACGAAAGCAGCAGTATGCCGCTGCCATGCCCTATTTGAATATTGGCACCTATCGCGTTGGATCGCCCAATTTACAGATCATTGTAGAGAACAAAGGCGTGGGGCCTGCATTTGTAGACGAAGTCTATATTTCTTTCAATGGAAAGATTTTTGATGAATCACCCTCTACCTTTTTAAAGCGTAAGGCAGACGAAATTGATAGTATTCGGCAAATAACCTTTTCCGATATTCATCCCGGCCTCCTTATTTCGCCGGGGGAAGAAATCATGCTTTTCGAGGTAAACAATTCTACAAGTACCGGTGAAGATTTGCATCAACTATTTTTTGACGACCAAGCACAAATTCATATCACTTATAAATCCTTGTATGAAGAAAGTTGGCTGATAAAAAGTAAAAGTCTTGCCCCGGAACCTTTAGAAGATTAACACCTATTTAATCGATATGGAACAAAAAAAAATACAAAAATATGTTTTTCTTATTGGCCTAATGTTCGGGTATCTTTCCGTTCATGCACAGCAGTTTACAAAACAAGACACCTTGCGCGGGAGCATTACCCCTGAACGTGCGTGGTGGGATTTGAACTACTATGACCTTAACATCAAAGTACAACCGGATAAAAAGTATATAGCCGGTTATAACATCGTTCGTTACAAAGTCTTAAAAGCGCACGATGTACTACAAATAGATTTGCAAGAACCCTTGGAAATAACCGGTATTTCACAAGATAAGGAGCCATTGGATTACCATCACATAGGACCCGCCTATTTTATAAATCTCAAAAAGAAACAGGTGCCGGGCGAATACAACGAACTGTACATACAATATGCCGGAAAACCCAAAGAGGCCGTTCGCGCACCATGGGACGGCGGTTTTTCTTGGAAAAAAGATACCAATGGCAAGCATTTTGTCGCAACTTCTTGTCAGGGTCTAGGTGCTAGTGTATGGTGGCCCAACAAGGATCATATGTATGACGAGGTAGATAGTATGCGCATCGCTATAGATGTTCCAAAAGATTTAATGGCCGTGGCCAACGGCAGGCTACGCGACTCGCATGAGTACGAATACGGGGGCTACAAAATGTATGAATGGTTTGTAGCCAACCCCATTAACAATTACGGAGTGAATGTGAACATTGGTGACTACGTGCACTTTGGTGAAAAATACGATGGGGAAAAAGGGCCGTTAGATATGGATTACTATGTGCTGCGCGATGATTTGGAAAAGGCGAAGGAACAATTTAAGGACGCCCCAAAAATGATGAAGGCTTTTGAACATTGGTTTGGCCCCTACCCTTTTTATGAGGATAGCTTTAAGCTTGTTCAGGTACCCTATTTGGGAATGGAACATCAAAGTTCGGTTACCTACGGGAATCAGTTTAAGAAAGGGTATTTAGGAAATGACCTATCAGGAACCGGTTGGGGTTTAAAATTTGATTTTATCATTATTCACGAAGCGGGCCATGAGTGGTTTGCAAATAACATCACCTATAAAGATGCTGCCGATATGTGGGTACATGAAGGGTTCACCGCTTATTCTGAAAATTTGTTTCTAGATTATTATTATGGCAAGGAAGCCGCTGCCGACTATGTCATCGGAACACGGGGCAACATTCAAAATGATCGACCGGTGATAGGGACGTATAATGTAAATAGTGAAGGGAGTAGTGATATGTATTACAAAGGCGCCAACCTGTTGCATACCATACGCCAGTTAATTGGGGATGACGAGAAATGGCGCGGTATCTTGCGAGGTTTGAACACCGAGTTTTATCACAGCACCGTCACCACAGCTGAAATTGAAAACTATATCTCCGAACAATCAGGAATAGATTTATCCTTGATATTTGATCAATACCTGCGAACCCGGGAAATTCCCCTATTACAGTACAAGGTACAAGGGGATACCCTTACCTACCGTTATACAAATGTTGTAGACAACTTTGCTATGCCAATAGCTATCAGTATTGCAGGGAACACCCATCAAATTACCCCCTCGGCAAAATGGCAAAAGCTCGAGATAACAGAAAATCTGGAGACTTTTCAGGTAGATCGAAATTTTTATGTGCAGGTACTGCAGTTACAATAGCTGCTGCGAACGTTAAATCCCTATTTCAATGAATCTAAATCAAGTTACCGTTCCTTCTTTGGATCTCGAAAAGGCGGTTCCTTTTTATGAGCAATTGGGTTTAAAACTCATTGTAAGGGCGTTGCCCCATTATGCCCGTTTTGAATGCCCTGTAGGAGCTGCTACCTTCTCTATTCATCAAACCGAAAAGCTACCGAGTGGTGACGGGGTATATGTATATTTTGAGTGCGAGGGCTTAGACAAACAGGTGGCCGCTCTAGTCGATGCGGGAGTAGTGTTCGATGAACTACCGACCGACAAAAGTTGGGGTTGGCGCGAGGCAAGGTTAAAAGACCTTGACGGCAATCAACTCATTCTTTTTTATGGAGGTGAAAATCGGCTAAACCCACCTTGGAGGATTTCAGAATGAAGAAAGCCATCTGCAAAATACACTAATAAATGAAAGTAAAAGTAGGTCTCGTGCAAGATAGTCCGGTGTTCTTTGACAAACCAAAGACCTTGGATAAGATAGAAGCGCTCACCAAAAAGTATGTACAGGAAGGCTGCGAATTGCTCGTATTTCCGGAATCTTTCATACCGGGCTATCCACGAGGGTTTGATTTTGGTGCCAAGGTGGGGAGCAGAACAGATGAAGGGAGGGAATTATACGCCACTTATCGGAAGCATAGCTTTTCACTGGAAGGGCCTGAATTGAAAAGGCTTGAAAAACTGGCCCGTACCCAAAATGTATATCTGGTCATAGGAGTTACCGAAAAAAGGGAAGAACATGGTAGTCTTTTCTGTTCCATGCTCTATATTTCGCCTTCCGATGGGTTATTGGCAGTACATCGCAAAATAAAACCTACCGGTACCGAACGTATTGTTTGGGCAGAGGCAGGGGCAGCATCAATGGTGACCTGCGACACTAGAATCGGGAAATTAGGCGGACTCATCTGTTGGGAAAACTATATGCCTTTGGCACGAATGGCGATGTACCGAAAGGGCGTGGAACTCTATATTGCCCCTACGGCGGACTCTAGGGATGAATGGACGTCGACTATGCAACATATAGCGTTGGAAGGGCGTTGTTTTGTACTTGGTTGTAATCAATATTATACCAAATCGATGTATCCTAAGGCTTATCGGTCTTTGGCCGCGTCGGATCCAGAGGACTTTTGTCCGGGTGGCAGCGTTATTGTTTCGCCTTTGGGCAAAATCATAGCCGGACCCTTATCCGGAAAAGCCGGTTTGGTAGCGGCAGAACTAGATTTGGATGAAATAAGCAAAAGTAAACTTGACTTTGATGTAACCGGTCATTATGCAAGGAACGATCTCTTTCAATATGATCTACCAAACCAACCGGCAATGGTCGTTGAAAAGAAGAAAAAGTAAGCTTCTTATTTTCCATTTCTTTACATCGTATCGCTAGTTTATAACCCGGTTGTTCTCCCCTATCCGTAATCTATGGCGCATAGGTGGTATCTATAAAGTCCCAAAAAATCGGACGAGCTGCAATTTCCTGTTTTTTTAACGATTATTTTGGTGTTGGAAAGCACGTAATTCTTTTTTTGAGCGTTAGTTTAGCGTTCTAAAAAAAAGCTGCTTTGATCCAAGATTTCTTTTTTGCATTTTTATGGAGTATTTCTCCTTTTGGCGAGGCCAAGGTGGGCATTCCGTTTGGTATGTGGAAAGGTTTGAACATCTACATGGTATTTTTGATTTGTTTCGGAGCGAATGTGTTGGTTTTCCCGATTATGTCGTTCTTTTTAGAAAGTGTGAACAAATATCTTCTGAGGTGGAATTTCTATAAAAAGGCGGCACTCTATGTTGCACGAAAAGCAAAGACCGGATCAGGGGATAAAATTAAAAAGTATGGCTTTTGGGGGCTCATTTTCTTTGTAATGATTCCTTTACCGGGTACGGGCGTCTATGCGGGAAGTATTGCCAGTTATCTATTTAAAATAGAAAAACAAAAGGCCTTTATCGCCAATACCGTTGGTATCTTTTTCTCATCGGTGATCGTTTGGGTAATGACCT
Organism: uncultured Flavobacteriaceae bacterium; assembly: GCA_947500385.1. GTDB lineage: Bacteria > Bacteroidota > Bacteroidia > Flavobacteriales > Flavobacteriaceae > Pelagihabitans. The sequence continues at coordinate 23,767 of CANMSA010000003.1, read as the reverse complement.
TATTTGCCATGAAAGGAATGGCTTAATTTTTGTTGATAACTCACAACCTACTTCTTTTTCCACTTCAAAAACTACACTTAATTTAGTCTGCTTTTAGTCCCTATGAGAAATCTAGAAGTCGGCGATAAGTTATACAATGTAACGCAAGATGGTTTTACCGATTTTGCACGTTATTCTTTTTCCGAGGTGGTTGCCCTTACCAAAACACTCGCCATTTTAAAGAACGGCATTCGGTTGTACAACCAACCGAGAGTGTCATATATCATGGAAGATGTAGGATATTCCGTAAGCCGAAAAAAAGGGACCCATTGGCATTTGGTTTCCCTAAAAGCGATACGAAAAGCGCAAATCGAAAATGAAAAAATCGCTGCGAACGACTGGTTCGAGACCAAGGAGTTTACCATTCAGGAAAAACAGCTGATCTACAATGAGTTCAAAAAAATGGAAACCAACCAACGCTAAGCGTTTCCTGCTTGACCCTTGAATCTTCTATTAACTTATATTTGGCATGGATCTCAGATGCCTCTCTCCCGTCCTGTTTTTTAAGAAATCCCTCTAAACGTAGTGCACATTCCAATCGAAATACGTCATAAGACTGTAAACCCTGATAAGCATTGACGCCGGACACCTTTGCCGTGACTACATTTAGGAGAATCTAAATTAGTACGTAATGAAAACAAAGATCCACGTTTTTACCTCAAAAGAACCCATGCTTATGGTAAATGCCTTTATCGTTGAAGGAGCAAACGATCTTGTCATCGTTGACACTACACTTACTGTAAGCGACAGCAAAGCCTTAAAGGCCCTTGCCGATCGTCTGAACAAACCAATTGCCGGTATACTGTTGACACATGGACATCCGGATCATATTGCAGGAACATTCACCTTAAATCCTGATGGCAGCATTCCCGTATACGCAACGGCTTCCGTTAAAAGGCTGATGGCAGCTACCGAAGAGGCCAAACACCGGCAATGGTCGGGAATGTTCGGCGATGAATGGATTCCGAAATGGATATATCCCAATAAAATAGTTGGGCACAACGAAGTCGTTACCTTTGGCGGCCTACAATTTACCGTATTGGATATCGGCAGTGGTGGGGATTGTGATGCCAATTCTTTTTGGCTGCTCGAAGGGAGTACCCCTGCGGCTTTCCTTGGGGACTTCTTATATCACAACAACCACACTTACATGGCGGATGGAAGTATCCTAAGGTGGTTGGGAAATCTACAAAAATATGCGCCGGTATTAAAAAAATATGATACATACTACATAGGCCACGGGGGGCCATGCGGGTATGATGCCATTGGAGCACAAACGGCATATTTGCTTGACTATTGCGCTACCTTGCTAGAGCATACCGAGGGCACGGCCACCCTAACGGAGGCATCAAAGAAATCATTTGAAACTGCCATGCTACATAAATATCCAGAATATGGCTGTCAATTCATGGTCGGGCTAGCGGCCGAAAAGGTAGCGGAAGAACTAAAAAGTGCGCTATAGAAACAAAAAGGCCCTAGTAAGGGCCTTTTAATCCGGTTTGTGAGACCTTGTTCCTATTTATTGTCCGTTAAACTTTACGCTTATCAAGGCTACTTGTCCGAGCACCTCCCCTGCTACCGGTTGATACACAAAATAGAGTTCTTCAACTTTTTCTGCAATGGGAATATCTATGGGTATCATGACCATACCACCTGGTTGCCCCGGCACAGGAGCGGTCATGCTCCCCGTACCCAACAACGGGCCGTCAGGGGCATTTTTATGTATTTCCAAGCTAAAACCAACTTTGGGTGCTTCCTGCCATCCGGCTGTTACCATTACCGAACTTACCCCTTTTAAATCGATATCGTCTATAACAAACCACCCTCCTTCGGAAGGAACAATAAGTAATTTCATGCCCCCAAATTCTATCGGCATAAAACCCTGGGCCTTGTTGTTCCCGGTAAACGGAACGGTACTACCGCGTAAAGTAACCGAATGGGTCCCTGTCAAAGGAATCGTGCCTGCCGCACCGCCATCGGTATAGCTAGCCGTAAGTACCATTACATTATCCGTTGGGGTAGGATTCGGCGTGATGCTTCCGACCAAGGGCAATGATTTTTTCTTAGCCCCCGTATCGACCAACGATTGAATGTACAACGCGATCTGCCGTGATTCGTCGCTTGTTACGTTTGGATGTGCCGGCATCATTACCTCGCCCCATACACCGGTTCCTCCTTCCACTATCTTTTTCTGAAGGTAAGCCAACGCACCTTTATCATCTTTGTATTTCTCGGCAATTGCCAAGTATGTCGGTCCGATGGAAGCGTCTGCTTCCTTGTGGCAGGTTTTACAGTCCATCGACTGGGTCAACGCCTTCCCGGTCACGGCAGCGGAGACTTGCTGATGTCCTAAAGACATGTTTACCTCATCCATCCCTTCCATATAATCGACCGAAACAAAAACGTTGCTTTCGTCGATGGTGCCGTTCCCGTCGGGGTCCGTGACGGAAACCTGGTAGTTCACTGGCGTACCTGCTATAAAAAAAGAAGAATTCCCTCCACTCAAATCGATATTGATTTCAGGGCGTGCGTTCCCTGCAACAACTGCGGTAGCAGCACTTTTGATGGCCGCTCCTTTGTCATCCTTTACCTCGACCGCTACTTTATAATCCCCCGCGTCGGAGTAGGTATAGGTGATTTTAGGCTCTTTGGTCTCCTTGGTCTCACCATTACCCAAATCCCAGAAGTAGGTGATGGCATCGCCCTCACGATCCATAGCGTCAACGGTCGCCGTGACCGTCAATGGTAACTTCCCTGAGGTCTTGTCAACAATCATCGCATCGATAACAGGGGCACGATTACCACCATTAAACTCCACATATCCCAAACCGGAATCCTCATTCTGTGCGAACCAGCCTGCACCATACTCTAGTAGATACATACGGCCATCGGGGCCCATCTCCATATCGATCAAGTTGCTTACCTCAATATCGGATGCGAAGGGTTCCATCTTATTAAAGCTACCATCCTCAAACAGGGTAACCGCCATCATCCAACCACGCATCCATTCATAAATAATGACTTTTCCGTCATAATAGGCGGGAAGTCCGCCCCCATTCGGATACATATCAGAATAATAGGTTGGGCCCGCCATGGCGTTTCTACCGCCGGCCCCTACCTGGGGGAAGTCTCCCGTATCGGCATACGGATAAAATACATACGCTGGCTGGGCAGGAGGTAACTCCCGCAAACCTGTATTGTTCCTCGAATCATTGATGGGCTTTTCAGGGTCAAAAGCCTCTCCGCTGACACCTGTTTCATAATCATAATCGTTGTAAGGGATGTTGTTTCCTATAAAAAGGGGCCATCCAAAATTTCCTGCACTTCGTGCCTGATTCATTTCATCATACCCCCGTGGACCGCGGGTTCCCAAGCTGTCGGCTCTCGCATCTGGCCCTACATCGCCCCAATACACATACCCTTTCTTAGGATCTACCGAAATACGATACGGGTTGCGATGGCCCATCGTATAAATTTCCGGTCTTGTTTTTTCGGTTCCTTCCGGAAAAAGATTTCCCTTTGGAATGGTATAGCTACCGTCTTCGTTCACCTTAATTCGCAATATTTTACCGCGTAGGTCATTGGTGTTGCCCGATGAACGTCGTGCATCGTACTGTTGGTGTCCAGGAATATCATTCAAGGGTGCATATCCATTATTCACGTATCGTACGTTCTTTTCGTTAAAAGGAGTAGAGTTATCTCCCGTAGAAACATACAGTAAGTCATCAGGACCAAAGGCAATGGAACCACCCGTATGGCAACAAATCTCTCGTTGCGAATCCACATCGAGTATCACCTGTTCCGAATCCATATCAAAGGTATCATTCTGGAATTTGAACCGCGAAAGGCGATTCACGTCTTTGTCCCCCGTTGGCGCATAATAGACATACACCCAATGGTTGGTCGCAAAATTCGGGTCCTTTTGAATTCCCATCAAACCTTCTTCGGCATTTACATCAGGGGTCTTTAAGGTCTTATGGTATACATCTAGCTTTGCCACCTCCGAAAGTTCTTTGGTATCGGCCTTATACAGCATAATTTCACCTCGACGCTGCGCTACTAGAATGTCATTGTCTGGTAAAATGGTCATTTCGGTAGGTTCAAAAAAACCACCTTCAACAAGACTCACTTTTGAAAACCGGTCGATATCCGGTGGGATTTGTGTAGTGGCCTTCCCATAATCCAATAGATTGTTATCGCCGATTGCGTATTGAATACCGCCCAAAAGATGTTTCAAGAACGCTTCTTCCAAATAGCTTTCATCGGTATGGCCACCACCTGTATAAAATGCTCTTCCCCCGTCAAACTGGTGATACCAGGCAATTGGGTGAAAATCCCCGTTCGCTCCACCTTCATAGGTAGTTTCGTCCAAGGTCATTACGACATTTACATCCGGATTGATTTTTTTGTAATTGTAGAGCTCATCGGTGCGATGCCATACGGTATCGGTAAAATGCTTGGTGGCAATAAAACTTTGATCTTTAATAATGAAGTCGGCCTCCGGTGTTCCCGAAGGATGGCTCAAAAATTGTGCTCCCGCCAGTTTGTTATACCAACCCCAGTCGTATTCCGTATCGGCCGCGGCGTGAATACCCACATAACCACCGCCCGCTTGAATATAACGTTCAAAGGCGGCTTCTTGATGATGATCCAGCACATTGCCGGTAGTGCTCAAAAAGATGATCGAGGAATACTGTTTTAAATTTTCATCGGTAAAGAGATCCGCATTTTTTGTGGTATCCACTTCAAACCCATTTTCAGCCCCTAATTTTTGAAGAGCCGCCACCCCTGCCGGAATGGACGCATGTTTAAAACCCATTGTCTTGGAAAAGACCAACACCTTTGGAGTGCCCTTTCTTTTTTGATCACCACAGCCCACAAAGCCCAAAAGGAATAAGGCTAAAATAGCAATTGCAACTTTTTTCATCTTTCGTTTTTTAATTGATTTGTTATAAAGCATACTCGGCTATCTTAAAATGTAGGTTATGGAATATAAAATGCCGTGCCACTCAAATATAGTGTTTTATTGCGTTTCATATACACAATGAAAATAACTTTTGACGCTACAGCGCTAAAATAATGCCGTCTTGTAAGGCTTGGTCATATTTTTCCTTATTAAACTCATAGAGTTTAGGAGATCTATGTTGGCCTATTTTACGTACTTCCGAGGTGTCTTTGATAAGCGACAGATTCATAAGTTTTTTCGGGAAATTTCTGCGATCCAGTTTTTTCCCCAAAATGGTCTCATAAAGCGATTGTATCTCCGGCAATGTAAACTTATGTTCGAGCAGTTCATACCCAATGGGTTTATGGTATAGGTTTAGCCGCAAATAACGAAGTGCTTCTTCGATCATTTCATTGTGATCAAACAACAGTTCGGGAACAGAATCTACGTCTTGCCACCGGTAGTCTTCATAAAAAATATCGGTCTTGATGGCTACTTTCGAGAATTCGACCAGGGCATAGTACCCAATACCGAAGGTGCGTTTTCGCAACCAATTATCTTTGGGCAACCAAGGCATTCCTTCTTTTTCCTTTAATCTAAATTCGCTTTCGCCAAACGTTTTGAACTGTTCCAGGTACACGTTATCAAGTGAAGTTTTTTCCTTAAGTATCCTGTTCGCAGCCGTGGCCAGCGACTCCTCTAACCCAATAAATCCGCCTGGAACACCCCAGCCGTCAAGCTGTTTCCATTTTGCCAATAATATCTTCAACTCTTTATCATGGTAGCCAAAAATCACACAGTCGATACTCAAATTCTGAAAATACCGTTTGTGTCCGTTCCTAATAAAGTCAGCTAGCTCCTCTTCCAAGCGTCTTCTTTTTTCTGTTGTGTTAAATATAGGAACTTCTGGTTGTTTTCTTATTTTTAAGCGCTCTAAAAGGAAGATGTATCGATGACAGACATTTCGGAATACTATTTTAAAAACGCTATCGAGTTTCGACAGTGGCTTCATGAAAACCACACGCAGAAAGAGGGAGTTTATTTAATTTTCTATAAAGTTTCCCATGAAAAAGAAAGCATGCGCTGGGAAGAGGCGGTGAAGGTCGCCATTTGCTATGGATGGATAGACAGTACGGTAAAAAGTCTCGGAAAAGGAAAACGCCGGCAATATTTTTGTCCGCGAAAACCCAAGAGTGTTTGGAGCAAGGTAAATAAAGATCATATCAAGAATCTAATTGCCGAAAACCTGATGCATGAAAGCGGATTAGCCAAAATTAAGGCAGCCAAAAAAGATGGCTCCTGGACCGCACTCGACGCGGTTGAAAAAGGTATCATTCCATCAGAACTTAAAGTAGCCTTCGATAAAGCGCCCGATGCTTTCAAAAATTTCAAGAGTTTTACAAGAGGACAGCGAAAAAGTTATCTATATTGGCTCAATCAAGCAAAGCGCCCGGAAACCCGAAATAAACGGATTTTAGAGATCGTGCGGCTCTCAAAAGAAAATATTAAAACGCGTCCTGGAACCGGGCGCTGATCAAAAAATCCTCGGAAAAAAGAACTGATCCAACCAAAACCCGATAAAACGAAATGTTATGCGAATCTTTTTAACCACCTGTTTGCTTACCGCCCTCAGCGCCATACCGGTACTGGGTCAAGAAAAAAAGTCGGAACAGCAGAAAACTACTTGGGATGTTGCAAATCCCGGGGACGGCTTCCACTACCAAAGCCATACTTTCACGACTGAGGAAGGTACTTGGATGAACCTTGATGTGAGCCCTGACGGAAAAACAATTGTTTTTGATCTTCTTGGCGATATTTATTCGATGCCCATTACCGGCGGTAAGGCACAGCCCTTGCGAACGGGTATTCCCTTTGAGGTACAGCCTCGATTTAGCCCTGACGGCACCAAAATTTCCTTTACTAGCGATGCAGGTGGGGGAGATAATATTTGGACTATGAATGCAGATGGAAGCAATGCCAAACAATTGACCAAAGAGAAGTTTCGTCTGCTAAACAATGCGGTATGGGCTCCTGACGGCAACTATCTAATTGCCCGAAAACATTTTACCTCCCAACGTTCCGTAGGGGCCGGAGAACTTTGGCAATACCATATTACCGGAGGCTCTGGGCTGCAGATCACCAAACGTAAAAACGATCAGCAAGATGTAAACGAACCGACGATATCTCCCGACGGACGTTATCTATACTACAGCGAAGATATGTATCCGGGTGGTTTTTTTCAGTACAATAAAGACCCAAATAAACAGATTTACGTCATCAATCGATATGATTTTCAAACCGGCAAAACCACCAGGGTAACAGGAGGGCCCGGGGGAGCGGCACGCCCACAAATATCACGTGACGGAAAGAAAATGGCCTTTGTAAAAAGAGTCCGTACGAAATCGGTCCTTTTCATTCATGACCTCACAACGGGGGAAGAATGGCCCGTGTACGATGCTTTGAACAAAGACCAACAAGAAGCTTGGGCCATTTTCGGGGTCTACCCGAACTTTAGTTGGGGCCTTAATGATGCTAACATTCTTTTTTGGGCCGAAGGGAAAATCAAGTCTATTGACATTGCAAGTCTACAAGTGACCACTATTCCCTTCTCTGTTGATGCGGATATCAAGATTGCCGAACGCGTACATTTTGAGAGCCCCGTAGCCCCGGATGAGTTTGATTCGAAAGTAATTAGACAAACCGTTACCGCTCCCGATGGAAAAACGGTTGTCTTTAGTGCCATGGGGCAACTATGGACCAAAAAACTGCCAAATGGCTCCCCAAAAAGGTTGACCAAGGGAACCGATTTGGAATTTGAACCCGCTTTTTCACCCGATGGCAAGTACATTGTATTTGTGAGTTGGAACGACGAGCAATTGGGTGCCATACATACGGTATCCTCCGCAGGAGGTGCCACGACACGGTTAACCAAAGAAAAAGGGATTTATAGAACCCCAAGTTTTTCAGGGAACGGAAACCTGATTACCTATGTCAAGGAAAATGGGAATCTTGATCAAGGCAGAACTTTTGCTAAAAATACCGGTATCTATTTGATGTCTAAAACAGGCACAAACCCTACCCTGCTTTCACCGCAGGGGGAATACCCCATGTTTACGAAAGACAGTAAGCGTATCTTCTTTCAAACCGGGGGTACCTATTTCGGAAGCTTGACGAAGAGCCTTCATTCCATCGATTTAAACGGGAAAGACAAAAAAACCCATATTAAATCAAAATATGCCAATCGTCTCGTACCCAGCCCGGATAACAAATGGATTGCTTTCACGCATTTGCACAAGGCCTACATCGCCCCTCTGGTGATGACCGGGAAGGAAGTGGATCTGGATAACAAATCAAAAGGCGTACCCGTTTCGCAAATTGCAAAAGATGCGGGCATCAACCTGCATTGGTCCGCAGATAGTAAAACCATTTTTTGGACGCTAGGGGATACTTATTTTTCGAATAAGGTCAAAGATCGTTTTACTTTTTTACCCAACTCACCCGATAGCATTGCTAAAATGGACACCGTTGGCCTGCGTATGAACCTTAAAGTTGCCAGTGATAAACCCAAGGGAGCCATAGCATTTACCAATGCCCGAATCATAACCATGGAAGGGGACCAAGTAATTGAACAAGGCACCTTAGTGGTCAATGGCAACCGAATCTCGGCGGTCGGCAAGACCTCAGAAGTGACCGTTCCAAAGGGAGCGAAGGTGTATGATTTGGAAGGAAAAACCATAATGCCAGGACTGGTAGATGCCCATGCCCATATTGGAGGTTTCCGATATGGGTTGGCCACGCAAAAGCACTGGCAGTTATATGCCAATCTGGCCTTCGGAGTAACCACCGCACACGACCCTTCGGCCAATACCGAAAGTATTTTTACGCTTTCCGAAATGATTCGAAGCGGAAAGATGGTGGGACCTCGACTGTACTCTACCGGTATTATCCTATATGGTGCGGAAGGTGATTTTAAAGCCGTAATCAATTCTTTGGAAGATGCGCGGTCTTCCATCCGCCGTACCAAGGCATTTGGAGCCAAATCGATAAAAAGCTACAACCAACCACGCCGGAATCAACGGCAGCAGGTAATGCAAGCGGCCCGTGAGCTGGGAATCAATGTCGTGCCCGAAGGAGGGTCTAATTTCTATCATAATATGACCATGTTGATGGACGGCCATACGGGCATTGAACATAATATTCCCGTCGCCCCTGTGTATAAAGATGTGATGGAACTCTGGAAAACAAGCAAGTCGGGTTACACCCCTACCCTGATCGTCAACTATGGCGGCATGAACGGGGAGTACTATTTTTATCAAAAAGACAATGTTTGGGAAAATAAAAGACTATTGAAATATACACCACGTTCTATTGTAGATGCCCGTGCCAGGCATCGCACAATGGTACCCGATGAGGAATATGAAAACGGTCATATTCTGGTATCAAAAACGGCTGCTGCCCTGGCAAAAGAAGGAGTAAAGGTAAACTTGGGAGCACATGGGCAATTACAAGGATTAGGGGCGCACTGGGAGCTATGGTTGTTGCATCAAGGCGGGCTGTCGAATCTGGAGGCACTGCGAGCGGCCACATTGAACGGTGCAGAATATATTGGCGCCGGTAAGGAAATAGGATCGCTGGTAGCAGGAAAATTGGCCGACTTGATCGTTTTGAACGAGAACCCTTTGGAAAACATTCGTAATACCGAAACAGTACAATATACGATGGTAAACGGAAGGTTATATGACACGGATACCATGAACGAAATTGGCAACACCGACAAACCGCGCAGCAAATTTTGGTGGGAAAACAATACATACAACCAGGCGTTTCCCTGGCATGAGGCCTCTCAAAGTTTTGTGCGTGCCGGTTGTGGTTGTCATCTAGGGCACTGATGTCTAAGAATCGGGCGATGGTTTCAAGCATCAAGCAACCCCATCACCCTTTTACTAAATTGTAAATTTAGACTTACCTTTGTGTTAAGTGTTGGGAGAGTGCTCCGGGCCAGCGTGTTCCCGTTCTCGGATTTTCTGTTCTTCACTATTTTAAGATGTCCAAATTACCAAAGGAAAATCAGTTTTTAGATCTTTCTGATTATGGCAGACCTATTGCCAAACTAATTGCTCAAAAACTAAAAAAAACCGCCTTCACACCCATACACCTTACCCTTGGTTTTGTGGTAGCGGGCTTAATGGCCATTGTTTGCCTATTGTATCAGTATTATTGGGGAACCGTGTTTTTCTTGGTTTTAAAGTCTATTCTGGATGCAGCCGACGGGGAATTGGCCCGGGTCAAAAAAACACCCAGCCATACCGGACGATATCTAGATTCGGTATCTGACATCATTCTTAATCTTTTAATCTTGATGACCATCTGGTACGTTACGAATGGTTCTTTAATCTACACCATTCTTGCTTTTTTTGGCCTTCAATTACAGGGTACCTTGTACAACTATTATTACGTGATTCTACGAAATCGATACAACGGGGATACTACCAGCCGTATTTTTGAAGAAGGAGCGCCCATCGCCATGAAAGGTGAAAAACAACGCAACGTAGATTTCCTTTATCAGCTGTATCGTATGCTCTATGGCGTCTTTGATAAGATTATTTACCGCCTCGACCGGAAAGCGGCAGAAAGTAAGCACCTCCCAAATTGGCTAATGACCGCCATATCTACCTTCGGGCTTGGGTTTCAATTATTGGTCATTGGTCTAATGCTTGTTTTCGGGCTGCAAAATTACATCGTACCGTTCTTTATCGGGTATTCTTTATTGATCTTTGTTTTCATTGCCCTGCGCAGGCTAATCAATCCTTAATTCCTACCAATACGCAACACTGTGCGCTATAACCCAGCCAAATACAGGCTGGTGGATCATATAATAATCACTTCCTAATCCAACCCATTCATCAGTTCTAAAATAGATCTTTCCAATTGCTCATCGCGTCCTTTGTCTATAACGCCCGGCATATTTTTCACTTGAATTTCCGGGTCGGTCTCATTATTTTCCATCCACTCTCCTGCCTTGTTTTTGGCGCTCACCGGGACCACGCCCCAAACACCCCCGTTCGGCAGTCGTTCCCATCCTGCAAAGCTGCATGTTCCCGGTACCGGCATACCCACGGTTTTACCAATTTTTAGGTCTACATAGCCACTTGCAAAACAAGAACCATCACTATACATAGATTCGTTGAACATTGCCAAGGTGGGTTTGGTCCATCTTGAAGTGGGCTCCCCTCCCACCACTTTCGCTTCGGTTTCATAGGATAAAAAAGGAATCCCCGTAAAGAACATGGCCAAATCGGCCACTAAATCTCCCCCACCGTTGAAACGGGTATCGACAATTACGGCCTTCTTATCGGAAAATTTGCCCATCATTCGTTCGTAGATGGAACGATAGGGACCATCGCTCATCCCCGGAATATGTACATAGCCCAGGGTACCGTTACTTTTTTCCGCCACCTCTTTTTCATTTTTTCGAACCCAACGTCTGTACAACAGGCCGTTTTCTTCACCCAACGTAATGGGTTTTACGGTTAACTGCTTTTTACCACCATTTACCCCTACGATATCCAAAAGTGTAAAATTGCCCGCTTTCCGATTTAGATAACTGGCGACATCCCGGTCTGGAGTGATTGTTTCACCATCGATCCGTTCAATAATAGTACCCGGCTTTAACTTAAAGGATGCCTTATCCAAAGGACCACCCTTTATAACTTCTGCAATTTTAATACCGTTTCCTTGGTGTTCATAATCCATAAAAATGCCCAGGGAAGCTGTTGCATCGCCATTCGGTATGCGACCCCGAAAACGGCCACCGGCGTGCGAAACATTCAATTCCCCTAAAAGTTCAGAAGTCATTTCGGCAAATTCGAAGGAATTGCCAATATGCGGTAAATATGCCTCGTAGGCGGTGCGCATCGCCTTCCAATCGACTCCGTGAAAATTGGAGTGGTAAAAAATCGCATTGGTACGCAACCAAATATGATCGAACATGTATCTACGTTCTGCATCGGCATCCAAGACCATTTCTGATTTGATCTTAACAGGTTTCGTTTTGGCAGCTGCCAGATCTACCTTGGCTATCTTCCCATCACTTAATAAAAATAGGTTTTCTTGTTTTGAATCCCATTCCAAACTTCCCGACTTGGCGCCTAAGGGAATCAGCATTTTTGTGTTCTTGGTACGAAGCTCTGTTTCCCAAAGGTTGAGATCCTTTTCAAAACGTGCCAAATAATACAATTTCTCCCCATCTTTCGAAAGAACCGCATCACTTAAGCGAGAGGAGTGAATGGTCAACCTGCTTTTGCGTAGTTCTAGGTCTTCCCAATCAAATTTTAACGGAGGTACCGTTTTTTTCTCCTTGTCCTTTTTATCACCCTTTTTCTTTCCTTTTTTGGCATCTTTCCCATCTTCCTTTTTATCATCCCCTTCTTCCTTATCGCCTTCTTCTATCAACTTCATCAAGTCGTACTCTTCTTTTGACAAATTAAATTTATCCCAGCTATCTTGCGTTAAGAACATACTATACACATCAAATTCGCTGCTACCGCTCGTGGCATAGCTCTTTAGGCCATCTCTATTTGCAAACCATAAAAGTTGTTTGCCTTCATTCACCCATTTGGGCGCCATATCGTAATATCCACTCTGGGTAAGATTTGTTCGTTTGGAACCGTCGGCCGCCAATAGCAAAATTTCACTGTTACTCAGGGTTGCGCCCCAATCTACCAACAACCATTTACTATCTGGACTCCATTTAAAATACTGATCGCCATCCGAGAAATGATACAAATCATCCGGGGTTAAAAGGGTAGTTGTTTTTTTTGTATTCAAATTCATCACCTTAAGCGTTCTGCGCCCCTCAATAAAGGCTATGAACTTTCCATCGGGGGAAAACTCCGGTAGGTAGTTGTCCTGTTCATTACGGATCAAAACTTCTTCCTTTAACAAGGTGGCCGCAAAGAAAAAGGGTTCTTCCTTACGCACTTTTTGTGTTTTGTAAATACCCCATTTTCCGTTGCGTTCACTTGCATAGGCTACTCCCTTTCCGTCATGGGTAAACTTCACAAACCGCTCTTGCTCAGGAGTATTGGTCAGTCTTTTGGTCAAGGAGCCTTCTACCGAGGTAACGAAGACTTCTCCCCTTGAAATAAACGCGATCTGTTTGCCATCGGGAGAAACATCCATCTCCTGTACGCCCCCGTTTACGGAAACGAACTTATCTGAATTGCTCGCAGCCTGTGTGCGTATGTTAATAGCGACTTTATTGGGGTCTTCTCCTTCGCGAAACGTATATAACTCCCCGTCGTAACTAAAGGCCATGATTCCATTACCAATACTAAGCGATCGCATCGGATGTGTCTTAAAGTTCGTGAGCTGTTGGTTGCTGGCCGGACTGGCCAAACTCAATTTATGTATATTGAAGGTGCCGCTTTCCTCACTTAAATAGTAAATGGACTGTTGGTCTTTAGCGAACACCGGGGTCCTGTCCTCTCCGGCAAAAGAACTAATTTTTTTATGGGTAGCATTTTGCACATCATAACTCCATAGATCTCGAGTAATGGCCGACACATGGTGCTTTCTAAATTCGTCCTCATACCCTTTTAAATCATGATATACCATGGTAGTACCATCCTCACTTATTTGCACATCCTCGGCAGGCACGGTCAGAATCTGTCTTACGCGACCTCCATTGATCGGTACACTATACAGTTCTGGTTGTCTACCGGTAGGGTACTGCCTATGCAGTACATGGTCTTGTCGAACCGCTCCAAACAACACCGACGTATTGTCAGCGGAAAAAGAGTAGGGTCTTTCATCCGCACTATGGAAGGTAAGCCTTGTGGCGGGACCTCCTTTGGCATCCATCTTAAAAACATCGAAATTACCGTATCGGTTAGAGGCAAAAGCCAACCATTGCCCATCCTTACTCCATACTGCTCGCTTGTCGTGCGCCTCGTGAAAGGTCAACTGTGTTGCATCGCCACCGGAGGCCGGTACACTGAATAAATTTCCTTTGTATGTAAATGCAATCGTGGTACCATCGGGAGATATTGCTGGATACCGAGCCCATTTTGGGCTTATCTGCGCATAGCTAAAAAATGAAAAAAGAACGAGGGTCAGAAAAAAAGGTTTGGTCGTCATACGGTCAGGTACAGATTAATAGTGCTGTGAAAGATAGGGAAAGAGACAAAATAAGTAGGAGGTTTTTTGATTTATTTAAGAGTGTTTGTGTTACTTTTAAACATGTCGAACAAACAAGAAGAAGCCTATTGGAGCCAACGTTATAGGGAATCACGAACCGGTTGGGATATTGGTCATATCTCTACGCCCCTGAAAACGTATTTTGACCAATTAGAGGATAAAACCATCAAGATTTTGATTCCTGGAGCGGGCAATGCCTATGAGGCGGAGTATTTATGGCAACAGGGCTTTAGGAATGTGTTTGTAATGGATATTGCAAGACTTCCGCTATATGAGTTCAAAAAACGAAATCCAAATTTTCCTAAGAAGCAGCTGCTATTCACCGATTTTTTTAAGCATTCCGGGCAGTATGATTTGATTATAGAACAGACCTTCTTCTGCTCCTTTGTACCTACCGCCGAGAATAGAAATGCATACGTTCAACAGATGGCCCACTTGTTAGCACCCCGCGGGAAACTGGTAGGCGTTTGGTTTGATATTCCCTTGACAGGGGATATGGAAAAACGGCCTTTTGGGGGCGACAAAGCACTTTATTTGAGCTATTTCGAAACGATGTTGGCACCCGTTCTTTTTGAAAGGTGCTATAATAGCATTGCACCGCGACAGGGAAATGAATTGTTCGGGATTTTTAGAAAAAGATAAAAATAGCAGGATTAAATATAGGGCTTTTGACAGGTGTCGACCTTTTAACTGTCGGATTTGTTCGGTCCCCATACATTGTGGTGATTCTCGCCCGTTTTGGGCACCACGATCTTCCTTAATATGGGTAATGGCAACCAATTGACCTGGGAAACGTTAAAATCCTATTTTTCCGACTTTTTGCACTGGGCATCTATAAACCCTATGAGGTAAAGAAAATACCCGTTTCAAAAATCAAGATCTGGGTTTTCCTTAACAAGCCTTTAAGAAATTGCGCTAAAGTTTTTGGTATATTTAGCTTGACTAATTAAAGAAATGAAAAGACCTGGGAAGAGACAAAGAAACCAAGCGACCGACCGTTCATTTTTCTTCTATATTTTCCTTACGATTTTTTCCCAACCCAAAAACGAACTGACTTGAAAAAACAACTACTCGCAGCTTTGATGCTATTAGCATCCCTTCCCTTATTTGCACAAGAATTTAACATGGACCTCGTTCAAGATATGAAGCCCCGTAATATTGGGCCCGGTGGCATGAGCGGGCGGGTTACTGCAATCGACGCCGTTCATTCAAACCCCGATATCATGTATGTCGGTACCGCTTCGGGCGGCCTCTGGAAATCTGTCTCGGGCGGTATCAAATGGGAGCCTATTTTCGACGAAGAGTTAACAGCCTCCGTGGGGGCAGTGGCAATACAGCAAAGCAACCCATCGGTGCTATGGGTCGGCACCGGGGAAGGAAACCCACGAAATAGCCTCAATGGAGGGTATGGAGTTTATAAATCCCTAGACGGTGGAAAAAGCTGGAAGGCGATGGGGCTTGAAAAAACAAGGCATATTCACCGAATCAAAATTGATCCAACCGACCCCAATACCGTTTATGTAGGCGCCATCGGTTCTCCATGGGGAACGCACCCGGAAAGAGGTGTCTTTAAAACCACCGATGGAGGCGAGACTTGGGAAAAAATACTTTTTGTCAATAATAACACGGGAGTAGCCGATTTGGTAATGGATCCCACCAATCCCAACAAATTGATCGCCGCCATGTGGGAACACAAACGAGACCCTTGGTTCTTTAAATCAGGGGGGAAAGGAAGTGGCCTTTATATGACTCATGACGGTGGTGAAAATTGGAAAAAACTAAGCGATGAAGACGGCTTGCCCAAAGGGAACCTGGGACGCATCGGGGTGGCAATTGCACCGGGTAAACCAAACGTGGTATACGCGTTGATCGAAGCTAAAAAGAATGCGTTGTACAGGTCGACGGATGGCGGCTTTAAATGGAAAAAAATAAATGACAAAAACGATATTGGCAACCGCCCCTTTTACTATTCCGAAATATACGTGGACCCTCAAAATGAAAATCGCGTCTATTCCGTTTTTACCTATGTGAACGTCTCGGAAGATGGGGGAAAGAATTTCACCCAGTTGATGCCTGCCTACGGGGTCGACAATGGGGTGCATCCCGACCACCATGCGTGGTGGATCCACCCGAAGAATGGCCAGTTCATGATGGACGGAAATGACGGGGGTATGAATATCACCAAGGATGGTGGAAAATCATGGCGGTTTATTGGCAATATTCCGGTTGCCCAGTTCTACCACATCAATGTAGATAACGAATACCCATACAATGTGTATGGTGGTATGCAGGACAATGGATCTTGGCGCGGCCCCGCCTATGTTTGGAGGGCCCAGGGAATACGCAACAGCTATTGGCAAGAGATTGCCTTTGGAGATGGTTTTGACGTGGTGCCGGATAGAGATGACTCTCAATTTGGATATGCAATGAGCCAACAAGGTTTTGTATCACGCTACGACTGGAAAACGGGAAATAACTATATCGTACGCCCTACCCCACCGGATGCAAAAACCAAACTACGGTTTAACTGGAATGCCGCTATCGGGCAGGATCCTTTTGACAATGGCACTGTATACTTCGGAAGTCAGTTTGTGCATAAGAGCATCAACAAAGGGCTTACCTGGGAGGTCATCTCCCCGGATTTAACCACCAATGACCCCGAAAAACAAAAACAGAGCGAGAGCGGTGGTCTTACCATGGATGCCACAGGAGCCGAAAACCACTGCACCCTATTGGTAATAGAGCCTTCAACGCTGGAGAAAGATATGCTTTGGACCGCTTCCGATGATGGGCGCGTTCATTATACCACTACCGGTGGAAATGATTGGGTAGAAGTCACCCAAAATATCAAGGGTCTCCCAAAAGGGAGCTGGATCACCCAGATAAAAGCCTCCACTAAAAATAAAGGAGAAGCCTTGTTGGTAGCGAATGATTATCGCCGTTTCAACTATACCCCTTACGCCTATCGCACCAAGAATTATGGTAAAAGTTGGGAACGTATCGTTGATGGTTCAGATGTAAAAAGCTATGTACTCTCGATCGTGGAAGATATTGTAAATCCAAACTTGCTGTTCCTCGGAACCGACGACGGGCTGTATGTATCATTCAATGCAGGGGCCAAATGGCAAAAATGGACAGAAGGCTTCCCTACCGTATCTACGAAAGACTTGGTCATACAACCACGCGAACACGATTTGGTCATCGGGACTTTTGGAAGGGCCGCTTGGGTATTGGATGACATTAGGCCCTTAAGAGCTTTGGCAAAAGATCCGAGTATTCTACAAAAAGAAATCAAACTGTTCGATTCCCCTGCCGCATACCAAGCAGCGTACCAGCAACCGACGGGGAGCAGGTTTGGCGGGGATGCCCTTTATAATGCGGAAAATCGGGAGTATGGTGCAATGATCACCTATTACCTAAAAGAAGGAAAGAAAAAGAAAGAAGTAACCGACAAGAAGACCGATGATGAGAAAGAGGCCATCGCGAAAAAAGAGTCGGAGAAGACCGATGAAAAAGCAACAGAAGACAAACCGAAACTTACCGGGGTACAAAAGAAAGATTCAATTCAATTTGATTTTTATGACGGAGCCCGATTAATTCGCACCTTAAAATATAAAACTCCTGAAAAAGCGGGGTTTCATAGGGTGTATTGGAATATGGATGAGAAAGGACCGGATCGTCCGGCCCGCAAGATCAGTAAGAGCAAACGCGAACGGGGCGGTATGGATGTGAAACCAGGCACCTATAAAGTGAAAGTGTCCTATGGAAAGGTGTCGGACGAAACAACTATTGAAGTAAAAACAGATCCTCGATTGAATATTTCACAAAATACAATCGATGAAGCATACGATTTCGGTCAAAAAATTCAAAACATTACCCAAACCGCTGCAGATGCCGTAAAGCAATTGGTAGAAAGTAAGCAAGTGGCTCAAAAGTACAGCAAGGAACTGAAAGAAGACGATGAAGAAAAATACAAAGACCAAATCAAGGCCTCCAAAGCCATCATAAAGGCAATCGATTCAGTAGTCGCCCTATATATCGGTAAAGAAGACAAACGCCAAGGCATTACTCGAAATCCGGAAATCACGGTAATGCAGCGAGTAGGGAATGCAGGGTATTACGGAGCCACCAGGCCAAACGGAATTACGAATACCGAGAAAAAATTATTGGAATATGCCGAGGAAGACCTGCAAACGGCCTTATCAAAAACCAATGCCTTCTTCGCTGATAGATGGAAGGCCTATCGGGAAGAGATGGAAGCAGTGGCCATTTCCCCGTTCAAAGAGGTAAAGACCTTTGGCTTGAATTAAAGAAGTACCCATCAAAGAAAAAAATCCGCAAAAAAGTTTTATGAAGAAATATATTGGAGTTTGTATGATTGCCCTTGCTTTGGGATGCAAGGAGAAAGAGGCGCCAGCAGCGCCCAGCATTGCTGAAACCATGAAGACCTATACGATTGACCAAATGATGAACAACGAAGCCATAGGAGGTGGTAGTTTTTCGCCCGATAAGTCTAAATTGTTGATTTCTAGCAACCGTTCCGGAATCTATAATATGTATACCGTGGCAGCCACAGGAGGAGAGATGATACCGATTACAGCGTCCGATAGTTCTTCGGTTTTTGGGATTTCTTACTTCCCGAGAGACGAGCGCATGCTTTTTAGAATGGACGGGAACGGAGATGAAATTTATCACATTTATCTAAGAGACCTAGATGGTTCACACAAAGACCTAACGCCGTATGAAGGCAAAAGAGCGAGTTTTTATGGCTGGACAAAAGATAAAAATAGCTTTCTTTTCTCCTCTAACAAGCGAGACGACCGTTATACCGATTTGTACGAGATGGATCTTGAAAACTTCTCTGCCACATTAAGATACCAGAATGAGGATGGGTATTTCCTTGGAGGTCTTTCAAAAGACAAAAAATACCTGCCGTTGATCAAACCGATCAATACAAATGATGCCGATCTTTTTCTTTATAACATGGAGGATAAGACCATCACCCAAATCAACCAACACCAAAGCGCCAATAGTCCTGAAGATTTTTCCCCCGATGGAAAGTATTTTTACTATACTACGGATGATGGCGGAGAGTTCGGACAGCTGATGCGCTATAAAATTGCCGATAAGACCATTGAAAAAGTATTGCAGCGCGAATGGGATATCTTGGGGAGTTATTTTACGGAAAATGGCACGTACCAGGTCACTTATATCAACGAAGATGCAAAGAATGTAATAGAAGTCATGGATGTAGCCGCCGGAAAGAACATTGATCTGCCTTCCTTTGATGGGATGGATATCACTAATGTAGGCTTTTCAGAAGATGAAAAAACAATGCGGTTTTACGCCGGCGGATCACATACACCATCCAATCTGTATGTGTATGATCTAGAGACCAAAAAACAAACAAAGCTGACCGATGTGTTGAACGATGAAATCCAAGGACAAGACTTGGTGAAGGCGGAGGTAATTCGTTATAAATCTTTTGACGGACTAGAAATTCCGGCCATTTATTACAAACCCCATCAAGCGACGGAAGCCAATAAAGTACCCGCTTTGGTATGGGTACATGGCGGCCCAGGAGGACAGTCAAAACAGAATTTCAATTCTTTGATCCAGTATATTGTGAACCATGGGTACGCGGTATTGGCCGTCAATAATAGAGGAAGCAGCGGTTACGGAAAGAGCTTTTATCAAATGGACGATTTAAACCATGGAGATAAAGACCTTAAAGACTGTGTAGAAGGTAAAAATTGGCTTGCGCAACAAAAAGAAATAGACCTTGAAAAAATCGGTATCATAGGAGGTTCATACGGTGGGTACATGACCATGGCCGCGTTGACCTATACTCCGGAAGAATTTGATGTAGGGGTCAATCTTTTTGGTGTTACCAACTGGATTCGTACCCTACGAAGTATTCCGCCATGGTGGGAAGCACAAAAAGAGGCTTTATATTTAGAGCTTGGAGATCCAAATAGCGCCGATTCAGTGCGGTTACGAGCCATCTCTCCTCTATTTCACACGGATAAGGTAACAAAACCATTAATTGTACTCCAAGGCTCCAAAGACCCTAGGGTACTCCAAGTAGAGTCCGATGAAATCGTCGCTGGCGTAAAGGCCAATGGTGTTCCCGTAGAATACGTGCTTTTCGAGGATGAGGGCCATGGCTTCGTTAAAAAGGAAAACCAAATTGAAGCATATAGCAGAATTTTAGCTTTTTTAGAAGTGCATCTAAAAGGTGATAAAGGCCAACCAATACAAGATGGGCAGTCGATGACCACTGATCCAGATACCAAACCCTAAACGTCGCACAGCATATATGAAAAGAGTTATAACAAGCATGTTCCTGGTATTTTTTGCACTAGGATTAACCGCCCAAGATTCCGGAGAAGACGAATTGGGTTCTTGGCATATGATTTTTAGTACCCTTCGCATGACCAATAAATTAAGCATACATGCCGAAGGCCAGTTGCGCTACTACGAGGCAGGTAAAAATTTCAATCAGTTGTTGTTGCGTACGGGGCTCAATTATCATATCAATCCGAATGCCATTGGTACTTTCGGATATGGTTTTATTGATACGGATAGCGCATTTGAAGAATTCCCGGAGGAGGAAAACATTAAAGAACATCGTCTCTTTGAACAGTTTATCTTAAAAAATAAGGTTTGGGAACTCGGCTTTGAGCATCGCTATCGTTTGGAACAACGTTTTCTTGACTTTGGTTCCAATGGAGGTACCGATGTGCAGCATAGAGTCCGGTATCGGTTACAAGTGACCCTGCCGCTGACCGATACGTTCTTTTTAAACTTTTATGATGAAGTTTTCTTAAACCTGCAAAACAATGTTTTTGGACAAAATCGCTTGTATGCGGCAGTAGGTCTGAATATAACGGATAATTTAAGTGTACAATCGGGTTATTTAAAAAATCATTTCAACAACGCAAATTTTGATCGTTTGCAGGTAGCCGTTTTTTACAATCCCGACTTCCGTAAAAAGTAGCGGTTCAAAATGGCTTATACAATTCTGAAGTGCACGGCTTGCTTACCAAAAATTGAAATGAAACGTTCTTTTATACGACCTAGGTAGCGTTCCCGTAGAGAAAACTATTAAGCGTATATTCATACGATCAAAAGAAAACAATATGAGTCTTGAAAAAGTAACCTTTTACAACCAAGAAGGGCATAGTTTGGTTGGTCGTATCGCGTTGCCCGCGAACAAGCGACCACATAATTTTGCCATCTTTGCCCATTGTTTTACGTGTAATAAGAACTTGACAGCGGTGCGCAACATTAGCAAAGCCCTTACATCGAATGGTTTCGGTGTGCTTCGGTTCGATTTTACCGGTCTCGGGGAAAGTGAAGGCGATTTCGCGGATTCTAATTTTTCGGGAAACGTGGAAGACCTAGTGGCCGCAGCCCGGTTCCTATCAGAAAACTATGCAGCGCCCACCTTATTGGTCGGGCATTCATTGGGAGGAGCCGCCGTTGTATTTGCTGCCGAAAAAATAGCCTCCGTACAGGCCTTGGCCACCGTTGGCGCCCCTTCAGACCCTAGCCATGTGCAACATCTTCTAAAGAGCGGCCTTGCAGAAATTGAAAAAACCGGCAAGGCGACAGTCAATCTAAGTGGGCGGGATTTCACTATCAAAAAACAGTTTTTAGAGGATTTAAGATCAAAATCGCTTCCGGAAACCATCAAAAGACTTCGCAAGCCGTTGCTAATTTTACATTCCCCTCAAGACGATACGGTAGGCATTAAAAATGCCGAACAAATATACGTTGCGGCGCATCACCCGAAGAGCTTTGTATCGCTAGACGGGGCAGATCACCTACTAACGAACAAAAAAGATTCGATCTATGCGGGCAGCGTTATTGCCGGCTGGGCGCAACGATATGTAGCTATTCCCAAACAGACCGAATTAAAGTCCCAACATCAGGTAGTTGCGAGTTTGGACCAGGAAGATGGTTTTACCACTGCCATGAAGGTAGGCAACCACTATATGGTGGCTGATGAGCCCATAGAATTTGGAGGCAATGACTACGGACCGTCGCCATATGAGTTGGTATCTGCCGGTCTATCGGCCTGTACCGTAATGACGGTACAGATGTATGTACGTCGCAAAGGATGGCCATTGGAAAACATTGAAGTACATACTTCCTACGGAAAATCACATGCGGCCGATTGTGAGGATTGCGAATCCCCGAATGCGAAAATCGATACGTTTCATAGAGCCATTAAACTTACCGGAAGTTTGGACGACTCGCAAGTAAAACGCATTTTGGAAATCGCCGACAAATGTCCGGTTCATCGCACCCTACATAGCGAAACACAGGTACTAACAGAATTGGTGAGCTCATGAAAAGTCCCCTTTTTGAAGTGTCCTTAAGCGCAGGATACGGCATCATATTACCCGAGAAGATCATTGCACCCTTTTTAAAGAAGAAGCAAAAAAGGGTTCGGGTCGAAGCACATTTTGAAGGAAAAAAAATCAACTTGCATGCCGCCATCCAAAAACGCGGTGAAACGCATTATATGATGTTTGGCAAGAGTAATCAAAAGGCTTTGGGCATATTTCCAAATGATTACTTTCAGCTCCAGTTTTTTGAGGACGATTCTAAGTATGGTGTTGAAATTTCGGAAGAATTGGAAGCCGTTTTTTTAAGTGACATCGAGGCATTTCAAATTTTCGAATCGTTTACAGATGGCAAAAAAAGAGGAATCATCTATATGATTTCAAGATACAAAGTATCCCAAACCCGAATCGACAAGTCGCTCTTACTGTGTGAAAATCTAAAAAAAGGTATTCGGGACAACATGGAGTTACTGAAGGTATTTTGAAGAACATTGCATTCAATTGCCGCAAAATAATGTGTAACTTTAAAGCTGAATAACTTAAAAACCCGAAAATGAAAAAAATAAAACTAGTAGCGCTCGCATTGGCAGTAGGGACGTTTTACAACTGCAAGGAAGTCAAAAAAGAAGCCCAAGAAGCAGCTGAAGAGGCGGAAACAGCCGTTGAGGAAATGAAAGAGGAAATAGCTGTAGAGAGTATCAAGTTTACCATGGAACCTAAAAGTGAGAGCACTGTAAAAGGCGAAGTAAGTTTTACCGAAGAAAACGGGGAAGTAAAAATGATCGCCGTGCTAACCGGACTTACGGAAGGTGAACATGCCATTCACATTCATGACAAGGCCGACTGTTCCTCTGCGGACGGCAAATCGACAGGAGGACATTGGAACCCTACCTCGGAACCCCACGGTAAATGGGGAGCGGCCGAAGGGTATCATAAAGGTGATATAGGTAATTTTATTGCAGATGCCGAAGGAAATGCCACCAAGGAGTTTACGACCGACCAGTGGTGTATTGGTTGTGACGACCCCAATAAAAATATTGTCGGAAAAGCGGTTATCGTGCATCAAGGTGTAGATGATTTCGAATCCCAGCCGAGTGGTGCCGCTGGCGCAAGAGTAAGTTGCACGGGGATTATTCAGTAACCAAAATCAATTCTGAGTCGTCCTAAAATAGGTTGACAGTTTTTAAAGAATTAAGATTAAACCTTAGAAGCTAGCTTCTAAGGTTTTTTG